>JAZDKK010000001.1:0-8128 GCA_043803015.1 Verrucomicrobiota bacterium
GAGCCTCTCGCATTTCTCGCGGTTCCCGTGTGGGGGTGGGTACTCCTGACGCACCGGGACGCCCGAGGGCTCCAGAGTCCCTACCTGTGGCCGGTCGCGTGCTTCATCGCGATGGCCGCCCTGAGTTCGATGTGGAGCGTCCGCCCGGAACTGACCCTGCACCGATGCCACCGGCTGCTGCTTCTCCCGATCATTTTCGCGATGTGGACCGCTTTCAGGCCCGACCGCGAGGGGGGATGGGAGCAGGCCGTGCGAGCGGTCGTGCTCTTCGTCGCGGGATGTGCCCTGCGGGGCGTCTACGATGTCGTCCGCGTGGCCGTGGAGGTGAGCCGGGGCGTGCCGCTCTACCACACCGGCAACATGCGTGACCCGCAGATGTACATGGCGGCGCTCGGCTTCCTCGCCGCGCTGCTCATCGCCCGGGGCACGCGGGGCCGGAATCCGTCGGTCTGGGCCGCGGCGGCCGCTTGCGGGGCAGGGCTGGTCCTGCATTTCAAGCGCGGCTGCTGGTTTGCATTCGGCTTCGCGGCCGCCGTCATGGGGCTGATGGCTCGACGGTGGAAAGTCGTGCTGGTTCTCGTCCTGTGCGCCGCCGGGCTTCTGCTGGTGCCGCAGGTCCGCGACCGGGTTGAGATGCTCAGGACCGAGTCATCGTTCACGAAGGGAGGACGGTACGTGCTCTGGGCGGAAGTCGCGCCGGCGATGCTCCGGGATTACCCCCGGGGCATGGGGTGGGGCGCTGTCCGGCACGAGGACCTGCGCGAGTACAGCTGGAGGGTGCAGCCGGGCCTGGACCATCTGCACAACAACGCCCTGCAGGTCGCGCTGGAACTCGGGTGGGCGGGCTTGGCGATCTGGCTGTGGTGGATGGGCACGGCGTTCGGCGTCATGCTCGGCGCGTGGCGGCGGTCTCCGCCGGGCGACCCGGCGCAGCCGCTGGCGCTGGGCACGTTCGGCGCGTTCCTCGCGCTGATGACCAACGGCGTGGTCGAGTACAACTTCGGCGACAGCGAGATCCTGATGCTCCTGTGCTTCCTGATGGGCCTCTCCGGTGTCCTCCGCGGGAAAACCCGGCCGGCGGGAGGCGTGACGTCGTCATGAAGTGGTCCGTTCCCCTCGGCCGCGTGGCGGGCATTCCGATCCGGATGCACGCCTCCTTCATCCTCCTGCTGGCGTGGATCGCGTGGGAAGGATGGAAGATCAACGGCTTGAGCTCGAGCCTGTGGGCGCTCGCCCTGATCAACTGCCTCTTTGCGTGCGTCGTGCTTCACGAGCTGGGACACAGCCTGGTGGCCGTGCATTTCGGGGCGGAGGTCCGCAGCGTAACGCTCCTGCCTATCGGCGGCGTCGCGAGCATGAAGTCCATACCCGAGAAACCGCACCAGGAGTTCCTGGTTTCGCTCGCGGGGCCGCTGGTGAACGTTCTGATCGCCTGCGTCCTGGCGGCCGTGCGGGGCGGATTCCCCTCATGGGCCGTGGCGGACGGCTTTCCGACCAGCCTGGGCGGTCTCGTGGACTCGCTGGTGCGGGCGAACATCGTGCTGGCCTCGTTCAATCTCCTGCCCGCGTTCCCGATGGATGGGGGGCGGGTGCTGAGAAGCCTCCTGGCCCTGTTCCTTCCCCACGCGCGCGCCACGGCGATTTCGGCCACGATGGGCCAGGTGCTGGCCATCGGCTTCATCCTCGTCGGCCTTCTCCTGAATCCTGTGCTGGTGCTCATCGGCGTCTTCGTCTTCATCGCCGCGGAGAGCGAGGAGCGTTCGGTCCACGTCCGGCATCTCCTGCGCGATGTCCTGGTCGAGGACGTCATGGTGACCGACCCGGTCACCCTGCGCCCGGATGACACGATCGCACGGTGCGTCGAGTTCGTGTACCACCACAAGCAGGAGGATTTCCCGGTTGAAGTGGAGGGACGTCTCGTCGGGGTGCTGGCCCGGAAGGACTGGCTGGGCGCCCTGCACGGCCAGGGCGCCGATGCGCGCGTCGCCGATGTCATGGTCCGCCACTTCGTGAGCGTGCTCGCGAAGACACCGCTGGTCCGCCTGTACCGGGATATGTCGGCCTTGCGGCAGAGCGTCTTCCCGGTAGTCGAGAACGGGCGGCTCGTGGGCCTGGTGACGCCGGACGATATCAGCCGCTACCTCATCGTGCAGGAAGCCCGGCGGGGTTCTCCGCAGGCGCGGACGGGCGCCGCCGCGCCAGGTCGCGCATCACGCCTGACGGTCGACCTCGGTTAGGGAATCCCCGACCCACTTCAGCAGGTCTTCCCGGTTTGCGAAACGGCCCTCCAGTTGCGCCTCGTAGGCCTTTCGGTGCCAGTGCCCGATCCGGGGGCCTTCCGGCAGGCCGAGCGCGAGGAGGTCGTGCCCGGTGACCCACGGGTCGGGCAGGGCGGGTTCGTTCCTCAGCTCTTCGATGAACCTCTCTAGGAACTCGTAGTTGCCCAGGTCCCCGTGGCTGCAGGCGCAGTCGAGCCGGTGAAGTTCGAGTTCGACCTCAAACGTGGGGGCGCCGACCAGCCGGCGCAGGGTCGATCGGCGCATGTCCTGAACATCCATGAACCGCATGTGGTTCCGGATGCAATGCACGACCGCCTCGATGTCGCGCGCGGGCAGGCGCAGCCTCTGGAGAATGCGTTCGGCGGCCTCCGCGCCGGTTCCGGCATGGCCGTCGAACCGTATCCGTTCCGCGCCGCCGGGTCCCGGCACGCGCCGTGCCGTGGGGGGCTTGCCGACATCGTGCAGGAGGACGGAGTAGGCCAGGACCGGCGTGGCCCCGCTCATCCGGTCCAGCATGCACACCGTGTGGGTGAACACGTCACCCTCCGGGTGGAACTCCGCCGGCTGCTCCTGGCCCTCCATGGCCGACACCTCCGGCAGGAGAACCTTGAGCAGGCCGAGATCGCGAAGTTTCAACAGACCCTGCCCGGCTTTCGGAGACTCCGTCAGCAGGCGGGTCAGCTCCTGCTGAATGCGCTCCGCGCTGACGGAGGTCATGCGCTGGGCGAGCTTTCGAATCGTGCGCGCCGTCTGTTCCTCGATCTCAAACTCCAGGACCGAGGACAACCGGACCGCCCGCAGCATGCGCAGGGTGTCCTCGCCGAACCGCTCCTCGGGGTCTCCGATCGCCCGGATCAGGCGCGCCGCGATGTCCTTCTGCCCGTCCACGTAGTCGATCACGCGGTCCGCGGCGGGGTCGTAGAAGAGGCCGTTGATCGTGAAATCACGGCGCCGCGCGTCCTCCTCGGGTCCGGAGAATTCCACGGCCTCCGGGTGCCGTCCGTCCGCGTAGGACACGTCGCGGCGGAAGGTGGCGACCTCGAAGGGCCGGTCGTCCACGATGACCTGCACGACGCCGAAGGACTTGCCGATATCCAGCGTCCTTGGAAACAGGGTGGTGACCTGGTCGGGGGAAGCGCTGGTGGCGATGTCGAAGTCCTTCGGCGTTCGCCCCATGAGCATGTCGCGCACGCATCCGCCGGCCCAGAACGCCTGGAAGCCGGCGCCGGTCAACGCGCGCACGATGGCCAGAGCGGACTTCCGGACGTCGCTGGCGGACGGCTCGTTCATGCCCTACGGCGGGGGAGGAGGGCGGAATGACTGCGTTTTCGGCCTCAGGTCGTCCATCATCAGGGCGGCCTTCGTTTCGCCGGGCCGGGTGGTGGGCGTCCTGGCCGCGATGTGCTGCTGGCAGTAGTGCAGGAAGGTATTCCGGTCCTTCGGCGAAATGAGAAGGGGTTCGGCCTTTTCGGTCATCTGGATCCGGAGCATGCTGCGCATGGAGGTCGCGAGGCAGTAGCCCTGGGACGTGAAGGCGGGGCCGTGCACGGCGTCGACGGCGTGGATCGAGTCAAACGGTATGGGCATCGCGTAGAACCAGCCCTCGATCAGGATCCCGTCGTCGCACGCGCGGTAAACGCGCGGCGGATAGATGAGGGGCCGGATCTGGACCACGAGCTGGCTGTAGGTGGCGTCGAACAGGGCGGGGGTCGAGATGTTCCAGTCGATATCCCTGTAGTTCAGCATCAGGCGGGCCATCCGGATCCGGGCCACCAGGTACGTGATCACGAGCACGCCCAGGACCCAGATGACGATCTCGAGCGGCGTCCCGCTGACGATGGGCGTGGCCATCGTGGCGCCTTTCGCCAGTTGATGCAGCCGATAGTACGTGATCATCGAGAACACCAGCGGCGAGAACAGGTGAGTGAACGGCGTGGACATGAAATCGAGCGACGCGCTGGCCATCGCGAGGTGGGCGAGGTAGAGGCCGACGATCACTACGGCCCAGAAGAAGCCCTCGAGATCCTGCCACGTGGTCATCTGGCTGCGGCGGGCCATCTCGGCCTTGTCCATGAGGGAGAGTTGGGAGGGCTCCGGCGCCTGCATGAACTGGAGGTAGTATGGAACGGCAATTGCGGTCAGGACGAAGACAAGCGCAAGCAATTCCAACTCCCAGGGCCACCCCGGAGGTCCCCAGCGTTGTTTATCCTTCACGCTTCACCTGGTCCGAGCCACCGGCCTCGGAAATGCGGACAACCCCCTCTAGATCCGAACGTAGCACCTCTATCGACAAAAGTATAGAAAACGCGCGAGGCCCCGGCAAGGAGTTTGTAGCGACCCATGTCTGTCGAGCCCGCTTGAAACAGGACGGAAATGCCGTATGCTCAGGACGGAGGGAGGTCGGTGCCATCGGAGCACATTCATGAATACACGAGCCGGTCTAATCGTCGTTCTCGCAGCCCTTTCGCTGGCGGGGTGTATGCCGCCTTCCGAGAGGGCCCCGTCGGAAGGGGAAGCGCCGGGCGCCGGCGCCCCGGGCCCTGCGGCCGCTGACTTCTCGATCCCGTCGCTCGGCGCGCCGGGGCTGGTCTCGTTGTCCTCGTACAGGGGGCAGGTGGTGCTCCTGGACTTCTGGGCCACCTGGTGCCCGCCCTGCCGGCACGAGCTGCCCGCCCTCGAGCGGATGCACAAGGACCTGTCGGGCCGGGGTTTCACGCTGATCGGTATGAACGTGGACCAGGGGTCGCCGTCCGAAGTGGCGGAAGCCGCGAGCCGGTTCAACCTCTCGTACCCGCTCGGGCTCGCGGGCCCCGAAGTTCAGGCCGCCTACGGCGGCATACGCGCCGTGCCCACCAAGTTCCTTCTCGACAGGAACGGAAACGTGCGGAAGCACTATGTGGGCGTTGTGCCCGAGCGGGAGCTCCGCGCGGACATTGAATCGCTGCTTGCAATGTAGGACGCGAACCGGTCGCGGGGTCCGCGGCTCGCCGTGAAGGCTCGCCATGAACGGCCCGGCGTCGGCCTTTCGGGAGACATAGGATGCTCAGTTCCATGCGTGCCCTTAGATATGCGGTTCTATGGGCAGGGTTGCTCATGTGCGCGGCCCCGGCGGCACACGCCCAGGCTCCGTCTCCGTTCAACGTATCCGCCGCCCTGGAAACGCGCGACGGCGCGGCGGTCGTCCGCGTGGCTCTGAAGATCCCTGCGGGCCATTTCATCTATGCCGATCATTTCAAGGTCGAGGCGGCCGACGGCGTTTCACTGGTCCCGCTCAACCTCCCCGAGCCGGCGGTCATCTTCGACAAGTTCAGCGAGGCGGAGAAAGAGGTCGTCAACAAGGACTTCGAGGCGCTGTACAAGGCCGAAACGGGCGTGGGGAGATTCACCGTGAGGGTGAGTTTCCAGGGGTGCAGTGAGACGGTTTGCTTCTTCCCGGAAACGAAAACCTTTGAACTGGGTGGTGCCGCCGGCACGCCCGGGGCCATACCCGGGCCGAAGGGACCGGGCGCGGCGCCGGAAACACCCGCGGGACCTTCTTCGTGGCTCGATGAAGCGAGTCACTTCAGGGTGAGCGCCGCCGAAACGGGGTATCTCGGCAAGGACGGTTTTCTCTCCTTTCTTGACCGAGGAGCGGCTCGTCGCGAGCGCTCCTCGCCGCGAGCGGCGGGCAAATCAGCGGACACGCCGTCGGCCGGGACATCGGGCCGGTTCGGTCTGCTGGCGACCATCGTGGGCATCCTGATCGGCGGGCTCGGGCTGAATCTGACCCCGTGCGTCCTCCCGTTGATCCCGATCAACCTGGCGATCATCGGCGCGGGCGCCCGGGCGGGTTCCCGGCGGCGCGGCTTCGCCCTAGGGGCGGTGTACGGCGGCGGGATCGCGCTCGTGTACGGTTTGCTCGGCCTGGTCGCCGTCCTGACCGGCTCCAAGTTCGGTGCGCTGAATTCGTCCCCATGGTTCAACCTCATCATCGCCGTGGTGTTTGTGCTCCTCGCGCTGGCGGTGTTCGACGTGATCGCGATCGACTTCACGCGCTTCCAGGGTCGCGGGCCGTCCGGCGGCGGGAAGAAAGGGCTCTACCCGGCCGCGCTGATCCTGGGCGCGGTGTCGGCCCTGCTCGCGGGCGCGTGCGTCGCACCGGTCGTGATTTCGGTGCTGCTGCTGGCGGGAAACCTGTACAGCAAGGGCGCGGTCGTGGGTTTGCTGTTGCCGTTCCTGCTCGGCCTCGGCATGGCGCTCCCGTGGCCGTTTGCAGGGGCGGGGCTGTCCGTCCTGCCCAAGCCCGGCCGGTGGATGACCGGGGTGAAGTACGCTTTCGGCGTGCTCATCCTCGTGATGGCAGTCTACTACGGGCATCTGGCCTACCAGTTGTTCCGGGTCCGCGGCGCGGCGGGAACGGGGGCCTCCGCACGGCCGTCCGATACCCTTCTTGCCGAGGGCTTCGCCCGCGCCCGCGCGGAGGGTAAACCCGTGTTCATCGATTTCTGGGCCACCTGGTGCAAGAACTGCCTTGCGATGGACAAAACGACGTTCAAGGATCCCGACGTGCAGAAGCGATTGCAGGACTTCGTCGTGGTGAAGTACCAGGCCGAACTGCCCAACGAGTCACCCGCCCGCGAAGTGCTCGACCACTTCGGGGCTCTCGGTCTGCCCACCTATGTGATTCTCCTTCCGGAGGGCGTTGGGGTACAATAATCCGCGCCCGTGCCCCACGGGGGCATGGTCACACTTTGCAAAGTGTGACCATAGATACTCCGGCGCACGGAGGATCTGCACAGCAACGGAGGGAGGAAGCCATGTTCTATCGCGTGAATGTCCAGGGAACCCAGGATTTTGCCGCGCAGGCGGCGGCCGCCCAGGCTCAAGCCAAGGCGGGCCAGGTCAAGACCGACCTCGAGATGCTCCAGTACGACATCGAGCGCCTGCTGATGATCACCGAGGCGCTCTGGGGCATCCTGAAGGAGAAGTACAACCTGGAGGATTCGGTGCTGATCGACCGGGTGCTCGAAATCGACCAGCGTGACGGCCGGCTGGACGGCCGGGTGGCCCCCGGCCCGCCGGCCTCGTGCCCGAAGTGCGGCCGCACACTGGAGCGCAAGCGCCCGTTCTGCCTCTACTGCGGCCAGCCGATTGCCCGCGATCCGTTCGAGCGGTGAACGGACTGCACTCGCTGGCGCCGCCGCAGCCTCACGCATGGTCACACTTTGCAAAGTGTGACCATGAACGCGGGGAGTGTTTTTTCCAAGAAATCCAGCGCCGGGTTCCCCGCGGACTTGCCGCGGGGAGGAAGGCGCTCCTTGGCGGAGGAGTTCAGGGGAGGCGGCCGCCTCCCCTGATGAAAGGCCCTTGCTCGATGTGATATAAGGGTGGGCATGGCACTCAAGCGAACGAGTCATGCGGTCTACGATACGTGTTACCATCTGGTGTGGTGCCCGAAATACCGGAAGGACATCTTTCGGGAGGGGGCGGTTCGGGAACGAGCGGAACGGCTGCTGAGGGAGATCGGGGAGGAGTACGAAATCGAGATTCAGGAACTGGAGATCGCGCAGGATCATATCCACCTGATGGTTTCATTTCCGCCGAAGTGGGGGATCGGGCAGGTGGTTCGGATTCTGAAAAGCGTGAGCGCGCGGGAGCTGTTCCGCGAGTTCCCGCAGCTGAGGGCGAGGTTGTGGGCCGGACAGTTGTGGGAGGACGGGTACTTTGCGAGGACGGTGGGAGACCGCATGACGAGTGAGACCATACGGAAATACATTGAGCACCATCGAGACCTGGAGCAAGGGCCTGCGCAGCTTGTCTTCAAGCTGCGCTGAAGATGCCCCGCGCACTTGGCGCGGGGTCTTTCACTG
>JAZDKK010000002.1:0-22374 GCA_043803015.1 Verrucomicrobiota bacterium
AGTGGCTAGCCCCTTGGGTGCCCGTACAACGGGCACCCGACGGCCCTTCGGGTGCATTTTGCACGAGCACTCGTGCAAAATGCAGGCTAGCCCGCATGAAGCGGGCTCTACGCAACGGACGCAGGTAGAGCCCGGTTTACCCGGGCTAGCTCGTCCAGGGAACGAAATCGCCGTTCTTGAACACCCAGTAGCTGAACTTCAGGTCGCCCTGTTCCACGAACCCGAGGATCATGGCGTATTTCCGCATGAGGGAGGTTTCCCTGGGCACGTCCTTGGGCTTGAGCATCTCGGCGCACTCCTTGAGCAGCTTGTGGGCAGCGTCCGGATCGCCGGGGTATGTGATCAGAACCCTCAGGGGCGCCTTGGCCATGAACAGCCGAACCATGGCGGCGTGCGCGTCAGCCGGGTTGCTCTTGTGCTCGATCGCGACCGCCACCCATTCGCCGGTGCCGGAGCTGGTCGCCTTGGAGGCGCTCAGGTCCATCTCGTAGAAGACGGCGTCGAACAGGCCGTGCTCCTTCCGGTACTCCAGTTCCAGGGTCTTGGCGAGCTCGGCGAGGTAGTTGGGCGTGTCCGTGAGCATGACCGCCCTCAGGCGCGCCAGGTCCTTGCAGGCGTCGGCGAGCCGCTCGCCCCAACAGAGCGTGCGCTGCGTGCGCGGCTCAATCAGGCAGAACGCCATGCCGGCCATGAACGTTTCGCAGAATTCCTCGGGCGATATCGTTCGCTTGGGCACCGCGCCTCCTCGACAAACGGCTGATCGCGCCACGAAGCATAGCGCGGGCGCGCCGAAATGTCGAATGACGAATTCCTGCGCGCAGGCCGGTGTTCAGCGCACGTCGACCGTCCCCTTCAGCCTGATATCCCGCGATGAGCTCCCGACCAGGATCTCGAAGGCGCCCGGCTCGACCACCCAGCCCTTGCGGGCGGGGTCGTAGAACGCCAGCGCGCTCCGGCCGAGCTCGAACGTGACCGGCTTCTTCTCGCCCGGCTTCAGGCTGACCTTCTTGAAGGCCTTCAGTTCCTTGAGCGGGCGGTCGAGGCTGGACTTGACGTCGTGCACGTAGAGCTGGACCACCTCCGAGCCCTCGCGGGTGCCGGTGTTCTCCAGGTTGAGGCTCGCGCCGAGCCTCGGCCCCTGCGGGTCCATCCGGTACGCGATCTTGAGGTCGCTGTACCCGAACTGCGTGTACGAGAGCCCGTGCCCGAACGGGAAGAGCGGCTCCACCTGCTTCGTGTCGAAGTAGCGGTAGCCCACGTAGATCCCCTCGGCATACCGGACCACACCGTTGGCGCCGGGGTAGTTCTCCTGCGATGGGAAGTCCTTCAGGTCCTTCGGGAAGGTCATGGGCAGTTTGCCCGACGGGTTGACGTCGCCGAACAGGACGTTGGCGATGGCGTTCCCGCCCTCGAGGCCCGCGTACCACATCTCGACGACGGCCGGCACCTGGTCGAGCCAGCGGCTCATGTTGACCGGCGTTCCGCTGATCACCACCACGATGGTGTTCTTGTTCGCCTTGACCACGCTCTCGATCAGCTCGTTCTGCTTCCCGGGGAGCTCCAGGTTGTGGCGGTCATTTCCTTCGCCCTCGAACTGGTGCGAGAGGCCGACGAAGACCACGGCCGCATCGCACGCCGCGGCCGCCGTGACCGCGTCCCCCACCATCTCGTCGCCCGACGGGATGTATCCGAACCGCGCGAGCGCGCCGCCCCAGTTCTCGTAATACTCGACGCGGAGGTCGTAGGCCTTGCCCGCTTCGAGCGTGACCGGCGCGGTCTTCGTCAGGCCCGCCTGGTCCACCCAGCTGTCGACGAGGAGGCTGCCGTCCAGGTACAGGCGGAACCCGTCGTCGCTCGTCAGGCCCAGCTCGTACGCCCCGGACATGGCGGGGGTGAACGTGCCGGTCCATCGCACCGAGAACTGGTCGGCCGGGATCCGGGGGTCGGGAGACTTGTCGCCCCAGTTGAAGTCGATCTCGGGATCGATCCGCGTCACCTTCGGCTCGCCGTTCAGGTTCATGTTGTCGAAGTACTCCGCGCGGAGCCCGTGCTCGGCGTTCGTGGCGCCCGGCGGGGACAGCATCGACGAGACAATCGGCTTGAGCTCCATGGGCGACGTGCATCCCTTGGAGTGGCTCACGGCCACCTGGCTGCCGCACTTCTTCCGGATGCCTTCCAGCGGGCTGACGGCGTAGGGAGGCTCCACGGTGGAACTGCCTCCGCCGCCCACGCGCGCGACCTCGGCATTCGGCCCGATCACGGCGAGGGTCTTGATCTGGTCGCGGTTGAGGGGCAGGGCGTTCCCTTCGTTCTTCAGCAGGGCGATCGACTCCTCGGCCACCTTGCGCGCGAGGGTGATGTGCTCGGGCGTGGCCAGCGCGCCCTTGAGCTTGGGATCCGGGGCGTCGAACAGGCCCGCCAGGAAAATCACGCGGAGGATGCGCCGCACCTTGTCGTCGATGACCGCCTGCTTGACTTCGCCCTTCTTGACCGCATCGATCAGCGACCGGTTGAGGTGCTCGCCCGGCCCCGGCATCTCGAGATCAAGCCCGGCGTTGGCGGCGTCCACGGTGCTGTGGGTCCCGCCCCAGTCGGACACGACGAACCCCTTGAAGCCCCACTCGTTTTTCAGGATGTCCGTCAGCAGGTACTTGTTCTCGCAGCACCAGCGGCCACGCACCTTGTTGTAGGCGCCCATGAGGGTCCAGGGATCCGCCTCCTGCACGGCCGCCTTGAACGCGGGCAGGTAGATCTCGCGGAGCGCGCGTTCGTCGAGCTCGACGCTGATCGTGGTCCGCTCCCACTCCTGGTTGTTGCAGGCGTAGTGCTTGATCGACGTGCCGACCTTCTGGCTCTGCACGCCCTTCACGTACGCGACGGCCATGCGGCCGGCCAGGTACGGGTCCTCGCCGAAGCTCTCGAAGTTCCGTCCGCCGAGCGGCGTGCGGTGGATGTTCATGCAGGGGCCGAGCAGGACCTGGCGGTTGGACGCCCGGGCTTCCTGGCCCAGCGCCACGCCGACTTGCCGGATCAGGTCCGGGTTCCACGTGGCCGCCATGGAGAGGTCCGTGGGGAAGCAGGTGGCCTTCACGCCCCAGCCGAGGCCGTGCGGCCCGTCGCTCACGCGGAGCGACGGGATGCCGAGCCGCGGGATGTCCTTCGTGCAGTCGCCGGCCTTGCCCGAGAGAAGGTCAACCTTCTCCTCCAGCGTCATGCGGCCGACGAGGTCCTTGACGCGCGTCTCGATGGGCAGTTGCGGGTTCTTGTACAGTTCGGCTTGCTGGGCTGGTGCATTGGACGTCATGGCTGAGACAGTCGCGAAGCCCACCGTGGCAATGATCGTTGCTCGTGTGAATGGCTTCAAAGTACCCCTCCTTAAGGTAAACGGTAAGGTTCAGTGACTGAGGAAACGGGGGCTTAGCCTTGCAGATTCGGGGCCTTTTTCAAGCCAGCTTTCGGCCCCGCGGCGCTGACCCGCTCAAAGACGGGCCAAACATCGAATTTTTCCCGGCGCCGGGGTACGATAGTGGGCGGTCCAGGGACATCGAGAACCGGGAACCGAGAATGAGAGCGCGCGCAATACCTGCTGTGTCATGGGTCGTCTGGAGGACGGGAGCGGTTGCGTTCCTGGGTCTTTGCCTCGTGCTGTTGGCCGGCGCCGCTGTGACGAACACGGCGGTTCGCGCGCCACAGTGGGCCGTCCCGATCAGCAAGCCCGGCCTGCCCAACTTCCACAAGGTCAGCGATGAACTCTACCGCGGCGCCCAGCCCAGCGCGGAGGGTATGCGGGAGCTTAAGCAGATGGGGATTCGGACCATCGTCAACCTCCGCTCCTTTCACTCGGACCGCGACGAGCTGGGCAAGACAGCCCTCGGCTACGAGCGCATGTACGTCAAGCCCTGGCATCCTGAAGAGAAGGAAGTGGTCCGCTTCCTGCAGATCGTGGCCGATACGAACGCCGCGCCGGTGTTCGTTCACTGCCAGCACGGCGCCGACCGCACCGGCACGATGTGCGCGATCTACCGCATCGTTATCTGCGGGTGGACGAAGGAGGATGCGATCCGGGAGATGACGGAAGGCGGGTTCGGTTACCACCCGGTCTGGAAGAACCTCGTGGAGTACATCAAGCAGCTCAACGTCGATTCCATCAGAAAGAAAGCGGGGCTCAGCAGGTAGGGCGCGCTCTCCTCGGCGAACGGCTTGCCTGCCCGCCCTCGCTCGCGAAGTGAGGGAGCAGGCGGGGAGAGCCTCCCCACCATAAGGAGGCGAAGATGAGGCGATGGCACATTCCGGCGGTGGCGTTCCTCTCGATCTTGCTGCTGCTCGGCGCGGCCGGCTGCGGGCGCAGGAACGTGCCTGCGGGCTGGGACACGCACCGCGATCCGTCGGGGTTCGTGGTCAGCGCGCCGCGCGGGTGGCAGGTGGAGACGGCGCCGGACGGGCGCATCCTGGTGCAGTCCGAGGACAAGCGGTCCAAGGTCCTGATCCAGCCGTTCTTCCAGGGACACGTGCAGATGGCCGACGAGGTGGTGCAGCAGGTGCCCGATTCTTGCGCCGAGGTGTTCCCGAGGGCCCGCATCCAGGAGGTGCGGCGGCTCCGGATGGAACCGAGCGAGGCGTCGGCGACCATGACCTACTTCGCGGACGGGGCCCAGTGCCGCGCGGCGCTGCTGTGCTCGGTGCTCGGCCGCAGCGGCATGCTGTTCGCGATCGGCTCGCCGGAACACGCCTTCGAGACCCGCAGGCAATTGCTGGTCCAGATCCTGAAGACGTTCTCGTTCGCGGAGCCGTCGTCGAAGCAGGCCCAGCGCGGGGAGAAGCCCGGCCTGAAATACGTGCGCTGGGAGGATCCCCGCGAGAAGGCCTTCACCGTCGAAGTGCCGCAACGCTGGAACGTGAACGGCGGGCTCTTCCGCTTCCATGCCGTGGATGTGCGGCCGGCGATGGAGGTGGTTTCGCCGGACGGCCAGGTCCGGATCACCGGCGGGGACATGGAACTGCCGACCTTCGCGGTACCGTCGCCGACGCTCCAGATGGCGGGCTTCGGCGAGGGCTCGATGTACTCTCCGGGCTACGGCGCGGCGATGCAGGTCCAGCGTTACACGCCCGGCCTGCGGTTCGCGGAATGGTACGTGACGTCGAAGGTCGCCAAGGACTGCACGGACCTCGCGTTCACGGAGCGGCGCGAGCGCGCGGACCTCGTGCAGTCCGTCAACGCCACCCTGGCCCGCTACAACGCGCTGGGCCTGGGCGTGAGCATGGACGCGGGCGAGGTGCTCTTCACGTGCCGGAGGGACGGCCAGGACCTGCGCGGCTACTACCTCGCGGTCACCCAGCTCGTCGAGATGCAGGGCGGCGGCCTCTGGCATATCGAACACCTGTTCGGCTACCTCGCCGCGGCCGCGAAGGAGCCCGAGGCCGAAGCCGCGCTGAAGCACATGGTCAAGACGTTCCGGCCGAACCCGCCATGGCTGGCGATCCAGCAAGGGCTGGCGGCGAAGACCTCGGAGATCGTGGCCGACACCCACAACTACATCTCGGATCTCATCGACAGCACGTACCGGAGCCGCCAGGCGAGCGGGGACGAGATCATGAGGAAGTGGTCCAACATGATGCTCGGCCAGGCGGACGTCAGGGATCCCGAGACCGGCGAGAGCTGGAAAGTGGCCGGCGGGCACAACTACTACTGGCGCAAAGAGCACACCGACGTCGGCGCCGGCACGGAGACCTTCACGCGGCCGGACATCGATTTCGTGCCGCTGTTGGAGTGGTAGGGGGTGGGCCAGAACCCGGCTTCGTGCAGACACTCCGCCGTGGCGCGCGGAGCCCGGCCACCCATCCCGCCGCTGCAGCGTTGGGAGGGTCGCGCTCCGTCGCGACCGTTTCGCTTTTTTCTCTTGTCCCCTCCTTGCTCTGCGGAATAGATTCCAGCCGGCGTTGGATCGAAAGGAGGCTGCCGTGAGGAAGGTGCTGACCGTACTGCTGGTCCTGCTGGTTCTCGCTGTCATCGTGATCGGCCTGGTCTTCTTCTTCACCTCCGGCATGGTCGGCGCCGCCGACGGTTTCTTCCGCGCGGTCGCGCAGAAGGACATCGCCAAAACCAGGCCGTTCCTCGCCGAAGGGTTCCTGGCGGACACGTCCATCCAGGAGCTCGACGTCTTCCTGAAGCAGACCGCGCTCGCGGACTACCACAAAGCTCACTGGGGCGACCGCTCGATCTCGGCGAAGGGGGTCGGGGAGCTGGAGGGCTCGGTGGAGACAAGGACCGGCGGCATGGTGCCGATCAAGATCTACTTCGTGAAGGAGAAGGGGGAGTGGAAGATCCTCAACATCCAGAAGACGAAGGCGGGCATCGACTCGGCCAAGGGCGCCGAGGAAACGCCGCCGGACGACCAGCTCAAGAAGATGGTGGGCGATTCGATCCACTCGCTGGGGACGGCCATCAACGGCCAGGATTTCGGCGAGTTCTACGGCAAGGTCGCCAGGCTCTGGCAGGCCCAGACCACCAAGGAGGACCTGCTCAAGGCCTTCCAGGCGTTCGTCGATCAGAAGATCGACCTGGCGGTCCTCGAACGGCTCGAGCCCGTTTTCAGCGAGGTACCGAAGATCGACGACGAGGGGATGCTGCTGGTGCAGGGCTACTACCCCTCGCAACCTGTCGTCTATTTCAAGACCACGTACGTCTACGAGCACCCCCAGTGGCTGCTGGGCGGCATCAACGTGCAGGTGAAGTAGGGGAACAGGGAAGGCGCCTTCACCCCGGCCCTCTCCCGGAGGGAGAGGGGAGGTCGGGGGAAGGGACGTTCTTCCATCCTCTCCCTCGGGGAGAGGAAAGAGGTGAGGGCGGGAAGCAGGGGAGGTCGCCATGATCCGACCGTGCAGGGCCGAGGATTTCGAAGTCATCCTTTCCATTGTCAACGACGCCGCGCGCACGTACCACGGCGTGATTCCGGAAGACCGCTGGAAGGAACCGTACATGTCGCGGGAGGAGTTGAAGCACGAGATCGAAGAGGGCGTCACGTTCTGGGGCTACGAAGAGAACGGCGAACTGGTGGGCGTGATGGGCATCCAGCCCGTCCAGGACGTCGCGCTCATCCGGCACGCCTACGTGCGCAAGGCCCGGCGCAATCTTGGGATCGGCGGGAAGCTCCTTTCGTGCCTTTGCCGCCGCACGGACCGGCCCGTGCTGGTGGGCACCTGGGCCGCCGCGGTCTGGGCCGTGCGTTTCTACGAGAAACACGGTTTCCGCCGGGTGGACCAGGAGGAAAAGGACCGCCTGCTGAGAAAGTACTGGTCTATCCCCGACCGCCAGATCGAGACCTCCGTCGTGCTCGGCGACGAGAAGTGGTTCCAGGCCCACGCGCCGCTCGCCCGGACGTAGAGGCGGTCTCGACGCATCCCTGCCGGGCGCGGCGGGCCCTCACTCCCCCGAAGGGCGAAAAACCGTGACAAGCAGGCGCGGGATTGGTAAAGGTCGACAGCGGGGAGGGGGCGTTATGAAGAAGGACGGAGGGGTGGTCATTTGGGTGCTGGTCCTGCTGGCGCTTTTCGTGGTCGGGGTACAGCTTCATCATCGCGGGCTTCTCCCGGGCCAAACCAGGAAACAAGCCACGAAGCCGTGTTCGCCGTTTCCTCCCGACAAGGCGGGGACGGTCACGATCTTCGGGCATGAGTTCAGCCAAGCCGACGTGGAAGCGTGGTACAGCAAGGTGACCGGCCGGTACTGCTGGAACGACGGCGCGGTCTTCGCGGTGGGGACGGGATCAGGCCAGCCGCTGACGTATCGTCAGTTCGTGTGCGCTCTCAAACAGGGGTTCTACTTTCCGGAGCTCAAGGGCGTGGGGCTGAAGAGTGAGGGCGAGCGCGTAGTCCTGACACACGAGTCGCTGTCCAGGCATCCACGGAAGCAAGCCAGGGCGATTCAGCCCGACGCGGGCGTTCATCACCCCTAGCCGCGGTTCCCGGTCACGATGGCCAACGCTCAACCGCCCCCGCACAGCGCGCACGCCTTGCCTTCCTTGGCGCCGCAGGGGCGGCCGTTCACGCCGGTGCCGTAGTACCGGCAGTTCGGCCTGTGGCGAAGGCGGGTCTTGGTGTTGAGCCAGTAGTTGGTGGACGCGTCCACGTGCTTCTGCTGGAGGTCCGGCAGGAGGTTCGTGGCGGAGGTGCCGTAGGCCTTGGGCTGGCTGGGGAAAAGGACGATCACCTTGATGCCGTGCTTCGCGCACTGCTTCTCGACCATGTCGAACCGCGCGCGCGAATCGGCCTGCAACTTCTCCGGCCCCTGGCTGTAGGAAATCAGGGCCAGGACGCCCTGTTTGCCGGTGACGTCCGAGTAGTGCAGCGCCTGCCCCAAGCCTTCGTGCCACTTGTGCGGCCAGTCGATTTCGATGGCCTGCGTGTCGGTTAGCACGTCAATACGGCCACCCTCGATCGATACTTCATGCTGGCCGCCCAGCTCCTCGGCGAGCACGTCGCGCCAGTATGCTTCCGGGGCCTGCGACGGCAAGTCGAACTGGTAGTAGTCCCACGCGATCGCAGCCGGCGTCGCGACGAGGAGCAGCACCAGGAGAATTGACGCGCAGGGCTTCATGTTTCGTGAAGTAATGTAACCCGTTTTCCAAGGTTTGGAAAACGGGCCGCCTTTTTTTCCAACGTTTGGAAAAAACGCGGCGTCCTCGACATGACCACACTTTGCAAAGTGTGGTCATGTCCGGGCGCCGGCCTTCGCCGACCGAGGTAGAGCCCGGTTTACCCGGGCTACCCTAGCCCGCATGAAGCGGGCTCTACGTGCGTCTGGATCTGGGCAGGGGTGCGGGGCGGAATCTCCTTTGCTCCCCCGTACCTTTACGCTAAAAAGGCACCGCCCATGAACTGGCTTGCACGAACCGGCGACGCGGTGTTGAAGAGGGGGCGCGCCGTGCGCTACCTGGCCTCCGTGACTTGGGGCGTCCTGTGCGCCGCGGCCCGGCGTTCCTCCTGGCCGCGCACGGTGCGCAACGTCCTCGCCCGGCAAATCCTCTTCACCGGGATCGAGGCCCATCGCTTCATCACCCTCGTGGCGTTCATGGTCGGCATCTCGATCGTCGTCCAGACCCAGGTCTGGCTCAGCGAGTTCGGCCAGAAGGAACTGCTGGGTCCCATCCTCGTCATGGTCATCGTACGCGAGGTCGGCCCCCTCCTGGTGAACTTCATCGTGATCGGGCGGAGCGGCACGGCGATGGCGACAGAACTGGGCAACATGAAGGTATCCGGCGAGGTCCACGTGCTGGACGCGCAGGGGCTCGACCCGTTCGTCTACCTGGTCATGCCGCGGGTGCTCGGAGCAGCCATCTCGGTCTTCTGCCTGACGGTCCTCTTCATCGTGGTTTCCTTTATCAGCGGCTACCTCAGCGGCATCCTGCTCGGGGCCAACACGGGTGAGCCGGGGCTGTTTGCGGAGAGCGTGTTCAAGGCCGTCCGGCCGGCGGACGTGCTCAACCTGCTCGTGAAGACGCTCGTTCCCGGGCTGGTGACCGGGGCGATCTGCTGCACGGAGGGGCTGAGCATCGGCGGGGCGACCACGGAGGTGCCCCAGGCGACCACCCGCGCGCTGGTCCGTTCCGCCGCGGCGCTGTTCGTGATCTCGGCCGTGGTGAGCGTGCTGACGTATATGTGATGCAATAATCGTCCTCGTCGTCGTCCTCGTTGTCGAAATCGAGGACGACGACGAGAACGAGAACGAGGACGATGGGATGGAGAAAGAGGCCATACTCACATTCGACAAGGTCACTCTGGCGCCCCAGCCGCCGTACGAGGTGGGGCTGGCCGGCGTGTCCTTCTCGCTCGGCAGCGGGGAGCTGATGGCGGTCCGCGTGGAGGCGGGGCAGGCCCGGATCCCCCTGGCCGACGCCGCGGAGGGATTGGTGGAGCCGGGCTCCGGACGCGTGACGTTTCTGGGGGAGGACTGGCTGGC
This sequence comes from Verrucomicrobiota bacterium, assembly GCA_043803015.1. GTDB lineage: Bacteria > Verrucomicrobiota > Kiritimatiellia > CAIQIC01 > JAGNIJ01 > JAZDKK01. The sequence goes on from JAZDKK010000002.1 coordinate 9,956, forward strand.
GATGCCGCCGGTCCGAGCATCGACCCAGCGCGGGCGGATCGGGCGCGTGTTCGAGCGGTACGGCTGGATCAGCAACCTGGACGTGGACGAAAACATCACGCTGGCCCAGCGGCATCACACGACCCGGCCGCTGCCCGAGATCGAAGAGGAAGCCGAGCGCCTGGTGAAAATGTTCGGCCTGCCGGACCTGCCCAGGATGCGCCCGGCGCTGATGAAGCGCGCGGACCTCCGGCGGGCGGAGTGGGCGCGGGCTTTCCTCGGCGGCCCGGTTCTGGTTATTCTCGAAGAGCCGACGCGCGATGTCTATGCTGATGCCGTGGCCAGCCTGGCCCGCGCGGTGGAGGAGGCACGGGCGCGCGGAGCAGCGGTGATGTTGATCAGCAGCGACGCGCAGGCGTGGCCGACGGCGGCGGCTGGCGCGACGCACCGATTTGAATTCAAGGGAGGCAGACTGCTGCCCCGTGAGAAGGAGTGACTATGCCCAAGCCATTCAAGTTCCGGTACGTGAACGAGATCGCGGGCGGGTTCGTCCTGCTGATCCTGGTGCTCCTCATCGTGGGCGTCGTGCTGGCGGGCCACGCCCAACGCTGGTTCGAGCCGGTGCACCGGCTCGGCCTGGCGTTCCCGCCGGAGGGATCGCTGGATCTGCAGAAGGGCTCGGAGGTCCGGATCCTGGGGGCGCAGGTGGGCACCGTGGATGCGATCACTGTGGCCGAGGACGGCACCATGGCCGGCCGGATCACGATCCGCGGAAACTTCCTCCGCTTCGTTCGCACGGATTCGCAGGCGCTTGTGAAGAAGAAGTTCGCGCTAGCCGGCGACGCGTACCTCGAGATCACGAAGGGCACGGGCGAGCAGGTGTCCGAGGGCGCGGTGCTGGCCTGCCGGAAGGACACGGAGCTGGTGGAGACGATCCAGCAGGTGGTGAACCAGGTGCGCGAGGCCACGCTCCCGGCCATCGAGCAGGCCCGGAAGGCGGTCGAGGAATACACGAACCTGGCCTCCGACCTGCGCAACCCGGAGGGCAACCTTCAGCAGCTGATCGGCCACCTCAACCAGATCGCGCTGGGGCTGGAGAAGGGAGAGGGGACCGCCGGCCAGCTGCTTCGCGACCCGGCGCTGGCCAACGAGCTCAAGGATATCACGGGGAAGATCAACGATTCGCTGACCGAGGTGAAGAAGATCCTGGACGACGTGGAGCAAACGACCGGCCTGGTCCGCGGCGAGGTGGAGGACCTGCCCGGCACCATGCTCCAGACCCGGGAAACGATGTACGAGGCAGAGAAGCTGATTGCCGCCATTCAGAAACACTGGCTGTTGCGAGGATACGTGGAACAGGTCGAGCCGAGCACGCTCATCCCGCCGGCCGCCGTGGAGGATAGTCCATGAAGAGATCCCAATCGACGGTTGCCCTGCTGACGGCGCTGCTGCTGACGGGCTGTGCCACGTCGAAGCCGGCGCACAAGACGGACCCGGAGCTGGCGAGGCTGGCGAACACGGCCCGGACCGCCTTCGACCGCGGTTCCGTCGAGCAGGCCACGCGGCTGTACGGGCGCGCGCTCGACATGGCCCGGGCGCAGGACGATGCCATCGAAGCCGGCAACAACGCCTACAACCTCGCGGCGTGCATGATCTCGCTCGGGAAGAACGACGACGCCAGGGCCCTGCTGGAGGAAGCGCGCAAGGAGTTCGAGCGCGCGGGCCGCGTGCCGGCCAACATCCTCCTGCTGGAAGCCAAGGTCGCACGGTCCATGGGCCGGCTGGACGACGCCTCCGCGCTCGTGGACCAGGTCCTGCCCTCCTTCGGGAAATCGGCGCCGTCCGATGCCCACCGCGTGCAGGTGGCCCTGCTGAAGGCGCACATCGCCTGCGACCGCAAGGACGTGGCGGCCGCGCGCGCGGCGCTGGACGAGGCGCGGGCGACCCTCCGCCGGGCGTCGGACAACTTCCTGGAAGCCGAGGCGTCGGGGGCGTCGGCCCGGATCTCGCTGGTCGCCAATGACCCGGCGAAAGCGGGGGCCGCCTACGATGCCCAGGCGGAGTGGTACCGGAAGGCGCAGAAGTACCGGGACATGGCCCTGGCGACCGGGCGCGCCGGCAGAGCGTACGAGGACGCGGCCGTCCTGATCGTGGCGGGCGACCGCTACTACCGGTCGGCCCGGAGCCTCTTCGCGCAGGGCGACGACGTGGCGGCCCTGAAGACCGTCGAGCGCGCGCTCGGCATCGCGGAGAGGACCAGCGACAAGGACCTGCTGGCGCGCACGACCTCGCTCTTCAACGAGATCAGGCAACGCGCAAAAGGGAAGTCGCCGGCTCCCGAGCCGGCGAAGCCCTAGCTCTTTTCGATTGTCAACATGACCCTGATCGGTAGGGCCGAGGCGCTGCCTCGGCCGAACGACGAACGGCCGACCCAGCGGGTCGGCCCTACCTCGCGGGTTCAACAGCGGGACATATGACGAGACACTCATTGGACACGCCGGTTTCCCTCGACATCTCCGGCGGGCGGGCGCTGACGCTGTACTTCTGTTTCTTTGTCTCCGGCGTGGCGGGGCTCATCTACGAGGTGCTCTGGGCGAAGTACCTCGCGCTCTATGTCGGCAGCACCGGCCTGGCGCAGGTCATCGTGCTGGCCACTTTCATGGGCGGGCTCGCGCTCGGCAGCCAGCTCCTCGGCGGCCTCGCCGATCGCGTCGGCAACCCGCTTCGCTTCTACGCCTTCCTGGAGCTCGGCATCGGCGGCTACGCGCTCGTGTTCGACCGCATGTTCGTGGTCGGCCGCGACGTCTTCATCGCCGTCGTCCGCGCGAGCGGCCTCAGCGCCGGCGGGCTGGCGGGCGGGAAGATCCTCGCCTGCGTGCTGAGCATTCTCCTGCCGACGTTCCTGATGGGCGGGACGCTGCCGGCGCTCGGCCGGTACATGGCGCGCACGATGGCCGGCGTGGGGCCGCGCATCTCCCGGCTCTATTTCCTTAATAGCCTGGGTGCCGTGTTTGGCTGCCTGCTGGCCGGTTTCTACCTGGTCGGCGAATTCGGCCTGCAGTTCTCGATCATCTCCGGGGCGGTGCTGAATATCCTTGTGGGCCTGGTGGCCCTGGCGGTCGCCGCCCAGGACCGCAAGGCCGCGGCTCCGGCGCCCGCCGCCGAGGCGGCGGAGGCCGGGGAAGCGATTCCCCGCTGGGCCACCGCGATCCTGCTGGCCGCCGTCGGCCTCTCCGGGGCCGTATCCATGATGTACGAAGTCGGCTGGATCCGCCTGCTGACGCTGGTGCTCGGCTCGTCGACCTACTCGTTCTCCCTGATGCTCGCGGCGTTCATCCTGGGGCTGGCCATCGGGAGTTTCCTGCTCTCGCTCCGGAAACGGACGACCGGTTACGCGCTGATCTTCGGCCTGACCGAGGCCGGCGTGGGGCTCAGCGTCCTCCTCATGCTGCCGCTCTACATCAAGCTGCCGTACTGGTTCAACCAGATTGCCTCGTCGCTCTCCCGCGAGCCGGCCACGTTCGGGCTGTACCAGTTCTGCACGTTCTTCCTCTGCGCCGCGGTCATGATCGTGCCGACGATCCTCCAGGGCGTCACCCTGCCGGCGGCGATCAAGGTGCTCGTGCCCGACGTCCGGCGGCTCGGCCGCCGGGTGGGCTACGCGTACGCGATCAACACCGTGGGCACGCTGCTGGGTTCCGCGGGGACGGGTTTCCTGGCCCTCCCGTTCCTCGGGATCAAGGGGACGCTCGAACTGGCGGTCGGCCTCAACACGGCGCTGGCCCTGGCCGTGCTGGCGACCGAGCGCCAGCCGCGCCTCCGCCGCCGCGGCCTGGCCGTCACGGCCCTCGCCGCCGCCGCGGTCTGGGCCGGGTACGCGTTCACCATGGGGCCGTGGGACCAGCAGGTGCTCAGCGCCGGCGTGTACCGCACGCGCGAGCGGATCCCGAGCTTCCGCCGCCTGCTCGAGGAGGCGTCGAAATCGAAGACGCTCTTCTACCGGGACGGCGTGGACGCCACGATCGCCGTCCAGGACTCGGCCGGCCTGTTCCCCGAGCGGAAGCTCGTCATCAACGGCAAGGTGGATGCCTCCACCGTGGGCGACATGCCGACGCAGAAAACCATGGCCTACCTGCCGCTCCTGCTCCATCCGAAGCCGGAGCAAGTGTTCATCGTCGGCATCGGCAGCGGCGCGACCATCGGCTCGGTCCTGGCGTTCGAGGGCGTGAACCGGGTGGACGTGGTGGAGCTCTCGCGCGACGTGATCGAGGCCAGCCGGCTGTTCGACAGCGTGAACGGCCGGTACTGGGAGGACCCGCGCGTGCGCGTGTACTGGGAGGACGCGAAGACGTTCCTCCAGATCACCGACCGGAAGTACGACGTCATCATCAGCGAGCCGACGAACCCCTGGATCGCGGGGATCGCCGGTGTGTTCTCGAAGGAGTACTTCGGATCGTGCCGGGAGCGCCTCGCGCCCGGCGGGTTCTTCGTGCAGTGGATCCAGGGCTACGAACTGGAGGACGCCGCGTTCTTCCTGATCCTCGAGACCTTCTCCAGCGTGTTCCCGTACTACACGCTCTGGAACCCCACGCAGACCGACACCGTGCTCGTCGGGTCGCCCGACCCGTACGGCCCCGACTTCGGGCGGATGGAGGCGCGCCTGCGCGCGCCCGGCGTCCAGCGCGACCTGGAGAGCCTCGGCATCCACTCGCTCCTGCCGTTCCTCGGGTTCCAGATGGCGGACCACGCGTCGAAGCGCTGGGACGTGCCGTGGCTCGGCGTCGTCCACTCCGATTTCTTCCCCGTGCTGGAGTACCTGGCGCCGCGCGGCTTCTTCATCGGCGGCCACGCGGACGCGATCAAGTGGCTCGACCGGCGGACGCAGTCGCCGGCCAACGCGCGCCTGTGGATCCAGGACTACCTGAAAGGGCGGCACGTCAGCCGCGACGACTACGAGCAGTGCTTCCAGTTCGCGCTGAAATACCCGAGCCTCCTGCCGGCCGCGGCCGTCTGGGCCCGGCAGTGGGCCAGGGACTACCCGGGCGATGCCGAGGCGGAAACGGCCGCCCTGGAGACCTCGCCGGCGACGTACGAGGGACCGGTGGAACAGTCGCTGGCCGCGCCGAGCCGGGCGCACCCCACGTGGGGTCTTGTCGCCGGCAAGGCGCGCTGCCGGCTCGGCATGAAGGACTACCTGGCCCGCCGCAACCTGCTCGAGTCGGGCGCCGCGGAATCGCTCCTGGCGTCGGTGCGCGGGGTCATGAAGCAGTATCCGAACGAACGGGACCCGGACCTCTTCCGCTGGCGCGGCCAGCTCGAATACGATCTCGGATTGTACGACGCGGCGGTGACCAGCCTGCGCACGGCGCTGAACCTCTTCCGCGACGTCCCGGCGCGGCAGGACGACAAGATCGATACGGGGGAACTGCTCTGCAATGCCCTCCTCGCGCTCGGCGATCCGCGCCGGGCGGTGGCGGCCTGCGACGAGTTCCTCGCGCCGTATTCGGGCGAGCTCAAGGTGGTGCTCATCCGGTCGCGCCTCGAGCACGAGCTCCCGCCGCTTTGAGGCGGAGTTTGATTTTGACCCCTGAATGAAATAGGATCACGCACCGTCTAAGAAACAGCTGAAGCAAGGGAGGAATACATGAAACTGCCATGCAAGGTCTTGCTGGCCATCGGAATCGCGCTGATCGCCGGCTCGGTGCTGGCGGCGGGCACGATGAGCGTGCAGGTCCGGAACGGACAGCTGCGCGCCACGCCCTCGTTCCTGGGGCCGCTGGTGGCGCCCCTGAACTACGGCGACCAGGTCGAGGTGCTGGAGACGCAGGCGCCGTGGACCAAGGTCAGGGAGCCGGGGGGAAAGACCGGCTGGGTCCACAGCTCCGCGCTGACGCCGAAGCGGATCGCGATGACCGCCGGCGGCGGGGACGTGAAGACCGGCGCCGCCGGCGACGAGCTCGCGCTGGCGACCAAGGGCTTCAACTCGGATGTCGAGGCGGAGTTCAAGAAGGAGAACCAGGACGCCGATTTCACGTGGGTGGACCGGATGGAGAAGTACAAGGTCACGCCGCAGGAAATGACGGCCTTCCTCAAAGAAGGCGGCGTGTACGCGCCGGAAGGAGGGACGCCATGACGGCCAGAGGTCAGAGGTCAGAAGGCAGAAGGCAGACGCTGTGCGCGGCGGCCGCGGCCCTCGCCGTGATCGGTTTGAGTGTTCTGGTGGCCGGTTGTTCGACGGTGGCGGGGGTGGCGACAGCGCTCGGGCAGGGGAGTGGGGTGCTGACGCCGCAGCAGGCCGAGTCCATCAACCGGACGGCGACCGCCGTCGAGAAGACGTTCCAGGACATCACGCCGGAGCAGGAGTACTACATCGGCCGATCCGTGGCGGCGACCGTCCTGAACACGTACAAGCCGTATGACAGGGACGCGGCCAACGACTACCTGAACTTGCTCGGGCAGGCCCTGGCGCAGGCGTCGGACAAGCCGGAGACGTTCGGCGGCTACCACTTCCTTATCCTGGAGACGGACGAGATCAACGCCTTTTCCGCGCCCGGCGGGCTGGTGATGATTTCGCGCGGCATGATCCGTTGCTGCAAGGACGAGGACGCGCTGGCGGCCGTGCTCGCCCACGAGATCGGGCACGTACAGAACCAGCACGGCCTGCGGGCGATCAAGAAGGGGCGGTTGACGGGCGCCCTGACCATCCTGGCGGTGGAGAGCGCGAAGAACCTCGGCGGCCAGGACCTGGCGCAGGTCACCAAGGCGTTCGAGGACAGCATCACGGACATCACCTCCACCCTGATGAACACCGGCTACGCGCGGACGTCGGAGTACCAGGCCGACCAGGCCGCGGTGACGATCATGAGGCGGGTGGGCTACAACCCGCAGGCCCTGGTGGACATGCTCCGCGAAATGCAGAAGCGGTGGGATCCGAACGGGCCCGGATTCGCGAAGACGCACCCGGCCCCCGACGTGCGGATCGCGCAGGTCGAGAAGATGCTCGGGCCGACTTCGCCGGTGACGGAAACGGCGGCCCGGCAGAAGCGCTTCACGAAGGCGGTGGGGCAGATCTAGGGAGAATGGTTTATGGTTGATGGTTGATGGCGAGCGCTTTGCTCTCCCCGTTTTCCATCAACCATCAACCATCAACCATTGACCATCAACCATTCTTGAAGAAGCTTCTCCATGGCGTCCTCGTGGGTCTCGGCGCAGCGGCCGTGGCCCTTGCCGTGTGGCTCATGGGCCTTCTCGATGTTTGGGAGTACAGCACGTGGGCGTGGCGCGTGCGATCCTACTCGCCGCGCAGCCCGGCCTCCGGCCAGATCAAGGTCATCCTGCTCGACCAGTACAGCCTTGACTGGGGCAAGAACGAGAACGGTTGGTCCTGGCCATGGCCTCGCGTCGTCTACACGGCCGTCCTCGACTTCTGCCAGCGCGGCGGCGCGAAGGCCGTGGCGTTCGACATGCTCTACACCGAGCCGTCCGTGGTGGACGCAGCAGACGACGAGGCGTTCGGGGCCGGGATCCGGCGTTCCCCGCCTTTCGTCGGCGCAATATTCCTCGGCTCGAAATCCGGGGAGGCAACTAACTGGCCGGCCCAGGTCCCCGGGACGGGCGTGACCTTCGAGAACCTCGACGCGTGGCTGGACGGGGCTCGGCGCGCGGACGTCGTGGCGCCGAGGGCGGCCTTTCCGATTCCCGATGTCGCGACGAACGCGGCGATGCTCGCGAACGTGAGCGACCAGCCCGACAAGGACGGCATCTTCCGGCGCGCGACCCTGTTCCGCCTCTTCGACAGCCGGGCGGTTCCGTCGATCGGGCTGGCGGCCTACCTGGTCGCGGAGCGAGCCGCCGGCCGGCCGGTGCCGCTTGCCCTGCGGAAGGGATGGCTGGAGATCGGCGGGAAGAGCGTGCCCATCGATGACAGCGGCAGGGCCATCCTGTGCTTCCGCGGCACGAACGGGACCCACGAAGCGTACAACGCGGCGTCCGTGATTCAGTCCGAGCTGCGCCTGCAAGCCGGCGAGAAGCCAGTGCTTGATCCCGCGGTTTTCAGGGACGCCTACGTCTTCTTCGGTTCGAGCGCGCCCGGCCTGCTCGACCTGAGGCCTTCGCCTATCAGCAAAGTCTATCCCGGGGTGGAGATCCATGCGACGTCCCTGGACAACCTGCTGACGCGGCTCTTCCTGCGGGATGCTCCGGGCGCGGCCGTGATTCCGGCGACCCTGATCCTGGCCCTGCTGGCCGGCCTTCTCGTCACCCTGAGCCGGAAGGCGTGGCAGAGCGTAGTTGCGTTCGTCGTGTGCCTGCCCGTGCCCATTATCCTCGGCTTCCTCGGCTACGCCGCGGGCTACTGGTGGCCGATCGTCGTCGGCGAGATCGCGGTTGGGCTCGCGCTCGTCGGCGGCGAGGTGGTGAACTACGCGACCGAGGGACGCCAGAAAGCCTTCATCAAACACGCGTTCGGGTTCTACGTCGGTTCCGACGTCATGGAGCAGATGCTGGCCGACCCGTCGCGGCTCCGGCTCGGCGGCGAGAAGCGCGAGCTGACCATCTTCTTCTCCGATATCGAGAAGTTCTCCTCGTTCTCGGAGAAGCTGGACCCGGCGACGCTGACCACGCTGCTGAACGACTACCTCTCCGACATGGGCGCCCTCATCAAGGAAGAGGGCGGATACCTGGACAAGTACATCGGCGACGCCATCGTCGCGTTCTGGAACGCGCCCGTGGACCAGGCGGACCACGCGATCCGCGCCGTGCGCGCCGGCCTGCGCTGCCAGTGCAAACTGGCCGAACGGCGCGAGGAGTTCAGGCAGCGCACGGGCGCGACGGTCAAGGCGCGCATCGGCCTCAACACCGGCGACGTGAACGTCGGCAACATGGGCTCGCGTGAGCGGTTCAACTACACCGTGCTGGGTGACGCGGCCAACCTGGCCTCGCGGCTCGAGGGCGCGAACAAGGCGTTTGGCACGTACTTCATGGTTTCGGAGGCGACATGGGCCAAGATCGGGGGCGAGTTCGTCGGCCGCGAGCTCGGCCAGATCCGCGTGGTGGGCCGCCACACGCCGGTGCGCGTGTACGAGCCGGTCGGGTTGAAAGGCGAGCCGGTGCCGGCGGCCGTGCCGGCTTTCGAGAAAGGGCTCTCGCTCGTCTACGCCAGCCAGTGGGCCGAGGCGCTCAAGCAGTTTGAGCAGCATGCGGACGACCCGGCGTCCCGGATTTACGCCGACCGCTGCAGAAACCTGTTGAGCGATCCGGCTGGGAAATGGGATGGTATCTGGAATTTGACGGAGAAGTAGCACGCAGCTGTGGAGCTGTGTGTGCTTGCGCCGCAACGTGTTGCGATCTTGAAGTCACAGATTGTGACTTCAAGTTCGGGAGGTGCTCTGGATGACCGAGACCAAGACCGTCATTCCTCTGGAGCGAATCGAGCGGACCATTCTGCTGCTCCGCGGGCAGAAGGTGATACTCGACAGGGACTTGGCGCGTTTGTACGGCGTTGAAACGAGGGTTCTGAATCAGGCCGTGCGGCGCAACGCGGATCGCTTCCCCGGCGACTTCGTGTTCAATTTGACCCGCGACGAGATCCGGGACTTATCACAAACTGTGATAAGTTCGCGCATGAAACATGCGCCCAGTGTCTTCGCGTTCACGGAGCAAGGCGTGGCTATGCTCTCGAGCGTTCTGCGAAGCCCAAGGGCAGTGCAGGTCGACGTCGCGATCATGCGGGCTTTTGTCCGACTTCGGCAACTGCTCTCCTCCCACGCCGATCTGGCCCGGAAACTGGCGGAGCTCGAGAAAACGTATGACGCGCAGTTCAGGGTGGTGTTCGAGGCGATCCGCGAGCTCATGGCTCCCCCGGTCCCAAAGAAGAAGGGAATAGGGTTCCACGTCCGCGAGCGCCGCGGTTACTATGGTGCAGTTCGACAGCGGACGGGGGTTCGAGCATGAAAGTGATTCTTGGCGGGGTACGCGGGACGAGCTGCATGTCGCAGCCGGAGTACATGAGGTACGGCGGCGACACCACGTCCGTCCTCGTGAAGGGCGAGCGCGGGGAGCGCGTGATCATCGACGCCGGCACCGGGGTGCGCCGTCTGGGCCAGGTCCTGGAAGCCGAGGGAGCCGACCGCCCCATGCTGATGTTGTTCACCCATTATCACCTCGACCATGTCATCGGTCTGCCGTCGCTGTCCCTGCTGTACCGCAACGAGGCGAAGTTCGAGATCGCCTCGCCGCCGCGAGGCGGGCACACGGCGAAGGAGGTGCTCTCCCAGCTCATCGCCCAGCCGTACTGGCCGGTCCAGCTGGAGGAGCTGCACGCGGCCCTGGATTTCCTGCCGTGGGCCGACGAAGCGTCGAAGGACCCGTATCCCTTCGGCAAGCTTGCGGTGCGCTGGTGTCCGGTTCATCACCCCGGCGGCTGCACGGCCTACCGCATCGACGAGCCCGAGACCGGGCGCTCGTTCGTGTTTGCCACGGACGTCGAGTGGACCCTCTCGACCCCGGCGGAGCGAGAGGCGTTCCTCCGCCTCTGCCGCGAGCCGGCGCCGCCCAGCCTGCTGGTGTTCGACGGGCAGTTCAGCCGGGAGAACTACGCCCGGTTCGTGGGGTGGGGGCACAGCGCGTGGGAGGACGCGGTCGACGCGGCGCGCGCGGTGAAGGCAAAGCTCCTGCTCGTCACGCACCATGCGCCGCAGAACAACGACGAGCGCCTGGAACGGCTCGATGCGCAGATGACGCGGGAGCTGTCCGACGTCAAGCTGGCGCGCGACGGCATGGAGATCGTCCTGTGAGCAACCTGCTTCCGTGGGTGCTGGAGTCGCTGGTCTGGCTGGGGATCTTCGCGGTCGCCAGCCTGCTTACCGGGCCGGTCCGGAACAGGTGCCGCGCGCAGGAAACCAAGGCGGCCGGCGCAGGCGCGTGCCTGGCGCATCTCGTCGGTTGCCTGTCCCGCCCGCTCGCGGTTCTTTTCTTGACCGGGCTGGCGCTTGCGGCCCGCGGCCGGGTCCCGGCCGCCGTGAGCGGCTGGGTTCATCTCCCGGCGTCGCACGTCGCGGCGTGGGTGTACTTCTGGGTCCTCGTCCTGCTGATCGTCTTCGTGGAAGGCACCGCGCTTCAGATCTACCGGATCCGGGGCCGCCTGTTCCCGGTGCCCGAACTCCTGCGCAACATCCTCCGCGCCGCCCTGGTGGCCGTAGTCTTCTTCGCGGTCCTGCGCTTCCAGCTCGGCATCGATATCGCGCCCCTCCTCGCCACGAGCGCCCTGCTGACGGCGGTGATCGGCTTCGCCTTGCAGGGCGTCCTGGGCAACCTGCTGGCGGGCATGTCGCTCCACCTTGTGCGCTCCGTGGTGCCGTTCGACTGGGTGGCCATCGGCGATGTGGAAGGGGAAGTGGTCCAGACCACTTGGCGGGAGACGCGGCTGAGGACGGTCGCCGGCCACATCATGATCATCCCCAACAGCACGGTGGCCTCGGCGGTCATCCACAACATGACGCGGCCCACCCCGCTTCGCCGCCACCGCATCAACGTCGGTGCCAGCTACTCCGACGCGCCAGGCGACGTGATCGAAACCCTGCTCGAGTCCGCCCGCGCCGTGCCCGAGGTCCTGCAGGACCCCCCGCCCTCGGCCTACGTCACGGAGTACAAGGACTTCGGCATCAACTACGTCCTGCGGTTCTGGACCAACCGGTACTACGACCGGACCGGCGTCGAGGGCGATGTCATGCGGACGATCTGGTACCAGTTCAAGCGCCGTGGCATCGAGATCCCGTTCCCCATGAGCGACAAGCTCCTGAACGATTTCATGGAAGTCGTTTACCATCAACGGCGTATGCAGCCGGAGGAAACCGAGGTCCAGCGGACGCTGGCGGACCTGGTGCGCAGCGACTTCGTCTCGAAACTGCTGGTGGACGAAAAGGGGAGCCCCGTGCTGAAGGACGCGGACCTGGCCGATGTCGCCCGCCTCGTCCGGCGCGTCCGCTACACGCACGGCGAGACCGTTTTCCGGCAGGGCGAGCCGGGCGAGACCTGCTACGTCGTCGCGTGGGGCCGGGTCCACGGCAAGGTCGAGTACCGGGACACCGCGCAGGCCAACGAGTTCGACCTGGGGCCCGGCTCGCTGTTCGGAGAGATGAGTCTCGTGACCGGCCTCGCACGCCAGGCGACCATCACGGCGCCCGAGGAGGCCGAGCTGCTGGAAGTTTCCAAGAAGGCTTTCACCCGCCTGCTCGGCCTGAGGGAAGACATCCCGCAGGTCCTCTCCCGCCTTGTCGCCGAGCGCGCGGCGCAGAACGCCGCCGCGCTGGAGAAGCTCAAGGCCATGGGTACCGGCGTGGCGGAAACCATCAAGCGCGAGAGCATCCTCGCGCGGTTCCTCAGGATGCTGGGAAGGTAGGGCCGAGGCGTTGCCTCGGCCGCGGGCGGCGCCGCGCGCCGGC
>JAZDKK010000003.1:0-6696 GCA_043803015.1 Verrucomicrobiota bacterium
GAGAACTTCACGCGCACGAGCTGGTCGCTGGGGTTGTTGATGGGCACGTATTGCGAGCAGAGCGTGTACCTGCCCTTGTCGATGCCCCAGTTCCCCTCGGACAGCACGTGCCTCATGCTGTTCGAACCGCTCTGGTGCTCCGCGCTGTTCCACTGGCACGTTGCCCCGAGCGACCCGAAGGACAGCCAGCCGTTGGTGGGGGCCGGGTAGTAGGACACGCCGAGGCCGTTGTAGCCGACCTCGAAGTCGCGGTTGCTCACCACGGGTACGATCGTGTTGGTGGCCGTGACGGACGCCAGGGCCACGCCGTCGGTCACGGTGGTGGGTGCCGCGGTGTTGGTCGAGGTGCGGTACTGGTAGATGCCCGACGCGTCCAGGGACCGGTTGAAGTTCACGTTGAAGTAGTTCACGTTCGTCCAGGTGGACGGGGACACCACGATGTTGGAGGGGATCGTCGGGTCGCCGGTGTCGTCATCGATGCAGAGGAACTGGTTCGACGTGGTGGCGATGTTGTGGGTGTTGGTGAGGGCCTTCCAGTCGGCGTCCCGGTCGTTTTCGAGGTCAGCCGCGGACCACACGACCGCGTAGGTGCCGGTCAGCACGTTGGTGTAGTTCACCGCGCCGGCCCAGTTGCGCCACATGGTGTAGTCGACGTAATTGGTGGTCTCGATGTTGTCCCATCCGCGCTCCACGATGGAGGTGATGCCCGCCGGGTTGATCAGGCTGAAGTTCAGCGGGAAGTTCAAGCCCCAGCTGGTGGAGATGCCGCTGGCGTCGTTCATCCACATCTGCAGGTGCCACGAGCCGATATGGAGCTGCTGGTCCGTCACGTTCGTGGCGGCGGGGACGGCCCAGTTGACCTGCATGTAGGTGGCCGCCGGCGGGTTCGTGTCGTCGTCGCTGACGGACAGGAAGCCGTACCGCTCGGTGGGACGCGCAAGCTGGTCGCCGGGCCGGTCCACGTCCAGGTCGATCACCGTGCCGACGATCTCGTTGGAGCCCGCGTCAATCAGGCCCTGGATCTGCGAGCCGCTGAGCCCGCTGAACATCCATGTGCTGGTCGCCGTGTTGAGCGTCGTGTTGGGGTAGGGCGTGCTGTCGCTCGGCACGAAGTTCATCATGTTCGTCTGGAACACCGTCCCGAGGCTCACCCACGTCCTCACCGGCGGGTACATCCGGTCGATGTGCGACACGCCGCTGCTCGGGTCGTAGAAGCCGAACGTCAGGGTCAGTGGATTGGTGACCTGCACGAACGACGCGTTGTCCATCAGGACCGACAGGTTCGGGCCGCCGGTATGCGGGCCGCCCGAGAACATGAGGACGCCGCGGCCGTAGACGGAGCCGGCCGGCGCACGGCCCTGGACGCAGAACGTCGTCCAGGTGTTCATGGTCATCTGGAAGAAGTCGTTGGTTAAGCCGCCCAGCATGACCCAGCTGCCGTCCATGAACTCGATCTTGGCGACAACGTAGTCGGACGTGAAGTTTATCTCGCGGTTGGCCCGGATGCTGAACTTGTACACCTGGCCGGCGATCATGCCGCTGACGTCTTGGTACAGGCCGCCCGAGTGCGGCGGGCTGTCCGAGACGTCCCAATCGCGGAAGTAGACGCCGTTGGTCCCCGTCTCCTTGGCCCAGTCGGTGATGCCCAGGTCGTCCCATGTCGTCCAACTGGTGAGGCCGTTCTCGAAGTCGCCGTTGATGAGCATGTTGGCGCCGTCCATCGCTGCGCCCAGCGCGGCATCGCTCACGGTGAACACCGCGTTCGAGGTGTTGGCCGTGCCGCCGACCCACACGCCGCCGGCCTTGACGCCGAGCGGCCGGTTGCTGACCACGTTGACCTGGATCGGCGCGTTGGTGTCGTCGTCCACCACCCGGATGAAACCGAAGCACTGGTTGCTGCGCCACGTCTGGTCGCCGGGGCGATCGCCGTCCGCGTCGGGGATGTGGGCCAGCACCGGCCGGTTGCTGGCGCCGTCCGCGTACAGGTCGCCGACCTGGGTGTAGCCGAAGTCGGTCACCCACCGCCAGACGCTCGTGCCGTCCCGGTTCCAGTCCGAACTGTCCGTGCTGCTGGCCGCGGCGCAGTAGTGCGCCACGTCGTTCGTGGTCATGCCGGCCACGGTGATGTTCATGTTGGTGTTGGCCGTGTCCGTGCCGCGCGCGATGCCGCTGAAGAAGTCCCACACGGCGAAAACGAGGTCCACCGTCTTGGACGACGCGTTGGCGAGCTGGCCGTCGTAGATGCGGAAGACCATGCCCGTCCCCGTGCCGGAGAGGACCTCCTGGGTCACGCCGCCCACGAGGACGTTGAACACCTGGCCCGTCGCAAGGCTCGGCGGGTGGACGTCGTCGTCCAAGATCCTGAGGAAGCCGTAGCGCAGCGTGTTGCTGCTCTGGTCGTTGACGCGGTCGTTGTCGGCGTCGAGCAGGTTGGCGGTGATCTCGTTGCTGGCGAGCTGCATCAGGCCGCCGATGCTGGCGCCGGGCACGTCCGTCCACTTCCAGATGTTGGTCGCCGTGCTGGACTTCGTGTCCGAACTGCTCTCGTCCGCGCTGTAGTGCGCCACGTCGTTGGTGACGAACTGTTGGACGCTGACGCTCATCTGGGTGCTGGGGTCCGTCGTGCCGCGGGCGAGGCCGTTGCCGGTATCGTACGCGGCGATGTTTATGCGGAACGGGTTGGACGCGTCCGCGTAGTCCAGGTCGCCGTCGAACAGGTTGTACGTGAAGTTGCTCGTGAACGTGGACACCTGCACGCGCACGTTGGTGATCGTGGCCTGCTGGCCCACCTGGGGCGTCGTGCCGACGTTCTTGCCCGCGACGAAGACGAACGCCTGGGTCGAGAAGTAGGCGGCCTCGGCGGCCGTCACGTTGCCCGTCGTCGAGAAGTAACCCCTCGGCGCGTTTGTCATCCACAACGTGACATTCGTGCCGCTGATGGTGAAGCCCCAGGTCGTATTCGTGCACATCTTCATGTCGCCGCTGTCCAACGCGATCCGCCGCCCGACACCATTGGGATCCTGGTAGGGCGAGTTCGTCTTGATCCACAAGTCGGCGCCCCAGTTGTCGGCCGGGCCGCTGAACTCGGTCACGAACATCATAATGACGTTCGGCGCGTTGTACTCGGCCGTGGCGTCCGGCTGGGGGCCCGCGTTGTTGCCGACGAGGAACAGGCGCAGCTGATAGCCTTCAGTTGGGGGATTGTTAATGATCGAGAACTCCTCGTTGCCGGCCGAGAACTGGTAGGTCCAGCTGCCGCCCTGCATCCACGAGTAGCTGCCGTGGATGCTGCCGATGGCCGCCTGCGAGTACGCGTTGGTGACGAAGAACCTCAGCTTGCCGTTGTCCACGTGGGCCTTGGTGCCTACCTCCGTGAGCCACTTCCAGTTGCGCTTGAGGTCGTAGGTTTCAAAGTAGTCGTCGATCCGACTCGCGTAATACATAGTATTCGTAGCCTCGCCGACGCTCAGGATCATGGGAGCGCTCCCCTGCTCCGGCTTGTCGCTGTCGTCGTCGGTCACCCGCAGGAGGCCGAACTGCTGGTTCGTCACGCTCAGCTGGTCGCCGATGCGGTCGAAGTCCGCGTCGCGCAGGGTCGCCGAGATGACGTTGGTCGGCACCGACATGAGGTTCGTAATCTGGGTCTCGCTGAACGACGTGAACGTCCACACGTTCGTCGACGCCAGCATCTTGCTGTTCGCCGAACTGTTCGTGGCGTTGTAGTTGATCGTGTTGTTCGTCGTGATCGCGGTGATGGAGATGCTCATGTTGGTCGCGGCCGACCCGACCGTGTTGCTGCGGGCCAGGCCGCTGTCGCCTTCGGCGTCGTTGTCAAAGGCGCGGAAGGCGAGGTTCAGCGGGTTGCTGTTGGTGACGCCCGCCAGGTCGCCGTCCGTCAGGCTGAACAGGGCGTTCGTCCAGCCGCCGGAGACCGGGGCGATGTTCGTGGCGCCGATCTTCACGTAGAGCGGCGGCGGGCTCTCGGCCATCGACACGTTGTCCACGTGCGCCGTCTGGATCGGGTCCGCGCCCGGCACCTGCCCGAAGCCGATGCTGCCCCGCACCTGCAGGGTCGACGGCGGGGAGGTGGCCGAGAACGTGAACGACTGCCAGGTGGTCGAGAGCTGGTTCAGGATGTTGGTTTCCGTTTCGTAGATCAGGTTGGTGCCCGGGACGGCCGCGCTGTGGAACTCCAGCTTCAGGTACATGAGCGTGGCGTTGAACGTGGCCGCGTCCTTGCGGGCGCAGAACGTGATCGTGTAGGTGTTGGACGGCGCGGCGGCGGCGCCCTGCCAGATGTTGCCCCACGTTTCCGCACCCGCGCCGGTCGTGAACTCCACGCCGTTGGTGCCCGCGTACGCCGCCCGGCCGACGGCATAGGCGTGCTCCCAAGGATTCCAGCCCGGGATGTCCGTGCCCGAACCCACTTCGAAGCTAGCGTTCGTGAACAGGTTGCTCTGCGAGACGATCGTCGGCGTCGTCGTGTCGTCGTCGGTCACCGTGAACGCCATCGGCGTGCCGTTCGAGAGGGTGGTCTGATCGTAGAGCCAGAACCCGTTCGAGTTCGCCGCGCTCCACCGCGTGGTGTAGACGCCCAGGTCGCCGGGGTAGTAGCCCGCGTGGGCCGAGTCCGTGGCGACCATCGTCCTGCCCGAATCGTACCACGTCTTGCACGAGAGGAGGGTGTCCTCGTTGGTCAGGATCTGGATGCCCGACGGGTTCAGGAGGTCGAAGTCGGCGTTGGTGCCCACCCCGACCAAGTCGTAGAACGTCGCGCCCACCGCGAAGACGCCGCTGGTGATCTGGGCATCCGATACGAAGTTGGACGTGTTCACCGAGTAGTTGGTGATGGAGGCCACCCTGATGCTGCACAGCTCGGCCCAGTTCGTCGCCACGCGTAGCTCGTCGAAGTAGCACTCGGCGATGTTCACCGCAGGGGGCCCGGCGGAGCCGCCGGCCTTGATGCCCATGCCGTTGACGCTGGTCAGGTAGCCCGTGGCGAGCGTGTCCGAAACAAACCACGTGGCGGGCTCGGCGCCGGGAACGTTTTGCCATCCGGGGAACGAATGCGCGCTGAAGAGGCGCGTGTTGAAGTCATACCGGGCGACCACCAGGTAGGTGTTGGTGAGAAACACGTTCCACGAGCTGAAGTAGTTGGTTCCGCTCTGACTGCTGCCGTAGTCCATGATGCCGAACTTCGCGCTCCCCGCCACGTCCTCCCAGATTTTTCCGAAAAAGACCATGTGCGTGGTGCCGGATCCTATCACCGAGAAGCCGCACCAGCGTTTGTTGCCGGTGTTCTGGTAGCTCATCCGACCCGCGAGATAGATCGTGCCGTTCGTGACCGCCGGGAAGCAACGATAGGCTTCTTTGTTGTTGCCGGCGCCCGGGTCGTTCAGTTTGATCCGGTTGCCCGCACGGTTGGGAAATAGCGGCATGTTCGTGAACGTCGGCCGGGACCCGATGTCGTTGGAGGCGATGTTGAACCCGTCCCACGCGCTCCAGGCGTTCGACCAGCCGTTGCCGCCATTGAGGCCGGAGGTCTGCATCGACAGGCCGTTCGTGTACGCGAATGCATCCACGATCTCGTTGTCCAGGTAGCTGCCCATCGTGACGGAGACAGGGGTGCCCGTCGAATAGAGGTTGTTACTGGTCGAATAGAACCGGTAGTAGTGGGTCTGCCCGTTGCCGACGACGTGTTCGAGGTTTGATCCTGCGCCCTTGTAGACCACCCTTGTGCCGTCCGACCCGACCGCATCGCCGTTCGTGTACGAGCTGCCCTGGGTTGGATCGGTCGGCGTGTTGGTCGCCCGGCAGACGATGATCACGTCGTAACTGGCGTTCTTGGTCCACGCCAGCCGCACCATCTCGTTGCCGTCTGCCGTGGCGGAGATCGCGGTCGGTTCCGGGTAGGACGGGAGGGTCGTGCCCGTGCCCTTGATCACGAAGTCATACGGGCTCTTGCCGGTGACGTTGTTGGTGATGTAAACCGTCCCTGTTCGACTGCCCGCCGCGGTGGGATCGAAGGTGACGGTAAAGGTGGTCGTACCGCCGGCCGCCACGGGCGCGAAACCGGAGGACACATTGGTGACACCGAAGTAGGCGTTGTCATACATGACCCAGCCGGTGGCAGAACCACCGGTTCTGTTCGCGAACCGTAGTTCCAGTTCCTGACCCGACTGTGCCGTCGGTGTGTAATAGAGCTCGAAAGTCTGCCAGCTGTCCGTGAGGGTGTCGGTAAGTCTGTTGCTAACCGTACCCACGTACGGGTGATAAATCTCCATTTGAACAGTGCCCGTGATGGTCCCCGTCTTTTTAGCGCGCACGCGGAACACAAAACCCGTTCCATAGCTCGGGTTCCAGGTACCCGAGGGGATATGCTGGTGCAGGGTATGATCGCCGTTGTTGTTCGTTACCCATGCGCCGTAGCTCCCGGTGTCCACGGCGGCGGCGTCGTGCCTGCTTTCCTGACCTGCATAATCTACGTGCCAGGCGGCGTCATCGTTCTCGAAGCCCGGATCGACCAGCAGGTTCGGCGCGGCGCCACCGCTGGACGCCGCGGTGAAATCAGCGGCATGAGCGCCTCCGATGACGACGTTCGAGAGGGTCAGGGTGGCTGTGCCGCTATTTGTGATCGTGAAAGTGTGCACGTTTGTTCCGCCGGCAACCACGACATCGCCGAAGTCGGTGCCGTCG
>JAZDKK010000004.1:0-20004 GCA_043803015.1 Verrucomicrobiota bacterium
GTTCATTTCCTGGGCGCCTACGGCCTTTCGTACGAATACCATCCCCGCGCCCGGCCCGGGCGCCGGATCCGGAACATCTGCCTGCCCGACGGCACGACGCTGCATCCGCGGAAGCGCGTGCGGGTGGCGACCAGCAGTTACGTCCTGGCGTCCGGCGGTGGCCGGTTCCCCGCGTTCCGGCGGATCGCGAACCTGCCGACGTCGCGGCTCGAGATGACAGACGTTGACACGCGCTCGGCCGTCGTCAAGTATGTGCAGGGGCACTGCCCGCTGCAGGCGCCGGCCGCCGGGAGCGTTCGCGTCGTGCGGCGGCCGTAGCGGGCGCGCCCATGCCGAAGGAGCCGCCGTGTCGGTTGAGGCCTTGAAAAAAGACGAGAGGCTGCTGCAGGGCCTTCTGCTGGCATTTGCCTTTTGTCTTCCTCTCTCGATTGCCCTCGCGGAGCCGCTGGCCTTCCTGGCCGTGCCCGTCTGGCTCTACGGCTGGCTGCGGCGGCGCGGGAGCGCGATCGCGCGATGCCCGTACGCCTGGCCGGTCCTGTTCTTCCTTGCGGCCGCCCTCGTAAGCGCCTTCTGGGGCGTGCGGCCGCTCGTCAGCCTGGCGAAGTGCCACCGGCTCTTCCTGCTGTTCATCATCTTCATGATGCCCGCCGCGTTTCCGCCGGGCCGGCTCGACAGCCTGAGGAGGGCGAAGCAGGCGGTCTTCGTGTTCGTGGCCGCGTGCGCCCTCCGTGGGCTGTACGATGTGGTCCGCGTCCCCGTGCTGGTGGGGCGGGGCATGTCGCTCTTTGACACGGGCAACATGCGGGATCCCCAGCTGTACATGGTTGCCCTGTGCTTCCTGCTGGCCGGGTGGGGCGCGTGGTCCAGGGCGGAACGGCGCCCGGCGGTCGTGGGACTGCTGGCCACCGCGGCGGGGCTGGTCCTGCACTTCAAGCGGGGCGCGTGGTTCTCCTTCGTCCTGGCGGTCGGCGTCCTGGGTGCGGTGGCCCGCCGCTACAAGGCCGTGGCGGCCGTGGTGGTCTGCGGGCTGGCGCTCCTGCTCGCCCCGCAGGTCCGCGAGCGCCTGGAGCGGTTGAGGAAGGAATGCTCCCCGAGAGGCGGACGCTACGTTTTGTGGACGCAGGTCGCGCCGGCGCTCCTGAGAGAACATCCCGCGGGCATGGGCCTTGGCGCTGTCAGGGCCAGCGACTTTCGCGCGTACGCGAGGGGGCTGGAGCCGAAGCTGAACCATCTGCACAACAACGTCCTGCAGGTGGCGGTCGAGCTGGGTTGGGCCGGGCTGGCCGTGTGGCTCTGGTGGATGGCGACCGCGCTCGCGGTCATGTATTCGACGTTCCGGCGCGCGGAGCGGTCCACGTCGCCGGAGAGCTGGATCGCACTGGGGACGCTCGGCGCGTTCTGCGCGCTCCTGCTCAACGGGGCCGTGGAGTACAACTTCGGAGACAGCGAGGTCCTGATGCTCTACTGTTTTCTCATGGGGCTCTCGTGCGTCATCAGGGGGGCGCAGCAGGCACCGGGGGCGAGGGCCGCGGTATGAAATGGTCTATCCCGATCGGCCGCGTGCTCGGCATCCCTATCCGCATGCACATTTCGTTCGTCGCGCTGCTTGCGTGGATTGCGTGGCTGGGGTGGAAGGTGAGCGGGCTGAGCTCCAGCCTCTGGGCGCTGGCGCTCATCAATTGTCTTTTCGCGTGCGTGATCCTGCACGAGCTCGGCCACAGCCTGGTCGCCGTCCGCTTCGGGAGCGAAGTCCGCAGCGTCACGCTCCTGCCGATAGGCGGCGTGGCGAGCATCAAGTCCCTTCCGGAGAAGCCGTACCAGGAACTGCTGATGGCGCTGGCGGGACCCACGGTCAACCTCGCGATCATGGCGGTCTTGTCGGTGGTGCGGGGCGGTTTCCCCTCGTGGGTCGGGGCCACCACGTTCCCGACCAACACCGGCGAGCTCCTGGATGCGCTGATACGGGCGAATCTCGTGATGGCCGCCTTCAACCTGGTCCCGGCGTTCCCCATGGACGGGGGGAGGGTCCTGCGGAGCTTCCTCGCGCTTTTCCTGACGTATCCGCGGGCGACCGCTGTGGCGGCGACCATGGGCCAGCTCCTGGCTCTCGGGTTCATCCTGGTGGGCCTGGTCACAAACCCGTTCCTGGTGATCATCGGCATCTTCGTTTTCCTGAGCGCGGAAACCGAGGAGCGCAGCGTGCACGTCAAGGACCTGCTGCGCGACGTGCTCGCCGAAGACGCGATGGTGACGGATTTCGTGAGCCTGCAGCCGGACGACACGCTGGGGCGCTGCCTCGAGAACGTGTATCACCGCAAGCAGGAGGATTTCCCCGTCGAGCAGGACGGGCGGCTGGTCGGGGTGCTTTCGAGGAAGGACTGGCTGGCGGCCCTGCATCGGGACGGATCGCAGGCGCTCATCCGGGACGTCATGCGCCGCCGCTTCGTCTGCGTGAGCCCTAAGACGCCCCTCCTGAGGCTCTACCAGGACCTCGCGGCGTTCAAGCAGGGGGTCCTTCCGGTCGTGGACGGGGGCAAGATCCTGGGCCTGCTGACTGTTGAAGACGTCAGCCGCTACCTGATGGTGCAGGAGGCCAACCAGCGGCGCGGCCGCGCGGCCGCGCCGGGCGCGTCCGGCTCACGGGCCCCGTCCCGGCTCACGATCGACCTGGGCTGATCCGGGCATTGAACGAGGGATAGCGGCCGGGTTCCGGGTTCGCATGGAGATTCCTCGTCGTCCCTCGGAGAGCCGAGGGACTCCTCGGAATGACAAAACGCCTTTCTATGCAGGTTTGTCATTCCGAGTCACGCGCCGCGCGTGACGAGGAATCTCACGAAGCATCCTCGCGCTCACGCCCTGTGCGGGCCAACTCCTGCCGGAGCCACTGCAGAAGCTCTTCGCGGTTGGGGAACCTTCCTTCGATCTGGGCCTCGTAGGCCTTCTTGTGCCAGAGGCCGATCTGCCGCCCCTCGGGAAGGCCAAGCGCCATCAGGTCGTGTCCCGTGACCCACGGCGCCGGGAGGGCCGGCTCGCTCTTCAGCTCGGCAACGAACCGGAGCAGGAACTCGTAATTCCCGAGGTCGCCGTGGCTGGCGATGCAGTCCAGCCGGTGGAGCTCCAGCTCGACCGGGAAGGTCGGCGCCCCGACCAGCTGGCGCAAGGTGGAGCGCCGCATGCGCTGTACGTCCAGGAACCGCATGTGGTTGCGGATGCAGTAGGTGACGGCTTCGATCTCCCGCTGGGGAAGCCGCAGCCGCCGGAGGATCTCCTCCGCGATAACGGCCCCGACTTTGGCGTGCTCGTTGAACCGGATCCGGTCGGTGCCGTCGGGCTCGCGCGTGGTAGACGCCGTGGCCGGCTTCCCGACGTCATGCAAAAGCACCGCGTAGGCCAGCGTGACCGTCGGGTTCTTCATGGTATCCAGCATGCGGACCGTATGCGTAAACACGTCGCCCTCGGGGTGAAACGCCGGCGGCTGTTCCTGTCCCGCCATGCGGTCCGCCTCGGGCAGGAGCACGGCAAGCAGGCCGACGTCGCGCAGCAGGACCAGGCCCTGCCCTGGGCGCGGCGCTTCGACGAGCAGGCGCGTGAGCTCCTGCTGGATGCGCTCGGCGCTGACGCCGGCGATGCGCGCGGCCAACCCCCGGATCGCCGCCGCCGCGGCCGGATCGAGGGCAAATTCCAGCACGGAAGCCAGGCGGACGGCGCGCAGCATGCGGAGGTAGTCCTCCCCAAAACGTTCTTCGGGCCGGCCGATCGTGCGCAGGATGCGGGCCTGGATGTCCTCCTGCCCGTGCACGTAGTCGAGGATCCGCTGGTCGGCCGGATCGTAGAAAAGGCCGTTGACCGTGAAGTCCCTGCGGAGAGCGTCCTCCTCGGGCCCGCCGAAGGTCACGCCGCTGGGGCGGCGCCCGTCCTCGTACGCCAGGTCGCAGCGGAAGGTGGCGACCTCAAAGGGCTGGCCGTCGCGCAGGACGTGCAGGACCCCGAAGGCCTTGCCGACATCCAGCGTCTTCGGGAAAAGGGCAGCGACCTGGTCCGGCGAGGCGCTGGTGGCGATATCGTAGTCCTTGGGCTCGCGCCCCATCAGCATGTCGCGGACGCAGCCGCCGGCCCAGTAGGCGGTGAACCCGGCGCGGCGCAGGTCGTTGACGATGGCCAAGGCGGATGGCCGCAGGTTCGTGGCAGCCGTACCATTCATGGGTCACGGCGCGGGAGGCACGATGCGGACGTCCTTGGTTTCCTTGGCGGCGCCGGCCCGGGTCTCCCCGGTCCGGGTGGGGGGGGTCTTCCGGACGATGTGCTGCTGGCAGTAGCGCACGAAGGCATTCTGGTCCTTGGGGGAGATGAGGATGGGCTCCGTTTTCTCGGCAAGCTGGATCCTCACCATCGACCTCAGCGACGTCGCCAGGCAGTAGCCCGAGGACGTGAGTCCCGCGCCGGCGACGGCATCGACGGCCTGCACGGATTCAAAAGGGATCGGCATCGCATAGAACATCCCCTCGATGAGAATGCCCTGCTCGCAGGTCCTGAAGATGCGGGGCGGGTAGATGAGAGGCCGGATCTGGATCAGGAGTTCGGCGTAGGTCGCGTCGAACAGGGCCGGCATCGACAGGTCCCAGTCGATGTTGCGGAAGGTGAGCATGAGGCGTGCCATACGTATCCGGGCCACGAGGAAAGTGATCACCATGATCCCCAGGATCCAGACGATGATCTCGACGGCCGATCCGCTGACGATGCTCGTCGTGAGGTTCAAGTCCGCCGTGAGGGTGAAGAGGCGGTAGTAGGTGATCATGGAAAACACCAGCGGCGAGAAGAGGTGAGTGAAGG
This sequence comes from Verrucomicrobiota bacterium, assembly GCA_043803015.1. Taxonomy (GTDB): domain Bacteria; phylum Verrucomicrobiota; class Kiritimatiellia; order CAIQIC01; family JAGNIJ01; genus JAZDKK01. Next base: position 4,831 of record JAZDKK010000004.1, read on the forward strand.
GCGTGGACATGAAATCGAGCGACGCGCCGGCCATGGCCAGGTGCGCGAGGTAGAGGCCCACGATCACCACGCCCCAGAAGAATCCCTCCAGGTCCTTCCACGTGGTCATCTGCTCGCTTTGGGTCATCTCGGCGCGAGCCATGAGCGACAGCTGAGACGGCTCAGCGGTCCGCATGGAATCCAGGTAATAGGGCACGCCAATGGCCGTGACGACAAAAACCAGGGCAAGCAGCTCCAACTCCCAGGGCCACCCCGGCGGTCCCCAGCGTCGCTTATCCATCGCCCCTGCACCTCGTTGAGGCAGGATGCAAACCTGCGCTCTATGGAGTCAAGTCTAGATGATGCCCCCCGGTGCGGCAAGTAATTAATCCCCGGCCATGACGGCCGCTTGAAATGGACCAAAAATACCGTATGCTGGCAGCACAAGGTTGCGAACCATGACGGCTTACTCAACGACAAGGGCGGTGCTGGGTTGTCTCGCACTGGCGGTTGTGCTGGCGGGCTGTGCGCCGAGGCCGGCCGCGCCTCCGCCGGAGGGCCGGGTTCCGCCCGAGAGCTACGTGGCCCCTGATTTCACGGTGCCGGCCCTGGCTGGGGCGGTGGACAAGCTGTCGCTGTCTTCCCTCGTGGGGCAGGTTGTGCTCATCGAGTTCTGGGCCACGTGGTGTCCCGCCTGCCGCTGGGAGTTGCCGCGCCTCGACCGGCTGTACGCGGAGTTGAAGGACAAGGGATTTGCTCTCGTCGGCCTGTCCGTGGACGAGGGTTCCGTGTTGGAAGTGACGGAGTCGGTAAAGCCGTTCGGGTTGTCCTTCCCGGTAGCGCTCGCGGGCCCTGATGTCCAGGCCGCCTACGGCGGCATTCGTGCCCTCCCCACCAAGTTCCTGCTCGACAGGAAGGGGGGTATCCGGAAGGCCTACAAGGGCGTGGTGCCTCCCGAAGAGCTGCGCGCCGATATCGAGGCCCTGCTCGCGCAGTAGCCAGCCCGCCGGCGGATCGGTCGAATCCGGGCGCGCCGTCACAGACGAAAACGGTCAGTCATGCATGGCACCTCGCAAAAAGGGATGATGCTTGCACTCCTCCTGCCGCTGTCGGCAGCCGTAGGCTTGGAGGCGCGGGCCCAGGCCTCCACCCCGTTCGCCGCGTCCGCGTTCCTCGAGCCCCGCGGCACGGCCGCGGTCGTCCGCGTCGTCCTCGAGATGCCGGCCGGCCACCACATTTACGCCGACGCGTTCAAGGTGCAGGCGGGCGACGGGGTCGCGCTCGCCCCGTCGAGCATTCCGGCGCCGCAGGTCGAGTTCGACAAGTTCAGCGAGGAGACCAGGCCGATCTACAAGGGGAAGGTCGAGTTCCTCTATGAAGCACCGGCAGGTGCGCGGCAGGTGTCGCTCACCGTGGGTTTCCAGGGATGCAGTGAGAAGCTCTGCTACTTCCCCGAGAAACGGAAGTTCGAGCTGAGCCTCGATCCGGCGCAGGGCCGGCCGGCGGAGTCCGCCGCGCAGGGGTCGGGCGCGTCGGGGGCCGCCGCGTGGCAGGAGCTGGCTGGTTTCTTCTCTGTCGGAGCCCTGGATACTGGATACCTGGACAAGCAGGCCTTCCTCGAGTTCCTCGACCGGGGCGTCGGTGGTCATGGCTCGGCCGCGTCCGGGCTTCCATCCGCGAAACTGGGGCTCCTGGCGACGCTGTTCGGCATCCTCCTCGGAGGCATCGGCCTGAACCTGACGCCGTGCGTCCTGCCCCTGATCCCCATCAACCTGGCCATCATCGGTGCGGGCGCGAGGGCGGGGTCCAGGAAGAGGGGCTTTCTGCTCGGCGGCGCGTACGGGCTCGGGATGGCGACCGTGTACGGCCTGCTCGGGCTCGTCGTGGTGATCACGGGCTCGAAGTTCGGCGCACTGAATTCGTCGCCGTGGTTCAACCTCACGATCGCCGTGGTCTTCTTCGTCCTCGCGCTGGCGATGTTCGACGTGATCCGGATCGACCTCACGAGATTCCAGGGCCGGAGCGGTGCGGCCGCCGGCGGGCCGGGCAAGGGCCGTTACGTGGCGGCGTTCGTCCTGGGCGCCGTGGCCGCCCTGCTGGCGGGCGCGTGCGTGGCGCCCGTCGTCATCTCGGTGCTCGTCCTGGCCGGCAACCTGTACAGCAAGGGCGATGCGGTCGGCCTGCTGTTGCCGTTCCTGCTCGGATTCGGCATGGCGCTGCCCTGGCCGTTTGCGGGGGCCGGGCTGTCGTTTCTTCCGAAGCCCGGCAAGTGGATGACGTGGGTCAAGTACGGCTTCGGCGTCGTGATCCTGGTGCTGGCCACGTACTACGGCCACCTGGCCTATGGGCTGTTCAGCGTCCGCGGCGGGTGGGGGGCCGGCGGATCGGCCGCGGCAGGGGAGGGCGGTGGGGCCCCTGCATCGTCGGACCGGGCGCTGGCCGATGGATTGCGCCGGGCTCGGGACGAGGGCAAGCCGGTGTTCATTGACTTCTGGGCCACCTGGTGCAAGAACTGCCTGGTGATGGAGAAGACCACCTTCAAGGACCCCGAGGTCCAGGCGCGCCTGAAGGAATTCGTGACGGTCAGGTACGATGCCGAGTCGCCCAACGAATCGCCGGCCCGGGAGGCGCTGGACCGCTTCGGGGCGATCGGCCTGCCGACCTACGTGGTGCTGGTTCCCAAGTCTTCGCCGTAGACAAGGGCCTGACGACAAAGGAGGGTTGAAATCATGTTCTACAGGATGGGCACGCCCACGCCGCCGATCCTCGGTTCGGAGGCCGCCGCCGCCCAGAACACGGCGCAGCGAGCGGCCACCGAGGTCGAGATGCTCCGGTATGAGATCGAACGCCTGTTGATGATCACGGAGGCCCTCTGGGGCATCCTGAAAGAGAAGCACGGATACGAAGACATGGAGCTGATGAATCGCGTGATGGACATCGACCGCCGCGACGGGGCGCTCGATGGGCGGGTGGCGGCGAGTCCCCCGGGGTCATGCCCGAAGTGCGGTCGAACGCTCGAGCGGAAACGCCCCTTCTGCCTCTACTGCGGGCAGGCCATCGCGCGGGATCCGTTCGAACGCTGAAGCCTCCTCCGCCGCCCGCCTGGCACGACAATTTGGTTTGCGCCGGGGACCCGCCGCGGCTATAAGAAACGGCCAATCGGCATCAGCATCCAGGGAGGCCGATCATTCTGCTGCCTGTTTCCGGAGTGGAGTGTACCCGGGCGGGGCGGTGGTGCCCCGCGCGGGACGTGGCCGGTCAACTGTTCGGGACGCACGAAGGAGCATCGACATGGATTACACCAGGTTCATCGAGGAGCAGATCCAGGACATCAAGAAGACCGTGGGCAGGGGGACCGCCATCAACGCGCTCAGCGGCGGCGTGGACAGCTCGGTTTGCACCGTGCTGGGACACCGGGCCCTGGGCAAGCAGCTGAGGACCGTGTTCATTGACAACGCCATCATGCGCGAGGGCGAGCCCCAGCGCGTGGTGAAGACGTTCAGGGATATGGAGATCCCGGTGGAGCTCGTCGATGCCCGCAAGGATTTCCTCGGCGCGCTCAAGGGCGTCACGGACCCCGAGAAGAAGCGGCAGGCCATCACCGACACGTTCTACAAGAAGGTGTTCGGCAAGCTCGTCCGCGAGACCGGCGCGAAGTTCCTCATCCACGGCACGATCCTGACGGACATCGAGGAGACCGTCGCCGGCATCAAGCGCCAGCACAACATCCTGGTCCAGCTCGGCCTGGATATGGAAAAGGAATTCGGCTACCAGGTCATCGAGCCGCTCAAGACCCTGCGCAAGGACGGCGTCCGCGAGGTGGCGAAGGCGGTGGGCCTGCCGGCCGAGATCGCCCAGCGCATGCCGTTCCCCGGCCCGGCGCTCGCCGCGCGCATCGTGGGCGAGGTCACGGAGGAGAAGCTGAAGACGGTCCGCGCCGCGACGGTGATCGTCGAGGAGGAGCTCAAGGACAGCCGCGCGTTCCAGTACTTTGCGGTCCTGCTGACCGACTACGCCACCGGCATCCGGGACAACAAGCGCGAGTTCGGCCAGATCATCGTCGTCCGCTGCATCGAGAGCGTGGACGCGCGCACGGCCCTGGCGACGCGCCTGCCGTGGGAGAAGCTGGAGCGGATCTGCGGCCGGATCGTGAACGAGATCCCGAACATCAACCGGTGCCTCTACGACCTGACGCCGAAACCGCCGGCCACCGTGGAATACGTGTAGGCGGAAACCCGAACCTCCAACCGAGGGATCCAGCATGCCGCGACGCGACGACATCAAGAAGGTGATGATCATAGGCTCCGGCCCGATTGTGATCGGGCAGGCCTGCGAATTCGACTACTCGGGCACGCAGGCGTGCAAGGCCCTGCGGGGGCTCGGCTACAAGATCGTGCTCGTGAACTCGAATCCCGCCACGATCATGACCGATCCCGGGATGGCGGACGAAACCTACATCGAACCCCTGAACGTCCAGCGCCTGACGGAGGTCATCGAGCAGTCCAAACCCGACGCGCTCCTGCCCAACCTTGGCGGGCAGACGGGCCTGAACCTGTCGTCCCAGCTCGAGAAGAGCGGGGCCCTGAAGAAGTATGGGGTGCAGATCATCGGCGTGAAGGCCGACGCGATCGAGCGCGGCGAGGACCGGCTGGCGTTCAAGGAGACGATGAAGAAGCTGGGCATCGACCTGCCGGAGAGCGAGCTGGCGTACACCGTGGAGGAGGCCGAGAAGATCGCGGCGCAGCTGGGCTACCCCGTCGTCATCCGGCCCGCCTACACGCTGGGCGGCACGGGCGGCGGCCTGGTCTACAACATCGAGGAACTGCGCGTGGTCGCGGCGCGCGGCATCTCGGCCAGCATGGTCGGCCAGATCCTCGTGGAGGAATCGGTGCTCGGCTGGGAGGAGCTGGAGCTCGAGGTGGTGCGGGACGCCAAGAACCAGATGATCACCGTCTGCTTCATCGAGAACATCGATGCCATGGGCGTGCACACCGGCGACTCCTTCTGTTCGGCCCCGATGCTGACCATCAGTCAGGAACTCCAGAAACGGCTCCAGAAGTGGTCCTACGACATCGTGGAGGCGATCGGCGTCATCGGCGGGACGAACATCCAGTTCGCCCACGACCCGAAGACCGACCGCGTGGTGATCATCGAGATCAACCCGCGCACGTCGCGGTCGTCGGCGCTGGCGTCCAAGGCCACGGGCTTCCCGATTGCGCTGGTCTCCGCGAAGCTCGCCGGCGGCCTGACGATGGACGAGATCCCGTACTGGCGCAAGGGCACGCTGGAGAAGTACGAGCCGTGGGGCGACTACGTGGTCATCAAGTTTTCGCGCTGGGCGTTCGAGAAATTCAAGGGCGCGCAGGACAAGCTCGGCACGCAGATGAAGGCTGTCGGCGAAGTCATGAGCATCGGGAAGACCTACAAGGAGGCCTTCCAGAAGTCCATCCGGTCGCTCGAGAACGGACGCCACGGCCTGGGCTTTGCCAAGGACTTCAACCGGAAGTCCCTGCCGGAGCTGATGGGCCTGCTGCGCGACGCGACCAGCGAGCGGCAGTTCATCATGTACGAGGCCCTCCGGAAGGGCGCCACGGTGGAGGACCTGTACCGCCTGACGTACCTCAAGCCCTGGTTCATCCAGCAGATGAAGGAGCTGGTGGAGCTCGAGGAGAAGATCCTCGGGTACAAGGGCCGGGAGCTGCCGGACGACCTGCTGGTGCAGGCCAAGAAGGACGGCTTCGCGGACAAGTACCTTTCGAAGCTGCTGGGGATTTCCGAGAAGCGCGTTCGCGACCGCCGGAAGGCGCTCGGCGTCGTCGAGGGCTGGCATGCCGTGCCGGTCAGCGGCGTGGAGAACGCCGCGTACTACTACTCGACCTACAACGCGCCGGACAAGGTGCCGGTGAGCCAGCGCAAGAAGGTCATGATCCTCGGCGGCGGCCCGAACCGTATCGGGCAGGGGATCGAGTTCGACTACTGCTGCGTCCACGCCGCGTTCGCCCTGCGCGACCTCGGCTACGAGACCATCATGGTCAACTGCAACCCGGAGACGGTCTCGACGGACTACGACACGTCGGACAAGCTGTACTTCGAGCCGCTCACGGTCGAGGACGTCCTCAGCATCTACGAGAAGGAGAAGCCGGAAGGCGTGATCGTCCAGTTCGGCGGCCAGACGCCGCTGAACATCGCGGCGGACCTCACCGAGGCGGGCGTCAGGATCCTCGGGACGAGCGTGGACACCATCAACCTGGCGGAGGACCGCGACCTGTTCCGCAAGATGATGGACAAGATGGGGATCCCCATGCCGGAGTCGGGCATGGCCAGCACGCTCGGGGAGGCCCTCGAGGTGGCGGCGCGCATCGGTTACCCGCTCATGGTCCGACCTTCCTTCGTGCTGGGCGGGCGCGGCATGGAAGTCGTGCACGACGAGGAGATGCTCCGGGAGTACGTGGCCAAGGCCGTGGATGTGACGCCGGAGCGCCCGATCCTGATCGACCGTTTCCTCGTGAACGCGCTCGAGTGCGAGGCCGATGCCCTCGCCGACGGGACCAGCGCCTACGTGCCGGCGGTCATGGAGCACATCGAGCTGGCGGGCATTCACTCCGGGGACTCGGCGTGCGTGATCCCGCCGGTGAGCATTCCGGAAAAGCACCTGAAGACGATCTACGAGTACACGAAGCGAATCGCCCAGGAGCTCAAGGTGGTCGGCCTGATGAACATGCAGTACGCCATCGAGAAGGACAAGGTGTACGTGCTCGAGGCCAACCCGCGCGCCTCGCGGACGGTGCCCCTGGTGTCCAAGGTCTGCAATGTGCAGATGGCGCGGATCGCCACCCAGCTGATGCTCGGCTCCCAGCTGTCCGAGATCGGGCTGAAGCCCAGGAAGATCCCGCACTACGGCGTGAAGGAGTCGGTGTTCCCGTTCGAGAAGATGCCGGAAGTGGATCCGATCCTGGGGCCCGAGATGCGTTCCACGGGCGAAGTACTCGGCATGGCCGATTCCTTCGGCATGGCCTTCTTCAAGGCGGAGGAAGCCGCCACGCCCCCGCTGCCGACCAGCGGCACGGTGCTGATCAGCGCGGCGGAGAAGAACGCGAAGCTGGTTGAGATAGCACAGGGGTTCCAGAAACTGGGCTTCAAGATCCTGGCCACCGCCGGCACGCACGTGTTCCTGTCCGAACACGACGTGAACTCGGAGCTGATCAACAAGCTGCACGAAGGCCGCCCCAACATCGTGGATGCCGTCACCAACAAGCAGATTCACCTGGTGATCAACACGCCCATTGGCCGGCGCGGCGCGTTCGACGATTCGTACATCCGCAAGGCGGCCATCAAGCACAAGGTCCCGTACATCACGACCTTGGCCGCGGCTTCGGCTTCGGTGAAGGGCATCGCGGCCGCGCGGGGCGGGCGCGGGGGCGTCCGCTCCTTGCAGAGCTACCACGCGGACATCAAGTAGCGGACCGCGTGATAAGGACGGCGGCTCGTACGTACCAAGGCAGCCGTTGGCCTGCCCTGCGAAGCTTCAGCGAAGCAGGGTGCCCTGAGCGCCTTGCTTCTACTCACTCGGAGCGGGTACTTTCTCCAGCGTTACGCCCTCGGCCTCCAGCTTCTTGATGATTTTCTCGGGATCCTTCTGGAACGTGGCCTTGCACATGTTGCAGCAGAAGTACACCCGCTTGCCCTGATAGTCCGCAAACACGGCCTTATTGATGGGCTCGTCCATCACCGGGCACGTGGTCTGCGGCTTTGCGGCGGGCGCCTGGACGGCCGCTTCATCCGATGCCATGGGTCTCACGGCACAGCAACCCTGGCCCGCCCAGGCGGATACCGCCGTCACCCCCAGCAGGACTGCCGCCACGGTCAATGTCATTGATCTCATTCGTGTATCCTCCTCCAGCTTCTTCCCACTACAGTACCGCAGTTCCTCCGGCTTTTCCAGTGGGCTTGGCGCTGCGGGAACGCAGACGAATCGAGTCGAAGAACGCGGGAGAGCAGGGGAACAGGCGCCGGGCGCCGGTTACTCGGGGGTCGAGAGGACCTTGCGCACGGCCTCGAGCACTTCTTCCGTCTTGAACGGCTTCTTGACGTAGGTGGTGCAGCCGAGCGCCATCGCCTGGCGGACGGTCTTCTCGGAACAGTAGGCCGAGATCACCACGATGGGGAGCCGCGGCCGGAGTTCGTGGGTCAGCTTGATAACCTGCATGCCGTCAACGGGTTCCATGCGGATGTCCGCGAGCAGGACGTCAAACGGCTCGGACGAACGGATCAGGTCCAGCGCCTTCTGTCCCTCGCGAACCGGGACCACCTCGTGTCCTTCGGCCCGGAACAGCATGCCCACCGTGCGGAGCACGGACTCTTCGTCGTCGACGAGAAGTATCCTTGCCATGCCCGATAAAGTACCCCAACCCCCGGGGAATGAAAAGAACAATTCTGCAATCGTTTGAAGTCCGGGAAAGCCGGCTCGGCGCTGCCTGTCAGTCGAGATGAACCGGTACGCCCCGCGCCTTCAGGTACTCCTTGACCTGGCGAATGGTGAAGGTGCCGAAGTGGAACACCGACGCGGCGAGGACGGCCTGGGCATGGCCCTCTCTGACCACCTGGTAGAAATGCTCCAGGCGCCCGGCGCCGCCGCTGGCGATCACGGGCACGCCCGCGGCGTCGGCAATGCCACGGGTCAGGACCAGGTCGTACCCGTCCCGCGTGCCGTCCGCGGCCTTGCTCGTGGGCAGGATCTGGCCGGCGCCGGCGCCGGCCCTCTCGCGCGCGAATGCCACGGCATCCTTCCCGGTAGCCGTGCGGCCGCCGTCGATGTAGACCTCGCGCCCGGAGGGACAGGAGGCGCTGGCGTCGGCGTCGATCGCGACAATGATGCGGCGCGATCCGAACTTCTTGGCCGCTTCCTTGACCAGGCCGGGGTTCCGGTACGCCGCGCTCGAAATGCTCACGGCGCTGGCGCCAGACGCGAGGGCTTCCTCGATGTCGGCGATGGACTTGATGCCGCCGCCGACGGTGAGCGGCACGTTCACCACGGCCGCCACTTTTCGCAGGACATCAAACATCGTCCGCCGTTTCTCGACCGTGGCGGTGATGTCCAGGAAGGCAATCTCGTCGGCGCCGCCGGCCGAGTAGGCCTTGGCGGCCTCCACAGGGTCAGCCGCGTCGCGCAGGTCGACAAAGTGCACGCCTTTGACGACACGGCCCTCCTTCATGTCCAAACAGGGGATGACCCTCACGAAATCCATGCTTGCTCCTCCTTGCCGCCTTCTTGTGCCGGCGATCATCAGCAGATCGCATTATCGCGATGGCCGCCGCTTCGCCAAGCGCGAAAAGAGGGGGGCATCGGGGCCTACGGGCCCGCCGGCTGAAGCACGAGGAGGCAGATCTCCGGCGGCGCGAGAAACCTCATGGGCGGTCCCCAAGTTCCGGCGCCGCGGCTGACGTAGAGCAGGGACCGGTCGCCGAGGCGGTACATGCCGCGGCCGAAGGGATAGAGAAGCCGCAGGACAACATTGAAGGGGAAAAGCTGGCCCCCGTGGAGGTGCCCGGACAACTGCAGGTCGAACCGCCCGATCGAGTCGGGCAGAACCAGGGGCTGGTGCTTCAGCAGGATGGTGAAGGCGCCGGCGTCTCCCCGCGTCAGCACTTTCGTCTCGTCCGGGAAGCAAGGCTGGCCGGTGTGCAGCCCCGCCGGGTCGTCGACGCCGCTCAGCCGCAGGCTCGGGGTGACGGCGACCGACTCCTGGCGGAGCAGGCGGAAGCCGGCGGCCTCGTGAAACGGCAGGGAGTTCCTGAGGCGCGAGTAGTATTCGTGGTTGCCGAGCACGGCGAACTTGCCGAGGGGCGGACGGATGTTCCGCAGGGGCTCGGCCAGCGCCTCGATGTCCTTGAAGGTCGAGTCGACCAGGTCGCCGGTGCTGACCAGGAGGTCGGGCTTGAGCTCGCGGATCCTCTTCTCCACGCGGCGCAGGACGCCGGGTCCCCGCTCCACGCTGAGGTGCATGTCCGAAATCTGCACGATCCGGAGGGGCGGGGCGCCCGGCGCGAGCCACGCGGTCTGGATCCACACCTCGTGGCTGCGCAGCGCGTTGGCCTCGACAAGGGACCAGGCGGACACGAGGGTCACGAGGATCGCGGCGGAGATCACGGCGGACTTCGGCGGAATCGCGGCGCGCCGGGCCCGCGGCCAGGCTTGCGCCGCGCCGCGCGCCGCGAGGTTCCAGACGTCCGCCGCCATCAACACGCCCGAACTCCAGAAGATCAGGGCGATCCATGGGTACCCGATCCATCCCAGCACGCGCGCCGCCCACGGGAACCCCGCGGTGTCCACCGCGTGGATGACAAACGGCGCGACCGGCATGAGGAAGAAGAAGCCGCGGAGGACGTCGTGCAGGCGCAGGCGGCGGGGGAACGCGGCGCGGATCCGGCGGAAGATGTACACGTGCAGCAACGCGTACACCAGCAGGATGGCTGCCAGGAAGATCCACATGCTCGGCCGTCTCCGCGCGGAACAGGTTCCGTTCGACGTGTAGCAGAAGCCGCGGCGCGAGTGAAGCTCCCGGTAGCCGGGGGGGGGTATCTTTGGTAGGGCCGGGCCGCTGGCCCGGCCGCGCGGGCTTCGCCGAGGTGAACGGCCGACCCCGCTCAAGGCGGGGTGAACCCAGCGCTTGCCCCGCCTGCGGCGGGGCGTCGGCCCTACCAAGCGTCCGGTCAGCGCGCGCCACCAACCCGCTGGTTTTTCCAAAGGTTGGAAAAATCGGAGGCGGATTTTCCAAACCTTGGAAAAAACGACGCAGAACTTTCCAAACATTGGAAGAATCGCGCCGGCACCGCAGCGGAGGACAAGGCTACGCGTCCAGCGGACTGCGTACGCCTTGCCCGCCCTTGCGCAGGACGTGCGTGTAGATCATGGTGGTCTCGACGCTGGCGTGGCCGAGCAGTTCCTGGACGGTCCGGATGTCGTACCCCGCCTCGATCAGGTGCGTGGCGAAGGAATGCCGCAGGGTGTGGCACGACACGCGCTTCGCGATGCCGGCCTTCTGGGCCGCCGTTTTCACGGCCTTCTGAAGGGCGTTCTCGTGGACGTGATGGCGCCGGACCGTGCGCGACCGCGGGTCCACGGACAACCGCGCTGCGGGAAAGACGTACTGCCAGATCCACTCTTTCCCCGCGTTGGGCATCTTCCTTTCAAGGCTCGGCCAGATGTACGCGCCCGGAAGCTCGTCCTTCCGGTCCTGTTCGTAGATCTTGTGGATGCGCTCCAGGTGCTCCGTCAAGGGCTTCACGAGGCGTTGGGGGAGCATGGTGAGCCGGTCCTTCTGCCCCTTTCCGTCGCGAACGAGGATCTCCCGCTGGGCCAGGTCGACGTCCTGGACCCTGAGTCGAACGCACTCCATGAGCCGCAGGCCGCCTCCGTAGAGCAGGCCGGCCATGAGCCGGTTCACGCCGTCGAGCTGGTCCAGCAGGGCGTTGACCTCCGCGTGCGTCAGCACGACGGGCACGCGCTGGGGCCGCTTGGCGTGCTTGAATTCGCCGAACTGGCCCGGCTCCACCTGCAGGATATTCGTGTAGAGGTACACGATGGCGTTGAGCGCCTGGTTCTGCGTGCTGGCCGAAACGGTCCGGGTCTCGGCGAGGTAATCGAGGTACTGCCGGATCGCCGGCGCGCCCAGCAGGGCGGGGTCCTTGAGTTGGTGGAAGACGATGAACCGGCGTATCCAGTCCACGTACGACTGCTCGGTGCGGATGGAGTAATGGCGCTCGCGGAGGTTGGTCCGGAGCGCGTCCAGGAGCGCGCCATGCCTCTGATCGACCTCTTGCGCCTTCTCCAGCCCATCCGTGAACGCCGTAGGCGGTGTGGGTCCGCCGCGCGGGCTTCGCTTGAGGTCCAAGTGGAGGAAGTCGCGGTAGAGAATGACCAGCGCCTCGCGGGCCTGCCGGAAATCACGGGACTTCCGGCCTGCGGTTTCCTCGATCTGCCGCAGGAACCCGCGAACGTGCTCGGCCGAGCGCGCGCGGAGGGGTACCCCCTTTATCGTTTTCGCGAAGGATTCAGCCCATCCGACGTAGTGGGGGAGATCCTTCGACGGGATGCCGGCGGTTTTCAGAGTGTCTGCGAACGCCTCCCAGAACGGTTTGACGGACGGGCTTGGGCTTGTCATAATGCTTCCCCAGCAGCGCGGGGCGCAGGAACGCCCCATACCATCGCGAGAAACGCGAAGTTTTCGCTGAATGGTAGGGCGCAACCGGCTAGGTGTCAATATGTAACTAGGCAGACTCTGTACCTACTGGTAGTTCAACACTCTGTCCAATATACTGTTCGGCAAACAGACATGAAACGAGCGATTCTACTTCTCGGGCTTGCCGCGGGGTGCTCAACTCAGATGACAACTGATGTTCACTTCCTCCCCGCACCACCGGAAGCGTCCGTGACGTTTGAAGGAGAGACACAGATGGGCAGGGATGTTCATCGCCTTGAGGTCCGTCGCCTCGCTTACACCCTCCCAGGAGAACACTCTCCCGAATCCACGGGTGACCTCTACGTCCTCTATTTTGCGGGGGCAGCCTACGGACCGCAGGTACTGAAGAGAATGGAGGGCACATGCGCGCCTCTCGTTCGCAAAGTGTCAGACGACGCGGTTGAAGTCTACTTCATTGCCGGTGCTCACACTCATATCCGCCAGCGCTGGCATCTCCTCGGAGCAACCGCTGAGCTGGTGGAAGAGAAAAGCATTGAATGGAACGAAGTACCCAAAGACTAATGCCGAACCACCGCATTCAGCCTACTCGGCTGCCGGAGCGGCAGCCTCGTGGCTGATGCGTGACGTTGTGCCAGAAGGAAAGATGAAGATGACGTCAAAGCGATGGGGAGTCGCATGTGTTGTCGCAATAGCCCTCGCTGCAATCTGGAACTGTTGCGCAACGGCGTTCGTCCTTCACACATGGTTACAGCCTGTACCCCCCGGGTCGATAAGGCTCGACGCCATGTTCGAGATCTCGCTTGTCGGTACGATTCTGAACATTTCCCTGCCGCTCGTTCTCGCGTGCCTTGCGATTGCCACAGTGCTGGCCGTGCGTCGGAGTGTCCCTCTTCTGGCCTTGGCCGTGGCGTCGTTGCTGTTCCTGGCATCCCTCGCTCCAGCTCTCGTCTTCTGGCAGGAGCTTGTTCGCGCACACGGACCGGACATCAACCTCTGGCAGAACCATATCTGGTGGTACATCGGCGGATAGCAATTGGCACAACCACCGCATTCAGCCTACTCGGCTGCCGGGGCGGCAGCCTCGTGGCTGATGCGTGTCGTTAGAGATGAAGAGATTGATCATATTGGCCCTCCTGTTGTCGGGCACGAGCTGCGCGACCCGCCAGTTCACGAGCAATGCAGTCCTCTTCCGCACCAAGCACCCCGAAATCGCGGCGTGCTATGTCAAACTCTCCGAGATGTCGTTCGATTCTGCAGCCATGTTCCAGCAGATGCAGCAGGACGTCCTCGTGGGCGTTGCCGAGCAGATCGAGAAACGAGCCGACGACCCCGCAGAACTCAGGCGATATGCCAAGTGGCTGAAGACAGAGAACCAACGGCCCTTTGAGTGGCACGATGAATACAAGAGCCTTCAGCGCAAACTCAAACCAACCGATTCCGTCTATCACTACGAGTACATCAAGGGCGACGTACGAGATGTCGGAACCCTCATTCTTAGGAATGGCAACATTGTGTACCGCGACGCAATTGCAGTCAGCGATGACACGGAACTGATAAATGATCTCTAACCAGGCGCTCCACCCTACTCGGGTGCCGCGGCGGCACCCTCGAGGGTGAGCCGTAACGTTAGCTTTCTGAGAAAGAAGGACAGACATGAGACTATCCACGGCAAGATCACTAGCCGGTCTGATCGTCGGTGCTCTCGGCATGCTGGTGACGATGGCCGCACATCCAGCCAGCCCTCCAGGATTCAAACCGCCGGACAAGTTGCCCCAGAATAGCGAGGAGCTGAAGAAGTTCCTGGACAGACAGCCCTACGAGATCGGCTTCTTCGCGAAGAATCTGGGCAACGGCAAATCCATCGAGCGTCTCGCGGATCGCCCTGTGTGCCTCGCCAGCATCGTCAAACTGTTCTGCCTCGCAGAACTCTATCGGCAGAAGCACGAGAAGGCGCTAGATCTCAACCAGAATCTCGACGTGGCGGACCAAGGCACCATGACATTGACACGCGCAGCAGACTTGATGATTGGAAGAAGCGACAATGCAGCAACTCAGGCCCTGACTGAGTTCCTCGGACGAGAGAACGTCAACAGAATCCCCTCTCTGCTGGGCCTTCAATCCATGAGCGACGACATCCTTCCCTCAGAGAAGGAATTCGCCAAGATGCTGGACAGGAGAATCGCGGGCGGCCGGGCAGGTAAGCTCAGCCTCCCACAACATGGAACTGCCCGCGCGATGGCTCAGTTCCTCGAACTGCTGCTCAACAACAAGGTCTTCTCCGAGGCAATCAGCGCCGACCTAGTTTCATTTCTCTCTGCACATCCGATGCCGTACTCCAACACCTATGCTGGGCGCTATGAGTTTGCCGGCAAAGGAGGCAACCTTGTCTGGACTCGACCCCCGAAGCATTACTCGATGATGGGTTGGGCCCTCTTCATGAAGACACCATCAGGGAACAGCATCGTACTGTGCGTGTGGGGTGAATGGTTTCCCGAAAACATGTCTTCCGACCAGCAATCAGAGTTCCTCAAGTATGTGACAGACAGCCTGATCTCGATAGAGGAAAGCTAACCAGCGCTTTCAGGCTATCGGCGACCCGGGGTCGCCTCAGCCTGAAGCGTGACGTTAGCCTCGTGGGAAAAGGAGACGGGCAGTACGGGATTGACGGCGGGAGATTGAGTTATAGAATCGCCGGCGACGGCGTAGGCCGCAGGCGGCGAGCAACCGCGGGGGTTGCGCGGCCGTCAAGGCCGCGACGCCGTCGGGCGTCTTGATTCGCGCTTGGCGGCTCAACATGCGTTAGAGCCGACCAGGCGGCGAATCGCGGAAGGACTAGCCCGCCGACAAGCGGCCCCAGTTCGGCGGAGGGGAAGAGAGGAGAGCGGGAGGGAAGAGGGGACAGAGGGAAGGCGCGCCGGTCGATCGCTGCTCAGACGGACTGACCCGGCACCCGATCCAGCCGGCTAACCAGGTGATCGAGCCGACGCCCCCGGAG
>JAZDKK010000005.1:0-14744 GCA_043803015.1 Verrucomicrobiota bacterium
CTCGCAAGGACGCAATCCCTGCTGCAAGGAGTAGATCCTGAAGCCCTATGACATAGCCATTATCGGCGGCGGAATCGTCGGTACGGCCACGGCCATGGCGCTGGTTTCGCGCCCGGGCCGCTCGGTCGTCGTCCTCGAAGCCGAAGACCGGCTCGCGGCCCATCAGACCGGAAACAACAGCGGGGTCATCCACTCCGGGCTGTACTACAAAACCGGCTCGCTCAAGGCCGAGAACTGCGTGGCCGGCCGCGAGGCCTTGTACCGGTTCTGCGCCGAACACGGCATCCCGAACGAGCGGTGCGGCAAGGTCGTGGTCGCGACGTCCGAGGCCGAACTGCCGAGGCTGAAGGCCCTGGAGGAACGGGGGGGAGCGAACGGGCTGGAGGGATTGAGGCGCCTGACGCCGGCCGAGATCCGCGAGCGCGAGCCGCACGTGACCGGGATCGCCGGCCTCTGGGTGCCGCACACCGGCATCGTGGACTACGTCCGGGTCACGCAGGCCTTCGCGGACATCGTCCGCGCGGCGGGCGGAGACGTGCGGGTCAACGCGCGGGTCGGCGCGGTGCGCCGCGAGGCCGGGGAGCTGGTGGTCGTGACGGCCCGGGGCGAGGAGGTCCGCGCCCACAACCTCATCAATTGCGGCGGCCTGCAGTCGGACCGGATCGCGCGGATGTGCGGCGTGGAGCCGAGTATCCGGATCGTGCCGTTCAGGGGCGAGTACTACAAGCTCGACCCGTCGAAGCATCACCTCATCCGGAATCTCGTCTACCCGGTGCCCGACCCCCAGTTTCCGTTCCTGGGCGTTCACTTCACCCGCATGATCGGCGGCGGAATCGAGGCCGGTCCGAACGCGGTGCTGGCCTTCAAGCGCGAGGGGTACACCAAGACCGGCTTCTCCCTCCGCGACACGTGGGACACGTTCAGTTTCCCCGGTGCGATCCGGCTTTTTTCCAGGCATTGGAAAATGGGGCTCGGCGAGTTCTATCGATCCTTCAACAAGCATGCTTTTCTCAGGGCACTGCAGAAGTTATTGCCGGAGTTGGAGTTACAGGACCTGATGCCGGGCGGTGTGGGAGTCCGGGCCCAGGCCGTGGCGCCGGACGGGGCCGTGGTGGACGACTTCAAGATCGTCGAGGCCGAGCGGATGATCCACGTGCTGAACGCTCCCTCGCCCGCGGCCACGGCTTCCATCAGCATCGGCGAGCACATCGCGCGACTCGCGGAGAGGAGTTTCGGGGTGAAGGGATGAAGAAGGGAATGGGCGAATCCTCCTTCGCCAAGGCTACGGAGGACAAGTGGGCGAATGGGCGAATGGGCGAGCGGCCACGGATCCGCGGAATCTCCCAGTCTCCCATTCCCCCTTTCCCCCATTCTTCTTCCGCCTTCCGCCGCCGCTTCTTCCCGTTCGCCAGCGCCTCCGACTGGAACGACTGGCGCTGGCAGGTACGGAATGTGATCCGCGACCTGGCCGGTCTTGAACGGATCCTGCGGCTGACCGACGGCGAGCGGAACGCGATCCTCAGGCACAAGGGCTCTCTGCCGGTCGGCGTGACGCCGTACTACGCGAGCCTGCTCGACCCCGACGTCCCGCTCCAGCCGCTCCGGCGCACGATGGTTCCCGTCCTGGCCGAGTTCGAGCGGCGGCGCGGCGAGACGGACGATCCGCTGGGCGAGGAGCAGCACAGCCCGGTGCCGGGGCTGATCCACACGTATCCCGACAAGGTCCTGTTCCTCGTGACCAGCCACTGCGCCACCTACTGCCGGTACTGCACGCGGGCCCGCCTGGTGGGTGGGGGCCAGGCCCTGTCCAACCCGCGGCGATGGGCCAGGGCGATCGAGTACATCGCCGAGACGCCTGCCGTTCGCGACGTGCTGATCTCCGGGGGCGAGCCGCTGCTTCTCTCGGACGGCCGGTTGGAGTGGCTGCTCCGGCGCCTAAGGGCGGTGAAGCACGTGGAGCTTCTCCGCATCAGCACGAAGGTCCCGGCGTGCCTGCCCCAGCGCGTGACGCCTTCGCTGGTGCGCCTGTTCAGACGCCATCATCCGCTCTGGCTGAGCGTGCACTTCACGCACCCGGACGAGCTCACGCCGGAGGCCGAGAAGGCCTGCTGCCGGCTGGCCGACGGCGGCATACCGATGTGCAGCCAGACCGTTCTGCTGAAGGGCGTGAACGACGACACGGATACGATCAAGCGCCTGATGCTGGGTCTGCTCCGGGTCCGCGTGAAGCCCTACTACCTGCACCAGTGCGATGCGATCACCGGCTCGGCCCATTTCCGGACGCCCGTCCGGAAGGGCCTTGAGATCATCCGCAGCCTGCACGGCTTCACCACCGGCTACGCCGTGCCGCAGTTCATGATCGATGCCCCCGGCGGCGGCGGCAAGGTGCCGGTGACGCCTGAATACGTTGTGGGCCGGAAAGGGGGCCGCCTGTTGCTGAGAGGATTCCAAGGAAAGGTCTTCAGCTACAATGACGAATGACGAAGCCCTAATGCCGAAGGAAGCACGAATCCCGAATGCCTAACGAAGACGGCTCCGTCATTCGGGCATTAGGCATTCATTCGTCATTCGAGCTTCGTCATTAGTCATTTCTTTCCCCCCTCCGTCTTGCAATAATCCCGCCTCGGTCGTACCCTTTGCGGCCTTTTCAGAGGGCGGATTACGTAGCATGCAGTGGCTGCTTAAGAAGATCATCGGCACCAAGAACGAGCGCGACGTGAGGAAACTCAGGCCGCTGGTCGAGCGCGTCAACGCGCTGGAGAAGGAGTACCAGGGCCTTACCGAAGACGCGCTGAAGGCGAAGACGACCGAGTTCAAGGAGCGTCTGAAGAAGGGCCAGGCCCTGGACGAAGTCATGTTCGAGGCCTTCGCCGCGGTGAAGAACGCCTGCCGGCGGCTCTGCGGAACGACCCTCGACATCTGCGGCCGTCCGGTCGTATGGGACATGATCCCGTTCGACGTGCAAATCATCGGCGGCATCGTCCTGCACCAGGGCAAGATCTCGGAAATGGCCACGGGCGAGGGCAAGACGCTCGTGGCGACGATGCCGGCGTACCTCAACACACTCGCCGGCGAGAGCGTCCACATCGTGACGGTGAACGACTACCTCGCGCGCCGCGACTCGGAGTGGATGGGCGCGATCTACAAGTACCTGGGGCTGACCGTCGGCTGCATCCAGAACCAGATGGAGCCCGAGGAGCGCCGCCGCCAGTACGCGTGCGACATCACCTACGGCACGAACAGCGAGTTCGGGTTCGACTACCTCCGCGACATGGGCATGGCCTACCGGCCCGAGGAGATGGTCCAGCGCGGCTACCACTACGCCATCGTGGACGAGGTGGACAGCATCCTGGTCGACGAGGCCCGCACGCCGCTGATCATCTCCGGCCCCGCGCCGTACTCCACCACGCAGTACATGGAGGTGAAGCCCTCGGTCGAGAGGCTGGTCCGCCGCCAGCGCGATCTCTGCAACCGGCTGGCCACGGACGCCAAGCGCCTGGTCGAGCAGGGCAACGACCAGGACGCCGAGCTGAAGCTCTACCAGGTGCACCAGGGCATGCCGAAGAACAAGCAGTTCCTGCACCTGCTCGAGGATCCGAAGGCCCGCAAGCTGCTGGAGCACATCGAATCGGTCCTGCTCACGGACATGCGGAAGGAAGAGGCCCGCGCCCTCCGCGAGGAGCTCTACTTCACCATCGACGAGAAGGGCAACGACGCGAGCCTGACGGAGAAGGGCTGCGAGACGCTGAACCCGGGCGACCCCGAGATGTACGTGCTGCCGGACCTCGTCTCGGCCCTGGCCGTGCTCGACGGCGACAAGACGCTCACCGACGAGCAGAAGTTCCAGAAGCGCCAGGAGCTCCAGAACCAGTTTGCCGACCGCAGCGAGCGCATCCACGCCGTGGACCAGCTCATCCGCGCGTACAGCGTGTACGAGCGGGACGTGCAGTACGTGGTCCAGGAAAACCAGGTGCTCATCGTGGACGAGTTCACCGGCCGGCTGATGCCCGGCCGGCGGTGGAGCGACGGACTGCACCAGGCCATCGAGGCCAAGGAAGGCGTCGAGATCGAACGCGAGACCCAGACCCTGGCGACGATCACGATCCAGAACTACTTCAGGATGTACAAGAAGCTGGCGGGCATGACCGGCACGGCGGAAACGGAGGCGGACGAGTTCCGCCAGATCTACAAGCTGGACGTCGTGGTCATCCCGACCAACCGCCCCGTGCGCCGCGTGGACGAGAACGACCTCATCTACAAGACCCAGAGGGAGAAGTACAACGCCATCATCGCGGAGATCGAGGACAGCTACAAGCGGGGCCAGCCGATGCTCGTCGGCACCATCTCGGTCGAGAACTCCGAGCTGATCAGCCGGATGCTCAAACGCATGAACATCCCGCACAACGTCCTGAACGCGAAGAACCACCAGCGCGAGGCCGAGATCGTGGCGCTCGCCGGCCAGAAAGGCGCGGTGACGATTGCCACGAACATGGCCGGCCGCGGCACCGACATCAAGCTCGGGGAGGGCGTGGTCGCGATCGAGCGCGACATCATCACCTCGAAGCAGAAGCTGGACGAACCGTGGCGGGGCACCACGCTCCGGAAGTACCTCCAGGAGCACCCCTGCGGCCTGCACGTGATCGGCACGGAGCGCCACGAGGCGCGCCGGATCGACCGGCAGCTGCGCGGACGCTGCGCGCGGCAGGGCGACCCCGGGTCGTCGCGGTTCTACATCTCCCTCGAGGACGACCTGATGCGCCTGTTCGGCTCCGACCGCATCGCCGGCATCATGGAGCGGCTCGGCATTCAGGAGGGCGAGGTGCTCCAGCACCCGTGGCTCAACCGTTCCATCGAGACGGCACAGCGGCGCGTCGAGCAGCACAATTTCTCCATCCGCAAGCGGACGCTGGAGTACGACGACGTGATGAACTCGCAGCGCTCGGTCATCTACAACTTCCGCAGCGACGTCGTGGCCAGCCCGGACGCCCGCCAGCACCTGCTCGACGTGGTCGAGGACGTGATCAGCTCGAAGGCGGAGGAAGCGATTTCGGAGAAGGACGAGCTGAGCCTCGAGGAATTTGTGATCTGGGTCAACGGCGCGTTTCCGATCGGCCTCAAGCACGAAGAGGTGGTCGGCAAGGAGTGGGAGGAGGAGACGCTGACCGGGCTCGTGTTCGAACGCGTGCAGAAGGCGTACGAACTCAAGGCGCGCCTCGAGAACCCCGACGGGCTCAAGGTCATGGAGCGGCACATCATCCTGCAGGCCGTGGACATGCACTGGCAGGAGTACCTGCGGAACATGGACACCCTGCGGCAGGGCGTCGGGCTCCGGGCCTACGGCCAGCGCGATCCGCTGGTGGAGTACAAGCACGAGGCGTACGCCATGTTCTCCGACCTCATGGACAAGATCAAAGAGGACGTCGCCATGAAGATGTTCCGGTCGGCGACGACGGCCGCCGCCTTCCGGTCCTTCCTGGCCAACCTGCCACAGATGTACGTCCACGACGAAGTCCGCGCGCTGGGCGAGGGGGCTGCGGTCCCGGCCGCGGCCGGAGCGCGCGGAGCCGCCGCGCCCGCCGGCGCGGAGGCGGCCATGCAGGCCGCGTTGAACCAGAAGGGGAAGACGATCAAGCGCGACGAGCCGAAGGTTGGCCGCAACGACCCGTGCCCCTGCGGCTCCGGCAAGAAGTACAAGAAATGCCACGGCGCGGGGACGTAGACAGCTCTTCTGTGCGGGAAGAACCTGATGAGCGAAACCAAATCCTCGGTCCAGCAAGAGGAGATCGTGCAGGCGATTCGCTTCATTCGAGGGCGCCGCGTCATGCTCGATCATGACATGGCGTCCATCTACGGGGTCTCCACAAGGAGGTTGAAAGAACAGGTCAGGAGAAACATCAGTAGGTTCCCTCCTGACTTCATGTTTGTGCTTACGGCGCAAGAGGTTAGGAACTTGAGGTCGCAAATTGCGACCTCAAGTGTCGGGCACGGCGGGCGGGGCTACAGGGACAACTGCAATCTCTAGCTCGGACCATGCGCATACCGGAATCCATTCGGCCGTACGTGCCGCGCTTGGGAGCCGTTCTCAGCGGTCTCCTGCTGGCGGCGAGCTTCCCGCCGCTGGAGTGGAAGAACGCGGCCTGGGTCGCCCTCGTGCCGCTGATGATGGCCGTGCGGCACGCGCCGCCGGCCCGGGCCATGCGCCTGGGCCTTCTCGCCGGCACGGTCTTCTGGGGGCTCTCGATCTCGTGGCTCCGGCATGTGACGATTGTGGGGTGGATCACCCTGTCGCTCTACTGCGCGCTGTACCTCATGCCGCTGGCCGCCCTGGTGTCGTGGTGGACACCACGTTGGGGATCGGGCCGTTCGCTCCCGAACATAGCGCTGATGCTGCTGGCCACGGCCACGTGGGCGGGCTTCGAGTACATCCGTTCGCACCTGTTCACCGGCTTCGCGTGGAACCCGCTGGGCGCGACGCAGTACCGCAACCTGCTCCTCATCCAGATGGCGACCTGGGGCGGCGTTCACGCCGTGTCGGCCCTCGTGATGTGGGTCAACGCGGCCGTCGCGCTGACCTTCCTGCGCTACCAGGACCTGGGCTGGCGCTGGACCCGCCACCTGCACCCGGAGCTGATGCTGGGGTTCCTGGCCGTGGCGCTGGCCGTCGCCCACGGCTGGCAGCTCTTGAAGACAAGCCCGGTTCCCACGACGCCCCTGCGCGTCAGCGTCGTCCAGCCGAACATTCCGCAGGAGGACAAGTGGACGCCGGACACGTTCGACATGATCTACGACCGCCTCCGCACGCTGACGCAGGGCGCGCTCCGGGCGGGCAAGCCGGACCTGCTCATCTGGCCCGAGACCGCGGTGCCGGACGATGTCCGGTCCAGCGAGCCGAGCTACGGCGTCGTGTACGAACTGGCCACCAACGGGGTCCCGATCCTCGTCGGCTCGATGGACACCGAGTGGCGCGACGAGGGCAAGCCGCTCTACTACAACAGCTCCTTCCTGTTCGACGCGCAGGGCGTCATCCGCCAGGGCTACGACAAGCGGCACCTGGTGATCTTCGGCGAGTATGTCCCGCTCCAGCCCTTCCTTCCCTTCGTGCGGGCGCTGACGCCCATCCAGGAGAGCTTCTCGCCCGGCTGGACCAGCACGGTGTTCAGGTTGGAGCAACCCGACGTCGCGTTCTCCGTGCTCATCTGTTTCGAGGACACGGTGGCGAAGCTCGCGCGGGACTCCGTCCGCAACGGGGCCCGGTGCCTCGTCAACCAGACGAACGACGCGTGGTTCGATCCCTCGAGCGCGTCGAAGCAACACATGATCCAGTGCGTCTTCCGCTGCGTCGAGAACCGCGTGCCGGCGATCCGCTGCGCGAACACCGGCGTCTCGTGCTGCATCGACCGGCTGGGGCGGGTCTACGACGTGCTCGACGACGGCCGGGGGGCGACCCGGATCATGGGCTTCCGCGCGTCCGAGGTGGCCGTTCCGGGGGAGAGCATGCCGTGGACCTTCTACACGAGGCATGGCGACCTCTTCGCGCAGGCGTGCGCCTGGGTCGGCGTGGGCATGGCCGCCGGCCTGGCGTTCTCCGCCAGGGTGGAGCGCCGCCGGCGGACATCGCCGCCCGCAGGGAATTGATGCACGGCGCCGGTCGGACCGCGCCGGGCAGGAATCCCGGCGGACGTTCTCCAAGAATATGTTCGACCTGGGCGTGCCGAAAGCCCTATATCAGCAGCAACTGCGGCCCGGAGACCTCAACATGATGGACGAACTGAAGACGCGGCTGGATGTCCTGCGCCGCCGCCTCGAAGAAATGAGAGGCTATCTTTGACGTCGACAACCGACGCAAGGCCATAGCCGACCTGGAGGCCGAGGCCGCTTCTCCCGCTTTCTGGAACGACCAGATCAAGGCCAAGCAGACGATCGCGAAGACCAACGCCGTTCGCGCCCTCCTGAATCCGTTCGACGCGCTCGCCAAGTCCCTCGAGGACGCCGGCATCATGATCGAGCTGGCGGAAAGCGAGGCGGATCCGCCGCACCGGGAAGAGGTGCTGAAGGATGTGGAAACCCAGCTCCAGCACGGCGAAGCGGAGATCCACAACCTGCAGATGCGCGCCCTGCTGAGCGGGAAGCTGGACGCGAACAACGCCTACCTCGGCCTGCACGCCGGCGCCGGCGGCACGGAGTCGTGCGACTGGAACGAGATGCTCTTCCGCATGTACCGCCGCTACTGCGAGTCCCACGGCTACGAGGTGACCATCATGGACTACCTCGCGGGGGAGGAGGCCGGGATCAAGAGCGTCACCCTCCTCGTGGCCGGCCCGTACGCCTACGGGTACCTCAAGGCCGAACGCGGCGTGCACCGCCTGGTCCGGATCAGCCCGTTTGACGCCAACAAGCGCCGGCATACCTCGTTCGCCTCGCTGGACGTCGTCGCCGAGGTGGACGAAACCATCGAGATCGAGATCGACGAGAGCGACCTGCGCGTGGATACCTACCGCGCGGGCGGCGCCGGCGGCCAGCACGTGAACAAGACGGACTCGGCCGTGCGCCTCACGCACCTGCCGACCGGCATCGTCGTGGCGTGCCAGGCCGAGCGCTCCCAGCACAGCAATCGCAACCGGGCCATGAACATGCTGACGGCGAAACTGTACGAATACGAGCTGGACAAGAAGCGCAAAGAGATGGAGAAATTCTACGGGGAGAAGGGGGAAATCGCCTGGGGTCGGCAGATTCGATCGTACGTGCTCCAGCCCTACACCATGGTCAAGGACCACCGGACGGGCGTGGAGACGGGCAACGTACAGGCCGTGCTCGATGGCGAGATCGATCTCTTCATCGACGGCTACCTCAAGCAGGCGGCCCCGAAGGGCGCCGGTGGAGCGGGGGAGGGGAAGAGCTAGTGCAGGGTGAGCGGGACATGGATTTTCTCGGGGAGATCGTCCGGCACAAGCGCGTCGAGGTCCAGCGGCTGAAGCAGTCGGTGCCGCTGGCACAGCTCAGGGAAGCTGCCCTGGCGAGACAGCCGGCCCCGTCGTTCAGCGGCGCCCTGCGCGCGAGGACCGTGCCCGTCGCGCTCATCGCGGAAGTCAAGCGGCGCTCGCCCTCCGTCGGCCAGATCTGCGACCCGTTCGAGCCGCACCGGATCGCCGCGTCCTACCAGTTCGCCGGGGCCCAGGCGGTGTCGGTCCTGATGGACGAGAAGTTTTTCGGCGGCGGCGAGGCGGTCTTCAAGGAAGTGCGCCAGGCGGTCACCCTCCCTCTGCTGTACAAGGAGTTCGTGGTGGATCCATGGCAGGTCTGGCACGCGTCTTCGCTCGGCGCCTCCGCCGTCCTGCTCATCGCCACGATCCTGGACCGCGAGGAGCTGGCCCAGCTGCTGAAGTGCTGTCAGGAAGCCCGCGTCGAGCCCATGCTGGAGGTGCACAACGACGTGGAGCTGCGGAAGGCTTCCTCGCTCGACGTGCCGTGCATCGGCATCAACAACCGGGACCTGACCACCTTCGCCGTGTCGCTGCAGACGACGCTGGAACTGGCGCCGAAGGTGCCGAGGACGTGCACCCTGGTCAGCGAAAGCGGCATCAACTCGGCCGAGGATGTGGCGCAGCTGAAAGCGGTGGGTGTTCATGCGGTTCTGGTGGGAGAATACCTGCTGAAACAGAAGGATATCGTCCAGGGCATCCAGAATCTCATGAAGGCCGTCTGGACCTGAGCCCGAGGTCTGAAACCTGAAACCTGAAACCTGAAATCCTCATCCGCTCGTGCCTGTCTTCGTCAAGATCTGCGGTCTGTGCTCTCCTGCTGATGTGCGTGCCGTAGCCGAGCTCGGACCCGATGCCATGGGCTTCGTGTTCTGGTCCGGGTCGCGGCGCCATGTGCTGCCCGACGCCGTGGCCGAGTGGACGGCGGACCTGCCGGCCGCCATCCTGAAGGTCGGCGTTTTCGTAGACGCGACCGAAGACGAACTCCGGCGGACCGTCGAAACCGCCGGCCTCGATGTCGTCCAGCTCCATGGTTTCCAATCACTTGTCCGCCGAAGCCTTGGCGAAGGCGGATTGGAAAAACCGGCCCTGGATTTTCCAACCCGCCTGCCTGCCAGCCCCGCCGGCCCGCGGGGGGCAGGCTGGCCCCGCACGCGTGCGTGGGGCGGGCAGGTGTTTGGAAAAAAGGCGGGCGAAGTGTCCAAGGTTTGGACAGTCGTACACCTGGACCGCGGCGCGCCGGCGCCCGACGAGGGGGCGCGCGTTGACGCTTACCTGCTGGACAGTTATAGTGCCGAATCTCCCGGCGGTACCGGCCGCGTGCTGGACTGGAACCGGGCTCGCGAGTTCGTGAGGACGAGCCGCAAGCCCGTCCTCCTGGCCGGCGGGCTGACCCCGGAGAACGTGGAGGAGGCGATCCGGCGGGTCCAGCCCTGGGGCGTGGACGTCAGCTCCGGCGTGGAGCAGGCGCCCGGCCGCAAGGACTTGGCCCGCGTGCGGGCCTTCATTCAGCGATGCCGACAAAGTTGACCAGCCCGGATGCGCGGGGCCACTTCGGCCCGTACGGCGGGATGTTCGTGCCCGAGACGCTCATGGCCCCGCTCGAGGCCCTGGCGCGGGAGTACGCGCGGGCCCGGCGCGACCCGTCTTTCCGCGAGGAGTTGAACTACTACCTCCGCGAGTACGTGGGCCGGCCCACGCCGCTCTACCTCGCCGAGCGCATGACGGCGGAGCTCGGGACGGCGAAGATCTACCTGAAGCGCGAAGACCTCTGTCACACGGGCGCCCACAAGATCAACAACAGCCTCGGCCAGGTCCTGCTGGCCCGGCGGATGGGGAAGCAGCGGATCATCGCCGAGACCGGCGCCGGCCAGCACGGCGTGGCGACGGCCACCGTCGCCGCCATGTTCGGCCTGGAGTGCGTCGTGTACATGGGCAAGGTGGACATGGCGCGGCAGGCGCTGAACGTGTTCCGCATGCGGACGCTCGGCGCGGAGGTGGTCCCCGTGACCGCCGGCCAGCAGACGCTGAAGGAGGCGATCAGCGAGGCCATGCGCGACTGGGTGACCAACGTCCGCACCACGCACTACGTGCTCGGTTCGGTGCTCGGCGCGCACCCGTACCCGATGATGGTCCGCGATTTTCAGAGCGTGATCGGCCGCGAGGCGCGCCGCCAGTGCCTGGCGAAGGAGGGCCGGCTTCCGGTCTCGCTCGTGGCCTGCGTCGGCGGCGGCAGCAACTCGATGGGCCTCTTTTATCCTTTTCTGAAAGACCGCTCTGTTGAGATGATAGGCGTCGAGGCGGGCGGGCTCGGCATCCGGAGCGGCCAGCACGCCGCCCGGTTTGCGGACGGGCGCGTCGGAGTACTGCAGGGAACGAAAACGTACGTCCTGCAGGACCGGGACGGCCAGATCCGGCTGACGCACTCCGTCAGCGCCGGGTTGGACTACGCCGCGATCGGGCCGGAGCACGCGCTGCTGAGGGACCTCGGGCGGGCCCGGTATTCGCACGTGACGGACCGCGAGGCGGTGGACGCGTTCAACACGCTGAGCCGGTGGGAAGGCCTGGTCCCGGCGCTGGAGCCGGCGCACGCGGTGGCCTACGTGATCAAGCACGCGCGCCGGTGGAAGAAGAAGGACGTGATCATCATCAACTTGTCCGGCCGCGGCGACAAGGACGTCCAGCAGGTCGCGGAGTGGATGAGGAAGAATGGTTAACAGCTGATGGTTAATGGTTGATGGAGCAACGGATGAGCCTGAAAAGCATGACAGGGTACGGCCGGGGCGAAGCCACGGCCGGCGGCGTGAAAGTCGAGGTCGAGCTGAGTTCCGTCAACCGGAAGCAGATGGACGTCTCGCTCTCGCTCCCGCGTTCGCTGGGGGTCCTGGAGCCGCGGATCGAGGAAGCGATCCACAAGGCGGTCTCGCGCGGTCGGATCACCGGGGAAGTTTTCGTGAAGCTTTCCTCGGAGGCCCCCCGGCGGGGCGTGCGCGTGGATACCGATCTGGCCCGCACCTACCTCCGCGAACTGCGGAAGACGGCGAAGCGGGCGGGCCTGAAGGACGACTTCGGCGGGAGCCTGCTCCTGGAACTGCTGGATGTCGTGCGGTACGAACAGCCGGGCGAGGAGGCGGACCGGCTCTGGCCCGTCCTGTCCCGGGCGCTGAATGCCGCGCTGAAGAACCTGCTCACGATGCGGGCGCGCGAGGGGGCCGCGCTGCAGAAGGACCTGGAGTCGCGCTTCGGGAAGATCAGCACGCGGACGGCGCGCATCCGGACGCAGGCCCCCCAGGTAGCCGGGCGATATCGCGAGAAGCTGGTGGCCCGGCTGAAGAGCGCCGGGTTCACCATGGAGGCGTCGGACGAGCGCATGCTGCGGGAGATAGCGCTGTTCGCCGACAAGTGCGACATCACGGAGGAGCTCACGCGCCTGGACAGCCACGTGAAGCAGGCCCGCAAGCTGATGCAGTCGGCCGAGCCGGCGGGCCGGTCGCTGGATTTCCTCGCCCAGGAGATGTTCCGCGAGGTCAACACCCTCGGTTCGAAGGCGAACGACAGCGGCATTCTGAAGGACGTGGTGGCCCTGAAAGCCGAGCTGGAGCGCGTCCGGGAACAGGTGCAGAACATCGAATGATCAAGCCGACCTGGAAGCCGATGATTTTCCTCGTGTCGGCGCCGTCGGGCGCCGGCAAGACGACCCTTTGCGACAAGCTGCAGGCCGAGTTCCATTCCCTGCACTACGCCATCACCGCCACCACGCGCCCTCCGAGGGAAGGGGAGGTGGGCGGCAAGAGCTACTACTTCATGTCGCCCGTGCAGTTCGAGCGCGACCTCAAGGCGGGGAATTTCTTCGAGACGGCCATCGTTCACGGGCACCGCTACGGATCGCCGAAGAAACCGGTGATCGACGCCCTGCTGGCGGGCAAGGATGTCCTGATGAACCTCGACGTGCAGGGCGCCGACGCCCTGCGCGCGTGCGTGAGAAAGGCTGCGCCCGGCGACCCGCTGCACCGCGAGCTGATCGACATCTTCGTCGTGCCTCCCTCCCTGGAGGTGCTGAAGCGGCGGCTCATCAAGCGCGGCAAGGACGGGCCGGAGGCGATCGAGCGGCGCATCAAGATCGCGGAGGAAGAGATCTCCCACTGGCGCGAGTACAAGTACATGGTCGTGAACGACGACCTCGCCGAGGCGTACGACAACATGCGGGCCATCATCCTGGCGGAGCGGCACAGGATAAGGAACAGGGCGGAAGGCGATTAGCGCCGACCCCTCACCCTGCCCTCTCCCGGTGGGAGAGGGGGAATGCAGACATAGGCAGAACAAGGGGCGTCCTCTCCCTCTGGGAGAGGACCGAGGTGAGGGTGGGCCGGAAGACGGCGCTGGATAAGGTGGACAATGAAAACCGCAAAGCGAGTCGTGGTTGGAGTTACCGGCTCCATCGCCGCCTACAAGGCGGCGGAGCTGGTCCGGCTGATGATGGCGAAAGGCTGGGACGTGTGGGTCATGATGACCGAGGCGGCCACGAAGTACGTCGGGCCGCTCACCTTCCACGCCCTGACGCGCCACCCGGTGCCCGCCGGCCGGTGTGAGGCGATCCCGACGGAGGCGTTCCAGCACCTGGATCTCGCGTCGTCCGACGCGATCGTCATCGCGCCGTGCACGGCGAACGTCGTCGCGAAGCTGGCGTGCGGTCTGGCGGACGACATCGTGACGGCCACGGTTCTCGCGACGAAGGCGCCCGTGATCGTCGCGCCCGCCATGAACGAGGGCATGTGGCTCAACGCCGCCACGCAGGCCAACGTGGACGTTCTGAGGGAGCGAGGCATCACGCTCCTGGATGTCGAGAAGGGCGAGCTGGCGTGCGGCGTCGTGGGCGCGGGCCGCCTGGTCGAACTGGATAGGATTATCGCGGCGGTGGAGAAGGCGGTCAGCTAGATTTCCGATTTTCGATTGAAGAACTGCGCCTTGGAAATCGCAAATCGGGAATCGGCAATCCCATGAAAATCCTCATCACAGCCGGCCCCACCCGCGAGCCGATTGATCCCGTGCGGTTCATCAGCAACCGCTCCTCCGGGAAGATGGGCTATGCCGTGGCGTCCGTCGCCCGCGAGCGCGCCCACGACGTGGTGCTCATTTCCGGTCCCGTCTCGCTGGAAGCCCCTGAAGGCGTTGAAGTTGTGAAGGTGCTCACCGCCGACGACATGTGCCGGGCCGTCGAGGAGAGAATCGGCTGGTGCGACGCGCTGGTGATGGTGGCCGCGGTGGCCGACTGGCGGCCGGAGCAGGTCCAGGCCCAGAAGATGAAAAAAAGCCCTGCGGCGATGATCCTGCGCCTGGAGCCTACCCCGGACATCCTGAAAGCCGTACGGCCGAAGAAGGGCCGCCGCCTGTTCGTGGGCTTCGCGGCGGAAACCCAGAACGTCCTCGAGGAGGCCCGGCGCAAACTGCGCGACAAGGGGCTGGACCTCATCGTGGTCAACGACGTCTCGCGCCCGGGATCGGGGTTCGAAGCGGACCGGAACCAGGTCACGCTCCTGCCGCGCGACGGCGCACCCGAACCCCTGCCGCTCCTGCCCAAGCGCGACGTGGCCGCGCGCATCGTCGAATGGGTCGAACGCCACGCGCCCGCGCCGGCCTGAAATGTTCTCCGGCGCATCCCACGGCTCCCGCCTTCGCGCGCCTTGACAACCCTATGGGTTGTGCTCTAATGCGGGGTCAATACTAGCTGAGGGGCCCGGCCCTCACAGGGAGGTCTGCATGCGCTGC
>JAZDKK010000006.1:0-6212 GCA_043803015.1 Verrucomicrobiota bacterium
TGCCCCGCTCAGAAAGCGGGCATTTCGCGACGTGTTCCGGTACGGGAATTGCGGTTGCAATTCCCGCAACCGGAACCGCTTATTGCATGAGCGTCGTTGACGCTCATGCAATAAGCGGGCTAGGCCGGCGGCTGTCTTGCCACAAACTGACCGCGGCCCGGCGCGCCCACGAACGTGCCGTCGCGAACCGCGACCTCCCCGCGCACCGTGACCGCGCTGGGCCGGCCCCTGATGATCCAGCCCTCGAAGGGGTTGTAGTCCACGTTCATGGAGTGGATCCTGGCGGAGATGGTTCCTTCGTAGTCCGGATCGTAGACCACCAGGTCGGCGTCGCTGCCGACCTGGATCGCGCCTTTGCGCGGGTAGAGGCCGAAGATCCTCGCGGGCGCCGTGCTGGCTGCTTCGACCCACCGGTTCAGGCTCATCCGGCCTTCCTTCACTCCGTGGGTGAACAGCAGGTTGACGCGATCTTCCAGCGTCGGCATGCCGTTCGGGATGTTCGTGAAGTCATTCCGGCCCAAGGACTTCTGACCCGCGAAATCGAAGGGCGCGTGGTCGCTGGACAGCGTGTCGATGCCGCCGTCCCGCAGGGAGTCCCACAGAATCTGCTGGTTGCCCTTCTCGCGAAGCGGCGGGGAAACGACATACTTGGCGCCCTCGAAGTTCGGCAGCTCGGCATAGGTCCTGTCCAGGAGCAGGAAGCTGATCAGCGTTTCGATCCACACCTTGACGCCCCTCTGCCGCGCCGCCACCGCCTCGCGCAGCGCCTGTTCGCAGCTCAGGTGAACGACGTACGCCGGCGCGCCAACCTTCCCGGCGAACTCGAGGAAGCGGCGCGTGCCTCGCGCCTCGATCTCCGGCGGGCGGCTGTGGTAATGCCACTCGGGCCCCGTCTTGCCCTCGGACAGCAGCTTCCTCTGGAGCTCGTCGATCGCCTCCGCGTCCTCGCAATGCCCCATCGTCACGACGCCCAACTCCCGCGCGAGCTTCAGGGCCCCGAGCAGTTCGTCGTCGCCGATGTTCACGCTGCCCTTGTAGGCCAAGTAGATCTTGAACGAGGTGATGCCCCGGCGCACGACGTCGCGGATCTCGCCGGCGGCCTTCGCATCGAACCACGTCACCGCGAGGTGGTACGAGTAGTCGCACGCCGACTTGCCCCGGCTCCGGGCATCCCAGAGGTCCAGCGCCTCGAGGGGTGACTGGCCGCGCTCCGGCGTGCAGAAATCGATGAAGCAGGTCGTGCCGCCCATCAGCGCCGCGCGGCTGGCCGTTTCGTATGTGTCCTTGGAGCAGGTGGTCTTGAGCGGAAGGTAGGCGTGAACGTGGGGGTCGACGAACCCGGGCAGAACATACCGGCCGGCCGCATCGATAACCTGCGCACCTGCTGGCACTTGCAGATGCGGTCCGATGCGGGCGATCTGCTCCTTTTCGCAGTAGATGTCGGCGCGGCGTCTCTCCGAGGCCGTCACGATCTCGCCGTTCTTGATCAGGAGGCTCACGGTCAGCAGGTTAAACCGTGACCTCAGCGAAGCTCAAGGGAGAAACGCCGGCCCCCCGCATCGTAGGAGCGGCTTTACGCCGCGACAACTTCCCGCGACCCGGCATCCGTCACGGGATAAACCCGCTCCCACATCCGGCTCGGGGCGGCGTCACCGAAGCCATTCCGGATATGGCATCTCGTTGTTCAAATCATGCTGGAACCATTCCCAGTCTTGCCGACAGCAACGGAAGAACGGCCACTTCTGCCCGCCTTGGCACAGGCCAGCCCAGTAGGGGTTCATAAAGATGTACCTGAAGACGGGTGCCAACGGCTCGCCCGCGCGGAGACGATGGTCGTAGTATCCCCCTTTCTGCCAGCGCATCTCCGCTTGCCGAAGTATCACGGACGCGCGTCCTTTGAACAAGCGGATGGCGTCGGACAGCGCCGCCGCGTCCCCCAGCCGGA
Organism: Verrucomicrobiota bacterium; assembly: GCA_043803015.1. Classification (GTDB taxonomy): domain Bacteria; phylum Verrucomicrobiota; class Kiritimatiellia; order CAIQIC01; family JAGNIJ01; genus JAZDKK01. The sequence goes on from JAZDKK010000006.1 coordinate 1,946, forward strand.
CGATCGCGTGAAGGTGGTCGGGCATGAGGGTCATGGCGCGGACGGACATCACCTGCTCGCGATCCAGAGCTGCGACCAGTTCCATAAGACGCCCGAAGATCGCGTCTCTTGCCAAGTCGGACGGCTGGCCTCGAGCACAAAGGGTCAGGAAATACGACGCGCCTCCAAGGGAGAACCGGCCCTTTCTCAGCTGGCTGTGACCCTTGATCGGGATGCACGGCTTCATAGCGTCTGCATCCAGCGAACCTGCAGTCCGTCGAGGGATAAACCCGCTCCTACTTCCCGGCCAGCAGGTCGCGGATCAGCTCGACGTCGCGGGCGATCTGCCGGCCGAGCTCGACGCGGGAGCGGAAGTGCTGGACCTCGCGGACGCGACGGACGAAGAGGACCTCGAGGTCCCGGCCGTAGAGATCGCCGTCGAAGCCCATGAGGTGCACCTCAACGACGAAGCCCGAAGGCGTGGTCTTGGCATCCCCCGTTTCCGCCACGAACCCCGCGGCGTCGAACAACCGACCGCCCACGTCCACGCGCACCGCGTAGACCCCGCTCGGCGGGCGGACCTCGTTGTGCGGGTCCAGGTTCGCGGTCGGGAAACCGAGCTGTGCGCCCACCCGCCGGCCGGGCACCACCGTGCCCAGGATGCTGAACGGCCGGCCCATCATGTGCTCCGCCTCCTCGAGGCGGCCGCCCGACACGGCCTCCCGTATGCGGGTGCTGGAGATGACCTTCCCCTTCCACAGCACCGGTTCCACGACCGTCACCGAGAGCTTGTGCGCGGGGGCCTTCTGCTTGAGCAAGGCAACGTTCCCGCGCCCGCGGTGGCCGAACGTCCAGTTCTCGCCCACGACGAGCTCGCCCAGCGCCGGAACGCCGTTCCTCAGCCGCGCGATGAACGCCTCGGGCTCCTCCGCCGCCAGCTCGAGCGTGAAGGACAGCACCACGCATCCGTCGATGCCGAGCGGCTCCATCAGCCGCAGTTTGTGGGCCGTCGATGTGATGAGCGGCGGCGCGGCTTCCGGCTTCAGGACTTTCAGCGGGTGAGGATCGAGGGTCAGGGCCCACGCTTCCCCCCCGATGGCGCGCGCCTTCTCGACCGCGCGCCGCAGAACCAGCTGGTGGCCCTTGTGGACGCCGTCGAACGAACCCACCGCGAGGACGATGGCCCCTCGCTCCAGCCGGAGGTCCTCTAGCTGCTGGGTGATCCTCATCATCGGTTCAGCTCCTCGGGCCGCACGTCGTGCATCGGGATGACCACCTTCTCCAGCGCCGCCAGGTCCAGGCGCAGGACCTCGTCCAGCGGCCGGGCGCGGTCCACGCGCAGGGCGCCCGACTGGATCCGCCGCAGTTCCTGCAGGTACGCGCCGCACCCCAGCGCCCGCCCGATGTCCGCGCAGAGGGTCCGGACGTACGTGCCCTTCGTGCACCGCAGGCGGAAGCGCGCCAGCGGCGGCGCGAAATCCAGCAAGGTGAAATCGTAGATGTGGATCAGCCGCGGTTCACGCTCGACCGTCTCGCCGCGGCGCGCCAGCTTGTAGAGGGGCACGCCCTCCCGCTTGATAGCGGAGACCATGGGCGGCGTCTGCATGACATCCCCCATCCGTTTCCTGATCTCCTCCTCGAGGCGCTCCCGCGTGATCCCTGCGCACGGCGCCTCGGTCAGCACCTTGCCGTCCACGTCTTCGGTGTCCGTGGTGGCGCCCAGGTGCATCGTCCCCTCGTACGCCTTGTCGGCGCCGATGATCTGGTTGGAGAGCTTGGTGCCGCGGCCCAGCAGGAGGACGAGGAGCCCCGTGGCCATCGGGTCCAGCGTCCCGCCGTGGCCCACCTTCTCGATGCGGAAGTGCCGCCGGACGCGGTCCACCACGTCATGCGAGGTGAGGCCGGAAGGCTTGTCGACCAGGAGCAGGCCGTCCCACGGCTCGGCCGTCCGGGGCGGGGCCGGCTGTCGCTTAGGCTTCATCGTCTTCGTCCGTGGATTCGCCGCCGGCGGCGTCTTCCGCCTCGCCGGCGACCGGTTCCTGCGCCGGGGCTTGCGTCTCTTCCATCCGGTGGATGATCTGGAGGACCCGGTCGCCCAGCTCGATGGACTCGTCGAGCTCGAAGGTGAGCTTCGGCGTGTACTTGAGGGCGACGTTCTTGTTCAGGAGGTACTGGATGTCCCCCGCGTGGTGCCCGAGCTGCGCCAGGATGTGGCCCCGCTCCTGGCGGTGGTCGCGGATCGAGACGAACACCCGCGCGCTGTGCAGGTCACTGCTGGTCATCACGCGGGTGATGGTCACGGCGGAGAGGTCGAAGCCGCGCTCGTTCATGACCCGGTACAGGGCGGCGGCCACTTCCTGTTTCAGCAGTTCGTTGACGCGGACGAGACGCTTGACGCCCATGAGGTGCTCCAGGATGTGATATCGTCCGCCGCGAGGCCGTCGCGGCGCTCACAGCTGCTGCGCGATCTTCTCCATCTCGTACAGTTCGAGCACATCCCCCGCGACGAAATCGGCGAAGTTGTCCAGCCGGATGCCGCACTCCTGCCCTTCCCGCACCTCGGCCGCGTCGTTCTGGAACCGCTTGAGCGTGTTGATCGAGCCCTCGTAGATAACGTCCTGGTTGCGTTTCACGCGGACCCGGGACCGGGAGGCCGCGCGGCCGTCGGTGACGATGCACCCGGCGATCTTGCCCTTCTTGCTGATATCAAAGACCTGGCGGACTTCCGCGTGGCCGATCACCGTTTCCTTCGTCACGGGCTCGAGGAGACCGGTCATCGCGTCGCGGACGTTGTCGAGCAGCTCGTAAATCACGCTGTACAGGCGGATCTCGACGCCTTCCTGCTTGGCCCGGTCGCCGACCCCGTCCTCCTTGCCGACGTGGAACCCCAGGATGATGGCGTTGGAGGCGCTCGCCAGCAGCACGTCGTTCTCCGTGATGTTGCCGACGCCCGTGAGCACCATCTTGAGCGAGACCTTGTCGCTCTTGATGCCGAGGAGCGACTGCTGGATGGCCTCGAGCGATCCCTGCACGTCGGTCTTGAGCACGAGGAACAGTTCGCACCGGTGCTCGGCGGTCTTGCGGAGGAGGTCCTCGAGCGAAGCCCGCTTCGGCACGACCAGCTCGTCCATCCGCTTCTTGGCCATCCGCTCCTCGGCGGTCTGGCGCGCCACGCGGTCGTTCGGGTAGCACTGGAACTCCTCGCCCGGCTCGGGGACGCTATTCAGGCCGAGGCACTTGACCGCCGAGGACGGCCCGGCCGTCCGCACCTTGATGCCCTGATCGTTGATCAGCGCCTTGACTTTGCCCCAGCACGGCCCGCACACGATCGCGTCGCCCACGTGGAGGGTGCCGCGCGTGACCAGCAGGTTCGCGGTCGGGCCCATGCCCGCCTCAAGGCGGGCCTCGATCACGTAGCCCAGCGCGCGCCGCTTGGGATTGGCCTTCAGCTCCATCATCTCCGCCTGCAGGAGGATCATCTCCAGGAGGTGGTCGATGCCGTCCCCCGTCACCGCGCTGACCGGGCAGCAGATGAGTTCCCCGCCCCAGTCCTCCGGCGTGAGGCCCTCCTGCTGAAGCTGTCGCTTGACGCGGTCCACGCTGGCGGTCCGCAGGTCGATCTTGTTGATGGCCACCATCATGGCGACGCCGGCGGCCTTGGCGTGCTGGATGGCCTCGCGGGTCTGCGGCATCACGCCGTCGTCGGCCGCGATGATCAGCACGGCAATGTCCGTCAGGTTGGCGCCGCGGGCGCGCATGGCCGTGAAGGCCGCGTGCCCCGGCGTGTCGAGGAAGGTGATCGCGCGATCGCGATACTGCACCGAGTACGCGCCGATGTGCTGGGTGATGCCGCCGTCCTCGCCCTCCGCCACGCGGCTGTGACGGATCTTGTCCAGGAGCGACGTCTTGCCGTGGTCCACGTGCCCGAGGAACGTGACGACCGGCGGGCGCGGCAGGAGGTCATCGGGCCGGTCCTCCGTCGTCTCGACCCCCTCCTCGGGGGCCTTGATGACCGGCTTGTGCTCGATGACTTTCTTCTCGTGCTCCAGCGCGAAGCCGTGCTTGTCCGCGATCTGCTGGGCCACCTTCAGGTCGACCCGCTCGTTGATCGAGGCGAAGACGTTCATGGTCATGAGCTCGGCGATGAGCTGGTTCGGCTTGACCGCGAGCTGCTCGGCGAACTCCTTCACGATGACCGCACCGCGGACCGTGATCACGCGCTTCGCCGGCGGCGCCGGGGGCGGGGCGGGTGCCGCCGCGGGCGCTTCGGGCGCCGGGGCGGGCTTGG
>JAZDKK010000007.1:0-26446 GCA_043803015.1 Verrucomicrobiota bacterium
TCGCTCAACGGACAAAAGGTACTCCGGGGATAACAGGCTGATCGCTGCCAAGAGTCCACATCGACGCAGCGGTTTGGCACCTCGATGTCGGCTCATCGCATCCTGGGGCTGGAGAAGGTCCCAAGGGTTTGGCTGTTCGCCAATTAAAGCGGTACGCGAGCTGGGTTCAGAACGTCGTGAGACAGTTCGGTCCTTATCCACTGTGGGCGCAGGAGATTTGAGGGGAGCATTCCTTAGTACGAGAGGACCGGGAATGACGCACCTCTGGTGTTCCAGTTGTCCCGTCAGGGGCATCGCTGGGTAGCTATGTGCGGAATGGATAAGCGCTGAAGGCATCTAAGCGCTAAGCCGACCCCGAGATAAGATCTCCCTTCTCGACGCGAGTCGGGACTGTAGGCAGGTTGAAGACTACGACCTTGATAGGCTGGATGTGTAAGCTCCGCGAGGAGTTGAGCTAACCAGTACTAATCTGCCAGGAGGCTTGACCATTAATTTACTCTCTCTATGCAATGATTTTCGGAATGGTTAATGGGAAATGGTTGATGGTTCATGAACCATCAACCATGAACCATAAACCATTCGTCGGATTTCCCGGTGACCTTGGCGAGGAGGCAACACCCGTTCCCATTCCGAACACGGCCGTTAAGCTCCTCTGCGGCGATGGTACTGTGGGTAAGGCCATGGGAGAGTAGCACGTTGCCGGGATTTATCTTGTGAAGGGCCGTCCCGATCCGTCGGGACGGCCCCTTCCGTATGGGGCTTCTTTTGACTCTTGCGGGACCGGGGCCCGTTGTGCTACGTTCCGGCCCTTTCCTGGGAATGCGTGGGCTGTTCCCGAAGGAATCTCAGCAGGATTTGAGCAACGCCCGGAAACTGTGTAACTGGATCATCATGGAACAGGTAAAAGCGAAGAAGAAACACGTAGATTTCGACCTCCACAAGCTCGAGGGTGACGAGCGGGCCGCCATGGCCCAGATGTATGCCGACACCCTCAAGAACTTCACCGAAGGCTCCATCGTCAAGGGCAAGGTCCTCGAGGTCCGCGACAACGAAGTCCTCGTCGATATCGGCTACAAGTCCGAAGGTATCATCCCGGCCGAGGAATTCAGGGATATGGCCCAGCTCAAGCCCGGCGACGAGCTGGAGGTCCTCCTGGAAAGGCTCGAAGACGATGACGGGATGGTCATCCTCAGCAAGCAGCGCGCCGAGCAGCAGAGAAGCTGGGACCGCGTGCTGGACACCTGCCAGGAGGGCGGCCTCATTGAAGGCGTCATCAAGGGGCGGGTCAAGGGCGGGATGATCGTGGACGTCGGTGTGGATGCGTTCCTGCCGGGCTCCCAGGTGGATGTCCTGCCCGTCCGCAACCCGGACGACCTCCTCGACAGGAAACTCGAGTTCAAGATCCTGAAGATCAACCGCGAGCGGCGGAACATCGTTCTTTCCCGGCGCGAGCTGCTCGAAGACCGCCGCCGCGAACAGAAGAAGAAGCTGCTCGCCGAGATCCAGATCGGCCAGGTCCGCAAGGGCATGGTGAAGAACATCACCGACTTCGGTGCGTTCGTGGACTTGCAGGGCATGGACGGCCTGCTCCATATCACCGATATGAGCTGGGGCCGCATCAACCATCCCTCCGAAATGGTGAAGGTCGGCCAGGAAGTCGAGGTGGTCATCCTGGACGTCAACCTGGAGAAGGAGCGTATCTCGCTCGGCTTGAAACAGAGGCTGGCGAATCCCTGGGACGACATCGAGCGCAAGTACCCCGTCGGCAGCCGCGTTCGCGGCAAGGTGGTCAACCTGGTGCCCTACGGCGCGTTTGTCCAGCTCGAGGAGGGTGTTGAGGGCTTGGTGCACGTGTCGGAACTTTCCTGGACGAAGCGTGTCGTCCGCGCCTCGGACGTGCTATCAGCGGGGGATATGGTCGAAGCTGTGGTCCTGAACATCAACAAGGACGAGCAGAAGATATCGCTGGGCATCCGCCAGACCGAGCAGAATCCGTGGGACCAGGTCGCCGAAAAGTACCCGATCGGCACCCGCATCAAGGGGAAGGTCCGCAACTTCACGAACTACGGCGCGTTCGTCGAGGTCCAGGAGGGCATCGACGGCATGATCCATGTGTCGGACATGTCGTGGACGCGGAAGGTGAATCATCCCTCCGAGGTCCTCAAGAAGGGGGACGAGGTAGAGGCGGTGGTTCTCGAAGTCGATCCCAGCCAGCAGCGCATCAGCCTTGGCCTGAAGCAGGCCCAGGAGGATCCGTGGACGAGCATCTCCTCCCGCTACCACGTGGGGCAGCTCGTCAAGGGCAAGGTCAGCAAGCTGGCGTCCTTCGGCGCGTTCATCGAGATCGAGGAGGGGGTGGACGGCCTGGTGCACATCAGCCAGATCAGCGAGGAGCGCGTGCAGAAAGTCCGCGATGTCCTGCATCCGGGCCAGGACGTGGAAGCTCGCGTGATCAAGATCGACCCCGTGGAGAGAAGAATCGGACTCAGCATCAAGGCGGCCAAGCTCCCCGAAGAAGAGTTCAAGGTTTCCGACGAGATGCTGGAAGGCCTGAGACCAGGGGAGGACTTGGTGGACCTCGCCGGGGCATTCGATGCGGCGATGGGCGCCGCCGGCACGGAGGTCAAGGAGGAGTGGCGGCCGGGCGAGAAGAAAGACAAAGAGGACGAGAAGAAGGGCTGATCGCTCCCTCAGATTGCTTGAAGAAGGCGCTTGCTCATTCTGCTGGAAGAGTAAGCGCCTTCCGTGTTTAATACACCGGCAACGCCATGGACAAGCAGGTAGAACAGATTGCCGGAAAACTGGGCCAGCGGTCGGTGGATCTCGTGTCCTTCGACGAGCTGAAGGCCAAGCTGGACCGAGCCCGGAAGGAGAATCGCCCTCTCCGGATCAAGTACGGCGCAGATCCCTCGGCGCCCGACATTCATCTCGGTCACGTGGTCTGCTTCAACAAGCTTCGCGAGTTCCAGGAGCTGGGGCACACCGTGATCTTCCTGATCGGGGATTTCACCGGGATGATCGGCGATCCGTCCGGCCGTTCCCAGACGCGCAAGCCGCTGTCCCGCGAGCAGGTCCAGGAGAATGCGAAGACCTATCAGAAGCAGGTCTTCAAGATCCTCGATCCGTCGCAGACCGAGATCCGTTTCAACTCCGAATGGTGTTCGCCCATGAAGTTCGAGGACGTGGTGCGGCTTACGTCCCATGTCACGATTGCCCAGATGCTGGCGCGCGACGACTTCGCCAAGCGCTACGCCGGCCGGGCGCCCATTTCGCTCGTCGAGTTCCTGTACCCGCTGATCCAGGCCTACGACTCCGTGGTGCTGAAAGCCGACGTCGAGGTCGGGGGGACGGATCAGGTCTTTAACTTCCTTCTCGGTCGTGAGTTGCAGAAGGCGTTCGGCCAGGAGCCGCAGGTGGTCCTGACGCTTCCCTTGATCGAGGGGCTCGACGGCGTCCAGAAGATGAGCAAGAGCCTGGGCAATTACATCGGGGTGACCGAGTCGGCGAAGGACATCTTCGGCAAGACGATGTCCGTGAGCGACGAGCTGATGTGGAAGTACTTCGCCCTCGTGCTCTGCATGCCGGAGGACGAACTGAAGGAGCTTCAGAAGGCGGTCAAGGAGGGGAAACGCCATCCCCGCGACGTGAAGGACGATCTTGCCCGGCGGGTCGTGGCGCGGTTCCATGACGCGACCGCCGCCGAGGAGGCCTCGACGGAATTCGCCCGCGTGTTCTCCCAGAAGCAGGTGCCGGAAGATGTTCCGACCGTCACGGTCGCCGCCGGCCGGATGGCGGTCATTCCGCTTCTTGTCAAAGCCAAGCTGGCCTCCAGCAACAGCGAGGCCCGTCGGCTCATCCAGCAGGGCGCCGTCGAAGTCGGGGGTGAACGTCTCAACGACCCGAAGGCCGAGATCGAACCCGTCGACGGCACCGTGATCCGCTGCGGCAAGCGCGGTTTCGTGCGGCTGGCCGTCAGATAACCCGTTGCCAGTGGACAGGTGCTGTCCTTCCTCCTACAATCGTTTTTTGGAAACCCATTGGGTGCCCCCGTAGCTCAGTAGGACAGAGCATCGGATTTCTAATCCGAGGGTCGCGTGTTCGAATCACGCCGGGGGTGCCATGAAGCAGAACCTCGCATTCGCTCGGTTCGCTTCATGGCGCGGCCAGACTGTTTTGCGAGGCTCTACTGCAGGGCCATGTTCTCCCGGCCTGATTCCGCGCCGCTAACAGTCTTCTTTCCTCATGCCACTGCCTGTGCTTTACTTCCGCCGGCATGAAACACTCCTGGGTTGAGGTCGACCTCGGCATTCTCGAGGAGAACATCCGCAACGTGCGGAAGGCTCTCCGCAGGTCGGAGATCATGTTCGTCGTGAAGGCCAATGCCTACGGACACGGCCTGGTGCCCGTGGCCGAGCGGGCAGGGAAGGCCGGCATCAGGTGGTTTGCGGTGGCCTACCTCGACGAGGCCCTGGCCGTGCGCAAGGCGGTGGCTGGCGCGGACATCCTGGTCCTGGGCGCGGTAGAGGCCTCGGATCTGCCGGTCCTGCTGGAACAGCGGATCACCCCCGTGATCGTCAGCGAACGGCACGGGATGGGACTTGCCGAGGCGGCCCATCGCCTCGGCGCGAAGCTGCCGGTCCATCTCAAGATCGACACCGGGATGGGGCGGCTCGGCCTGCCGTGGGCGGAGGCTGGCGCGATCCACGAGCGACTCGGCACCTCAGGCGGCCTGGAGATCCGGGGCATCTGCACACACTTCGCGGCCGTCAAGCCGACGAACCTTGAATCGGCCCAGGCCCAGCATGACCGCTTCGCCGCAGCAGCCAAGGCGGCGGAGGAGCTGGAGGGCAGGAGACTCTTCAAACACGTGGCCAGCAGCCGCGCGTTCCTCTACGTGAAAGACTGGGATTTCGACGGGGTGCGGCTGGGGATCTCCCTTTACGGCTACGGCGCCCGGAGTTCGCACGTCCGCGTGAGAACGCGCCCGATTCTCCAGTGGAAGTCGCGCGTGGTGCAGGTCAAGAGCGTGCCCGCGCAATTCCCGATCGGCTACTTCAGCACGTACGTGACGCCGGCCCCCACCGATATCGCCACGATCTCCGTCGGCTACGCCGACGGGTATCCGAGGCTGTTGAGCAACAAGGGGCATGTGCTGATCGGCGGCAGGAGATGTGCGATCGTGGGCCGGGTCAGCATGAACTGGGTGACCGTGGACGTCGGCCCCGACAGCGCCGTGCGCGAGGGTGACGAAGTCGTCCTGATCGGGGAACAGGGGAAGGAAGCGATCTGGGCGGACGAGCTGGCGGTGCTCTGCCAGACGATCCCGTACGAAATCCTCACCGACATCAACGCGGAGTTGGAGAGAAAATACTCCCCCTAGGGCGGCTCGCAGAACCGCCCCTACGCTACCTTCGCATCCACCAGTTCGACGTGGCGCAGATGACGAAGATGCCGGCCGCGATAATGGTCACCATGAGGGTTGTGGCCATGCTCGTGCGCGCGGCCGGGCTTGTCTCGTCCAGCGAGAAGACATAGGCGATGCCGCCGCCGACCAGGAGGATCAAGAAGGCAGCCCACCAAAGCCCTGCCGTGGGATGCCATCCTACGTGCCGTTTCATGCTTCCGAGCATGCTAATCACCCTTGAGTATGAGGCCGTTCTTCGCGTTCTGCCAAGTACAAACCGGCAGGCAGGCGGACCGCCGAATCCATCCGCTCTGCTTGCCTGAGGCCACCTTCACCCACGGACCCGACGACTCGGTCTCGCGGACGATGGAGCCTTCGGGCAGGGCGAAATGCGCCGTGGAACCCTCGAGCGGCGCGAATCGCGCTTCCTGGCCGGGCCCGACCACAACCAGCTCGGGGTTCCGGCAGAGGCTGATCCACTGGACGAGTCCTGCCAGCGACGTCACGAGCAGGACGCCCAGCACCGCCACCGCGCGAAGGAACACGGGTCGCCGCGCGGGGAAGAGGATGAAAAGGCACAGGGCAACTGCGCCGAGCCAGTACGAAACCAGCGCCGCGATGATCCACTCCGTCCGGCAGAACCTGAGCAGGGCCCTGGACACGGCGGGCAGAGACGGCGGGGTGGCGCCGGTGCTTTGCTGGGCGAATCCAAAGTTGGCAAGGATATCCGGATCGCGCGGAGCCAGCTGCCAGGCCCGGCGGTAGTGAAGAACGGCACGGCCGGCCTTGCCCTCCCTGAAATAGGCGTTGCCAAGGTTGAAGAGCAGTTCCTTGGACACGTAGCCCTCGGTCAGCAACTTCTCGTAGAGACCGATCGCGTCGGGGAGGCGACCCGCGTCGTAGGCCCGGCCCGCCTCCAGGAACGTCTGCTGGAGCTTGGCTGCGGGGATGACCCGGCCCGCCGCAACGGCGGCCAGGGCGGTCCGCGCCGTGCCGGCCAGAACGGCCATCACGCACATCAGCCACCGCATCTGTTGAGAACCCTTCATAGTCGAATCCGCTCGCAGGATCTCAGCACCCGGTTGAGCACAGCCAGGAGTTCAGCCGAGGCCGCCTTGTCCGCAGGGGTCATCACTGCCGCGCCGCCTGCTTGCCCGAATCGTTCCCGCTCGCACGTCTCGAAAAGCTGGCGCACCTGGTCCCTGGCGCTGTCATCCATCCGGGCTTGGATCAGCGCGTCCATAACAGCATCGCCGGTCACCTCGCCGGGCGACAAGTTGAGACGGTCGCCGAAGTAGGAGGCGAGCGCTTCCCAGACCGCTTCGAAGAAGGCCTGCCGCTCCGACCTTGCGATGGCGGCCTCCGCCTTCTTCACAGCGGCCCGTGCGGTCCGGGGCGCCCTCTGCCGGCGCGCCAGCGCGACGTCGCGCGCCAGGCGCTCACGGCGTCGCACGGACAGGAAAAGGAAGGCGGTGGCCATGGCCGGGACCAACTGCAGGGCAAGGAAGAGGGGACGGTCGTACCAGGCCCTCTCGGTTACGTGCGTCCAGCGGGCCGGCGCGGGCTTCAGGTACACGATGTCGGTTCCCAGGAGGATGGTCCGGGCCTCCGGCAGGTTCGCGGGGGCCTGGATCATCTTGGCGGCCGCGTTGGAGGATGGATGAACCGTGAGCGCGAAGGGGCCGCGGGTCACGGTCTCATAGGCTCCCTTCGACGGGTCAAAGTACGCGAAAGTCAGGGCGGGCAGGTTCGTGACCTCCTGCGATCTCGGGATGACCACCTGCTCGAACACCTTCGTTCCCGCGGCCTGGGATTCGTCGATGTTCTTGGATGCCAGGCGCGGCTCGTACACCTTGAAGTTGTCGCCGGCCAGCACCTGGGGGGCCGAAAGGTTCTCGAGGTTGCCCTCGCCCGAGATCTGCATGGTCAGCGTGATCGGGTCGCCGGCGCTGAGTTCGGTCGGCTTCACCTGCGTATCGAAGCTGAAGCGGCCCACCGCGCCGGAGAAGTTGGGCGGTTGCCCCTCGGAGGGGAGGGTGTGGACGACGAGTTCGATGGGCTGGGGCACGAGGTCCACCGGCTTGGCCTGCGTCCGTCCAAAGAAAGCATCGAAGAAGGAGTCGTCGAATCCGCCAAAGAACGGGTCGCGCCGCCGTTCGCGCGGGATGAGCAGGCCGACGCGGACGGTGGGGGCGAGCTTGAACGTGCCGGCGGACAGCGCCTGCGCGCGGCAGCGGAACCGGCGGACGTCGTAGATCTGGTTCCTGACCACCTCGCGCGTGATGGGCAATTCCTGGAACGGCTGGAGCGTCAGGCCGGCCGTCGGCATGTTGAGCAGGGACATGTCTCCGGCCAGGTTGAGCCCGCGGGAGAAGATGGAGAACTTCAGGTCAAACACCTGCTGGCTGTAGATGTTCGTCTCGCCGACCGAGACCTCGGCAAAGAGCAGCTCCGACCACTCCGGCTGGGCTCCCTGCGCGGAGGGAGCTGCCGATTCGGGGGCGAGCACCTGCAGTTCGATGGCCGGCAGGTTTTCGGTCTGGCCCTGGAGGGTGTAGGCGAAGGGGCCGATCGTGAACTTGCCCGTCTGGAGAGGGAGGAACTGGTAGCGGAACGTCACGGAGCTGCCCTTCCCGGCTGACCCGAACGAGAAACTGCGCTCGGTGCCCGCCATGCTGATCTGGAAGCCCTGGATCGGGGGGAGAGCGGGGGCGGGCGGGTTGTCGACATCCCGGACCGTGATGCTGCAGATGGCGACTTCGCCTACGCGCAGGACCCGCGGCTGGATGTCGAACTCAACGGAACCGCCGAGTGCCGAGTGCCAGGTACCGAGCACGAGAAGCGGCACGAGGAGCCTCTGTGCAAGGCGTCCGGCGGTCGTTGGTCTTGGTCGGCACGTGCTCATGATGTTGGTTCAGTCTACCAATCCTTTTCGACAGGTACAGGCTGCCCGATGATCAATCGCAGTCGGTCCCGGCTGGCCTGCTCTTCCTGCTTCATGGCGTCCAGGAGCATCGCGGCTTCCTGTTGTGTCATGGCTTGCGAAGGCTGGGCCTGCTGCGGCTGCTGTTCCTGCGGCTGATTCTGCTCGTTCTGCTTCTGTTGTTCCTGCTCCTTCTCTTGTTCCTGCTGCTTCTGCTGGTCCTGTTTGTTCTGATCCTTGGATTGGTCCTTCTGCTGGTCTTGCTGCTGTTCCTGTTGCTGTTTCTTCTGCTCCAGCTCCTGTTTCTTCTTCAGCGCCAGTTCGTAGTTGATCTTGGCATCCTCGTCCTGCGGTGCCAGCGTCATGGCGTTCTCGTACATGGCCAGCGCCTCGTCGAGCGCCTTCGTCGCCATGTCGAGCTGTCCCTGCTGTTCCTCCTGCTGGGTCATGCCGACCAGCGCGTTGCCGCGGTTGTAGTACGCCTTGCTCTGCAGGCCGATGTCGGGAGAGCGGAGGGCTGAAGCGAGTTTCTCGGCCGCTGCCTGCGCTTGGCCTTGCCGGAGCAGGGCGGTGGCCTCGTCGTATCGCGCGACCGCGGGGTCGAGCTTCTGCCCGGGCGCAGCCTGCGCGGCCTGGTCAAATGCGGCGGCGGCCTTGTCGTAGGCCTTCTGCTCGTAGTAGCGGGCGCCCTCGTCCAGCGCGCGGCGCGCCGGGTCCGCGCACCAGCCGGCGGCGGGGATCGCGAGGCCGACGCTCACTACCAGGAGGACATGCCGAGGCGCTCTCATGCGGATGCCTCCCCGTTCTTGCGCCCGCGCTCGCTCAACAGGGCTTCGATCGCCAGGGCCAGGAAGGCCAAGCCGAGGAACCACACGAAGCGGTCCTCGTAGGCCTTGGTCATGCGCGATTCCTGTTCATCGCGCTTCAGATGGGCGATGCCCTGGTCGAAGATGCGGTCGAGTCCGAAATCGCCGGGCGCCGATCGGACATAGGCCCCGCCCGTGGCGACGGCCAGCCGTTCCATGACGCCCTCCTGGAGGGCGGACTTGACCACCTTGCCCTCGCGGTCCTTCATGAACCCCGTCTGGGCTTCACCCTCGGAGGGAACCAGTTCGCCTTCCAGCGTCCCTACGCCGACCGCATACACGCGGATGTTCTTCTTCTTGAGCTCATCCAGCAGCTCGAGCGGGTTGCCCTCGTGATCCTCGCCGTCGGTGATCAGGACGACGGCGCGGTCGGCCTCGCCCTGTTCCTTGGCGAAGCTGTTCATGGCGGTCCGGAGCGCCTGCGCGATCGCCGTGCCGCCGCGCGGGATGATGCCCACGTAGACGTCGTCCAGCGTCATCAGGAACGCGGCATAGTCCACGGTCAGCGGGCACTCCAAGAAACTGCTTCCGGCGAAAGTCACGAGGCCGATCCGGTCGCCCTTGAGCTTCTGGATGAGGTCGCGGATGCCCCACTTGGCCTGCTGGATCCGGTTCGGCTTGATGTCCTGCGCCAGCATGCTCCGGGACGTGTCGAGCACGACGAGGATATCGAGCCCCCGCCGCTTCACCTCCTGCCAGTGAAACCCCCACTGCGGCCGCGCCAGCGAAACGCCCATCAGGGCGACGGCCGCGAGCCAGAGCGTCGTCCGTCGTCTGATCTGCCGGATCTTCCGGTCGGGCATGAGCACCGGGAGCACCTTCGCGTCCGCGATGCGCTGGAGCAGTCGCTCCCGCCTCCGCACGAGATAGAACACGCCCCACCAGAGGGGGATCAGGAGGAGCAGCCACGCCAGGATGTCTGGAGCACCCCACCGCATCATGGGAGCCTCCCGAGCCGCGTCAAAGCGAGCAGCTTCTCCAGTCCGAGCAGCGCCAGGCCCACGAGCACCCAAGGCATGAAGCGCTCCTCGAACCGCGTGTACTGGTCGACGTTCACTTCGGTCTTCTCCATCTGGTCGATCTGCCGGTAGCAGCTTTCCAAAGACTTCATGTCCGCCGCCCGGAAATACGTCGCGCCGGTCGTCTCGGCGATCCGCGTCAGAGTGGCTTCGTCGATCTCCGCGCGCTGCCGCACGTACTGGGTTCCGCCGAAAGGATCCTTCACCGGCACGCGGACCCAGTCCGTCGAGCCGGCGCCCACGGTGTACACCTTGATCTTCATCGCCTTGGCTGCCTGCGCGGCATTCCCGGGGGAGAGCTTGCCGCGGTTGTTCATGCCGTCGGTGAGGAGGATAACGACCTTGCTCTTGGCCACGCTGTCGCGGAGGCGGTTGACCGCGGACGCGATCGCATCGCCAATGGCCGTGCCGTCTTCGATCATCCCGGTCTGGAGCCGGTCCATCTGCTGGAGCAGCCAGCCGTGGTCCAGGGTCAGCGGCGAGACCGTGTACGGCATGGCCGAGAACGCGACCAGGCCCAGGCGATCGCCAGGCCGCGCCTTGATGAACTTCTCGAGCACGATCTTGGCGGCGTCGAGGCGGTTGAGGCTGCGCGCCGCTGTCGTGAAATCTTCGGCGCGCATGGACGTGGACACGTCCACGAGGAGGACGATGTCCACGGCTTCCGTCCGCACGCGGCTTTCCTCGAGGCCCTTCTGCGGCCGTGCGAGAGCCACGACGAGGGCGAGCACGCCGAGCCCGTAAAGGATGGGCAGCAGGGGCTGGAGCACCTGGGCCCAGCTGACGGGAAGGCGGGCCAGGGCGGTGCCGTCGCTGAAGCGCAGGGCGGGGTGGCGCCGGCGGCCGTAGCGCAGGTACAGCAGCGCAGGCAGCAGGAGCAGCAGCAGGAGAACATATGGGTGGGCGAGGGTCATGGCCGCGCCTCCCGGTGAGCAGGAATGGGGGAGTGGGAGAATCCTGCTTCGCCAAGGCTACGCAGGACAAGTGGGAGAGTGGGAGAGTCGGATGCGCCCGATCTCCCATTCACCCATTCTCCCATTCTCTTCGTCTGCGTCATGATGGTTCCCCTGGAACGGTTGCTGCTTCAGGTTGTGGGATGGTTTCGTTCACCAGTCTCTCCGCCGAGTCATAGGCCGCGCGCATTTCAGCCTGCGCGGGGCGGTGGCGGGCGAACTTGACGAGGTCGCATTGCTCCAGGAAGTCGCGCGCCAGCAGCTGGTGTTCCGGCACGAGCAGGCGCGAGGATGCCGCCTCGCGGATGAATTCCTCGGTAGTGCGCTCGGGTGCGCGCAGGCCGAATCGATTCTCAAGGTAGGTCCGGATGATGCCCGAAAGCTCCACGTAGAACGGATCGAGGTTGCCGGCCCCAATCCACCCCTTGGCCAGCAGGGTGCGGAGCGCGCGCCGCGCGACCTCGTGCGGGGGTGGGGGCGGGGGATACTGGAGGATCGTCCGCGGCTTCCGGAGGAACCGCGCCACGAGCAGACCCGCGACGAGCGCAAGGGTGGCGACGAGGATCATGCCGACGACCCAGCGCGGGAAGGCGCCGGGCCAGCGGACAAGCCCTTTGCTTTCGCGCAGCACTGCGTTGGTGCCGGTCAGCGTCGTCTGCACCTGGAAGCTGACCACGGGGAACCGCTGCTGGATCGCACGGCCGTCGGCCGCGACGCACTGGACCTCGCCGGACGAGACGGTATGCTGGCCGACGACGAAGGACGCCAGGTCGTAGGTCACCGTTATGGTTTCCAGCCCGCCGGAGGGCTTCCCGGTCTTCATCTGCTGATTCCGGACGACGACCTCCTTGCCGCCCGCCAGTTCCGGCATGACGAGGCGGCTCCCGGCCGGCTGGCTGGCGGTCAGCGTGAGCCGGAAGACGTCACCGACGCGGACGACGTTCGTGCTGAGGCTGGCCGTGAGACCCAGCGGGCCTTCGGGGGTGGGTGGAGCAGGCGGAGGCTCGGCACGGCGGCAGCCGGCGGCGAGGAGGAAGAGAAGGAGAAGAAGAATGGGCGAATGGGCGAATGGGCGACCGCCGTTCTCCCATTCTCCCACTTGTCCTGCGTAGCCTTGGCGAAGCAGGATTCCCCCATTCCCCCATTCCTTTCTTCTCACGTTCGTCTTCATGTCCTGAACCGACGCTCCCGGAGCTTGAAAAACTTGACAAATTCGCGCTCGTACGGCTCGCCGGCGTTGACCTCGATCCTGTCCATCGCGCACGTCTGGAAGAGCTCGCGAAGCTGTTCGCGGCGCTGGGCCTGGAGGGTGCCGAAGGCGCGGCGCGTGGCCGCGTCGGCGGTGTCCACGAGATAGCGCCGGCCCGTTTCCGCGTCCAGCCAGTCGACGAGGCCCGCCGCGGGCCACGCCAGCTCGCGCTTGTCGCCTACGACGACGCCGATGAGATCATGGCGCTTGGACGTGACGGCGAGCGGGCGGCGGAGGTCCTCGGGGGAGGCGAAGTCGCTGATCATGAACGTCACGGTCTTCCGGGTGGTGACATGGTTGAGGAAGTCCAGCACGGGCTCGATCCGCGTCCCCTTGTGTTTCGGCTGGAAGTACAGCACGTCCCGGATCACGCGGAGGACATGGCTCACGCCCTTCCGGGGAGGAATGTAACGCTCGATCTCGTCCGTGAACAGCACCAGCCCGACGCGGTCGTTGTTCTGGATCGCGGAGAACGCGAGCACGGCCGCGATCTCCGCCGCGAGATCCTTCTTGAGCTGCGGCGTGCTGCCGAAGGAGTGCGACGCGCTGATGTCCACCAGCAGCATCACGGTCAGCTCGCGCTCCTCGGTGAACTTCTTGACGTAGGGGTGGCCCATCCGCGCGGTGACGTTCCAGTCGATCGTGCGGATCTCGTCGCCCGGCACATACTCCCGCACCTCCTGGAACTCCATGCCGCGTCCCTTGAAGACGCTGTGGTATTCGCCGGCGAACACATCCGAGACCATGTGCTTGGTGCGGATGTGGATGCGCTGGACCTTCTTAAGGATCTCCCTGGGGATCATCAGGATCTCCGATTTTCGATCTGCGATTTTCGATCTGCGGAATTGCGTCTGGCGGTCATCTTCGAAGACGCCATGATGGCCGTGAG
Source organism: Verrucomicrobiota bacterium (assembly GCA_043803015.1). Taxonomy (GTDB): domain Bacteria; phylum Verrucomicrobiota; class Kiritimatiellia; order CAIQIC01; family JAGNIJ01; genus JAZDKK01. The sequence continues at coordinate 13,304 of JAZDKK010000007.1, forward strand.
TTCCTCAGCTTCGCGGTGAAGAGGTGTCACCAAGGACGCCTGCATCATTCCGCTATCCATGATTATCTCAAGCCAGTAGGCCGATTCGTCGGCTTCTTCTTCCACATTGCCGAGCTTGGCGATGAATTCGGCCTTGGAACGGCCACGGCACGCTGCACGATAGTTCGCTCCGACGGAAGTGCCCGCCCGCAGCAGTTGGCGCCCGACAATCTGCCCTTCGAGACCCCGCGGAAGCGCTGCAACGGGCTTCAGCACCCGTAGCCCGAATTGCTTTGTCCGCTTCTTCATCTCGTCTCGGTTCATGGCGTTCGCCTCCTGTGTTGTTGGACGGATTCCGCTCGCGGCGCATTCTCAAATCGGAAATCGAAGATCGAAAATCGAAAATCACGGCACCGGCAGCTCGTTCAGTATTCTCGCCACAAGGTCGTCCGTCGTAAGCTCCTCGGCCTCGGCCTCATACGAAACCAGGATCCGGTGGCGGAGGACGTCCGGCGCGATGGACTTTACATCCTGGGGCGTGACGTAGCCGCGCCCCTGCAGGAACGCGTGGGCGCGGGACGCCACCGTCAGGTAGATCGTCGCGCGCGGCGACGCGCCGTACCGGATGTACTCCTTGATCTGGATCTTGTACTTCTCCGGCTCGCGCGTGGAGAAGACGATGCTCAGGATGTAGTCCTTGATCTTCTCGTCCACGTAGATCTCGTCCACGACCTTGCGCGCCTCGAGAATCGCCTTCGGCTGGACGACGGCGTGCACGTCGAACTTCTTGTCGGTGACCGACATCGCATCGAGGATCCGCCGCTCCTCCTCCAGGGTCGGGTAGGTGATGCGGACCTTGAGCATGAAGCGGTCGAGCTGGGCCTCGGGCAGGGGATAGGTGCCTTCCTGCTCGATCGGGTTCTCGGTGGCCAGGACGAGGAACGGCTCCGGCAGCTTGAAGGTCTCCTGGCCGATCGTCACCTGACGCTCCTGCATCGCTTCGAGGAGGGCGCTCTGGACCTTGGCGGGGGCGCGGTTGATCTCGTCCGCCAGGATGATGTTCGCGAAGAGCGGGCCCTTCTTGGTGACAAACGTCCCCTCCTTTGGATTGTAGACGAGGGTGCCGATGAGATCGGCCGGCAGGAGGTCCGGGGTGAACTGGATGCGCTGGAACGACGTGTTGAGGGCTGCCGCCAGCGTCTTCACGGAGAGCGTCTTGGCCAGGCCGGGGACGCCCTCGAGCAGGACGTGGCCGTTGGCCAGCAGGCCCACGATGAGCCGGTCGATGAGGTACTTCTGGCCGACGATGACCTTCTCCATCTCGGCCCGAAGACTGGCGACAAACACGCTTTCTTCCTTTACGCGTTCGTTGATGATGCTGATTCCGGTATTCATGCTTGGCTCTCTCCTTCCCTATTCGGTGCTATGTAGAAACAGACCGCAAACAGCGCAAAACGTTCATTTTCCGAGGGCTTTGTTGCCCCTTCGTCATCGGACGGGTAGGGCCGCCCCGCCGGGGCGGCCGCGGACGGCGCAGCGCGCCGTCCCTACCTCTCTTGGACCTGTCTCAAAGCCTCGTACAGGGCCACGGCCACCGACGAGGAAAGATTCAGCGAGCGCACGTGTTCGGTGCGAATCGGGATGCCCAGCACGGCTTCCGGGTGGGCGGCGAGAAGCGAGTCCGGCAGGCCCTTGGTCTCCGACCCGAAAACCAGCGCGTCCCCCTCCCGGTACTCCACGCTGAGGTGAGATCGCTCGCCCTTCGTGCTGAAGAGGAAGAACCGCGGCGGCGCCACCTTCGCCAGGAACGAATCGAAGTCCGCATGCCGGCGGATGTCGATGGAGTCCCAGTAGTCCAGCCCGGCGCGCTTGAGCTTGGCGTGGCTGATCGGGAAGCCGAGCGGCTCGATCAGGTGGAGGACACTGCCGGTGGCGGCGCACAGCCGCGCGACGTTGCCCGTGTTCGGCGGAATCTGGGGTTGGACCAGGACCACGTGATACGGCGTTGCCGGCCAGCGAAACGGCAGCTCGAAGCGCCGGGTGTGCGCATGCTTCATGGGGCGAATAGCGTGCTGCCCGCCGCGACCAGTTTGCCGGCGATGAGCTCCCCGGCCTGCCTCAACGCCTCCCGACCCGCGGCAGACTCTCCCTGACCGCCGGTGCTGGCGAGGGCCTCTTCCACGGCCAGCACTTTTGCATCGCTGACCCTGACGATCTTTGCCGTGACCCGCGCGGAGTAGCGTACGACGTTCAGCCCGTAGGCAGTGCTCTCGCCCGCGTTGTCGGCTGTGGCCCGCCCGACGATGAGATACACGGCGCCCATCTCAGCTGCCTTCTTCACTGCCGTGTCCGCCGCGGTGATCTGCTCGATGCCGACGGCGTCCCGGAACGCCGACGCGGAACTGATATCGATGACGTTATGTCCGGCATTGACCAGGGCCTTCTCGATGGCGGCCTGCACCACGGGCATGGACTCCTCGGTGTAGTAGAACCAGAACCACGTGTGGTCGATCCGTTCGGGGAGAATGACGGCGATCTTGGGCCCTTCCTTGGCGGGAGCAGGCGGAGCCTTCTCCTTTTCCATCTCCTGCGCCTGGCCGATTGCAGTGAATGCGAACCCGACGATAAGACACGAGACGATGCGGGATCCAAGCTTCATGAGAAAGCCTCCTTCGGCGGCATGCTTTGCCGTTTCGCGAATTGTGGCGGAGGCGAGAAGGCAGTCAAGCCCTACCTTGGCGTGGTGAATTGACAGGCTTGCCGGCCTGCTGTACTGTCTCGTCCGCTCTGGATGGGGCGGTAGCTCAATTGGGAGAGCGCCAGAATGGCATTCTGGAGGTCGAGGGTTCGATCCCCTTCCGCTCCACCACCCTTCGCTCCGCAGCGCAGGAGCGAAGGGTGTCCTCCGAAGCCTTGGCGAAGGAGGACGTGTTGTTACTCGTCAGCCGCATAGCGGAGCTTCGGGTGGCAAGCCATCCCGCCCAGTGCGGGCGTTTGAGTGCGCTTCGAGCTTCCGCCTCCGCCAACCTGCTTCGCCAAGGCTACGCAGGTCGAGAGGCTTCGGCGGACAAGTCGGCTGGCACACACACCTGGATCCCGAGCCGCTCTTCCGCTACGGCGCCTGGCGCACCCTGATATCAAAGAATTGATGCGGTGCCGGCGACGCCGGCATGGGGTTCGTCATGGTGCTGCCCGTCCCCGGAAGGTTGGTGGCGCCCGGGATCTCAAGCCATGCATCCAGCAGGTTGGTGCTGTCGTTGATGGTGTAGAGCCGGCCCGTGATGCTCTCCCAGAAAACGGCCTTGTTGCTTCCACCTCCCAGGTAGCCGGGCCGGACGAGCAGGATGGACAGCGCGTTGGTGGGAATCGTGCCGGCCACATGTTCCTGCCAGTTCCGATGTCCGTCGAGGTCGCTGTCCTTGAGTTCCTCCGCGGCGAAGGTGTCGTTGGTGAGCCCGTACGAGGCCAGCCACCATTCGGGAGTTCCCATCGGCGCAAGGTTGGCGCGGATCTCCGCGCGAATCAACCGCGCCCGGCTCATGGGACCCTGGATGCTGTTGCCGAGAGGGGTGGTCCCGTTCGTGTCGCCCGACCATTGGGCAACGTGGTAGTACGTGGCGGGCAACGCCGTCACGAGAACGTTCGAACCGTTGGCGTGCCACCCATCGCCCGTGTCCAGTGTCCCCGGCCCGTCGATCTCGGTATCGAGCCAGAAATTGGTGGTCCAGAGCCAGGCGACTTCAGAGTCCCCGTCCAGGAAGAAAGCGCCCGTGTTGGTGCCGGTCCCCGAAACCGGCGCACTGCCCGTGCCGCTCCAACCCCGGCAGACATACTGCGTGGCGCCCAGCGCGAGCAACGAGTTGGTCACAGTGCAGCGGACGGCGGTCCCGCATTCGCGGAAATGCGCGCCGACTGTCGGGTCGGATTGTCCGTGCGGGGAAAGGACGTCCAGCTCGCATCCGCAATCCACCACGTGCGTTCCGAGGCCGTCGAACGTGTCTTGCGCGTGGAACGTCCACTCCGCCGCAGGGGAAAATACGTCGCCCGGCGTGGTGTCGCCGGCAGTGACTGTCACCTTGCGGCGGAGGGTGTGGTTGAGCGTTGTATCGGGCAGTGTGCCCCAGTAGTCCCCGGGATCGAACCCCACCTGCCCGAACGAATCCACAACGGTTCCCGCGATGCCGCCGCTCCGGAGCACGAGCGCATCATCGCCGTTGAATTGTATGGAGCCGTTGGTCTGGTCCGCCTTGGCCAGCAGAGGGCTGGTGGCGCTGGAGTTGACTACGACATATGCGTCGCCAGCGGCCACGGTCCCGGTGAGCGCGATGCTGAAGTTCGGTGTCACGGCGCCGTTGTGATAGGCCTGGTAATAGTAGCCGCCCGCGTTTAGATCGATCGCCGCCCCGGTGCCGTTGAAGATCTCCAGCGCCTTGTTGTAGGAGGTCCCCTCCACGTACTCGGAGATGATCACCGCACAGCCGAACGGCGGATTCGTGAGGACGTTGAGAACAACCCCACGCGTGTCGGTGATGCCGTTCACCGAGTTGCTGAAGAGCAGAGTGACAGGATACTGGCCCGGCGGCAGGAAGCCCGCGTCAGCCGTGACCGCGAAGCTCATCGTCTGCGTGGCGCCGGGCGAGAGCGTGCCGCCGCTGGTTGAGAGGTTGAGCCACTCGACGGAGGACCTGACCGTCCAGGGGAGGCTGCCCGCGCTCCGGTTGACGATTTCGTATTGGCTGGAGGACGGCAGGAAGGGCCCGCCTTCCTCGCCGGAGAATGACACGTCGGCGGCCGGCTGGATCTGGAGATCCGGCCATCCGCCGTCGAGCGAGAGCGCGTCCAGCGACAGGGCGCCCATGTTGCCGACGCCGTCGGCCGCTACCACCACGCGCACCCAGTCACAGCCGGCCGGCGCGATGCTGTGGAGCGTGACCTGTTCCCAGATCTGGGTGAAGACCGCCACCTGTTGCGTGACCACCTTGACGAGGGTGTATCCCGGCGGCGAGTAGAACTCCAGTTTCATGACCTGGTTGCTGGCGGTCCAGGGGCCGAAGGGATTTCCGTCGTCCGCCCAGAACCATGCGGAGAACGCATAGTGGCCGCCGGGCACCGCCGGGACCTCCTGCCAGAAGCCGCCGGAGGTGAGGCCACCGAACCAGCTGCCGCGGATGGCGCCGCACCAGGCGCCCTCGTTCGTCGGATAGTGACGCCAGTCGACGCGCGCCGCGGTGTCCCAGAAACTGCCGTGCTGGTCGGGTACGTTCCATTCCCAGTAGGCTGCCGTGTCCGCGGTGGAACCGGCGATTTCGAAACTCCAGTTGTTGAGCAGATTGGTGTGCGGAGCGCAGACATAGACGCTGACATCGCGCGCGAGGGTCGCGCCGGAATTCATGTTGCTGAACGTCACGGTGCAGGAATACGTCCCGGCGGTCAGCGAAGCGGACGCGGCGGAGAAGGCGACCAGCACGTTGGTGGTGGTGGCCGGCGGCAAGGTGCCAGACGGCGGCGTAACGGAAAGCCACGCCGACGTGCAGGACACGGTCCAGTTCACCGGAGAAGCATCGTAGTTCCACAGCGTGTACACGATGCCGGTCGGCGAGAACGGTCCGCCCTCGAACCCGCGCGCCGAAAGCTCGTTGGTCGGCGTCACAACCAGGTCGTCCGTGGAGTTGCCCAGCAGGCAGATGTCGTCGATGTTCCAGCCCGGATAGGTGACGGAGGAATCCGTGGGCCCCATGCGCCAGCGGAGATACACGGCGGCCTGGGTGTCGGCGATGCCGGAGATGTCGTAGCTGACCTGCACCCACGTGCCGTCGCAGAACGAACTGCCGCTGTGCTCCCAGGCCGTGATCCAATCCACCCCGTTGGTGCTGGCCTCAACCGCGGCGCCGTCCCAGATCGAGCTTTCCACGCCGAGCCAGCGCCAGAACTGGAGATGCACATTCTGGAAGCCCGAACAGTCCAGCGGCGTGCTCGTCAGGTAGTACGCCGGCATGTTGTCCACGTAGTCGCCGGCCAGATTGTAGCCGTAGACGTTGGTCCCGGTGTGGCCCGCGGCCGGGTCCAAGCAGTGCGAGCCGCCGCCCGTAGGATGTCCGAAAGCCCACTGGCCCTCCGTGGACCACCCCGGGCTGGTGTCGAGGGGGATGCACAGGAAGGCCGTCGGAGTCGGCGGGCCGACCTCGAGCGCCACGGCCCGGTTCTGGATCGCGCCGCTGTTCTGGTTGATGATGTGCAGGGTATCCTCGTAAGTCCCCTCGGAGAGGAACGCCGCCGCGGAGTTGATGGTTCCAGTCACGGCAACAGACGCACCGGCGGACAACGTGCCGCCGGTCGGCGCCACGCTCAGCCAGGAGGCCGCACACTGGGCTGCCCAGTCCACGCTTCCCGCGCCCTGGTTCGTCACCGCGTAGACGATGCCCGTCGGTGCAAAGGGGCCGCCGCGGGGCCCGCTGGCGGACAAACCGTCCAGCGGCGAAACCGTGAGATCGTCGGGCAGAACCGTCATGCTCAAAGGAAGGTTCGTCACGGCGTTGACGAAGCTGCCCCGGAAGCTGATCGCGGAGGAGTAGGTGCCGGTTTGCACGACCTCGCCGGCATCGAAGATCACGTCCACGGAGGTCGAGCCGCCAGGCGGAATGGTGCCCGACTCGGCGGAGAGGCTGACCCATTGACATCCTCCGCCGCCGGTGGCCACGGCCATGCACAGCTCCGAGCCGTTCTCGAACGGGGCCACGAGCGTGCTGTTGCCGGTGGCCGTGTCCGCGACGCGGAGTTCGCCTTGGTAGGTGCTGTTGTTAAAGGCCGCCAGGAACAGCGTTCCGCTCAGCTCGTCGAAATCCATGTCCTGCGCGTAGTTCGCGTCGAAGCCGATGGATCCCACGACCGTGCCGTCGCCGGTGGCCTTGTTGATGGCGATCAGGTTGTCATTCACGATGTCGAGCCCGTAGAGATCGCCCGCGGCGTTGATGGCGATGTCGATCATGCCCGGCGCGTTCCGGATCAGCCCGATCCACGTTGCCGCCCCGGTGGCGGGATCGATCGTGTACAGGTGCGATGCGGTGATATCGGTCGAGCTGGCATAGAGCTTCCCGTCGGTCGGATCGCCGGCCAGGCCCGTCCAGCTCTGCCCAGATAGCGGTGTCATCGTCCCGATCACGGTCCGGGCACCGGTAGCCGTGTCGAACCACACCAACGCATTTGCGTCGCCGTCGATGCCGTACAGCACCGTGAAATCGCCGTTCAGGAATTCGATGCTGGGGATGAAGTTGCCCCCGGACGGCGCGATGACGTGGAAGGTCCCCGGGGCCTCGGTGGTGAACGAGACGAGGTTCTGGGCCAGCATGTCGACGCCGAAGCAGGGCACGTCGGGCACCGGCGCCCGCGGGCCGGGGAGGGATGGGGAAAGCAATGCCGGTCCCCGCCCGACGGAGGCCGCGTCCGGACCGCGAGGGAAGGTGCCGTCGCTGGGTGCGAGGTGAATGGGTGACATCGGGCCGCTGCACCCGGCGACCACCAGGGAGAAACCGACGTCCAGGGGTCCGCTGTTGGTCATCCACACGGCATTCGTGACCCGCTGGCCGAAGAGCAGGTCCTCATGGATGGCCGGGGGCGCGTACGTCAGCAACGAACCGCTCAAAACGAAGTCCTGCACGATGATCTGTCCGTCGCTCGAGAAGTCGACGCCGCTGACGGTCTGGGTGGCGTAGTCATCCGCGGTGGCGCGGACATCGTACGTGCCCAGCAGGAGCCCCATCCTGTATCGGCCGCTGATGTCGGTGAGGGCGGACCAGTTCGTGACGCCGTTGTCCGCGGTGACCGTGGCCCCGGCGATCGGGTCGCCGGAATGCGCCGCGGTGACCTGGCCGGTGAGAACGCCCGACGCGGCGTGCCCGTCCGTGAAGACGTGGCCTTCCGGCTCGTCGTTGTCGTTTCCCTTCACCGTGATCACCGCGCGGTTTGAACCGACCTGGATGGGGGCATACTGGACTGTGAACACGTAAGATTGCCCCGGCAGGAGGGTCGCCGGCAGGGCCGGCAGGCTGTCGAGCGAGAAGGGCCCCGAGGACGTCAGCGACAACGGATACGGAGCCTCCCCGTCGCCTTCGCCCAGGAGATGCGGCGGGATCTTGGGCGGAACGGTCTTGTGATTCGCCCGCTCCGGGCGGCTGGTTTCCTCGGCCATGCCGTTGAGGTAACGCTGTTTGCGGCCGAGGCCCAGCGCCACCTGGATCGGCAGGTCCACGATGAAGTCGTCGAAGTAGTGCGTGGTTTGGGCGCTGGCCTGGGAGTAGCCGCAGACGCCGGCATACCCGTTGGTGAATCGCGGATCGTTGCCCTCCCAAACCTGTGTGCCGTTGATGAAGAAACGCAGGTGAGCACCTTCGGCGCTCGCGGTCAGCGTATTGGTTTGTCCTTGAATGGCCATGCTCAGGCTCCAGCCCTGCAGGGCGCCGAAGGTGGCCCCGTTCTGCCAGAGGACCGAGTAATACGAATCGGACAGCAGGAAAAGATATGCCGTGCCGGTGCCGGTGACGTCGTGATCGGCCGAGGCGCGCAGGATCAATCCGTGCGACCAGTTGGGATCGCCCTCGCGCCGCACGCGGGCGCTGACCGAGGCATCGTCCCACGACGATCCCTGGTAGTGGGCGGTCATGAATTCGGTTAAGGCGCTGGCGGCGCGGTATTCACCCGCGACCACGTTCCAGTTCGCATCGATGTCTTCCACGAAATCGTCGGCCGTGCCGTCGTTGAAATTCTCCTGGTGGTAGCTGAAGAACACGTTGGAAATGATCAGGTTCAAGCTGCCGTGGGTGTTCACGACGGTTACGGTCTCGGTATGGGGGGCGCCTGCCACCACGGATCCAAAAGGCATGTAGAGATCGTTGGTGGGCGGGATCGAATCGAAGATGTCCATCTCGCCCGTGATCTCGATCACGCGCAGCGTTACGGTGCGGCTGGCCGTGCTGCCGCTGGCCGTGTTCGAGAAGATCACGCTGTCCTGGTAGATCGCCGGCGTCAGGGAGTCGGCGTCCAGGGTGACCCAAACGCTGGTCGCCGTCCCCGCCGCGAGCGTCCCGCCCGGCGGGTCCACCACGATCCAGGCCTCGTTCCACAACGCCGTCCACGTCACGGCATGATCCGCCAGGTTGGCCACGCCGTACAGACGTCCGGTCGGGTTGAACGGCCCGCCTTCCAGTCCGGAGGAGGTCAGTCCGTTGGTCGGCGAGACCTGCATGGGCTCCAGCACGGTCAGGTCTACGGGCCTGAGGATGGACTCGTCTTCGGTCTCGTTGTAGAAGCTCAGCGTGTCGGAATAGGCGCCCGGGGCCAGCACGTTGGCGGCAGAGCTGACGTTGACAGTCACCTGCTGGACCTGGCCGGGCGGCAGACTTCCCCCGGGCGGATTCACGTCGAACCAGGCTTCCGCCCAGAGCGCCGTCCAGGAGATCGAGGAAACCGCCGCGTTGGTCAGGCGGTATACACGGTCGGGGTGGAAGGCGCCCCCGTGGTAGCCGGAGGCCGCCATCCCCGACAGCGGCTGAACCTTCAAGTTGCCTTCCTCCGGCGGGCGCGCGCGAAGGCAGACATCATCCACCTCCCACCACCAGCCCCAGCTCGTCAGGTCATAGTAATGGAATCGAAGCATGACGTTGCTGCTTCCGGCCGCCTCGGCGGAGATGTCGGTCGTGACCGTGCGAGGGCCGCGCAGGTCACTGCCCGATTGCGCCCAGACATTGACCCAGGGGCCGGCCGCGCCGTTCGTGCTGACATCGATCTCTGCGTGTTCCACTTCATAGTCGAAGTAGTCCATCTTGAACTCCAGAACCACCTCGCCGTACGCGGAGCAATCGAAAGATTCCGTGTTCATGGCCGTGTCGACGCTGGTGGTCGGTCCCGCCAGGTCGCTGTCGACCACGGCGAACACGCCGTCGCCGCCGGTGAGGTTCCCGCGATTGCCGGGGTCGTTGAACTGCCAGGAGGCCAGCGCCATGTTGGCGCCGTTCGTCAGCACCGTCCAGCCGGCGGGCAGGCCGCCCTCGAAATCGAAGCAGGCCAGGGCCGGCGGTGCGTACGCCTGAACCGACAAGGTCACGGGCCGCACCTCGACCTCGCCCGAGGTCGTGTTGGAGAAAACCAGCGACGCGCTGTAGACCCCGGTTCCCAGGAAATCGGCCTCGTGGTTCAACGTGGCCGCCACGGCGACCGCCCCGCCCTGCGGGAGCGTTCCGCCCTGCGGCGCGACGTCCAGCCAGGCCGCCGACCAGATTGCCGTCCACGAGAGCGAACTCAGCGACGTGTTAGTCAGCGCGTACGTCTCGCCCGGCGGGGCGAAAGGCCCGCCCTCGGGGCCGGACGCGCCGAAGCCCGTCGCGGGGACGACGCGAAGCGGCACCGGGGAAATCGCGAAATCCTGAAGCGTTGTAGCGTTCTCCTCGATCAGCACCGCGACCGGTGAAGAGGAATGATAGAACAGGGCGGAGGCCGCCACGCTGTAGGTTCCCGTGGGCAATTGCAGGGCATAGTGACCGCCGGTCGTGGTGATCGTGCTGTAGAAGTTCGTCGTGGTCACCGATGCCCCCTCGATGGCCGCGCCCGACAGGCTGTCGGTCACCACGCCCATCAGGGTTCCGATCGTCCGGCTGCCCAGGCGGAACGAGCCGATCCGCGTGTGCCAGTCGGCCACGCTCGTGGCGGGCAGGTACTCGTTCACGTACCAGAAGGTGACGTTGTCCACGGGGTCCACGGAGAGCATGGAGTAGTCGCCCCAGCGCGCGGCCGAATGGGTCTGCGAGCCCGACCCGGCATACAGTTCGCTCTCTCCCTGGTACAGCCCGTTGGGGGGATCCGTTGCCAGGCGGCCCGCGTACCGGATGGATGGATAGACGGACGTGCTCGACACGCTGAAGCCGACAGCCAGGTTGCCCTGGCCGTCCATGGCGGCACTGCCCATCCATCGGTGATGCGCGTCAGGCGCGTAGGTCGCCTGCTCGTGGATGCTGAAGGTTCCGCCGGGCAACGGCCGCCGAAACTCGTAGTAGCGGACGCCCGCATGGTCGTTGCCGTCCGCGTCGACGGTGTGGGAGGCCACCAGCGTTTCATACGACCCGAAGCAGCGGTACTGCGCCCGGTGCATCAGGCGGTCGGCTAGGGCATCGAGCTTCTGGGACGTGCCGGGCTGCGGAATGTTGTTGCGACCGCCGGCGAACGCCGAATCGAACGCCGCCACGGCGTTCGTGAAGCTCGGCGAACCGTTGTTGCCGAACGTGGTGTTGGCCGAATTGGTCCAGTCGACGTGGAACTCCCAGAAGTACATGGCATCGGCGGGGTTGACGAAAGAATCATCGACCATCAGGAAGCAGTTGGGGGCGCCCTCGGGCGGGGGTGGGCCGTCGAGGTCGGAGGGCAGGAGGCCCCCGAAATTCGGGTCCACGCCGTAGAGGTCGAAATACTGGTACGTGGCCGTGGGGTCGCCCGCGAGCATCTTGGCGCGGTCAAAGACGAACACGCCGGCGCCCGCCCAGCTGAAGCCCTGGAACTGGTTGTCGGTCATGTAGTAGCCGTCCGGCCAGACCCCAAGCTTCGGGTAGTCGTTCATCTTCGTGTTCGGCATCACGAAGTCATAGAGATACCAGGAGCCCGTCGCGTCGGCGGTCTGCGAGACGGCCATGACCTCGTGCGGAGGCGTGACGCTGACGATGAACTGGCTGATCAGCCACCGGTTGGCCAGATGGTCGTACAGCACGACGGGGTCGCCGTCGTCCGTGGTGGAGGCGGGTGCCGGAAATCCGGCGGCGGCAAAGAGATCGCTCATCAGCAGGGGGGCGGTCAGCGGCGTGCCGGTCTCCTTGTCGAACACGCGGAAATGGAAGTTGACCATCTCCAGGTACTGGTCCAGGCCGACGTCGCCGTTGGAGTCCGACGGCAGGACGCCGTCGATATTGCCCACGCCCTCGAACGTGAGCAGCGGCGTGGGCATCGCAAGCTTGACGGGCCCGCGCTGGACGACGGGGTCGGGCCGCTCCGCGCCGAGGGTTTTTCTGAGCAGCGGGTTGCGGGGAAGGGAGTAGCGCGGGACCTCGCGAACCTGCGACGGGGAGGACTTCGCCCGCGGGCCGGGGGCTGGCCGCAGATCGCGCACCGGCGGCGTGGCGCCGACCCATGCCGCTTGGCCGACATAAGGGACCAGCCGGGCCTCCTCCGCGGCACCTGGCGACGTCGGGAAGACCAGGGCGAGAACGCACAGGAAAGCAGGCATCCCACAGGCAAGAATACGGCTGCGAAGCAATCTCGGTTTCCCCATCAACATCTCCGTGAAGAGAGGCCGGCCCCTCGTCTTTCCCTACAGCAGCGCGAAGAGAAAATCAATCTGTTTCGAGAAGCCCCGCCGCCACTGGTGAATCAAGGATACAGCTTCTTGTGCCCGCGGTGTAGCCAGCCTACATCTTTTCCAGCGCCTGCCGGCCGGTCATGCCTGCCTGGACGCCGAGCCGCTTGGCGGCTTCGTTGACGTCCTTCACGGCGACCGCGAGCAGGTCGTCCACGGTCTTGGATGGGATGCCCGCCGTTTTCAGAGTGTCTGCGAACGCCGCCCAGAACGGTTTGACGGAGGAGCTTGAGCTTGTCATAATGCTTCCCCAGCAGCGCGGGGCGCAGGAACGCCCCATGCCATCGCGAGAAAGGGCGGAGTTTGCACCGCCTGGCAGGGCGCAACCAACCGGGTGTGAATAAGCAACTAGGTAGAATCTGCACCTACTGGTAGTTCGACACTCTGTCCAATATACTGTTAGCCTCGTGGGAAAAGGAGACGGGCAGTACGGGATTGACGGCGGGAGATTGACTTATAGAATCGCTGGCGACGGCGTAGGCCGCGGACGGCGAGCAACCGCGGAGGTTGCGCGGCCGTCAAGGCCGCGACGCCGTCGGGCGTCTTGATTCGCGCGTGGCGGCTCAACATGCGTTAGAGCCGACCAGGCGGCGAATCGCCGAAGGACTAGCCCGCCGACAAGCGGCCACAGTTCGGCGGAGGGGAAGAGAGGAGAGCGGGAGGGAAGAGGGGGCAGAGGGAAGGCGCGCCGGTCGATCGCTGCAGAGACGGACTGACCCGCCACCCGATCCAGCCGGCTAACCAGGTGATCGAGCCGACGCCCCCGGAGAAGAACC
>JAZDKK010000008.1:0-20876 GCA_043803015.1 Verrucomicrobiota bacterium
GGTGCTGCTCGGCCTGCCCGTGCTGCTCCTCGGTGTGCCGCATATGGTGCCCCAGTTCCGCTTCGACGGCGTCGTCCCGCATCGCGTCCTGGACCTAATTCAGCTGGCCCTGAGCACGTTCATCGTCTTGTGGTCCGGCTGGCCAGTGCTCGCACGCGGCCTTCGCTCGCTCGTCAGGCTTCGCTTCGACATGCTTGCCCTGGTCACGCTGGGGCTGCTGACAGCCTACGCGTACAGCGTGGCGGCCACCCTCCTCCCCGCCAGCGCGTTCCCGAAAGCTTTTCGGCACGGCCCCGAGGTCCCCCTCTATTTCGAGGTGGTCGTCGTCATTGCGGTCCTCGTGTTGATCGGCCAGGTCATGGAGCTCAAGGCGCGCACCCAGACCGGCAGTGCCATCCGGGCCCTTCTCAGGCTGGCCCCGACCACCGCCCGCCTCGTACGCGACGGCCGCGAGATGGACGTGCGCCTCCTGGACCTCCTGCCCGGACACGTGCTGCGCGTCCGGCCGGGCGACCGAGTGCCGGTGGACGGCATCATCACCCAGGGCCACAGCTTCGTGGACGAGTCCATGATCACCGGCGAGTCGGTTCCCGTCCAGAAGGGGCCCGGCTCCGTGGTAACAGGAGGCACCGTCAACGGCAACGGGACCTTTCTCCTGCGGGCCGAGAAGGTCGGGGCTGACACTCTCCTGGCCAAGATCGTGGAAATGGTCGCCCAGGCCCAGATAACGCGCGTGCCGATGCATCGGCTGGCCGATCGCGTGTCCTCGTTCTTCGTGCCCATCGTCCTCCTCGCCGCCGTGGGCACCTTCATCGGCTGGGCTGCCTTCGGACCCGAGGAGGACCGGATGGCTTATGCCCTGATCAACGCCGCCTCCGTCCTCATCATCGCGTGCCCCTGCGCTCTGGGACTGGCTACGCCCCTGTCGATCACGATGGGGGTCGCACGGGGCGCGCACATGGGCATCCTGATCAAGAGCGCCGAGGCCCTGGAAGTGATGGGCAAGGTGAACACCGTGGTCGTGGACAAGACGGGCACCCTGACGGAGGGCAAGCCGCGCCTGACGACGTGCATTGTCCACGGCTCGCAGGGCCTCACGAAGTCGCCGCTGGATCACTACCTGTTGATGATGGCGGCATCCCTCGAGCAGAACAGCAACCATCCCGTGGCCGCAGCCCTGGTCCAGGCGGCCAAGGATAGCACCCTGCCCCTCCTCCCCGTCTCCGATTTCAAGGCGATCCCCGGCGAGGGGGTCGGCGGGCGGACCCGCGGTCACGAGGTGCTCGTCGGCAACCGGATGTTCATGGAAACGCACCGCGTCCTGCAGATGGACCAACTCGTCGAGGAGGCCAACGCGTTGCAGCACAACGGTCAGACCGTGATCTATGTCGCGGTGGACCGCCAGGCGCGGGGTATCCTGGCGATCTCCGACCCCGTCAAGGAGACCACGCCCGAGGCCATCCAGTCACTGCACAAGCAAGGCCTTGAGCTGGTGATTCTCACGGGCGACCACCTCGACACGGCGGTGGCCGTGTCGGAGAGCCTCGGCATAGATCTGGTCATCGCCGAGATCCTGCCGGAGCAGAAGAGGGACGTGGTCGGCCGCCTGAAGGAGAAAGGCAAGACGGTGGCCATGGCGGGCGACGGCATCAACGACGCTCCCGCCCTTGCGGCGGCCGATGTCGGCATCGCCATGGGCACAGGGACGGATGTGGCCATGCAGAGCGCCGGCATCACGCTCGTCAAGGGCGACCTGCGGGGGATTGTGCAGGCCATCGCGCTCAGCCGCGCCGTCATGCGGAACATCAAGCAGAACCTGTTCTTCTCGTTTTTCTACAACCTGCTGGGGATTCCCGTGGCCGCGGGAGCCCTTTACCCGGCGTTCGGCATCCTGCTGAGCCCCATCATCGCCGCCGCGGTCATGACGGTCAGTTCGCTGTCTGTGATCAGCAACACGGCCCTGCTGAAGAAGCTCCAGCTCTGAACCTGGCTCGGACCGTGGGTGTTAGGATCTAGCGCGGGCTGCAGGGGATCAGAATCCGGAAGCGCGTGCCCTTCCCGGGTTCGCTCTCCACGGAGATGGCTCCCCGATGCGAGAGGACAATACCCAGCACCACAGCCAGGCCCAGGCCCCGCCCTTTCGGCTTCGTCGAGTAGAACGGATCGAAGATCTTGACCCGTTTCTCCGAGTCGATGCCGCACCCCGTGTCAACCACCTCGAGGCACACGCAGGTGCTGTCGGGCAGCTTTCCGTTGACGGTGGCCTTCGCGAGGTCCAGCTCGCCGCGCTGGCATGCCGACGTCGACAGCGTGATGGTCCCGCCGTTCTCGTCGATGGCGTCCGACGCATTCATCACCAGGTTCATGACCACCTGGCGGAGCTGGGTGGGGTCGGCCTGGACCGTCGGGAGGTTCTCGCCGAGGGCGTACTTGAGGTGAACGCCGCTCTCGACGGAGGCCTTGAGCAGCTCGGCCATCTCGCGGACCAGCTTCGAGACGTTCACGCTTTCCATGACGAACTTGCCGCGGCCGGCATAGACCAGCATCTGGTTCGTCAGCTCCGCGGCCCGCTGGGTCAACATCTCCATGTCCCGGATGTTGGCTCGCGCGGAGGAGCCCTGCTCAAGCTGGTCCGCCATCAGGCTCAGGTTGCCCATAATGCCCATGAGCAGGTTGTTGAAATCATGCGCCACCCCGGCAGCCATGATCCCCAAGCTCTCCATTTTCTGGATCTGGTACAGCTGGTGCTGGAGGCTCGTCTTCTCCGCCCTCAGGACTTCGAGCCGCTCGCGGAGCTGTTCGATGACCAGTTTCAGGCAGCGCTCGACGGCCGCAATGTCGTCCTCCGCCTTCAGCAAGTTAACGTGCTCCGGGAGCTCGCCGTCGATCATCTGCTCGAGGTATCCCCGCAGCCTGACGATGTTTACCGGGTACTTGCGCAGGATCATGTAGCCGCCGACCCCGCTGGCCGCGAGGAGAGAGATGATGATCACCGTCATCGGGACAGACCCGATCGGCTCCTCGAGCGACAGGACGCTCAGGTACCAGAGCGCGAGGAGCGGGATGACCGAGACCAGGGCGACGCCGATGGCGAACTGCACGCGGGCGCCGCGGGTCACGAGGGAGTAGCTGGATGCGGACGCGTCTTTCATGGCATGTTCTTCAGGTGCTGGCCACGTACGAGACCTCCGAACGGGGGCCAGTGTAAGCCGTACCTGCCGTTCAATCAAGAGCTTATGAAGCGGCCGCGTGAGCCAGGACAACGAGGGCCATCACCACGCGATACCAGCCAAACGGCACCAGCGTGTGCCGGCTCACGAAGCTGATGAGGAACCGAACCGCTGCCCAGGCCGCAAGGAAGGAAACCACGAAGCCGACAGCGAACGACGGCACGAGCGACCTGTCCAGGGAAGGCAGGCTGGCCACGAGGTCAAACGAGCAGGCAAGAACCATCACGGGCACGGCGGCAAGGAACGAGTATTCCGTGGCGGCCCGCCGATCGAGCCCGGTCAACATCCCGCCCATGATCGTGGACAGCGAACGGGACATGCCGGGCCACAACGCCAGGCACTGCAAAACGCCGATCCAGAGTGCGTCTCTCCACGTAAGCGCGTCGAGACCGTTCTTCGTGGGCCCCGGCATGAATCGCTCGGCCAGGAGAATCCAGAGCCCCCCCACCCCCAGGCCGGCGGCCACGTTGAGTGCATGGAACAACCGCTCCTTGATGACCGTCCGCAGAAGCAGCCCGAGCACGGCCGCGGGCAGGGTGGTCAGCGCGAGAAGGAAAAGTCCGCGCAGGCCGTTGAGCCCGGCGCCCCAGCGGATACTCACCAGCCTTTTCAGCCGGTTCCCGCACGCTGCCACCACGGCCATGATCGCGCCGAGCTGGATGAACACCGTGAAGGTGGCGACGTAGTCGCCTCGGAAACGCAGGAGATCGCTGGCCAGAATCAGGTGGCCTGTCGAGGACACAGGAAGGAACTCCGTCAACCCCTCGACGATCCCGAGGACGGCCGATTTTACTATGCCCAGGTCCATGGTGAACGCCGGCTGGAAACGCGGTTGCGGGACCAGCGCGCGCTTGAGAATATCGAGACTGTAATCTACCCTGTGTTGTCAGCTTCGACCACTAAATTGTGAGGACACGCCGATGCGCTGGCCGCTGAGACAGTTTGGAGCCATTGCGACCCTTGCGGCCCTCGAGGGCATCCGCCAGCCCATAGCCCTGCTGGTCGCAACCACCGGGATCGTTCTGATCGCTCTCCTGCCCATCCTCGTCACGCACACGCTCGGAGAAACCGAACGGCTGGCCCGGGACAGCGGATTGGCGCTGCACTTCGTGTGCGGCCTCGTGCTCGGCAGCTATGCGGCCTGCTCCTCGCTCACCCACGAGATCCGGCGCGGCACCGTCTCTTCCGTGCTCAGCAAGCCAGTCAGCCGCGAGCTCTTCCTCCTGGCGAAATTCAGCGGCATCTCGGCCGTGATGGTCCTCTTCTCGGCGGGCGCGGCCATGGGGGTGCTGCTCAGCACGCGGATGAGCCGGCCCGTCTACTCCGTGGATTGGTGGGCGGGTGTGCCGCTGCTCACGGCCCCCGTTCTCGCTTACGCCGCGGCGGGCATCTGGAACTACTCCACGAGGAGGCCCTTTGTTTCCGCGGCTTTCGTCCTGCTGGTCCTGGGTCTCGCGGTGGCCTTCGTCGGCGCGGGTTTTCTCGACGCCGAGGGCAACGCCGTCCGATTCGGCGCGGCCTACTCGTGGAAGATCCTGCCGGCGAGCGTCCTGATCACGCTGGCCATCCTGGTCCTCACCGGCATCGCCGTGAGCCTGGCCATTCGTCTCGACACGGTTCCCACGCTGTCGATCTGCAGTGTTGTGTTCGTGATCGGGCTCATGTCGGACTACTTGTTTGGGCGGCATGCCGGGTCGAACACCGTCTCGGCCTTCCTGTACCGCCTCGTCCCGAACTGGCAGCATTTCTGGGTCGTAGATGCGCTGAGCGGCGAGGGGTCGGTTCCGTGGTCGTACGTAGCCCGGGCGGCCTTGTATGCGGTGTGCTACCTGGCGGGCGTGCTGGGCCTCGGCCTGCTCGCGTTTCGGCATATGGAAATCAGGTCCTGATGGATCGCCGTCACGCGCTTGGCCTTCCACCCTGCCCCGCACCTCACCGCCCCCGCCTGGCTCCTGTCCCCTTCAGGCCCACCACGGTGAGATAGCCGTCGCCATCGATGCGGCCCACGTCGCCGGTCGGGAACCACCCTTCGGCATCCACGGGCCGCCGAATCTGCCCGTCTTCCAAGTAGCCGCTGAACAGCGTCGGGCCGCGGACCAGGATTTCGCCGTCGTCCGCGATTCTCAGCTCGCGGTACTTGAGCGCCGTGCCGGACGTATCTCGCTTGTCAGGCGGGGCGGCAGGCGGCATGGCGGTCACCTGGAACGCCATTTCGGTCAACCCGTAGCTGGTGCACACGGGCAACTGTCTGGCGCGGGCACGATCGAGCAGATCGTGCGGCGCCGGGCCGTCGGCCACGAGGATGGCGTGAAGCGTGCGGTACCCCTCCGGGTCCAAATTGCCCCGGAGCAACCGAGCCAGCTCGGCGGGCGACAGCAGAAGGTGTGTGACACCATACTGCAAGATCGCGCTCGGCAGAGCCTCATGGGCCCCCGGAATGGCCACGGACGCGCCGCCGAGGGCGCTGCTGATCAACAGGCTCATGCCGCTGGCACGGCACAGGGGCCCTGAAAGCAGCCACCGGCTTCCCGACGACGCACGAATGTTGGTGTTGGCGCCTCGCGCGCTGTAGTAGTGGTTGCCGTAAGAGAGGAGCACCGCCTTGGCCTCCCCTGCCCTGCCCGCCGTCATCAGGACGGTGGCCGGCTGGTCCAGCGACAGGACCGCCCTCGACGCCGGGTGTGGTTCCCTCCTGAAGAAGGTGACCAGGTCCTCGGAATCCCAGATACGGTCCGCCGGCAGTCCGGAGGCGCCCGGCGTGCCCGGCGGAGCGATCAGTTTCACACAGGCCAGCGCATCCAGAAGCCGCTTGACCTCGCCCGGCGGCAGGCGCGTGTTCATCGGACACGCCACGGCCTTGACCCGGAACAAGGCCATGACCAGGACCGCATAGCCCCAGTGATTCGGCATCACGATGCCTACGCGGTCCCCTTCCCTGCACCCCGCCTCCTGGAGCCGCTCCGCCGTGGCCGCAACATACTGGTCGTACTCGGAATAGATGATCTTCCGCGACCCCATGATCAGGGCCGGTTCGTTGCGGGACGTGTCCGCCGCTTCATTTACTGGACAACGAACATCCGTCATGGCCTTCGGCTCATGTCATCAGCGATTCGTGCTGGCGGAATCAGTATATCACATGTAGGTTTGTGGGCCGCAGAATTTGTTCGGGTTGAGGATCACGTACTGGACCAGCATGAGCGCCACGGAAGCCCGATCTCCTTCCTTTCTCGGCACGTGGCTCGTGGCCGTTCGGCCGTTCGCGATTTCGGCCTCGGTCGCGCCCGTTCTTTTCGGGACGATCATGGCCGTGGTCGTCGCCGGCGCGCCTTTCAGCACCCCCCGTTTTCTCCTGGCGCTTCTGGCCATGATCACGCTCCATTCCGGCGCCAACATGCTCAGCGACGTCAACGATTTCCGGCGGGGCCTGGACAACGTGCCCACGCCCGTGAGCGGGGCCATCGTCCGCGGATGGCTTTCCTCCCGCCAGGTGCTCGCCGGATCCATCACCCTTCTCGTGGCTGGATCCCTCATGGGTCTCGCGCTGGTTCGCATGGTGGGGCCGGCCCTTCTCTGGATCGGCCTCGCCGGCCTTGCCATCGGCGTCTTCTACACGGCCGGACCGGTATCCCTGAAATACCGCGGCCTCGGAGATCTCGCCGTTTTCCTCGACTTCGGGGTCCTCGGCGCGCTCGGCGCCTGGACGGTGCAGACCCGGATCCCATCGTGGCTGCCGGCCCTCTGGGCCGTGCCGATGTCGTTGCCCGTGGTCGCCATCCTCCATGCGAACAACTGGCGTGATATCGCCACCGACTCGAACCGCGACGTCGTAACCGTGGCCTCAAGGCTCGGCGACCGCGGGTCGCTGATCTACTACGGCGTTCTCGTCTTCAGCCCGTTCGCCCTCGTCACGGCTCTCATGGTCTTGCGGCAGGTGGCGCCGGCCTGCCCGCTGGGCATGCCGCCGCCGTTCGCGCTGACCTGGCTTGCCCTGCCCCTGGCGATAGAGCGCTGGCGCCGGGCGCTGAGGCGGGCGACCCCACGGCAGCCGATGGATTTCGTAGCCCTCGATGGTGCGACCTCCCAGCTCAACCTGGTCTTCGGACTTCTCTGCTCGGCGTCGCTCGTCCTTCACGCGCTCCTGAGGACCTGGATCGGATGAACCCGCGTTTTCGCCGCCGGGGTTCGGCGCCGCGCGCGCTCCCCACGTTGGCCGGCGCCGCAGCCCTGCTGTACGGCCTGCTCTTTGGCCTTCATCGGCGCTGGGGCATCGATTTCTGGTGGTGGATGGAATTCAACCTGGCCGTGCTCATCGTGGCGGCCATCGTTTCGGATTCGGAGTTTCGGGTGTCCCTGGCGGGCGACCTGCGTGCTGGTCTCGTGCGCAACATCGAGTGGGGCATCCTGGCAGCCGTTCTGCTGTACGTCGTATTCTTCGCCGGCAACCTGTTGGCGCGACGGCTCTTCCCGTTTGCCGCGGGCGGGATCCAGGCCGTCTATCAACTCAGGCAGGAGGCCTCCTTCGCGCGGATTCTGTCGCTGATGGTCTTCTGGATCGGCCCCGGCGAAGAGGTGTTCTGGCGAGGCTATCTGCAGGGATCTCTCGCCCGACGGTTCGGTGCCGTTTCCGGATACCTCATGGCTTCGGCGCTCTATGCGGCC
This sequence comes from Verrucomicrobiota bacterium, assembly GCA_043803015.1. GTDB lineage: Bacteria > Verrucomicrobiota > Kiritimatiellia > CAIQIC01 > JAGNIJ01 > JAZDKK01. The sequence goes on from JAZDKK010000008.1 coordinate 7,890, forward strand.
GTGCACCTGCCCAGCGGCAACCCGATGCTCGTCCTGGCGGCGGCCGTGTGCGGCCTGTTCTGGGGATGGCTCTACCTGCGCTGGGGATCCATCGTGCTGAACGCAGTCAGCCACACCGCGTGGGATATCGCCGTCTTCCTGCTGTTCCCGTTCACGGGGCCGTGACCGGCGCCTGCTTCACGGGGCCGAGCGCAGCGCTCAGGCTGATCCCGAAGATATGGGCTTCCCCATCCTCAAAGTCCGATTCCAGAATGCCGTCGGCGGCGCGCGCCGAGATATGGCGGTCCTTGACGTCCAAGTACGTGTACGACAGGTCCAGCAGCCAGCGGTCCCAATGGCATCCCACGCCGACGCTGTAGAGCTGACGATCGTTTCCCGGGATCATGTAGTCGGCGGTCCCGTCCGGCCCCGGCTCCTGGTCATACACATAGCCGAGGCGCAGGTCCCATTTCCTGGTCAGCGCGTATTCGGCCCCGATCGCGTACCGCCACACGTCGTCCCATTCCTTGGGGACGGAAATCTCCTTCGTGCCCAGCAGCGCCGGATCATCGAAGGTGATGGATAGCTCATCGTAGGAGCTCCAGCCCGTGTACACCGCACCCGCCTCCACGCTGAGCTTCCTGATGGGCGTCAGGGCCACGCCCAGGAATGCCATGTCCGGCAACGTGATGTCTCCCTGGGCGTCGGTTTTTCCCACGCCGATGTCCCCATTGCCGTCCACCTCCTGCTCCACCCGGCTCTGGTAGGAGGCGCCCACCGCCAGCCAGTCGGCAACCTGGTACCGCAGGCCCAGGTTGAAACCGTAGCCGACGGCGTCGCCGCTGATGCATAGATCGATATCCTGGCCGGCCGCGCCGTGAAGCTTGCGGTCGTTCTCGAAGCCAAGCGAAGACGCCGACGCGCCCGCCGCCAGCGAGAGCACGTCGCTTGCCTTCCAGACCAGGTTGGGGTTGAAACTCAAGGTGTGGATGGTGGCCTTGTAGCTGTTGTACCGACCGGGCCAGGCTTCCTCGAACTCCGTGCCGAGGCCGAACCGCGAGAACACGCCCCACCCGAACCAGAACCTGTGGTTCAGCTGGTGCGTTCCGTACACGTGCGGCGGGACCCACCGGGTGTCCTTGGTGCCCGTGGTCTCGATCCCCCCCGGGCCCGCGGTGGTGACGTCCGTGGAGGGCCGGATGACGGATACGCCGGCCATGACGTGCGTGCCGGACAGCTGCGTGATCGCCGCCGGGTTGTAGAAGACGCTCGACGGGTCGGCCTCGCGGGCGACGAGGGTACCGCCCAGCGCATTCGCGCGCGCGCTCCCCTCGTAGAGCCCGAAGCCGCCGCCGTAGCCCGCGGGAAGGACTGCGGAACAACTCAGGAGGCAACTCAGCGCCAGGCATGACCGAACGGGACTCCGCACAGGGACCTCCTCTCTGCCGCTGGAACAGACCTACGACTTGGGCGCTCGAACACGCTGAACCTCGCTCACCGCCCACTGAAGCGCCTCCTCGAGCATGGAGGGCGGGGGCGGGCGGATGAACCCGCCCTGGAGCATGGAATCCAGAAGCCGCCGGGAGTAGGTGATGTCAGTCTCCGTCTTGCGATAGACCTCGTCCCTCTTCAGCGGGAGTCGGGCGACCCCGTCCTGGACGGCCTGCATGGCAACATCCGCCGCCTCGTGCGGGAATACAGCCGACTCCTCCATCCGCGGGATGATGTACTCGGTCGAAAGGCCCTTCTTCTCCGCGAACGTCGCCAGCGACCGCGCGGCCGCGATGGCCATGTTGTCCGTGATCTTCTTCGCCCGCACCAGGAGCGCGCCCTTCAGAATCCCGGGGAATCCGACCGAGTTGTTGACCTGGTTCGGGAAATCCCCGTGTCCCGTCGCCACGATGTAGGCACCCGCTTCCCTGGCCGCGTACGGGTAGATCTCGGGCACCGGATTCGCGCAGGCGAACACGATGGCCTTCGGTCCCATGGCGCCGACCCAGTCCTGTTTGACGGTGTTCGGCCCCGGCGTCGAAAGGGCTATGAGCACATCGGCGCCCTTCATCCCCTCCTCCACCGACCGCAGGCCCTTCGGATTGGTCTGCTCGCAGATCTCCCATTTCCTGTAGAAGCGCGCGTCCGCCTTGATGTCATCGCGGTGCTTCCCGAGCGCGCCGCGGCTGTCGAACATGATCAGGTTGGCCGGATCAGCTCCAGCCATGATGATCAGGCGGGCGATGGTGGTGTTGGACGCGCCCGCGCCATAGAAGACGATCCGCACCCTGGCGATGTCTTTGCCCGCCACCTTCAGCGCGTTGAGCAGGCCGGCCAGCGTGACACAGCCGGTGCCCTGCGCGTCGTCATGCCAGACCGGTATCTCACACTGTTCCCGAAGCACGTCCAGCACCCGGTAGCAGTTGGGCTGGGAGATGTCCTCGAGGTTGACCGCGCCGAAACTCGACTGCGATCGCCGGACGAACTCGATGAGGTTCTCCGGATCGGGTTCTCCCCTGGCGTTCCGGCTGTCCACGCACAGCGGCATTGCGTCCACACCGCCCAGGTACTTCATGAGGAAGGCCTTGCCCTCCATGACGCCCAGTCCCCCGGGCGGCGAGACATCGCCGTCCCCCAGCACGCGCGTGGAATCGGTGACCACGGCCACGAGGTTGCCGCGGTTAGAGAGCTCGTACGAAGCGTCGCTGTTGTCGCGGATGGCGGTGGATACCTGCGACACGCCCGGCGTGTACCAGACGTTGAACCAGTTGAAGCCGAAGGCGCCGATCTTGGGGACGGTCTGTATTTTCCCGCCGTAAAACCGGTGCGCCGCCAGGGCAAGCCGTTTCAGGAACAGCGTTTTGCCCTTGGCCACTTCCTCCGAGGTGAAATCATCAGGAAAAGCTCGATCGAGGTTCTCGAGCCTCAGGTCTATTCTTTCCATCCACGGACTCCGGACGTTCCAGGAACCTATCTCAGCGCAGCCAGCAGATGCTCGATGTTGGGCGCCTGAAAGACCGTCGTATACTCCCCGGCCCCCGCCCCCGTCGCGTAGGCGCCGGACAGGTTGACCCCGGCCCGGGCTATCCTGGCCGCGAGCGCGGCACCGCTGCCGACCGCGTCCTTGTCCACCACCAGCACGACGGGTTCCTCGCGGATTTCGCATCCGGAACCCTTGAGCAGGGGCATCACCCGGGCGTTGTCCTGCGTCACCAGCATGATATGCCCCTTGTTGTCCCGCGAGTAGCCGGCGTAGGCCACGACGTTCACCTTGGCTCCGGCGACGACATCCAGCACGCGGGCCAACTCGCCGGCCTTGTCAGCTGTGATGATGCGCAACTGCGTTGACTTCACGACCTTCATGCACTCCTCCCGTCGCAAGGCACAGGATACAAGGAAACGCGCTGGCGGCTCCGATCGCCAGCCCTTCACGCCGATCCGAACCGGCCCGTCTCACGGCGTCACTTTGTACACCTTGTCGTGCTCGCGGGTGTGACCGGGAACCTTGATCCCGATCGCCTCGCCCTTCTTGGCGAGCTGGACGGACGCGTGCTCGATCTCCATGGACGAGATCAGGGTCGTCACGTCGGTGGTATGTCCCTTGATGCGGATGGTATCACCCACCGCGAGCTCGCCCAGCGTGAGCTTGATGGCTGCAACATTGATGTGGCCGAAATAATGCGTCACCACTCCGATTTCAGTCTCCGGCATGTCGCACCTCCTCTTGGCTCAGGGAAACGCTATCACGGGGGAAACCAAAAGCAAGCCATCAGTCCGACCGCACAGGATCTTCAGGAAGCGAACTCGTGGACCTTGGCCAGGATGCGGTCGGCATCGGCGACGCTGGCAGCGCTGAACCAGACGCCCTGCGGGTACAGCATCACGTTCGGCCCCTGCTGGCAGAGGCCCATGCACCCGCTGTGGGAAACGCGAACGCGGCCCTTCCAGCCGCGGGCTTCGACTTGGGCTTTGAGGTACTCCTTGATCTCGGGGCTCTTGCCGTCGGCGCACGACTTGCGCTCGCCGTGCCGGTCGTTCACGCAGACGAAAATATGGCAGACGTACGGACTGCGGGATTCTTTCATCGTCAGACCGAGCTGCGGGCCGTTGTTCGCGGGCTGGCTGCGCCTAGAACGTGTAGGCCACCTTCAACGACGCGAAGGTGTCCTCGCGGGCGTTCTGCCCGCCCCCGCCGTACGCGCCGAACATCAGGTTCTCGGTGGCCTTGTACGTCATGCCTGCCTGGAACCAGGCAGGATGCCCCACTCCCCACCTGTTCTCGTCTGACGCGCGCCCCTCGACCAGCAGGGAGAACTGCTCGCTCAGGTCCCATATGAAGGCTCCCTGGATCGATGCGACGTTCCCCCCGTCCTCATCGCTGTTGTTGAAGGCGTATCGAGCGTCGAGCACCCAGTGGAAGATGTTGTCCACGGTCGTGCCGATGGACACGCCCGGCGTAACGACCGTGTTGCCGGAGCCGAGGCCCGTTTCCTCGTCGCCCGTGTCAAGGGACACCGCCAGGTGCGGCATCACCCAGGGATACCCCAGGACGTCCTGGTACCCGACCAGTTCGAAGCCCACCGACACATCGCCCAAACCGCTTTCGCTCCCTCCCAGCTCGGGTTCGATCTGGCCGTAGGGAACGCTCGCGAAGAGAGCAAGATTCTCAAGCGCGCCGTACCTGACATACGGCGTCGCCCAGTATTCGTCCCCACCTCCCAGCAACAGGAGGTTGTCCTTGGAGATTTCCGTGTACTGGGCCACCACACCGAGCTCCAGTTTCTGAACCCCGGGCAGCTTGTTCTCCTTGCAGAGGAGCGTGCGCATGGGCTCCGCGCGGCTGGCACTCGCCACCAACAGCACTACACCGACCAGAATCAGGCACTTTCGAAACATGGCTGACCTCCCGTCGCTCGTAGTCCTTCTGTCCAAGCCTCGGACAAGCGATGTTGCCGCCACTCTACTCGCGCGGTCCGTGGAACGCCATAAAAAAAGTGAGCCGGACGCCCAGGCGGTCAGGGGCTTGTTGACATCGGTGCGCTTCGCACCTACCTTCATCGGTCAAGCGGGTCGCCCCCGTGGCGGCCCAAGGCGCGGACGAGAAGGAGCGCGGCATGAGCCGGTTTGATTTCGCCTGCCGCACGCTCAAGCTGTCGAGCGGGCAGAGCGTCAACTACTACAGTCTCGAAGAACTCGAGAAGCACCACCTCGGAGACATCTCGAGACTGCCCTTCTCCGTCAGGATCCTCCTGGAATCCCTGCTCCGCCTGCAGGGGCACCCGGCCTACCGCGAGGAACATGTCCTCTCGCTGGCCCGGTGGGCACCGTCCGATCGCCAGCGGACGGACTTCCCGTTCCTGCCGGCGCGCATCCTCCTCCAGGATTTCACCGGCGTGCCCTGCGTGGCCGACCTCGCGGCCCTGCGGAGCGCCATGTCGCGCGCCGGCAAGGACCCGCGCCGCATCGAGCCCCAGATCCCGGTGGATCTGGTCATCGACCACTCGGTGCAGGTGGACGAGTACGGACGCCCCGGCGCCCTTGAGGCCAACACGGCCAAGGAATTCGAGCGCAACGCGGCTCGCTATGCCTTCCTCCGCTGGGGCCAGGGAGCCTTTCAGAAACTGCGGATTGTGCCCCCCGGCCTGGGCATCTGCCACCAGGTGAACCTCGAGTACCTGGCGAAAGGCGTGATGGTCGGTTCGGACAAGGCCGGACAGCCCGTGGCTTTTCCGGACACGCTAGTGGGCACCGATTCCCACACCACGATGGTCAACGGGCTCGGCGTGCTGGGTTGGGGCGTCGGCGGGATTGAGGCCGAAGCCGCCATGCTCGGCCAGCCCATCCCTGTCCTTACTCCCGTGGTGACCGGCGTTCGTCTCGAAGGCCGCTTGAAGGAAGGCGTCACGGCGACCGATCTTGCGTTGACCGTTACCCAGATGCTCCGGCAGCACGGCGTCGTGGACCAGTTCGTGGAGTTCTTCGGGCCGGGCGCCGATCGCCTGACGCTGGCCGACCGCGCCACCGTGGCCAACATGGCACCCGAATACGGCGCCACGATGGGCTTCTTCCCCATGGATGCGGAGACGCTCCGGTATCTGCGCGAGACCGGGAGGACCGATGAGGAGATCGACCTGGTGGACCGCTACGGCCGTGCCCAGGGGCTCCTGCGCACGCCGGATGCGCCGGAGCCTGTGTTCAGCCGGGTGCTTTCCCTGGACCTCGATACCATCGAGCCGAGCGTTGCCGGGCCCAAGCGCCCGCACGACTGGCTCCGCCTCAACCAGGTCAAGGAGGGCTTCCGCAAGGCCCTGATGTCGCCCGCCGGCAAGCAGGGCTACGGCCTGACCGAGGACGAGGCCGGCCAAACGATGCAAGTCGCCGGCAACGGAACGCTGTCCCACGGATCGGTCGTCATCGCCTCCATCACAAGCTGTACGAATACCTCGAACCCGCACGTCCTCCTTGCTGCCGGACTCCTGGCGAAGAAGGCCGTGGCGAAGGGGTTGACCGTCCCTCCGACCGTCAAGACGAGCCTGGCGCCCGGCTCGCGCGTCGTCACGGCGTATCTGAAACGTTCCGGACTGCTGGACCCCCTGGAGAAACTCGGCTTCGGCGTCGCCGCGTACGGCTGCGCAACGTGCATCGGCAACAGCGGCCCGCTCGATCCCGCGATCGAGAAGGCCATCCGGGAAGGCGGGATCGTCGCCGCCGCCGTGCTTAGCGGAAACCGCAACTTCGAGGGCCGGGTTCACCCGCTGACCCGCGCGAATTACCTTTGCTCGCCGCCGCTCGTGGTCGCGTACGCGCTGGCCGGCACGGTGAACATCGACCTTCAGAAGGAGCCGCTTGGAAACGACGGGCGGGGGCGCCCCGTATTCCTCAGTGACCTGTGGCCTTCGGAAGATGAGATCAAGGCCCTCGCCGGGTACGCGGCGGATCCGAACCTCTACCGCCAGCTCTACAAGAACATCGCCGGCTCGAACCCGCTCTGGAACAAGCTCGAGATGCGGAGCGAGCCGGTCTACCGGTGGGACGCCGAATCCACGTACATCCGGGAGCCTCCATTCGTGTCAGGCCCCGCGGCACGGCCCCCTTCGCCCGGCGACATACTGCAGGCCCGAATCCTCGCCCTGTTCGGCGACTTCATCACGACAGACCACATCTCGCCGGCCGGGGCGATCCCCAGGGACAGCCCGGCAGGACGCTACCTGGTTTCCAGCGGTGTGGCACCGGCCGACTTCAACTCCTACGGAGCGCGGCGCGGGAACCACGAGGTCATGGTCCGCGGTGCCTTCGCCAACATCCGCATCAGGAATCACATGGCGGACAAGGAGGGCGGCTGGACCATGCACGTGCCGTCGGGAGAGCTTATGCCGATCTACGACGCCGCCATGAAGTACAGGGGTGCGGGCACGCCGCTGGTCGTTGTGGCAGGAAAGATGTACGGGGCCGGCTCCTCGCGCGACTGGGCTGCCAAGGGCCCCTACCTGCTCGGTGTGAAGGCCGTCATCGCCGAGAGCTTCGAACGGATCCACCGCAGCAACCTCGTCGAGATGGGCATCCTCCCTCTGGAGTTCCTGGACGGGAAGAACGCGGGAGCCCTTGGACTGAAGGGCACGGAGGTCCTAACGATCAGCGGCATGGCCTCCGGCCTGGCCCCCGGGAAGACGCTCGAGGTACGGGCGGAGGGTCCCAACGGCAAGGCGATCGATTTCAGGGCCAAGTGCCGGATCGATTCGTCCATTGAGGTAGAGTACTACCGGCACGGCGGCATACTGCCCTACGTCCTACGCGAGGCGATGGCGAGCGCCGGAAGCTAGCCCCTTTTCCGTCACGACCGCCGTGATCAGCCGGGCCGGCACGACCTCGAAGACTTGAGCGTCCCCCGTGTCCACCGTGCGCGCAGGAGGCGGATACGGCTCTATTTTCCACGTGCTGGCCAAGACGTAGAACGGCTTTCGCCGGCTGTGAAGTGCTTCGGCCAGCGCCGCACTCAGGACCTTGTTGCGTACGGCACCATCCGGGAAGAGCGCGTCGGCTCCAATCACGCCCATGTCCGCGCGATCTGCCATGAGCTCAAGCTCCTGGTCCGGGTGCAGGATGACCCGAGAATGAAACCGCCCGGCCTCCTCCGCGAGCCGGCGCCCCTCACCCCCAGGCCACGATTCCAGCACGTGCACTTCGCGCACCAGGTCGCGAGCCGTGCTCAACGCGCTGAGCACGGTGGAGCTCCGCGACAGCGTGGCCAGGCTGGCAGGCGCCATGGGCTTCAGGAGTCGAGCGAACTCCTGGGCCACTCGCTCGTCGGCCGTCTCCAGGTCCGTCTGAATGGCGCGCAGAACGTCGGCCACCGCCGCTCGCTGGAGCTGCTCCTCCAGCCGGTCGGCAAGAACGGCGAATCCAGCCATCGCCGGCCGCGTCGTCCGTAGAACGCGGATCGTGTCTGCCCGTCGAGCTCCTTCCAACGCTTCGGGGTGTCTCGCAAGCCACGAGGCGGCCTGCCGCAGAAGCTCGGCCGCGCCTGACTCGCGATTCAGAAGTATATCCTTGAGTTCCACTTCCCGGATATCTTAACTAGTCTCATCGCCCATTTGAACCCAAGGATTCTTCGATGGCCCATGTAACAAGTCCGGAGGCGGAGAAACTTCTCGACGTCGAGATCAAGGTGCTGGACCGCGGCTTCGTGCGCCTGGTGGACTACATGGGCAACGACCGGCGGATCGTCCAGGCCGCGCGGGTTTCTCGTCTATCTGCCCTGAAGCACTATTAACTATTTACGGGCCGCCCCCGTCCAGTCCCAGTCCTCAGGTGCGATGCCTTTCTTGTCGGCAGCACCCTCCCCGACCTTGGCCCTCGCTTGTGCGATCGCATTCCCCAAGTCTTCCATGGTCACCGGCTTGAGCAGCACTACATCTATGCAGGGGGGAATGTTCTCTTCCGCAATCATCCCATGACCGAATGCCGTCAGCATGATGATCGGCATATATGGCAAGGTCTGCTTAATGGCCACAGCCAATCGATCTCCGCTCATCACGGGCATAGCCCAGTCCACAAAGACCACGTCACACTTCTCCGCTTTCAATCTCACCAAGCCCTGCTGACCGTCGGCGACCGCCTCGGCTGTATGTCCCATGGCGTTGAGCGCCTGCTTAATCGCCTCGCGCGTCCACGCATCGTCATCCACGACGAGAATGCGCAGATTTCCGCCGCGTACATCTTGCAGATCAAGGGCTTTCTCGGCCCCGCGTTCTTTCCACAGGGGCAAGGAAACGAAGATGCGCGTGCCTTGGCCTGCTTCGCTTCTGATTTCCAGGCTCCCCCCGTGCCGGTAAACCGTGCTGGCCACCATCGTCAATCCCATCCCGCTTCTCATGCGTTTCTTCGTCGAGTAAAACGGATCCAGACACCGATTCCGGACTTCATCCGACATGCCTTTGCCTGAATCCCGCACCTCCAGGACGGCAGATGGGCCATGGATCATTGTTGAAACCGTTATGGTCCCGCCGCCCGGCATGGCTTCCATGGAGTTCAGAATGAGCGCCGCCACGGCGTCCTCTATGTCCGTGTCTTCCCCCAATACGGTCGCCGTCACGGCGAAATCCGTTTGAATTCTAACGGGGACCTTGTCAGCGAGGCCCTCTTCTTTCCAGCGCGTTTCCGCAAGAGCCAGCCCGCGCTTGACGGCAAGATTAAGATCTAGGGGCTGCGTCTCCTGTTGCGGCTGGTGGAATACTCCGGCCAGGTTCTTCAACGACTTCCGGGCTCGATGGACTCCCGCATGCATGGTTTCGACTTGTTGCAGGGTCCAGGCCTGGTCTTTCAGCATTTCGGGATGGGCACAGACGAGATCCCCTGCGCCCAGAACAGGCGTTAGGGCGTCGCTCAGCTCGTGTATGACACCCCTGACCACCTGCTTCAACACTCTCTGCCGTTCCTTGTGCACCACTTCTTCCTGCGCACCCTTGAACCGGCCGATAGCCTGCGCCATATGACGCATTCCCTCCTGGGAAGATGCCGCGTTTTGTTTCTGCTTATCGGCCTCGCGCCTGTGCTCCTCCACCTGTTCATGCAAAGCGGTGCTTGCTTCTTTTACTTCACGAATCAGTTTGCTCAAGGCTGCGGAGAGGCGGCCGATCTCATCGTCCGATGAATCCATCTCTGCGTGGTAGTCCAAGTTGCCTTTCAGAATGGTGTCGGTCCATGCGTCCAGAATCCTGATCTTCTTCAAAATATCCCGGCTGTAGGAAACAACCACGGCCGCCATGATGACGCCGAGAAGCCCCAGGACGGCTACGAATGGAGTGTCCAGCAGATCCGCCGCCGCCGTGGAACGGAACTGCCACATCAGAAGCAGCGTCACGGCGATGGCGAACACAATCGGAATGACCGCACTGAGTTGCAGGTTTGTCTTGAGCTTCATTGTTCGGTCTCCAGGGAACGCATCTGCGTGACAGGGCCGGCCTCCTTGCCGACTTGCGCTTTACCTTGCAAAGCAAGTTCACTCCCCGCGCGCCCCGGCATTATAGCCTGCAGTCAATGGTGGCTCAATCTCAAAGTGACGGCTGAATGGTCTTGAAATACAGGGGCAGAAAGACTCATTGAAAAATCTTGTACTGACTCCCGTGGTGTCCTATTCAATCAACACGCGCGTTCGATTCTTCTGCTACGAAAGGATGTTCGATGGCTCACGAAACGACACCCGAAGCTGAAGCGCTGCTCGACAAAGAGATCAAGGTGCTCGACCACGGCTTCGTGCGCCTGGTGGACTACATGGGCAACGACCGGCGGATCGTCCAGGCCGCCCGCGTGTCGTACGGCGAGGGCACCAAGACGTTCCGCGACGACACGATCCTGATCGACTACCTCCTCCGGCACCAGCACACCTCCCCCTTCGAGCATGTCGTCCTGGAACTGCACTGCAAGATGCCCATCTTCGTGGCACGGCAGTGGGTGCGGCACCGCATGGCCCGCATCAACGAGATCTCCGGCCGCTACAGCGTGATGGCCGAGGAGTTCTACGTGCCGCCCGAGTCCGAGATCAAGGGCCAGAGCGACGACAACAAGCAGGGCCGGGATGAGCGGGAGGTGCCGCCCGGGCTCCGGCAGAAGGTCCTGGATATCTTGAAGCGCGACCAGGGCTCGCTCTACGCCTCCTACGAGGAGCTTCTGAAAGACGGCATTGCGCGCGAACTGGCGCGGATCAATCTGCCGCTGTCGCTCTACACGCAATGGTACTGGCAGATGGACCTGCACAATCTCCTTCACTTCCTCGAGCTCCGCATGGACAAGCACGCCCAGTGGGAGATCCGGCAGTACGCACTCGCCATCGCCGGTATCGTCCGGGCGGTGACGCCCATAGCCTACGATGCGTTTGAGCGCCACCGGCTCCACGGGAAGCATTTCTCTTCCGAGGAGATCGGCGTCATCCGCGGCCTGATCCGAGGTGAGCCGAATCCGCTGGGCGGGCTGAAGAGGAAGGAATTCGACGCCAAGCTGTTCGGGGAAAAAGAGTGACGCGAGGGCGGGTTGTCCCAGCTCTTCACGAACCCAGCGCGGCCGGATCCGGCGCACCGTTCTCCGCCACCAGCAGCGTTTTGGCCCTGGAGGTGTCTTCCGCGAGGTAGTAGTCGTGCAGGGCGGTCGCACGCTGCACGTAGCTCTGCGTGGACTGCGGCAGCCGCCGGAGATCAAAACGAGCCTGCAGCACCCGGGCGGGACCCGCGTTGTAGCAGGCCAGCAGAAGCGACCGCTCATCGGCACGCCACGCGCGCCGATAGTGCCGCAGGAAAGCCGACATCTCAGCCAGGTACGCCCTTCCGATCAGGCGGTTCAGATTGGGGTCAAAAGCCCGGTCGAAGTGCACCGCGTGTCCGAAAACGCGCCGGGTCGTGTGACTCCACGTGGCGCACTTGATCTGCATGATCCCGCGCTCCCCTGCGTCGCCGATCTTCCGCGAGCTTCCACCTGACTCGACCTGAACGACGGCCTCGACCAACCACTCGGCAATGCGATCCGGCGCGAAGTCGGTTTGCTCTGCAGGTGCGGGAATCCCAACCGGGTCAGATGTCTTCTGGTCAGATATTTCTTGACGTATCTCGATACGCGCAGGGGCAGAACGGACCGATACCATTGCCAGCTGGGTGGCCAGGGTCACTGTGCCCACCAGCAGGACAATGGCTTTGATAGCCGGCTCGCGCTGGAACGCGAAGTCCACTGTCTGCCTCAGTCTTTTCGGGGTGATTGTCCGATCGCCACTGCCTGCTAACGCAGGTTTGCCTCCCGTGGCTTCGGATTCGAACTACAGAACCAAGATGGAAAATGGTTCGTGTAATGTACTCAGGATTCGGCGGGAGTAAACAACTACTTTAGGAAAAGTTGTCAAGGATAAACGCACCGATTACCTGGCAACCGGCAACGGATCCTTAATGTAGGCCCTCTGGCACGGCCTGCACAGGTCAAAGTGGAAGTCCAGATAGACATCTTTCATCAACTCCTCCTCGGTCAAATCTCCGCATTTCTCGATAATCTGCCTGATTTCTTCCGTGTGGTCTGCGGCGAGGTCCTCGAACGAGATCTCCAAGGGATCATAAGCAGCAAAAACCTGGATTTTCGCCTCATAGCGCAGGCCCCCCTCCTCGATCGGCTGGCCGCAACGGTCGCAAACGCGTGTGATCATGGGCACCCCCTGTGCTTACTCAGGCGCTCGCGGAAGGCTTCTGCTTCACTTGGGCTCTTCCCTTTGTGTACAGTGTATCCGCATCGAATCTCCCAAACGAGGGAATCCGCGTGACCGAAGAGAGGATGCGCTACTCTCAGTGGGTATGCACCTGTTGTGGATATGTTTACGACCCGGCGCCAGGCGATCCCGGTCGCGGAATCCCAGCCAACACGCCTTTTGAACAGCTGCCACCTGCGTGGCGGTGCCCCATGTGCTACGCGTCCAAGGACGCGTTTGACCCGCTCTAATCTAGTACGAACGCAGTAAGTCGCATGACATTTGTGCGATTCCCTCTCCCC
>JAZDKK010000009.1:0-71872 GCA_043803015.1 Verrucomicrobiota bacterium
GCGAGGCCATGTCGGAGCAGAGCGAGGAGTATGACATCGCCATCATCGAGGGGTCCATCACCCGGCCCGAGGACGAGGAGCGCGTGAAGAAGATCCGCGAGCGGGCGAAGATCCTCATCGCCCTGGGCGCCTGCGCCACGATCGGCGGGGTCAATAAACTCAAGGACAACTTCGATCTCGAGGAGGTCAAGCGGTGCGTGTACGGCCAGGACGCCGGGATGCCGCACCTCGCGACGGCGGCGACCAAGGCGATCCACGAGGTCGTCAAGGTGGACTACAAGGTCCACGGCTGTCCCATCAACAACAAGGAGTTCACCTACGTGGTGCGGTGCCTGGCCCTGGGCAAAGAGCCGGTGGTGCCGAACTACCCGGTTTGCGTCGAGTGCAAGATGCGCGGCACGATCTGCCGCTACGAGTACAACGAGATCTGCCTGGGTGTGGTCACGCGGGCGGGCTGCAACGCGCCGTGCCCGACGGCCGGGTTCTGGTGCTTCGGCTGCCGCGGCTACGTGGACGACCCGAACGTGCAGGCCGCGCGCGAGGTCATGGAGCAGTACGGGAAGACCGCGGATGACCTGAAGGGCCGGCTGGTCCTCTTTAACAGCAAGCAGGAGCGTACCGATGGCTAGGACGATCGACATCCATGTGCACCACGTGACCCGCGTCGAGGGTCACGGGAACATCGTCCTGCGGGCCTCCGACGGCAAGATCGAGAAGCTCGAGTGGCAGGTGCCCGAGGCGCCCCGCTTCTTCGAGGCCATGGTGCGCGGCCGCAGCTTCGAGGACATCCAGACCATCGTCAGCCGGATCTGCGGGATCTGCTCGGTGACGCACACCTTCGCGGCGATCAAGGCGATCGAGGACGCCCTGGGCATCACGGTGTCGGAGCAGACCGACAAGCTCCGCATGCTGCTCCACTACTCCGAGCAGATGGAGAGCCATAGCCTGCACGTCGGCTACCTCGTCGCACCCGATCTGCTCGGCCAGAAGTCGGTGGTGCCGCTGGTGGCCAGCCACCCCGACGTGGTCAAGACGGTCATCCGGCTGCACCGCATCGGCAACCAGTGGATGGAGGCGATCGGCGGGCGCATGACGCACCCGGTGACCGTGAAGCCGGGCGGGTTCGCAAGCCTGCCCGCCGAGTCGTACCTCCGCGAACTGCAGAAGACGCTCAAGGGCGCCATCCCCGACCTCAAGACCGTGGCCGACGTCGTGCTCTCGCTCGCGGGCAAGCTCCCGGCCTTCGACCGGCCGACCGAGTACGTGGCCCTGGTCGATCCCGGCCATTACTCGTTCTACCACGGCCGGATCGGCAGCACCGACACGAAGGAAACGGTGCCCGTCCAGGCGTTCGAATCCGTGTCCAACGAGTACGTCTCGTCCCAGTCCACGGCCAAGTGGTGCAAGTGGCACCGCGAGTCCTACATGTGCGGCGCCCTGGCCCGGTTCAACCTCAACGCGGACCACCTCCATCCCCTGGCGAAGGAGACCGCGAAGAAGCTCGGCCTCAAGAAGGGCTGCGGCAACCCCTACATGAACAGCGTGGCCCAGGTCGTCGAGCTGGTCCAAGTGACGGAGGACAGCCTCCGGTTGATCGACGAGGTGCTGACCGCCGGGATCAAGCGCGAGGTCCCCAAGGTCCAGCCGAAGGAAGGGGAGGGGGCTGGCGGCGTCGAGGCCCCGCGCGGGATCCTGTTCCACCGCTATGCCTTCGACAAGAAAGGCAACTGCGTCAAGGCCAACTGCTGTATCCCGACGAACCAGAACCACGCCAACATCCAGAAGGATTTCGAGGCCCTGGTGCCGCAGATCATCAGCAAGCCGCAGGACGACATCCGCCTGGCGCTCGAGATGCTGGTCCGCGCCTACGACCCGTGCATCTCCTGCTCGACGCACTACCTGGACGTGGAATTCGTCTAGGAATGGTTGATGGTTAATGGTTGATGAGGTGTACACTCGCCATTAACCATCAACCATTAGTCATATCTTCCCATGAATCCCATCGTCATCATCGGCCTCGGCAATCTCCTGAAGTCCGACGAAGGCGTCGGCATCCACGTGCTCCGGGCCCTTGCCGCGGGGCCCCTGGATCTGCCCGGCGCGGACCTCGTGGACGCCGGCGCGTCAGGCATGTCGGCCCTGCATGCCATGGCGAACCGGCGCAAGGCGATCTTCGTGGACTGCGCGTTCATGGGCGAAGAACCCGGCGCTGTCCGCCGGTTCACGCCGTCGGAAGTTGCCAGCCGAAAAGAACTTACGGGATTTTCCCTGCACGAGGGTGACCTGCTGGAGGTCATCGCTCTGTCGCGCAGGCTCGGCGAATGCCCGGAGCAGATCGTCATCTTCGGTATCCAGCCCCAGCACGTCGGTCCGGGCGAAAAGCTCTCGCCCGCGCTGGAGCAGCGCCTCGAGAAGTACGCCGAAATGATTCGTTCCGAGGCGGCGAGGTAACTCAGACCAGCCGGGTCCCCTCTCCGACAAATTTCCTTGTCTGCCCATCCTCCCTGTTATAGTGTTTGCGGCACTCGTACCCGGAAACGGCCCATGCCCTACAAGTTGGCGGAGAACCGGACGGTAAACGTTTTTCTGTCGGCGATCAGCCGCGGTCGCTCGGTGTACGCTCTGCGCGCTTCTCCGGATGGTCAATACCACCTCGTCCATGCCCCCGCCTGGCAGCCCGACACGCACACCCTGGGCGCCTATCGCCCCGTGGAGCCGCTCAAGTCGCTGGTCTTCCGCCCGCGCGAGTTCCTCGGCGACGTGACGAAGGAGTCGCCGCAGGCGCCCCTGCCGGAACGGATAGTCCTCGGCGTGAAGAATTGCGACCTGTCGGCCCTGAGGATCCACGACTACGTCCTGCTGAACACGGAACCGGTGGATCCCCTCTACGCGGAAGCCCGGAAGAAGACAGTGCTGGTGTCCTGTGACTGCACGGGCTGTCTCGAGGCGTGCTTCTGCCCGGTGGTCGGCGAACAGCCGCACGCCAAAAGCGGGTTCGACATCAACCTTTCGCCCACCTCGAAAGGCTACGTGATCGAGACGGGCAGCGCCCGGGGTGAAGAGGTGCTCAAGGCGGCGGCGGACTGCCTGGTTCCGGCGGACGAGGAGATCCTGCGGGAACGGGACAAGAGCCGGAGCGCCATGTACCAGCGCGTGGCGGACCAGGCCGCGAAGAAGGGCCTGCGCCCCGGCATGGATCTCCAGAAGGCCATCCAGAAGTCTTTCGATTCGGAGCTCTGGAACGATTTCGCGAAGGATTGCGTGGAGTGCGGCGCCTGCAACTTCTGCTGCTGCACGTGCCACTGCTTCCTGCTGGCGGACGGCGCCTCCAAGGGATGCGGGTCGGCCCGCACGAAGCTCTGGGATTCGTGCCTCCTCAAGACCTTCGCGCGCGTCGCCGGCGGAGCCAACCTCCGTCCGCACCGCGCGGAGCGCCTCCTCAATCGGTTCGACAAGAAATTCAACTTCTTCCCGGACGCGCTGAAGACCTATGCCTGCGATGGCTGCGGCCGGTGTACCGAGGCGTGCACCGGAAAGATCGATATCCGGGATGTGCTGAAGCGAGCGGTGGATGAAGCCTGACCTTTACATGCCCGTCCCAGCGAAGCTGGAGAAGGTGGTGGACGAGACGCCGACGATCAAGACGTTCGTCGTGCGGCCCTCGACGCCGGTGCGGTTCGAGGCGGGCCAGTTCGTCGAGCTGACGGTGCCCGGCGTGGGGGAGGCGCCGTTCACCCCGTCCTCCTCGCCGGCGGTCGCCGACCACATGGAAATCACCATCATGCGCGTGGGTGCGGTGACGGAGCGCCTGCACGCGTTGGCGCCGGGCGCCGACGTCGGCATCCGGGGACCGCTCGGGCAGCGCTATCCGATCGACAAGTTCCGCGGCCGGGAGGTGGTGATCGTTGGCGGGGGCGTGGGGCTGGCGCCGCTCCGCGCCCTGCTCTTCGCCCTCCTGCAGGAGGTCCAGAACTTCAAGAAGATCATCATCCGCTACGGCGCCAAGACGCCGGCGGACATTGTCTTCCGGCAGGACCTCCTGCGGGGGTGGGGGCGTGGGAACGAACTCGATATCCTCGTTACCGTGGATAAGGGAGACAGCGGCTGGACCGGGCCGGTTGGCGTGGTCACCACGATTCTGGACGAGAAGAACCTGCCCTGCGACCCGAAGGGCGGCGTGGCCGTGGTGTGCGGTCCGCCGATCATGATGAAGTTCGCCACGCTGTCGCTGCTGGGGCGGGGGTACCCGCCGGAGAGCATCTACCTTTCGATGGAGAAGAACATGAGTTGCGGGGTGGGGAAATGCGGGCATTGCCGGATCGGCAACTACTACGCGTGCAAGGACGGGCCGGTGTTCCCGTACGGAACGGTGCAGTCGGTCCCCAGGATCTGGGAGTAGAGAAGTCATGCCCAAGCGTCTGTTCATAGACATGGAGAAGTGCGACGAGTGCGGGAAGTGCACCGTCCAGTGCGCCTACTTCTACCGGCCGAACCTGACGGACCACGGCATCCTGGCCCTGCGGGAGCTCGCCGCGTTCCTGCTCTTCTGCCGCCGCTGCGAGAACCCCAGCTGCGTGGCGGCGTGCCGTTTCGAGGCGCTGGAGCGGCAGCCCGACGGCGTGCTCAAGCGGTACAACCTGCGCTGTGTGAGCTGCAAGTGCTGCAGCCACGCCTGCCCCTTCGGGACCATCCTGCCGGACACGCTGCCCTTCTACGTCACTCGGTGTGACTTCTGCGTGGGGCTGGCCGAGGGCCAACCGCCGCCCTGCACCTTCGTCTGCGTCAAGAACGCCATCGAGTACCGCGAGGTGGAGGAGGATGCGCAGAAAGGGATCTACCTGTTGAACGACCATCTGGCCGTGCATTCGCGCAAGTGGGACAAGATGAACGTGTAACCATGACCTACGTCCGAGCCATCCTGGAGCTGCTGGTCTTCCCCGGCCTGCTGTTCACCGCCGTGGCCGGTCTCGTGACCAGCTGGATCGACCGCAAGGTCACGGCCCGCGTCCAGATGCGCGTGGGGCCCCCGTTCCTCCAGCCGTTCTACGATATCGCCAAGCTGATGATCAAAGAGACCTCGGTACCGGCCGGCGCGCCGATGTGGCTTTTCCTCTCGGCGCCCCTGGTCGGTTTCGCGGGCGTGGCCCTCGCTTCCACGATCATCTGGCGCGCCATGATGGCGCCGACGCAGACGTTCGTCGGCGACCTCATCGTGCTGCTGTACCTGCTGACCTTGCCGGCGCTGTCCACAATCCTGGGCGCGTTCGCCTCCCGCAACCCGCTGGCCTCGCTGGGCGGCAGCCGCGAGATGAAGCTGGTGATTGGCTACGAGCTCCCGTTTGTCCTCGTCGCCCTCGTGCCGGTCGTCCAGGCGCACAGCATCCGCCTGGGCGAGATCCTGTCCGCGCCGGCGGCGGTGGCCGCGCCCTCGGGCATCCTGGCCCTGCTGGTCGCCATCGTCTGCATGCAGGCCAAGCTGACGCTGGTGCCGTTCGACATGCCGGAGGCCGAGACCGAGCTGACGGGCGGGGCATACATCGAGTACTCGGGGCCGCCGCTGGCCGTCTTCAAGCTGACGCGGGCCATGATGCTGTTCACGATGCCGATGTTCCTGGTGGCGCTGTTCTGCGGCGGGATCGCGCTCGACCAGGGCGCGGTGGGCATCGTGCTGGGCGTGCTGAAGTACGTGGGGCTGGTGGTGATCATCGTGCTGGTCCGGAACACGGCGCCGCGGGTCCGCATCGACCACGCGGTGAAGTTCTTCTGGGGCCCCGCGACGGTGGCCGCGCTGGCCGCGGTGGTCTTGGCTACGGCAGGCTGGTGAGAGAATGAGTTTTGCGATACAGGCTTTGACGAGGTCGCTGAATGTTTTCCACATGGGGGGAAGCGCGTGCAACAACTGCGATATTGAGATTCTCGATGCCCTGACGCCGCGGTACGATCTCGAACGGTTCGGCATCACCCTGGTGGGGAGCATCAAGCACGCGGATGTGATTCTGCTCTCGGGGATCTTCAACAAGAAGGCGGCGATCCGTGCGAAGCGCGTCTACGAGCAGGCGCCGAAGCCCGTTGTGGTGATCGCGATCGGCGGCTGCGCCTGCACGGGCCTCATGTTCCGGCCGTCGTACAACTGGGACGAGCCTGTGGGGAAGTACATCCCGATTGATGCGTACCTGCCGGGGTGTCCGCCGAAGCCCGAGGCCATGATCCTGGCCGTGGTGAAGCTGATCGGAAAACTGAGGGGAAAGAAGTGACGCGGGAAGAAATCATAACGCGTATCAGGGACCGGCTCGGCGGGAAGATCGTGGACTTCTTCGAGAAGTCGCGCAAGCGGATCTACCTCGAGGTGAAGCCGGAGGACATCCCGGAAACGACCCGCCTGATGTTCAAGGACCTGGGTGCGCGCTTCCAGATCGCCACGGGGCTGGACACGCCGACGGCCATCGAGATCCTGTACCACTGGGCGTTCGACCGCCTGGGGTTCGTGGTGACCGTCCGGACGAAGCTGGGCCGGCAGAACCCCGAGATCGATTCCGTGGCCTCCATCTGCATCGGGACCGAATGGATCGAGCGCGAGATGTGGGAACTGCTGGGCATCAAGTTCCGGAACCACCCGGACCTGAGGCACCTCCTGCTGAGCGACGAGTGGCCGGAGGGGAAGTACCCCCTCCGCCGGGACTACGTGAGATGACGGCCCCATGACGAAACGAACCATAGTGCCGATCGGACCGTACCACGCGCTCCAGGAAGAGCCGGAGTTCTTCAAGCTCCACGTCGAGGGCGAGAAGGTGGTCCACCTGGACATCGAGATCGGCTACAACCACCGGGGCATCGAGAAGCTCTCCGAGTCGAAGACCTACGAGGAGACCGTTTTCCTGGTCGAGCGCATCTGCGGCATCTGCTCGTCCTCCCACCCGATCGCGTGCGTGCAGGCCGTGGAAGACGCGGGCGATGTCGAGGTCCCGGAGCGCGCGCTCTACATCCGGTCCGTGATCGGCGAGTTAGAGAGGATCCATTCCCACTTCCTGTGGCTCGGTCTGGCCGGACACTTCCTCGGGTTCAACACCGTCTGGATGTGGGCGTGGCGGTACCGCGAGAGCGTCCTCGACGTCTTCGAGCTGATCAGCGGCAACCGGAACCACTATGCGATGATGAAGCCGGGCGGCGTGCGCCGCGACATCAAGGCCGAGGACCTCCCGACCATCCGCAAGATGCTCGATGGCCTGAAACGTCCGCTGGACCTCTTCAAAGGCGCCGTCGTGGACGACCCGCTGATCCACGCGCGGACCAAGGGGGTGGGGGTCCTCACGAAAAAGCAGGTCACCGACTACTGCGCGCTCGGCCCGACCGCGCGGGCCTCCGGGGTGGACATCGACGTGCGCCGCGACCATCCGCACGCGGCGTACGGGCTGGTGGACTGGAAGGTCATCGTGACGCAGAACGGCGATGTCTTCGACAAGGCCGTGGTGCGGGTTCTCGAGATGTACGAATCCATCCGGATCATCGAGCAGTGCCTCGACAAGCTGCAGACCGTGCCCGGCCCGGTGGACTCGAACCCGAAAGAGATCAAGCCGGGCGAGGGCATCGGCCACTACGAGGCGCCGCGGGGCGAGGTCTTTCACTACATCCGCAGCGACGGGACGAACCGGCCGGCCCGGCACAAGGTCCGCGCGCCGAGCTTCATGAACATCGTGACGGACCGCGAAGCGGTGATCGGGCAGAGCGTGGCGGATGCCACCATCATCCTGGCGGCGGTGGACCCGTGCTATTGCTGCACCGAGCGCATGGCGGCGCTGGATGTGAGAACCGGGAAGAGAGTCTGGACCTCGGCGGATCTGATCCGCCTGTCGCAGGAGAAGACGGCGAAGCTGAAGAAGGAGCTGGGGTACGAAGGTCCCCAGCTGAGGCTGGAGACCTAGCGTGACGGAGCTGCTGCAACATCCGATGGTCATGCCGATCGCGTTCACGTTCCTCGCCGGCCTGGTCTGCCTGCTGTTGCCGAGGGCGTGGGACGCGGTGCGCGCGGCACTCGCCGTGGCGGCGTCCGCGTTTACCGTCGCTCTCGCCTGGCGCGTCTTCTCCGGTCCCCGCGGCATCCTCAACTGGG
The DNA here is from genome assembly GCA_043803015.1 of Verrucomicrobiota bacterium. GTDB lineage: Bacteria > Verrucomicrobiota > Kiritimatiellia > CAIQIC01 > JAGNIJ01 > JAZDKK01. The sequence continues at coordinate 8,108 of JAZDKK010000009.1, forward strand.
GCGCCTGGCTCAGCCTGCGGGTGGACGGGCTCAGTGCGTTCGTGCTCTTGGCCACGGCGGTGTTCGGCTTCCTGATCGCGCTCTACTCCGTCGGCTTCATGAAGGGCCGGGAAAGACAGCGGGAGTACTACGCCTATCTCCTGTGGACCCTGGGCCTGTCCTTCGGGGCCGTCCTCGCGAACGACCTGGTTCTGCTGCTGGTATTCTGGGGCTGCCTCGGGTTGGCCATGTACCTGATGATCGGGCTGGCGGGGCCCGAGGCGTCCAAGGCGGCCAAGAAGGCCCTGGTCATCGTGGGAGGCTCCGACTCCGTGATGATGCTGGGGGTGCTGCTGTTCTGGCGGATGGCCGGGTCCACGAGGATGGACGGGGAGGCGCTGGCGCTGGGGCGAGTTCTCGCGCACGTCGCTTTCTTCTCGCTGGTCGCGGCCGCGCTGGCCAAGGCGGGTTCGATGCCCTTTCATACCTGGGTTCCCGATTGCGGCGAGAAGGCGCCGGTCCCCGTGGCGGCGCTGCTGCCCGCCTCGCTGGACAAGCTCCTCGGGATCTACCTCCTGGTTCGCGTGGTGAACGGGCTGTTCGTGATGAGCCCCGGGGCGCGTATGCTGCTCATGGCCGTCGGGGCGGCCACCGTGATCCTCGCGGTCATGATGGCGCTGGTGCAGCACGACATGAAGCGTCTGCTTTCGTACCACGCCGTGAGCCAGGTGGGCTACATGGTGCTCGGCATCTGTTCGGGCAACCCGGTGGGGCTGGCCGGCGGCCTGTTCCACATGCTCAACAACGCCCTGTACAAGACGGCGCTGTTCCTGACCGCCGGCGCGGTCGAGCAGAAGACCGGCACGACCGATCTCGACAAGCTGGGGGGGCTGGCGAAGGCCATGCCGCTGACCTTCGTCGCGTTCGTCGTGACCGCGCTGTCCATCTCCGGCATCCCGCCGCTCAACGGGTTCGCGTCCAAGTGGATGGTCTACCAGGGCATCATCAGCTCGGGCGGGCAGGATTCCCTGTGGGTCGTATGGCTGGCGGCCGCGATGCTGGGCTCCGCGCTGACGCTCGCCAGCTTTGTCAAGGTCCTGCACGCGGTGTTCCTCCGGAAGCCGGCCACGGACGTGCGGGAGCGCAGGCCCCGGGAGGTCGGCCCGACGATGTTCCTGCCTCCGCTGGTTTTGGCCGCGGCGTGCATCGTCTTCGGCGTGCTTGCGTACCGCCTGCCTCTCCGCGGGCTGATCTTTCCGGCCGTCCCGGCCGGGATCTATCTCTCGGGCGTGTGGTGGGCCGGTGCGGCCACGGCGATGCTGGCAGCGGCGTTCGTCCTGGGGCTGCTGTTCTACGCGCTGACGAGCGCGCGGGCGCCGCGCGTGTGCGATACGTACATCGGCGGGGAGATCATGAGCGAAACCTACGTCCATGGCGAGGCGGCCTCCGGGGTCCGCGACCTGGAAGTGACCGGGGTTGATTTTTACGGGACGGTGGAGGAACTCTCGCCGCTGAAGACCCTCTACGAGGGAGCCCGGCGGCGGCTGTTCGACATCTACAACGTCGGGGCCAAGACGATCTTCTACTTCGTGGGGGCCTTGCGCGCTGTCCACACAGGGCTGCTGCCGCTTTACGTGTCGTGGGCTTTTGCGGGACTCGTCCTGATTCTGTATTTCCTGATGCGAGGGCCGAATGGCTGAGTTCTTTGGGGTGCTGCTCGTTTTCATGATCATCGGCGCGATCGTGGCGCTGGAGACCAAGGATCTCCTCGCCTCGGTGATCTCGGTGGGCGCGGTGGGCTTCGGGGTGAGCGTGGCCTTCCTGTTCCTCGGGGCGCCGGACATCGCCATCACGCAGGTGGTGGTGGAGGTGCTCACGCTGGTCATCCTCATCCGGGCGACCATCAGCCGCGATCTCACGTCCGTCGAGGAAGAGAGGGACTTCTTCAGCATGACGGTCGGCGTCGCCATGCTGATGCTGGTTTTCGTTTTCGGCGTCATGGCCCTGCAGTCCCTGCCGGCCTTCGGACATCCTGTCATCGACCGACTGGGGGAGGCGGCGCCCGCCACGCACTACCTGCGCGCGGGGCTCAAGGAAACCGGCGCGGCCAATATGGTCGCCGCCATCATTCTCGACTACCGCGGCTACGACACCCTGGGCGAGGCCACGGTGATCTTCGCCGCTGTTATCGGGGCCTTGGCGATCCTGCGCAGCAAGGCGCGGAAGAAGAAGGAAGAAGCACCTGTGGAGGAGTAGGAGACCATCGATGACCGGAATGACGGTGATCGTGCAGACGGTGACCCGCTGGATCAAGGGATTCATCTTCCTTTTCGGCTGGTACATTGTCCTCTTCGGCCACCTCACTCCGGGAGGCGGGTTCGCAGGGGGTGTGATTGTGGCCTGCACGTTCGTGCTCATGATGCTGGCGTACGGGAAAGACGTGGCCCTTCGGAGACTGAGCACCACGGCGGTGGCGCATCTGGATTCGGCCGGAGCCCTGATGTTCCTGGTCATCGCATGGCTGGGCATGGTCCTGGGAGGCCAGTTCTTCCTGAACTACATCCACCGCAACTACCCCGGCCACGATTTCCACATCTTCAGCGCCGGCATTATCCCCCTGTGCAACCTCGCGATCGGCATCAAGGTGGGCGCTTCGCTGTTCCTGGTCTTCATCGTGCTCTCGGTGACCCACGTGGTCCTGGAGAAGGACCGGCTCAAGATGAGGAAACGCAAGTAAAGGGCGGGGAACATGGTCTACATACTGTGTCTGCTTCTGTTCATGATCGGCCTCTACGGGGTCGTCGCGAAGAAGAACATCGTGAAGATTGTCATCGGGCTGGCCATCATGGACTATGCCATCAATCTCTTCTTCATCTTGCTGGGGTACCGGCGCGGAGGGATCGCCCCGATCCTGGACCCAAAGGCCGATGTGGCGACATTCGCGGTGCGCGCCGTGGACCCGCTGCCGCAGGCGCTGGTCCTCACGTCCATCGTGATCAGCCTCGGCGTCACGGCGCTCCTGGTGGGCCTGGCCATTCGCCTGTATGAGCGGTACGGCACGTTCGATATCTCGGAGATCAAGAAGTTGAAAGGCTGACGGCGGGAAGGATGAAGATGAATCTGCTACCTCTGTTCGTGGCGGTGCCGCTGGCCGGGGCGTTCCTTCTGCCCCTGGTCTCCTGGTCCCACGGCGGAAAGAAGTTCGCGCGTCTCCCCGACCTGCTCAGCAACCTGATCACGTTCTCGTTGCTGGGCTTGGCGCTTTCCTTCGTCGGCGCGAGCGGGCGGTACATCATGGGCCGGTGGGAACCCCCCATCGGGATCACGCTGGTCGTGGACGGGCTGACCGTGCTGATGCTGATCACCGTCGCCTTGGTCAGCTTCATGGCGACGCTGTTTTCCGTGAACTACATGGAGCAGTACACCTCGAAAGCCCGCTACTACAGCCTGTTCATGCTGATGCTGGCGGGGATGAACGGGATGGTCATTACGGGAGACCTGTTCAACCTGTTCGTGTTCATGGAGATCGCTTCCATCGCGTGTTATGCGCTCGTCGGGTTCGGCTGCGAGGCCGAGGAACTGGAGGCGTCCTTCAAGTACATGGTGATTTCCGAGATCGGTTCCGCGCTGGTGCTGCTGGCCATCGCGGTGCTCTACGGGATTCTGGGGACCCTCAACATGGCCCATCTGGCCCGCAGCATGGCGCAGGCCGGCGCCAGCCCGGGGCTCAACTTCTGTCTCGGCCTTCTGATAGCGGGCTTCGGCATCAAAGCCGCCCTGGTTCCGTTCCACGCCTGGCTGCCGGACGCGCACCCGTCGGCCCCCGCGCCGATCTCGGCCATGCTCTCGGGGGTGGTGATCAAGGTGCTGGGCATCTATGCGATGATTCGCGTGGTGTTCAACGTGTTCGGCTTCCAGCCCGTGGCCTCCGCCCTCTTCATCGTGCTGGGGGCGACCTCCATGGTGCTCGGCATCCTCCTGGCGGCGGGCCAGTGGGACATCAAGCGGCTGTTCGCTTACTCCAGCATCAGCCAGGTGGGCTACATCCTGGTCGGGGTCGGGCTGGGCACGCCGCTGGGCATACTCGGGGGCCTGTTCCACCTCGTCAACCACTCGGTCTTCAAGTCGCTGCTCTTCCTGAATTCCGGGGCCCTCGTCTACGAGCTGGAGACCCGCGACCTCAAGGAGATGGGCGGTCTTCGCGACAGGATGCCCGTCACCGCCAACACGTCGCTGATCGCTTCCATGTCCATATCGGGCATCCCTCCGTTCAACGGGTTCTGGAGCAAGCTGATCATCATTCTCGCCTGCGTGCAGGCCCGCCGGTACGCGCTCGCGGCGTGCGCGGTCTTCGCCAGCATCGTCTGCCTCGTTGCCTTTGCCAAGGTCCAGCGGTACGCGTTCCTGGAGCGGGCGAAGGAGAAAGGGCACAACGTGAAGGAGGTGCCCGCCCTCATGACCGTGCCCATGGTGGTCCTCGCGCTGCTCTGCGTGGGGCTGGGGCTGCTGCTCGTTCCCGGCGTCCGGGCCTTGGTGCTGCAGCCCGCCGTGGAGGCTCTCCTGCAGGGACCCGCGGGGTACGCGGACAAGGTGCTGCCATGAAAAAAATCACGCTGTTCATAGTCTCGTACGTGACGTGGTTCCTCCTGGTGTGGCCCTTCGACCCCCTGACGGGGGCCCTGGATGGCCAGAGCCTCGTCGTGGGGGTGGTGGTCAGCCTGGTTACCGCGCTGCTGTTCGGCGAGATGTTCACCGAACGGCCGCACCTGTTCTACCATCCCCGCCGCTACCTCTGGGCCCTCTACTATGTGCCGATGTTCCTTTGGGAGATGATCAGGGCGAACATAGACGTGATGTACCGCGTGATGCACCCCGCCATGCCGATCCACCCCGGCATCGTCAAGGTAAGGACCCGGTTGAAGAGCAAGTCGGGAAGAACCGCCTTGTGCAACTCGATCACTCTCACGCCGGGCACGATGAGCGTGGACATTACGGACGACGGCTACATCTACATCCACTGGATCAACGTGCAGTCGCAGGACGTCGAGGAGGCAACCCGGTTGATCGTGGAGAAGTTCGAACGGGTCCTGGAAAGGATACTCGAGTGAAGGGCGAGGAAAGAAGGTGCTGAGATGGGACTGTCCATCCTGATGGGTGTGTTTGTCGCAGGCCTGATGCTCTGCAGCTTCCTGTGCCTGTACCGGATCGCCGCGGGGCCCACGCCCGCGGACCGGACGGTCGCCATGGATATCCTCGGCATCGTCATCGTGGGATTCTGCGTCGTCCTGTCGTTGAGCAGCGGGCAGGACTGGTACATGAACATCGCGATATCCTGGTCGCTCCTGTCTTTCATCGGGACCATCGCGCTGGCCAAGCATTTGGAAGGAAGAGGCTTTGACGAGTAGAGAGGTGCACTCATGAGGGAAACCATCGGGTATGTCTTGATCGCGATCGGCGTCCTGTTCGACTTCTTCGGGTGTGTCGGCCTGGTCCGTCTGCCCGACCTCTACAATCGCCTGCAGGCGGCGACCAAGTGTGTGACGCTGGGTACCATCTCCATCCTTCTCGGCGCGCTCGTCATGGCTGGCGTCTCGGCGCTGGGTATCAAGGCCGTGATCTGCGCCGTGTTCATTGTGATTACGTCACCCACGGCAGCGCACGCGCTGGCCCGCGGTGCCCACGCTTCGGGAGTGAGGCTTTGGGAGAAAAGCGTGGTGGACAAGTACCTCGAGGACGGTCAGCCGGGGTTGACCAAGCCGGAGTCAAAATGAAGCTGCCGTGTCTCTTCCAGCCGAGGATTCTGAAACAGGCGCTGACGGCGCTGTTCTCGAAGCCGTACACGACGGATTTCCCCAAGGTGCCGTACGAGCCCATCCCGCAGTTCCGCGGGCGCCCGCGGTATCACGAGGACAAGTGCCTTGGCTGCGGCGCCTGCGCCGAGGTGTGCCCCTCGAAGTGCATTGACGTGATCGACGAGGTCGACGCCGCCCCGCCGCGCCGGCGCCTGGTCCAGCACGTGGACGCCTGCATCTGGTGCGGCCAGTGCGAGCGCTACTGCGTGACCAAGGAAGGCATCAGGCTCGGCACCGAGTACGACTGCGTGGGCTTCGCGCCGGAGGATTTCGAGGAGAAGGTGGAGAAGGAGCTTCTCCTGTGCGAGCTCTGCGGGTGCGTGCTGGCGCCGGTGGACCAGATTCGCTGGCTGGTCGACCGGCTGGGCCCTCTCGCGTTCACCAATCCCACCGTGATGCTGGTCGCCGGAAAGGACCTGGCCGTCGTGGACGAGGGGGTCAAGGTGGAAGGGGGTCCGCCCCGCCGCGCCGACCGGATCCTGATCCAGTGCCCGCGATGCCGCAGGGAGACCTCCTACGCCGTGTAGTTGTTCCTTCCTGGCCGGAGAGGCAGGCCGCAACGTGGACACTCTCGAACACCAACTCAAGACCGCCCTTCGAGGCAAGGTATGCATCCTCGGCGTCGGGAACCGGATGCGGGGCGACGACGGCGCAGGGTCCTGGCTGGTGGGGAGGGTCGCGGGTGGGGTGGCCGCGGATCTGTTGGACGGGGGGGTGGCGCCCGAGAACTACCTGGAGAAGGCGGCGCGGAACCGCCCCGATACGGTGCTGGTGGTGGATGCCGTCGATTTCGGCGGGGCGGCGGGGGAAATCCGCCTTTTCGACTCAACGGCCATCCACGCAGGCGGCCTGTCGACGCACGCACTCTCGCTGCGCATGGCATTTGAGTATTTGACCGCGCGCTGCTCTGCCAGCATAGTGTTGGCAGCTATTCAGCCGGTCTCGATCGGGCTGGCGCAGGACATGAGCGAGCCGGTCCGCGGGTCCATCGAGCGGCTGGCCAGGGCTTTGCGTGACGTACTGCCGCAGGCCTAGCTGAGGCCGTGGGAAGTCCGGATGCCGCATGCATGAGTTCTCCATCTGCGAAGGATTGGTCGGCGCCGTCCTGGAAGAAATGTCCCGGCACGGGGCGCCGGCGGGGTCCCTTCGGCGGGCGCGCGTGGTCGTGGGCGGGATGCACCAGATCCTGCCCGAGAACCTCACGACGGCCTACGAGGTGCTGACGCGGGACACGGTGGCGGCCGGGTCGGAGCTCGAGCTTCGAGTCCTGCCGATCACCGCGCGGTGCCGCCCGTGCGGGTGGACGGGGGAGATACGCCAGCCCCTCTTCCTGTGCGGCACCTGCAACTCGGGGGACATCGAGTTGGTGACGGGCAGGGAGCTCTACCTCGAGAACCTGGAGATCGAAACGCCATGACAGCCAAGAACATACGAGTCTACCGCGACCTGATGGGCGAGAACGAGAAGTGGGCCCGCGCCAGCCGCGACCTGCTGAGGGAACGCCGGCTGGCCATGCTGAACCTTATCGGCGCGCCAGGTTGCGGGAAAACCTCCCTGCTCGAGCGGACGACCCGGGACCTCGGCGGCCGGCTGCGCCTCGGCGTCCTGGAAGGGGACGTGGAAACTACGCACGATGCGCAGCGGATCCAGAAGCTGGGCATCCCGGTCAGCCAGCTCCTGACCGGCGGCGCCTGCCACCTCGAGGCAAAGCTGGTGTACGTCGCCCTCCGCGATCTTCCGCTGGACCAGCTGGACCTCGTGGTGGTGGAGAACGTCGGCAATCTCGTCTGTCCGGCGGAGTTCGACATCGGCGAGAACGCGAAGGTCGCGGTCCTGAGCGTGACCGAGGGCGAGGACAAACCGCTGAAGTACCCCCTGCTGTTCCGCGAGTGCCTGGCGGTCGTGCTGACCAAGACCGACCTGCTGCCGCACCTCACGTTCAACATGAACGCGTGCCTCAAGTACCTGAGGCAGGTCAACGCCACCGTACCCGTGTTTCCGCTTTCCGCCGTGACGGGGGAGGGGGTGGCGGAATGGATCGAGTGGGTTCTCAAGGCCCGCGGGGCGAAGCCGGCGGCACCGTGAAGAAGCGCGTCAGAGTGACGGTCCTCGGCCGGGTCCAGGGCGTCGGCTTCCGGCCGACGGTCTTTCGCCATGCCTCCGACCTGGGCCTGTCCGGCTTCGTGAAGAACACCCCGGAAGGCGTGGTCGCCGAGGCGGAAGGTGAAGCGGGCGCCGTCGCCGCATTCCTCGACCGCGTGGCCCGCAAGCCTCCGAGGCAGGCGCTGATCGAGCACCTGCAGACCGAGGACATCCCCCCCGGCGGGAACGGCGGGTTCCAGATTGTTCCGAGCCAGCGCTCGGGCGATCTGCGGGTGGGCATACCCCCCGATCTGGCCGCGTGCGAGGCCTGCGTGGGCGAGCTGTTCGACGCCGCGAACCGGCGCCACCGTTATCCCTTCACCAACTGCACCAACTGCGGCCCCCGGTTCACGATCCTCCACAAGCTCCCTTACGACCGGGACAACACCTCGATGGCCTCCTTCAAGCTGTGCGCGGCGTGCGGGGCCGAGTACGTCGATCCCGCGGATCGCCGGTTCGATGCCCAGCCCAACGCCTGCGCGGCATGCGGGCCGGCGCTGAGGCTCCTGGCCTCGGACGGCGCGCCCGTGGCCGCCGCCGACCCGCTTCGCGAAGCCGCAGGCCTGCTGAAGAGGGGCACCATCATTGCCATCAAGAGCCTCGGCGGGTACCACCTCTGCTGCAATGCGCAGGACGACCAGGCCGTCGGTTTGCTCCGCCAAAGAAAGTCGCGGCCGGAGAAGCCGCTCGCGGTGATGTTCGCGTCGCTGGAGCAGGCGGCTCGCCATTGTGAGTTCAGCGACGCCGAGGCGAAGGAGCTGCAGGCCTCTTCCGCACCCGTGGTTGTCCTCAAGAGGCGCGCGGACTCGACGCTCTCGGCACTCGTGTCGCCGGACACCAGCGACGTCGGAGCGTTCCTTCCGTACACGCCGCTGCACCATCTCCTGCTCGCCGAGGTCAGCCCGCTCATCATGACCAGCGGCAACCATACCGAGGATCCGATCGCCAAGGACGAGGAGGAGCTGGCGCGGATCCTGAGCAGCATCGCCGACTATGCCCTGGCGCATAACCGGGCCATCGTGCGCCGCTGCGACGACTCCGTGGTCCGGATCGCCGCGGGCGAGCGGACGTTCCTCCGGCGTTCCCGCGGCTGGGTACCGGCCCATATCGATCTGCCGGTAGGCGGTGCGCCGGTGCTCGCGTGCGGCGCCGAGCTGAAGAACACCTTCTGCCTCACGCGGGACCGGCAGGCGTTCGTGTCCCAGCACATCGGCGACCTGACGGAGTACGGCAGCTATCGTTTCCTGCAGGAGGCCGTTGACGATCTCGCGGCGCTCCTGAAGATCAGGCCCGCGGTCGTGGCGCACGACATGCATCCGGACTACGGGTCCACCCGGTTCGCCCTGGCCTATCCCGCCGAACGGCGGGTGGCGGTCCAGCACCACCACGCCCACGTGGCCGCATGCATGGTCGAGCACGGGCTCACGGGACCGGTGATCGGCGTTGCCCTGGACGGCGCCGGATACGGGCCGGACGGGACGGTCTGGGGCGGGGAGTTCCTCGTCGCCGATCTCCGGGCCTTCCGGCGGGCCGGTCACTTCAAGCCCTACCGCATGCCCGGCGGGGACGAGGCGATTCGTCACCCCGCGCGCATGGCGCTGAGCTGTCTGCGCGCGGAGTTCGGCGACGAGGCCGACAGCCTGGGCGCCCGCCTGCTGCCTTCCGTCCCCGACCGGGAGCGCGCGCTCCTGTTCCGCATGATCGACCAAGGAGCGCACGCGCCGTGGACGTCCAGCGCGGGGCGGTTGTTCGATGCCGCCTCAGCGCTCCTGGGGCTGTGCGACACGATCTCGTACGAGGGGCAGGCGGCGGTTCGCCTGCAGACGTTGGCCCACGCCGACGTCGCGAGCCACTACTCGTTCGAAGTCGATAGCTGCGCGAAGCCCTTCGTGCTGTCCTTTGCGCAGATGCTCCGCGAGGTTGTGGTGGACCTGGAATGTGGCGTGGATAAAGCCTTGGTAGCAGGCAAGTTCCATCGCACCTTGGCCGTGGCCGCGGCCGAGATGTGCCAGGCGATCCGTTCGATGGAGGGGTACGGAGACGTCGTGCTCTCCGGCGGCGTTTTCCAGAACGACCTGCTGCTCGACCTGCTGACGAGAGAGTTGAAGGCGCGCGGATTCAGAACGTATTCCCATCACCTGGTGCCTGCGAACGACGGCGGGATCGCGCTCGGACAGGCGGCGGTGGCGCTGGCGAGCACTCAGGTGCAGTTGTAGCGGCGCTTCTGTGAAGCGCCGGTGAGGGGCGCTTGACCCGCCTGCATCGCCTGCGGCGAAGCCGCTGCGGGCAGGCACAAGCGCCCCTACACTTGGGAATGGAGTGGCGAGGAGACAAGTTATGTGTCTTGCGGTTCCAGTACGAATCATCGAGCTCCGCGGCGACACGGCCGTCGTGGACATCTCCGGCGTGCGCCGCGAGGCCAATGTTTCATTCATCGACTCCCCCAAGGTCGGCGATCACGTTCTCCTGCACGCGGGTTTCGCCATCGAGAAGTGGTCCGACGAGGACGTGCGCGAGTACGAACAGATCATCCGGGAGGCGGGCGACGCGTTCTTCGAGCCCGGCAAGACGCCATGACGGTCGCAGCGGACATGGAGGCTGTTCACCGCCTGGCCAAGCAGATCGGCCGGCCGGTCACGCTCATGGAAGTCTGCGGCACGCACACCATGGCGGCGTTCCGGTCGGGCCTGCGGGCGATTCTTCCGAAGAACCTCTCGCTCCTGTCAGGGCCGGGCTGCCCGGTCTGCGTCACGCCGAACGGCTACCTGGACCGTGCCATCGCCATCGCTCAACAGCCCCGGACCATGGTCGCCACCTTCGGCGACATGATGCGCGTTCCGGGAACGGAGTCGTCGCTCGAACAGGCGCGGGCCCAGGGCGCTCTCGTCCGCGTGGTGTATTCGCCGCTGGACGCGTTGCGCGAGGCGGAGAAGAATCCCAAGCTCCGCGTGGTCTTTCTCGGCGTCGGGTTCGAGACCACTGCGCCGGCCACGGCGTGGAGCATCCAGGAGGCCGCGCGGCAGGTACCGAACTTCTCCGTGCTCTGCGCGCACAAGACGATGCCGCGGGCCATGGCGGCGCTCCTGGCAGGCGGGGACGTGCGCGTGGACGGGTTCCTGTGTCCCGGGCATGTGAGCGTGGTGATCGGGTCCAGGCCGTACGAGTTCATCGTCCGAGACTTCGGCATCCCGTGCGTGGTCACCGGCTTCGAGCCGGCGGACCTCGTGGCCGGCATCGTGATGCTCCTCCGGCAGGTCGCCGAGCGGCGGGCCGCCGTGGAGATCCAGTACACGCGAAGCGTCGAGCGGGAGGGGAACCGGAAGGCGCAATCAGGAATCGACGACGTGTTTGAGGCCGCCGATGCGGAGTGGCGGGGGCTGGGAACCATTCCCGGCAGCGGCCTGGCCATCCGGAAGAAGTACTCGGCGCGCGACGCGGGCGTGCTGTTCGCGGACCTCCAGGTGCCCGCGGCCTCGGAGCCTGCCGGCTGCAAGTGCGGCGAGGTGCTCCGGGGCGCCAAGACGCCGGCAGACTGCCCCCTCTTCCGGACGCGATGCACGCCGGACCACCCGGTCGGCGCCTGCATGGTCTCCGGCGAGGGCACTTGCGCGGCGTGGTTCAAGTACTCATAGTAGGCTTGTGAGCACAGACCCCCAGAGGATCGTCCTGCTCTCGCACGGCGGGGGAGGCCGCCGCACGAAGCAGCTGCTCAAGGAGGTCGTCCTGCCGTCCATCATGAACCCGATTCTGGCACGGCTGGATGACGGGGCCTGCCTGTCCGTCCCGGAGTCGGACCTGGTGCTCACCACGGATTCCTATGTCGTGCGTCCGATCTTCTTTCCCGGCGGGGACATCGGGAAGCTGGCCGTGTGCGGCACGATCAACGACCTGGCCATGCAGGGCGGCGAACCCCGGTACCTGAGCCTCGCGCTCATTCTCGAGGAAGGTCTCCCCCTGGAGGATCTCCAGAAGATCATCGCCTCCGTCGGGAAGACGGCCGGCGAGGCCGGGGTCAAGATCGTCACGGGCGACACCAAGGTCGTGGAGCGCGGGAGCGGCGGGGGGATTTACATCAACACGGCGGGCCTGGGCGTCCGCAAGCCCGGCGTGGATACGCACGTGGCGAACGCGAAGCCCGGCGACGCCGTGATCGTCACCGGGACGATCGGCGATCACGGCATCGCGGTGATGAGCGCCCGCGAGGGGTTGGCGTTCGAGTCGAAGCTGGTCAGCGATGTCGCGCCGCTGTGGAACATGGTGCAGGCCCTGCTGGGCGCCGTGCCGTCGATCCACTGCCTGAGGGACCCGACGCGAGGCGGGCTGGCCTCCGCCCTGAACGACATCGCCGAAGCATCTTCCGTGGGCATCCGCCTCAAAGAGTCGGCCCTCCGCGTGAAGAACGAAGTGCGGGGCGCCTGCGGCCTGCTCGGGCTCGATCCGCTCAACGTCGCGAACGAGGGCAAGGCGGTCGTGGTGTGTGCGCGGCAGGATTCGACGCGGACGCTGGCGGTCCTGAGATCGCATCCGCTCGGCTTGGAAGCTTCTGTCGTTGGGGAGGTTGTGGAACGTCACGCCGGCCAGGTCGTGCTGGAAACCGCGATCGGCGGCGAACGCATCGTGGACGTGCCCAGCGGCGAGGACCTGCCGCGGATCTGCTGACGCGCCCGGAATCACCCCTTGAGTTGTCCGTTTTTTGTGGTATCTAGGTAAGCATTCGACCACGGACCGGGGTATCGCCCAACGGAGGAGATCATGGCTCTCACATTCAGCGCGAACGAGGTTTTCGAGATCGCCGAGCAGATCGAGCGCAACGGGGCGGCCTTCTACCGCAAGGCCGCGGACCTGCACCCCACCCAGCACAATAAGAACTTCCTACTCAAGCTGGCGGCGATGGAGGATGATCACCTGAAGATCTTCCAGGCCATGCGCAAAGCCCTGTCCGCGGCGGAGCGGGAGCCGACCTCGTACGACCCGATGGACGAATCCCTGATGTACCTCCAGACGATGGCCAACATGCACGGCGGTGAAGGTTCTCCCGATGTCTCCGCGAAGCTGACCGGCAAGGAGTCGATGAGAGATATTCTCTGGATCGCCATGCGGCTCGAGACCAAATCGATCCTCTTCTACCTGGGGATGAAGGACATGGTTCCCGAGAAACTGGGACGGGACAAGCTGGACGTCATCATCAAAGAAGAGAAGAGCCACATCGTCGTCCTGTCGAAAGAGCTGAAGACCATCTAGGAAAGGAACGGACCCATGGCCACCAAGTTCACGGCGGACGAGATCCTGGAGATGGCGGAACGGATCGAGACGAAGGGCGCGAAATTCTACCGCAAGGCGGCCAAACTGCACGTCGGCGCGCGCGACCTGCTCCTGCAGATTGCGGCGCAGGAGGATCTGCACTTCAAGGCCTTTGAGGACATGAGAAAGGGCCTGTCGCCCAGCGAGAAGGAATCGGCGTACGACCCGTATGGCGAATCCGACCTCTACCTGAAAGCGATGGTGGACGGCTACGCGTTCGACATCAACCGGGAGCCGGCGGAAGCCATCACGGGCAAAGAGCCGCTGGACGAAGTTTTCAGGATGGCCATCGAGCTTGAGAAGGACTCCATCGTTTTCTACCTCGGCCTCCGCGATGTCGTCCCCCCGTCCTTCGGGAAAGAGCGGGTCAACGACATCGTGAAGGAGGAGATGAAGCACATCGCCTGGCTGAGCAACAAGCGGGCGGAGGCAAAAGCCGGCTCCAGGTAAACCATCCGGACGCCGTGCCCCGCGCTACTCGACGATCTTGATGCACTCGACCGGGCAGCTCGAAGCGGCTTCTTTGACGGAGTCCACGGCCGAGGCAGGGATATCGCCGCCCTTGACGGTGGCGAGATTGTCGTCGCCCATTTCAAATACGTCCGGGCAGAGGGTCGTGCACAGCTCGCAGCCGGTGCAGGTATCGCGGTCAATCGTAACCTTCATGTTCAGCCTTTCCTGTTTCGCTTTCCGTTATGTTGGTTCGTGGTCAGAATCATCGACCCCGGGTAACATCGCATGGCGGAGGGGTTTTGTCCATCAGCCGGGCAGATGGTACTCGCCCTTGTACTTCTCCAGGATCTTGATGTAGTTGGCCCGCTCAAAGGCCGCCGGATCCGCCACCGATTTCTGGCTCATCGCGCCCTTCATTTGCTTGACGGACGCGTACTCGTGCTCCTCCATCCAGTTATCGAGGTTCTCCAGGAGTGTCGTGATGTGACTGACGCCTTTCTTGAGCAGCGCGGAGGTGCTCATCACCACGTCGGCGCCCGCGAGGAGGTACTTCGCGACTTCCTGGACGCCGTGGACCCCCGTCGTGGCCGCCAGGGAAACCCGCACCCGTCCGTACAGGATGGCGATCCACCGCAGCGGAAGGCGCATCTCCTCGGGCGTGCTCAGGTTCAGCGTCGAGGACACCGAGAGGTCGTCCAGGTTGAAGTCGGGCTGGTAGAACCGGTTGAAGAGGACGAGCGCATCGGCACCCGCGCCCTTCAGCTTCCGCGCCATGTTTGCCATCGAGCTGAAGAACGGGCTGAGCTTGACCGCCAGGGGGATGGTGACGCTGGCTTTCACGGCCTTGATGATCTCAACGTACTTCTTCTCGACCTTCGCCCCGCTCAACTTCGGGTCCGTGGGCAGGTAGTAGATGTTCAGCTCGAGGCCCTTCGCGCCGGCATCCTGCATTTTCTTCGCATAACCGATCCAACCCTCGGACGAAACGCCGTTGAGGCTTCCAAGGATCGGAATATCCACGGCCTGGGAGGCCTGGTGGATGAGATCCAGGTACTGCTCCGGCCCCACGCGGTAGTCGCTGACCTTCGGAAAGTAGGAGAGGGCCTCGGCGAAGCTCTCCGTGCCCGCCGCCAGCGCGGCCTGCTCGGCCGCCTCCTCGTGCTTCAGCTGCTCTTCGAACAGCGAGAACAGGACCACCGCCGCCGCGCCGGCGTCCGCCATCCGCTTGATCCCGTCCAGGTTTTCGGACAGCGGGGAGGCCGAAGGCACGATCGGGTTCCTCAACTGCAGTCCCATGTACTTGGTTCTTAGATCCGCCATGGTTCAGTCCTTTCTTGGTTCAAGGAGTCCAACACATCCTGCTCAGGCTCTTGTTTCCCTCTCCCTTGGGGAGAGGGTGAGGGCCGGGATTGCCCCTCACCCCGGCCCTCTCCCGGTGGGAGAGGGTGGGCCTGTGATCTCCATCTACATTGTTTCCGCCGCCGGTGCGGGGGCCGCCGCCGTCGCAGCCAGGCGCTCGTACACCTTCCACCGCTCCTCCACGTCCTGCTGGGCGAGGACCATCAGCCGCTCGGCCTCCTTCGGGTTCATCCGGGTCAGCATCTTGTACCGGATCTCGTTGTAAGCGTAATCCTTGAGCGGGATCGTCGGCTTCTTCGAGTCCAGGCTGAACGGGTTCTGGCCCTTCGCGGCCAGCTCCGGGTTGTACCGGAAGAGCGGCCAATGGCCGCTGTCCACGGCCAGCTTCTGCTGGCGGAGCCCGTGGATCAGGTCGAAGCCCTGCGCGATGCAGTGGCAGTAGGCGATGATCAGCGACGGCCCGTTGTAGGCCTCCGCCTCGACGAAGGCCTTCAGCGTGTGCCGCGGGTTCGCGCCCAGGGCCACGTGGGCCACGTAGACGTTGCCGTAGGCGATGGCCATGAGGCCCAGGTCCTTCTTGCCCGCGGGCTTGCCGCCGGCCGCGAATTTCGCCACGGCCCCCCTCGGAGTGGCCTTCGAACACTGGCCGCCCGTGTTGGAGTACACCTCGGTGTCGAGCACGAGCGCATTGACGTTCCGGCCGCTGGCCAGCACGTGGTCCAGACCGCCGTAGCCGATGTCGTACGCCCAGCCGTCGCCGCCGAGCATCCACACGCTCCGCTTCACGAGATGCCCGCAGACCGTTTCGAGCCGGCGCGCCTCCGGCTTCTGGATCCCGCGCAGCTTCTCCCGGAGGGCCTTCACCCGTTCGCGCTGCCGGTTGATCTCCTGTTCCGTCGCCTGGGCGTTGGCCGCGCCGACGAGCTCGTTGACCAGGTCGGCGCCGAGATCGCCCTTCAGCTGCTGGAGCAATTCCACGGCGTACTCGCGGTGCTTGTCCACCGTCAGCCGGAACCCGTAGCCGAATTCGGCGTTGTCCTCGAAGAGCGAATTTGACCACGCAGGGCCCAGGCCGGCCTTGTTCGCGGTCCACGGCGTCGTCGGCAGGTTGCCGCCGTAGATGGAGGAACAGCCGGTCGCGTTCCCGATGAGCGCGCGGTCGCCGAACAGGCGGCTCAGGATCGTGACGTAGGGCGTCTCGCCGCAGCCCGTGCAGGCGCCGGAGAACTCGAACAGCGGCTCCGCGAACTGGACGTCCTTGACCATCGTCATGTCCAGCCCGTCGCGGCTCACCTCGGGCAGGGTGTCGAAGAACTCGAAGTTCTCGCGCTCGGCCTCGAGGATCGGAAGCTTGTCGGCCATGTTGATCGCGCGCTTCGCAGGGCTCTCCTTGCTCTTGCGCGGGCAGGACTCGACGCAGAGGCCGCAGCCGGTGCAGTCTTCGACGGCGATCTGGATCGTGTACTTCCGGCCCGGCTGGTCCTTGCTCTTCCACTCCATGGACTTGAAGGTCCTCGGCGCCTTCGCCAGCAGGGCGGGGTCGTAGGTTTTTGCCCGGACGCAGGCGTGCGGGCACACGAGGCCGCAGTTGCCGCACTGGATGCAGAGGTCCGGCTCCCAGACCGGGACGGAGAGCGAGATGTTGCGCTTCTCCCATTTCGTCGTGCCGGTCGGGAACGTGCCGTCCACCGGCATCGCGCTGACCGGCAGTTCGTCGCCCTGGCCCGCCATGATCCGGGCGGTGACCTTCCTGACGAACTCCGGGGCCTTCGGCGAAACCGCGGGGGGCATGTCGTGCGCGCTCGTGGCCTGGGCGGGGACCTTGATCTCGAACAGGTTGGCGAGCGTCTGGTCCACCGCCTCGAAGTTCTTCTTCACGATGTCTTCGCCCTTGCGGCCGTAGGTCTTCTTGATCGACTGCTTGATCTTCTCGATGGCCTCTTCCTTCGGGAGGACGCCGGAGATGGCGAAGAAGCAGGTCTGCATGATCGTGTTGACGCGGCTGCCCATGCCGGTCTGCTCGGCCACCTTGTAGCCGTCGATCACGTAGAACCTGAGCTGTTTGTCGATGATCTGCTGCTGCACGCTGCGCGGGAGCTGGCCCCAGACCTCGTCCTTCCCGAGCGGGCTGTTCAGCAGAAACGTGCCGCCCTTCACGGCGTACTTCAGCATGTCGATCTGATCGAGGAACACGAACTGGTGACAGGCCACGAAATTCGCCGCCTGGATGAGGTACGGCGAGTGGATCGGGTCGGGCCCGAACCGCAGGTGGGAAACGGTTTTCGACCCGGCCTTCTTCGAGTCGTACACGAAGTAGCCCTGCGCCTGCATGTCCGTCTCTTCGCCGATGATCTTGATGGAGTTCTTGTTCGCGCCGACCGTGCCGTCCGCGCCGAGCCCGAAGAACATGGCGCGCACGACGCTGGGGGACTCGGTGATGAAATTCCGGTCGCACTCCAGGCTGGTGTGCGCCACGTCGTCGTGGATCCCGACGGTGAAGTGGTTCTTAGGCTGGTCCTTCTTCAGCTCGTCGAACACCGCCTTGACCATGGCCGGCGTGAATTCCTTGGAGGACAACCCGTAGCGGCCGCCGATGACCTTCGGCGTCTTGCCCATCGGCAGCGTGCCGCTGCCCAGGGCTTCGGCCAGCACCGTGACCACGTCCTGGTAGAGCGGCTCGCCCGGCGAGCCCGGCTCCTTCGTGCGGTCGAGCACGCCGATGGCCTTGACCGTCTTCGGGAGGGCGCCGAGCAAGTGCTGGGCCGAGAACGGGCGGTAGAGGTGGACGCGGATCACGCCGACCTTCTCCGCGCCGTGCTTCTGGAGATACATCACGGTCTCGAGCGCCGTCTCGGCTCCCGAGCCCATGAGGACGATGACGCGCTCGGCGTCCGGCGCGCCGAAGTAGTCGAACAGGTGGTACGCCCGCCCGGTCACCTTCGCGAACTGGTCCATGGCTTTCTGGACGATGCCGGGGCAGGCGGCGTAAAAGGGGTTCACGGTCTCGCGGCCCTGGAAATAGACGTCCGGGTTCTGCGCCGTGCCACGGAGGAAGGGGCGGTCGGGGGTCATCGCGCGCTCGCGGTGCGCGAAGACCAGGTCGTCGGTAACCATCTGCCGGATCTCGTCCTCCGAGAGCATGGTCATCTTGTTGACCTCGTGCGAGGTCCGGAACCCGTCGAAGAAATGCAGGAACGGCACGCGGGATTCGAGGGTGGCGGCTTGGGCAACCAGGGCCAGGTCCATGACCTCTTGGACGGACGCCGAGGCGATCAGGGCGAAGCCGGTCTGGCGCGTGGCCATGACGTCGGAATGGTCGCCGAAAATGGACAGGGCCTGGCAGGCCACGGACCGGGCGGAGACGTGAAAGACCGTGGAGGTCAGTTCCCCCGCGATCTTGTACATGTTGGGGATCATCAGCAGGAGGCCCTGCGAGGCCGTGAAGGTTGTGGTCAGGGCGCCGGTCTGGAGGGCGCCGTGGACGGCCCCGCTGGCGCCGCCTTCGCTCTGAAGCTCCACGACCGTGGGGACCGTGCCCCAGATGTTCTTCTTGCCCTGGGCCGACCAGTCGTCAGCCCATTCCCCCATGTTCGAGGACGGCGTGATCGGGTAAATCGCGCACACTTCGTTCGTTTTGTGGGCTACGTAAGCCGCAGCTTCATTCCCATCAATGATGGTGATTTCCTTGCTCATTCCTGGCGTCTCCGTTTCTGCTCTGGGGCGAGGAATGCCTGTGCCCCCGGATTTTTTGGACAAAGCCCTGTTTGCTTAACACATCCCCGACCGGCAACGCAAGGGCCTACTTGGGCATCCCATATCCTGTGGTATATATCCGCTTCGGCCACAAGATGTTGCGGGCTGGGCATCGTCAAACTGCCCGTCTACGGATGGCTGGAATCCAGCCGGCTGGCCGGTTGGGTTTTTCCCTTAAGCCCGTCCCACCGCCGCTTGAGCCAGCGGGCCGCGGCGTACCGCTTCAGCCTCCGCTTGGCCTGGCGCTTGACGCGGGGGGCGAGCAGCTCGGCGAAGAAGAAACGCAGGTCGCGCGCCGCGGATTCCTCGACCCAGGCGGTGCCGGTGCAGAGGCGGCACATCTCCGGAAGGTTCCCGCTGAGGAACTGTTGGCGGAGGGCGTTGTAGGCCGGCCCGCGCCAGATGTCCGCGAACGAGGCATCCCGCAGGTTGCCCATCGACATGGGTGCCGCGCAGCACGGCAGTACGTCGCCGTTGGCGGCGATCAGGGCCCGGTTCCAGAGGTCGTAGCACTGCTTCCGGTACCGGCGCGTGTCCGCCAGGGCGTTCCGCTCCTGCCGGTCTTCCTGGAACTGGTCCTCCGGAAGGAGCGCCACGCGGACGTCCAGCTCCCGGCCGATCCGCTGGCCCTCCTCGTAGATCCGCCGCCCGAGCGGTTTGTGGTGGGCCGCGACGGACTCGTTCTCCAGGCCCGGATACTCGCCCATGGCCTGCAAGGTCACCTGCGCCGCGCCCAGCTCGGGGGCCATCCGCACCACGCCGGGGAACTCCTCGATGTTCGACCGCATGCCCACGAAGGCCAGTTCCACGCGGGGCTGGGTTCGACCCAGTTTCGCCTTCCACGCCTTCAGCGACTGTAATCCGCCGGTGACGGCGGCGAACTTGCCCGGCGGGCGGATCCAGGCGTAGGTTTCGGGCGTCGCCGCGTCAATGCTCACCATGAGCTTGTTGAGGTCCAGCTCGACCAGCTGCCTCGCCAGGTCGTCGGTGAGCAGCGTGCCGTTGCTCGTCGTGTAGACGTCCGTGCCCTGCGCCTTGATCGTCTTCAGCATGTCCACGTAAAGCTCGGGATGCATCAGCGCCTCGCCCCAGACGCCGGTCAGGTCCAGCGACTCGATGTAGGGGAACAGCGGGGTGAGGCGCTCGAAGACCTCCCACGACATCACCTGGTTCTCCTGCGTGTTGACCGCGTGATGCGTCTTGGGGCACATCCGGCACTTCAAGTTGCAGAACGCCGTGATCTCGATGATCAGGTGCCGCGGCCAGGGGACATGCCGCCCCGCCAGGAGCAGGTGGGGGCTCGCCCGGGGTTGCTTGTTCGCTTGTTCGTGCATAGGCCGAGAGTCGGAGCGCGTTCTCTGCATTTCATGGTAGACAATCCCATGGGAATTGGGAATCTCCGTTCCGGCATGACGTCTTTGACCCTGGGTAACTTGCCGCTCGCCAGCCCGGTGCTGCTTGCACCGATGGCGGGGTACACGGACCTGCCGTTCCGACTCGTGGTCCGCTCGTTCGGCGGCCTGGGGCTGGCGTTCACCGAGATGCTGAACCCGACGAGCCTCCTGCACGGCGGCGGCAAGAAGAAGAAATGGCTGCTGGCGACCCAGCCCGACGACAGCCCCCTGGGCTTCCAGATCTACGGGAAGGACCCGGCCCTGATGGCCGAGGCCGCGAAATGGCTGGAAGACCGCGGCGCCGTGCTGGTGGACATCAACATGGGCTGTCCCCAACGGAAGATTTCGGCCCGCGGTGCCGGCGCCGGGCTCCTCAGGACCCCGGCCAAAGCCGTGGAGATCGCCGAGCAGGTTGTCAAGGCCGTGAAGATCCCCGTTGCCGTCAAGCTCCGCCTCGGCTGGGACAACGCCGCCGTCGCCGCGGAGCTGGCAGCGCACCTCGAGAAGACGGGTGTCGCCGCCATCACGGTGCACGGCCGCACGCGGGCCCAGGGCTTCGGGGGCAAGTCGGACCTCGAGGCCATACGGCAGGTCCGGGAATCCGTGCGGCGCATACCCGTGATCGCGAACGGCGACGTCGTCTCCGTGGCCACGGCGCGGGAGGTGCTCGAGAAGACGGCCTGCGCCGGCCTGATGATCGGCCGGCAGGCGCTCAAGGAGCCGTGGATCATCCGCGACGTGGCGCGCGACATGAGGAAAGAGCCGCCCCTTCCGCTGCCCACGCCGCAGGAACGGGTTGGCCTCTTCGAGCGCCACTTCGCGCGCTCCGCCGAGATGTACGGGGAGAGGCTGACCGTCGTGCTCTTCCGCAAGTGGGTGCCGCAGTACCTCAGGGGATTTGCCGTGGACCGCGCGACACTGGCGTCCCTCCAGCAGATTATCGAGGCCGCCTCGTTGATCGAGCGCGTGTCGGTCGTGATGCTGTCGTCGGCCGGGCCGGCGTGAGATCAACTGCCGGCCGGCGCAGCCATCGCGGACAGCCAGGCCCTGATCTTGTCCGAGTTCTTCCGGTCGAAGCTGTAATTGAGTTTTTCCACGGGGTGGCTGAACGACACCTTCAATCCCTTCGCATCGGGCTTGGCGATCGCCTTCTGCACGTCCTGCTTCGGCGCGACGAACGCCCTCAGCAGGTCGCGCTGGACGAAGAACGCCGTGTCCTCCAGCAACTGGGCCCTGCACTTGCCGTCCGAGGTCTGGATCACCGCCGGCTCCTCCTTCAGCTTCTTCTTGAGGAGCGTCTTGCAGACGTCCTTCGTGGCCTTCATCTGGGCCGGCTCGACGGACTCGATCTGCTCCTTGAGGTGCTGCAGCTTGCTGTAGTGCTTGTAGAAATACCACGCGATGAGCAGGGGGACCACGAGCCCCCGCGGATCCACGACGTGGAACGCCACGTAGTTCAGGATGCTGATGCCCAGGTTCCAGAGGAACAGCAGGATGGCCACGACCGTCTCTGCCAGGAACGCGTTCAACGACCGCTTGGTCAGCGCGTAGATGCCGGCGCCCAGCATGAGCAGGCCCAGCACCAGGATGCCCAGGTTGAGGAGCGTGGCGCCGACGGCAAACAGCCCGACCGCCATGTTGAGCGCGCCCCAGACGATGCTGCCGATGCCGGTGTTCTTGATGAGCCTCCGCGCGCAGATGGCCAGCAGGGCGCGGTTCTCGCGTGAGTCGAACCAGGGTTCGTAATCCATGGGACCAACCTCCGTGTTTGATCCTTGCGGGGGATAGTATACCCGGCAGACCCAAGGGGAGAAAGGCGGAATGGACTACAGGGCGGAGTCGTCAGCCGCCATCCCTTGGTTCATCCAGGTTGGCCTTCGGCGCGTGCCCCGGCGCCGAGCATTCGGGTGGTTGGCCGACCGGCCGGATCGTGTACGTACCGCGCCCGGGGCAACGCAGGTTGTTCCAGCCGTCCGGCACGTAGTCCACCAACTGCTCCGCGGCCACGGGCGCTCCGTTGGTCAGGTCGTGCTCCTGCCGGAACTCCGCCTTCGCCTTCGCGATGAGCTCCAGGTTCCGGACGCAGCGGCTCCTCTGAAGGGCAGGCAAGAAGAAGGCGCGTCGGTTGAGAAGTCCCCAGGCCGTCCCGCCGGCGGCCACCAGGACGATCGCGGTGATGAAGACGCCCATGGCGACCATGTTCTTTCGGGCCGTCTTGTTCAGGTTCTTGAATCGCCGGGGGCTCATGGATGCGTGCGAAGAACATAGCGGGGGTCGGGGGTGCGGTCGAACTTTTTCACGCGTTTGACAGGGGCGCGGGGGCGGTATAGGTTGTGCCCGGTTTCAACCCGGACACAGGAATCCAGAGGAGGGAAAGCCATGGCCCACACACTCACGCCGCTGCCGTATCCGTACAACGCACTGGAGCCGCACATCGATGCGAAGACCGTCGAGATCCACCACGACAAGCACCATGCGGCCTACGTCAACAACCTGAACAAGGCGCTGGAGAAGCACCCGGAGCTGGCCTCGAAGACCATCGAGCAGCTCGTGTCGGACCTCAAGAGCGTACCCGAGGACATCCGCACGGCGGTCCGCAACAACGGCGGCGGGACGCTGAACCACGACCTGTTCTGGGCGGCGATGAAAGCGGGCGGGGGCGGCAAGCCCTCGGGGGAACTCGCCAAGGCGATCGACAAGGCGTTCGCCAGCTTCGACTCCTTCAAGGAAAAGCTCACCGCCGCCGCGGTGGGTCAGTTCGGCTCCGGCTGGGCCTGGCTGTGCGTGGACGCGAAGGGGCTCTGCGTGTGCTCGACCCCCGGCCACGACAGCCCGATCATGAAAGGCGTCGCCGCCTGCCCCGGCAAGCCGATCCTCGTGGTGGACGTGTGGGAGCACGCCTACTACCTCAAGTACCAGAACCGCCGCGCCGACTTCGTCGCCGCCTGGTGGAACCTGATCAACTGGCCGAAGGTGGAAGAGCTTTACGCGAAGGCCAAGTAGGAACGTGCCTCCGGCGCGGGGTGAAAAAAGCCGGAGGTGAGGTATATTACCTTTGGGACGCAGAGGGGTTGGGAGAGGCGGTCCCGGGAGTACACGAGTTCGGGACCTCAACCAGTGTGGCACCTCCTCCGCAGAGTCGGGAATGCCCTCTGTGTCCCGTTCGTTGTTCCCGCCCCCCGCCGTGCCTCATAAGTCGCCGGTCGGCCAATCCTCCGAACCGAAGAAGCGTTCGAGGAGGTACAGCAGGCCTTTGGTCACCGAGACCAGGATGAACGCGAGGAAGGCCACCACCATCCGCTCTTCATCGTGCGGTACCTCAACCCCCACGAAACGGAAGATCACCAGCAGGGACACGATGTTCACGACGCCGTCGATCGTGATCTGGCGGAGGAACCGCGGGATCTCGACGATGCTTATGCCGATCCACGTGATCAGGTCCGCCAGGATCGCCCCGCACACGAGCCCCGAGATCATCGGGTTCTTGGACTTCTGCCCGACCACGAGAAGAGCGATGATCGCGGCGTAGAACGCGATCCGCACGATCGTCCAGATGCCCCTCATGCCCTGCATGGCAACACCATAAGGCCAGCCTGCGGCCGCGCGGTCAAGGCGAATGCCGGTTACAGTCGCCTCACCAGGCCGAAGTTGCACAGGCGCAGGGTCGGCGTGCCGTCGGCGTCGCGGATGAGTTCATTCTGGGGCGTGAGCGAGAGCAGAAAGTGAGAGCCCTCCGGATTGAGGTCCTCGAAGCCGAGCTCGGCGAGTTGCCGGCGGGCGCGAGCCATCAAGTCGCGGAACTGCTGTTCCGTGATAACGCCTTCCCGCAGGGCCTGGTTGAGACTGAGCGGCCGGCAGATCGGAACGTCCTGGCGCGCAAGCACTTCGTCCAGCCCGTTCCAGTAGCCCCATACGGTGATGTAGTTGTGGTCCGGGCGGAGGATCGGCGAGCCGTCGGGCGTCTGCATCGCGGCATGGCTCTCGTAGCGGCGGCTGTCCTGCGTGTAGGCCGGGGCATCGGCTTCCTGGCCCGTCATGTAGACGGCGCGGGGGTAGGTCGCGGGGAACCCGCGCCGGCTGATCTCGAAAGCAAGCGCGAACTCCTCGAACGGGCTGTTGTAGCCATACCCGGCGATGCTCCGGCCGCGGTCGTCATCCGGGTTCACGTCGGGCTTCTCGCCCACGCGCGATACTTTCCAGACCAGGTTGATGTTGTCCTTGGTCCGCGTCTGGTAGACCTGGTTGGCCTCGGACAACCTCAGGCGTTTCGTCCGCCGCCAGCGTTCCGGCAGGAAGTAATCGAAAAGGGCGGGGTCCCTGCCCACCACCCAGAGCCGGCCCTGGGTGCTTTCGGAGTGCCCGTACACGTAGTCCACGCCCAGCACCTGCGTGGCGCGCAGGTGCTCCGGGAGCCCGGCGGCGGGGGCGGCGGCGAAGCGGTCCTTCTGGTGCTGCAGGTACGTCGCGCGCCGGCCGGCGACCACCGCCTGCTCGTGCTCGGGCGTGCGCTCGAGCAGTTCGAAGTCCACGAGCGCGTAGGCGATCTCGCCGTGCGGGTCGCGGAGGATGGCGCCGTCGGGCTGCGGCCGCACGATGAAATGCTCCGGTTTCATGTCCAGGACGCGGAATCCCTTCCTCGCGAGGTCGCCCGTCACGCGCCCGGTCAGCCGGGCCAGCTCGGCCTTCCGCTTCTCCGTCGGCAGGGCCTGCGGGAAGGCCTCCGTGGCCGAGACGCCCTTGACCCACTCGTAAATCAGGATGTACTGCCGGTAGATGTCCAGCTCGACGTCGCGGTACTTCGCCTTCTTCAGCTCGATCTTCGTCTGCGATCGCGACGTCTGCCACGCCTTCATCCGCTCCGCCGGCACGTAGATCGCCAGGGGTTTGTGCGTCCGGACGATGCCGGGCGAGGGGTCCTGCCGCATCTCCATGACCAGCGCGAACTCCTCGTAGGGGCTGTTGAACTCGGCTTCGACGAACTTGTTGAGGGTGAAGGTGTCGAACGGGACCTGCTCGCCCACGCGGCACCACTTGACGACGAGGTCCTTGCCGCGGCCGCCGACGGGCTTGGTCCGGACGCGGTAGACGGTGCTCGTGCCCGACAGCCGCTCGCGGTTCCGCTCGAACCACGCCCGCTCGTACCAGCTCTCGGGCTTCAGGTGCTCGAGGAAGGGCACGCCGAGGCGCGTCACGTAGAGGTCGCCGCCGTCGCCGGTCTTGAGATGGGCGTAGTCCACGCCGAGCAGGTTGAGGGGGGTGGACCCTGCGGGGACGCTGTGGAGATGTTCGATCATGGTTGCCCATTACTCTACCCCACGCCGCGGCAAATGCCGAACTCCTTTGCCGAACTCGGCATTAGAAATCCTCCCGGAAACCCGCTATGGTGGTGGCGTGGAAACCGACCTGTTCGAGCCCATCCAGCCCTCTCACGCGGATTGCCTGCGCGATGAATCGCGCCGCGCGGGGAGGGCCGACACCGTTTCGTTCCCGCGAAGCGAGGACGACGTGCGCAGGGCGCTGGCCGAGTGCGCCGCCCGGAACCTCCGGATCACGGTGCAGGGGGCGCGTACGGGCATCACCGGCGGCGCCGTCCCGGACGGCGGGCACATCCTGAATCTCAGCCGGATGAAGGCCGTCACGGCCTTTCGACGCGACCCGGAGGCGGACCGCTTCCTCGTGACCGTCCAGCCCGGCGTGCTGCTCGCCGACCTCAACAGGGGCCTGGAGACCTTTGAATTCGACGCGACCGGCTGGTCGGAGGCATCCAGGCAAGCGTGGTCCGACTTCCGCTCCGGCAAGCCGTACTTCTTCCCGCCCGATCCCACGGAGACCACGGCCTCGCTCGGCGGCATGATCTCGTGCAACGCCTCGGGCGCCTGCTCCCTCCACTACGGCCCGACGCGGAAGTACGTGGCGGGGCTCCGGGTCGTGCTCGCCGACGGTTCGGCCGTCAGCCTGCGACGCGGGCAGCCGACGGCGCGGGGCCGCGCGTTCTCGCTGGCGGCCGGGGGCGGCCGGCGGATCGAGGGGCGCCTGCCTTCGTACGCCCTGCCGTCGGTCAAGAATGCCGCCGGCTACTTTGCCGCGGACGACATGGACCTGGTGGACCTCTTCATCGGATCGGAAGGCACGCTCGGCGTCGTGGCCGAGGCCGAGCTTCTGCTCGTTCCCGCGCCCGCCCTGCGGTGGGGAGTGACGGCGTTCTTCCCGGCCGAGCGGGACGCCGTCTCGTTTGTCCGGCGTATCCGCGGCGACCAGGGCGTGCCGGGGCCGGCGCCCGAGGCGCGGCCCGCGGCGATCGAGTTCTTCGATTGCCATGTGCTGGACCTGCTGCGGGGAAAGCGCGGCGCGTACGCCGTGCTGGCGGACACCCCCGAGGTTCCGCCCGGCTCGCACACGGCTGTCTACGCGGAGTATCACGAGGACGAGGAAGACGCCCTGATGGATGCCATGGAAGTCCTTTCAGAGATCATCGTGGCCTGCCGCGGCGACGAGGCCGCCACGTGGACGGCGACCGACGCGCGGGAGATGAAACGCCTGCACGATTTCCGCCACGCCGTGCCGGAGGTCGTGAACTTGGTGATCGACGAGCGGCGGAAGCAGTTTCCGGACCTGACGAAGCTCGGCACGGACATGGCCGTGCCCGACGCCGAGCTCGAGAACGTCATGGCGCTGTATCACCGAGCGCTGGACGCCTCCGGTCTGGAGTACGTCCTGTTCGGGCACATCGGCGACAACCACGTCCACGTCAACATCCTGCCGCGGAGCCACGATGAATACGAACTCGGCCGGAAGCTCTACCTGGATTGGGCGCGCGAAGTGATCCGCATGGGCGGCACGGTTTCCGCCGAGCACGGGATCGGCAAACTCAAGGTCGCCCTGCTCAAGGAGATGTACGGGGAGAAGGGGATCGTGGAGATGAAGGACGTCAAGCGGCTCTTCGATCCGGAGTTCAGGCTGAACCGGGGGAATCTGTTCGAGGTGAAGTGATCGCTATTCAGGTAGGGCCGGCCCGCTGGGCCGGCCGCGGCCGAGGCGGCGCCTCGGCCCTACCCGGCACCGCCTACTTGTCCTTCGGCGCCTTCTCCCCGAACTCCCCGTGGTGCAGTTCCGCGATGTCTTCGTCCGGGTGCGTCCAGTGGCGCCTGGAGGTCAGGACGCGGAAGAGGCACCAGGCGGTGCCGACGGCCACCACGCCCCAGCTCACAATCAGGAAAAGCCAGCCTGTCCATTTCATGACTTCACGAGCCCCCGTTTCTTCCAGCTCCCGCGGACCATCAGAAGGACCAGCGCCGTGGTGACCAGGATGAGGAGCCGGGCTGCCCAGTGCCAGGGCACGTGCTCGGGCTTCACTCCCTTCAAGCTCAGGACGTCCCAGCCGCTCTGCCAGGCCCACGCGAGGAACACCACCAGGAGCACGACGGGAGTGACCCACGTCAGGATGTAGAAGAAGACCTTCGGCAGGCGGATTTCGGCGCCGATGTGGAGTTCCTCCCAAGCCTTCTTCGGCCCGAAGACCCACATGAAGATCACCGTTTCGATAAAGCCCAGCAGGGCCAGTCCCACCGTGCCGGCCCAGAAGTCCATCTCGTCCAGCGCCCCGGCCGCCAGGCCGAGCACGGGGATGTGGACGGCGACAAAGACGAACAGGCCGACGGCGGTGACCGCCTTCTTCCGGCTCCAGCCCAGCTCGTCCTGCAGGAAGGACACCGGTCCCTGGAGCAGGGCGACCGACGAGGTGATGCCGGCGATGAAGAGGAGGAAGAACCAGATGGTTCCGAGGAGGCGTCCGGCGACGAGCTTCTGGAAGATGACCGGCATGGCCATGAAGCCAAGGTTAAACGCGCCGCCCTTGGCGATGGCCACCGTGGCGGCCAGCCCGAAGAACGCGTAGGCGATCGGGATGGCAATCGACCCGCCCAGGATGACCTCGGCGAACTCGTTGGTCATGGCCGTGGAGAGCCCGGTGACGACCACGTCGTCCCGGCGCCGCAGGTAGCTCGCGTAGCACGCCATGATGCCGAAGCCGACGCTCAGCGTGAAGAACACCTGGCCCGCCGCGGCCAGCCACACCTTCGCGTTGCGGAGCTGGGAGAAGTCGGGGTTCCAGATGAAGCCGAGTCCGCCCACCACGTTGTTCTCGGGGACGGCCGGGTCGGGGGCGCCCAGGGTGAGCACGCGCGCCAGCAGGACGAACGCGAAGACGAACAGCAGGGGCATGCCGACCACGGCCAGGCGTTCGATGCCCTTGGCGATGCCGCCGTAGAGCACGCCGAGGTTGACCAGCAGGGTCGCGACCAGGAACGCGTAAGCGGGCCAGGAGAAACTGATGGTGCCGGCGCCGGTGCCCTGGAAGCCGGACAGGAACTGGCCCATTTTCTCCGTGGTTGTCAGGCCGAAGTACTTGCCCGTCAGGGAGAAGAACGAATACGCGAGCGTCCAGGACTCGATGTAGAGGTAGTAGATGCCGACGATGGTCGGCAGGATGATGCCCAGCGCGCCCACGTACTTGGCCAGCGGGTGTTTCCACAGGAGGTCGAACATCCCGGGCGTGGTGCCGTGGCCATGGCTTCCGCCGTATCGCCCCATGGCCCACTCGATCCACATGAGCGGGATGCCGAGCACGAGCAGGCAGACGAAGTAGGGGATCATGAACGCTCCGCCGCCGTTCTGCGCGGCTTGGACGGGGAAGCGCAGGAAATTGCCGAGGCCGATGGCGTTGCCCGCCATGGCCATGATGACGCCCCACCGGGTCAGCCAGACGTCCCGTTGTTTCAGAGTGCCACCTCCAAGGTCTCCGTGCCCGACTATAGTAAAACGCTCCCTTGTGTCAAAGTTGTAGCGGCCGGGCTGCGCCCGGCCGTTCTGCGGGCCGCCCACCTTCGCCAAGGCTTCGGCGGGCGAGCAGGCCGCTTGCGCATTTGTTGATCCGAATAAAGGAAGACCGCCGGAGATGAGGTATAGTAGCGTGGTAGTTTGGAAGAGGACACGGACATGACCGGAGGTAATGGATGAGCATGTTCTGCTATCAGTGCGAGCAAACGGCCAAGGGGACGGGGTGCAACTACCTCGGCATTTGCGGGAAGGAGCCGGAAACGGCGGCCCTTCAGGACCTGCTGGTGCACGCGGCCAAAGGCATCGCGATGTACGCCTACCGTGCGCGGAAGCTGGGTGTCACCGATCGGACAGTCAACACGTTCACCTTGGAAGCGCTGTTCACCACGGTCACCAACGTCAACTTCGACCTCAAGCGCCTGCACGGCTTGCTGATCAAGGCTTCGGAGGTGCTCCAGCTCGTCAGGAAGCATTACACCGACGCCATCGTTGAGACGGGCGAGGCCCCCGAAAAGCTGCAGGGGCCGGCACACTGGGTCCCCGCGCCGACCGTCGAAGGGCTGATCAAGCAGGCGGAAGAGGTCTCCATCCCGGCGCGCATGGGGAAGCTTGGGCCCGACGTCACCGGCCTGCAGGAGCTGCTCCTCTACGGACTCAAGGGCACGGCCGCCTACGCGGACCACGCCATGGTCCTCGGCGTCGAGGACGACAGCGTGTATGCCTTCTTCCACGAGGCGCTCGATGTCCTCACGCGGCCGAATCCGACGGCGGAGGAACTGCTGGCCCTATCGCTCCGGTGCGGCGAGGTCAACCTGAAGGTGATGGGCATGCTCGACCGGGCGAACACCGGCGCGTACGGGAACCCCAAGCCGACCAAGGTCCGCATTACGCCGGTGAAGGGCAAGGCCATCCTCGTGTCGGGTCATGATCTGAGGGATCTTGCGGAACTGCTCCAGCAGACCGAGGGCACGGGCATCAATGTCTACACGCACGGGGAGATGCTGCCGGCCCACGGCTACCCGAAGCTCAAGAAGCACCAGCACCTCGCCGGCAACTACGGGGGCGCCTGGCAGGACCAGCAGAAGGAATTCGACGCCTTTCCCGGCGCGATCCTGATGACCACGAACTGCATCCAGAAACCGCGGGACACGTACCAAGGGCGCATTTTCACCAGCGGGCTGGTGGCCTGGCCGGACGTGGTCCACATCGCGGACCGCAACTTCAAGCCCGTGATCGATGCGGCGCTCGCGGCCGAGGGCTTCAAGGCCACCGAGCCGAACAAGGAGATCACGGTCGGCTTCGGGCACCACGCGGTCCTAGGCGTGGCGGACAAGGTGGTCGAGGCCGTGAAGGCGGGGGCCATCCGGCGCTTCTTCCTGATCGGCGGCTGCGACGGCGCCAAGCCCGGCCGGAACTACTTCACCGAGTTCGCCGAAGCCGTGCCGAAGGACTGCGTGATCCTGACGCTCGCCTGCGGGAAGTACCGCTTCAACAAACTGGACTTCGGCGAGGTCGCGGGTATCCCGAGGCTCCTGGACTGCGGCCAGTGCAACGACGCCTACTCTGCGGTCCAGATCGCCAGCGCTCTGGCCAAGGCGTTCAACTGCGGCGTCAACGATCTGCCCCTTTCGCTGGTGATTTCGTGGTACGAGCAGAAGGCGGTCTGCGTCCTCCTGTCCCTGCTTCACCTGGGGATCCGCAACATCCGGCTCGGCCCGAGCCTGCCGGCGTTCGTGACCCCGGCCGTCCTGAAGGTGCTGAAGGAGAAATTCAACCTGATGCCGATCACGTCGGCGAAGAACGACCTGGAGGCGTGCCTGGCGAAGGCGTGACATGAGAAGGACGATCATCACCATCGACGAAGAACTGTGCAACGGCTGCGGCGCGTGCATCACGGCCTGCGCCGAAGGCGCCCTGAAGCTGGTGGACGGCAAGGCCAAGCTCGTCAAGGAGCAGTTCTGCGACGGATTCGGCGACTGCATCGGCGAGTGCCCGACGGGCGCGCTGAAGATCGAGGAGAAGGACGTGCCGGACTACGACCCCGCCGCCACGCGTCAGCACGTCGCCAAGACAGGAGGAAAGGAAGCCGTGAAGAAGTTTGATGAAGCCGCGGAGCACCATGCCGCCTCTGTACCCGGGGGCGCTGACCCCGGCAGGCCGCGCTCAGCGAGCGCGGCTACAGGACTGCATACGCATGGTCCGACGGGTGGGGGCTGTCCCGGCACGCGCACGCGCATGTCGAACGAGAAGCCGACCGCGGCGGCGACGCCGACAGGCTCCGGCTTTCCGGCGCAGGTGAATGCCTCGGAGCTGAGGCAATGGCCGATCCAGATCCACCTTGTCCAGCCCGGCGCGCCGTTTTTCCTGTACAAGGAACTCGTGGTCATGAGCACGTGCGGCCCGCTGGCCAGCGCCGACGTGCACTGGCGTTTCCTGCGAGGGCGGTCCGTGGTCGTCGGCTGTCCGAAGCTCGACGACACGACCGGCTACGTCGAGAAGCTGGGCGCGATCCTGGCGGAGCCGTCCATCCCCAAGGTCATCGTGGTGCGGATGGAGGTGCCGTGCTGTGGGGGACTGACGGCGACCGTGGAGGAGGCGGCCCGCGCCAGCGGGCGTCAGGATCTGGAGATTGAGGAAGTGGTCATCGGCCTCCAAGGCGATATCCTGGAAGCGAAACCCCTTTCAGCCTGAGCTGGGATTCCGCAAGGAAACCGGCCTCATTGTCACGTTTGTTGGGCAGATCGCCCTTTTCCCCTTGCATTTGGCAAACGTTTGCGCGATACTGCCACCATCCTCCTCCTGCTGGGGGTCCGCGGGTGCGGGACGAGGACGTTGGTCCGGAGTAGTCCTGTCCGTTCCATGAAGTCCTGCATCGACGGGTCACGGGGGTGGGTGTGCGCCGCGGCGTCTATCGTCGTGTCATCGGCGCTTGCCGCCGCTGCGCCGGCAGCGGACTTCGCCGTGGCGGCCGTACCCAGCAACGCCGACCTCCGGCTGGAGTATGACGCGGATACGAATTCCTACTACCGCATCCAGGCCGCGGACTCCCTGACCGGAACGTGGTCCGTGCTCGATTTCCAGCTCGGGGCGAGCGACTTCATGTCGTGGATGCAGCCGGGCGTCATCTCGACCACCGAGTGCCGGTTCTACCGCATCGGGAGAGTGCCCCTGACCAACTCCCTCGACTACGACGCCGACCACCTCGGCGACGCCTACGAACTCAGCCATCCCTCGTTTGACCTGCGCGACCGCGACATGGACAGCGACGGCCTGCTGGACGGCGACGAGGTCCTGGCCTTCGACACCTCTGCTTTCAGCCCCTACAGCGGCGCGTCCGTTCAGTACACGTTCGCGACGAACGACCAGGGGTGGGGGGCGGACACAGGCGCGTACGGCACCGCCTTCGTCACGTGGAGCACGGAGGGAAAGCCCGCCGGCGGCCCCCTGGCAGTCCTGCCGGCCGTCGGCTCCGGGTACGGCGACTACTACATCAAGGACGGCGATCTCCTGAACAACCAGGATGTCGTGGCTCGGCCCATCTACCGTGCCTGGTTCTTCATTCCGGCGGACGCCCCCTCCGGGGCGGTCCGGGTCCAGCCGTGGGTCAAATCCACCGCGGACGGCTGGCTGGCCCACTACGACACCAACTTCCACACGCTCCAGCCGGGCCAGTGGACCCTCGTTTCGTGGGACATGTTGCCGACCGTCAGCACGCAGGTGCTCGCCGACGTGGACGAGTGGGCCGTCAAGATCGTCTGGGACAACCGGACCACGTGGGACGGCACGGTCCTGCTGGACACGGTCCACACGATGCCCTACCTGCCTGCCACCAACCTTCCGCCGCTGATCACCTCGGTGTCGCCCTCCTCCGGCACGGTCCCGCGGTACGAGAAGTTCGAGCTCACGGTGGGGCTGACCAACGTGTACGGCCTGAACCCGTACGATCCGGCCGACGTCGACGTCGAGGCAACGTTCACGTCGCCGTCGGGCGCGGTACGGCGGGTCTGGGGCTTCTACATGGAGGACGAGAGCGAGAGCTACGGGCACGGCGGCTGGCGCGTGCGCTTCGCGCCGAACGAGGTGGGGACCTGGAGCTACCAGGTCCGCGTCAGCAACCGCTACGGGACCAACACGGCCTCGTCCTCGACGTTCGAGTGCACGGCGGGGAGCCATCACGGCCCGATCCGGGTGTCCGCGGATGACTCCCACTACCTGGAGCACCAGGACGGGACGCCGTTCTACGGCATCGGCTACTGCCGGCCCTACGCCGCCGACGACGAGGGGCTGTTCGCCGACGCGCGCGAGCACGGCGTCAACCTCCTGCACTGGTGGATGGCCCCGTGGGACACGCTCCTGACCGTGAAGGCCACGGTGCCGGGGCGGGAGAACTCGACGTTCTACTCCTACGAGCAGGGCAGGGCGCGCGAGATCGACCAGGTCGTCCGGCACGCCGAGACCTACGGCGTGAAACTGGTGTTCACGATCTGGACCCATGACGCGCTGCGGGACTTCAACTACCACGCGTGGCGCAAGAACGGCAGCTGGCAGAAGGCGTTCGACTGGAAGAACAACGAGCCGGAGGAGTACATCAACGCCTTCAGCCTCCTGGACGACCCGTCGATGAACCAGAAGTTCTTCCACGACGCGAAGTACCTGCGGTACCAGGATCAGCTCTACCGGTACATCATCGCGCGCTGGGGCTACAGCGAGGGGATCGGCCTCTGGAACCTCGCCTCGGAGCTGTACGGGACGTACGCCAACTCCCTCAAGTGTGTCCGCTGGCAGGACCCCCTCTACGTGACCAACAAGAACGCCCTCACGGGCCTGGACCCGTACCAGAACATGGACACGAACCAGGTGGACGGTTGCGACTACACGCTTTCGTGGATCACCTACATCCACGACTTCTTCAAGACGAACGACCCCTACGGCCACCCCACCACGGCGTGCAACGAGACGGACGAGTACTGGGACGACGGCTTCGCGATCGTCGACGTCCCGCAGATCCACGCCTACTCGGAAAGCTACAGCTGGGTGACCCCGCCGATCATGATCCACAAGTACCAGCGGCACATGGGCGAAGGCTTCAACAAGCCCGCGTTCCTCGGGGAGACGGGCTCGTGGAAGTGGCAGACCTACCAGCCCGACTTCCTCCGCGCCTGCATCTGGCCCGCGCTGTGCTCCGGCGCGGCGGTGACGCCCATGATGTGGACGGTCCCTCCGTTCGGCCGCTACTGCGACCCGGTGATGGGCCCGTGGCTCGACGACATGGCCGACGAGGCGTTCCTGTTCTCGCGGTTCATCCAGGGCATCGACTTCCCGCGCCTGCACCTGATGGAGGCGGACGTGCGCGCGGTCGACACCAGCGAGCCGTCGCCGAACCTGCTCGAGAGCTTCGAGAGCGGAGTCAACACCAACTGGCACATGTTCGGCACCGGCATCACGTCGATCGCGTGGAGCAGCGCCTACAGCACGCACGGGACCAACAGCCTGCGGATGAACATCGACATGGGCCCCTGGTCGGTCACGACGAACCCCGCGTCCGGCGTCGAGATCACGACCCTGGACCTGGACTGGGCGGCCTACTGGCCGGACGGGACGCTCCGCGTGGACCTGTACATCCCGGAGTTCTACCACCCCACCAACAACCCGGACGGGTTCCTCAAGGGCATCAACCGCGACCCCCGGGCGGTCGTCGAGATCGCGGCCGAGCGCGAGTCCGATCACCAGTGGAACTGGTATTCGACGAGGGCGGAATACGCCGCCGAGCACAACGGATGGAAGAAGCTGACCGTCGGCATGCTGTACAACCTCGAGCTGCGCCTCGAGGAGATCAAGACGCTGTACGAAGTGCAGAAGATCCGGGCCATCAAGATCTGGCTCGGCGATGCGGGCATCCTGCGCGGGCCGGTGTACCTCGATAACATCAGCGTGGGCCGCTACAACTACAACTCGTGGGGCATGATGAGCAGCAACCGCGAGTTCGCGATCGCGTGGATCCAGGACCGCCAGTGGACGAACACGCTGAACCGGAGCGCCACCTTCCGCATGAACAACCTCAAGCCCGGCAAGTACAACGTGGAATGGTGGAACTCCCGGCGCGACGACATCAACTCGGCGCAGAACTTCGATGCCGCGACCGGCTCGCTCTACGCGGCGGACGTCCCGGACTTCGCCAAGGACATCGCGATCAAGATCCGGCGCATCGGCGCCACCAACGTCACGGTGCATGACGTGGCCGTGGGGTGCGTGAGCCAGCGCGACTGGATCGTGCGCAGCGCGAACGCGCGGGTCAACGTCACAGTCGTCAACCAGGGCACCTACAACGAGAATGTGAACCTGTACTTGTATGACGCCACGGCCACCCAGCAGGTCAGCACGGCCGGCGTATCCGTCAACGCCGGCCAGTCCCGGGGGGCGCAGTTCACCTGGGACTGCAGTAGCGCCTCGCTGGGCTGGCACACCCTCGTGGTGACCGCGGCCAACGTGTCGGGCGAGGCGGACCTGTCGGACAACCGGCTGACGACGGAGGTGAAAGTCGTGGCGTACACGCCGCCGTGGGACCCCTGCGAGCGCACGCGTCGATGGGCGCCCCGGAGCGATATCACGGATGCCCGGTCCCTGGTCGTTTCCACGAACCGGGCGACGGAAGGCGGGACGTCGTTTCTTCTCACGTACGCGGCTCCGACCGGCTACGAGGCCCACGCGGAGATGTGGTTCGACAACGTGTTCGAGAACTGGGCCGGCAAGACCTCGGTGCGGGCGGACGTCTACCGCGAGAACGGCGGCGCCAGCAACGTCCAGTTCCAGATATGGACCGGCACCAACTGGGCCTGGTACTACTCCTGGACGAAGGCGCTGACGCCCGGCTGGAACAGCAACGTGACCTTCACGTTGAACTCCACCGAGTGGGGCAATACCAACGGGTGGGGTGTGACGCCCGGGAACCTCGACCGGGTCCAGCAGATTCTCTTCAAGTTCTCGGACTACACCAACGCGGGCTCCGCCTATCTCGACAACATCCGCCTGCAATAGCCGCGCGACCGGACCAGCGGCATAACGCGCGCCCTAACTGCCTCGCAGGACGGTCATTATGCGTCGCAACGGTGCGCGCTCGCGATGCGCGCACTTTTTTTTCTTGTATCTAGGGCCGTTGACGCTAGAGATATGCAGCTTCGATGAAGCAGTCTGAGCAGATGCCAGACCGCGAGCCATCCGGCTCGTGCGAAAAGTGCATCGTAGTCAGCAGCGTCGATCGCGCCACGGAACAGGCGGGGATGGCCGGGTGGCGGTTGGTCCTGTCCTCGACGCTGGTGTTCCTGCTCCCGCTCATGATGGCGATCGCGGGGGCGGCGGTTTCACGAAAGGGGCAGGCGTATCAGCTTGCCGGCGCCTTGGGGGGTTTTTTTGCCGGGGTGGTCCTGGCCTGGGTCGGGACCAGGCTGATCCGGCCCCGAAAGATGGTCAAGTAGATGATCGCGAGTCTAAAAGGTTTTCCCGGGACAGGCAGTTTCTCGCGCGGGGTACATCCCCCCGGGCGGAAGAAGCTGGCGGAAGATGCGCCCATCGAGGTCCTGCCGACGCCGGCCCAGGTGGCGATTCCGCTCCTGCAGCACACCGGCGCGCCCTGCGAACCGCTGGTCAAGATCAAGCAGGAAGTGGTCCTGGGCGAGAAGATCGGCGACGCCGCGGGATTCATCTCGGCGCCGGTCCATGCTTCCATCGCCGGTACGGTCCAGATGGCATCCGTGGCCACGCTGCCGAACGGCCGCCATGTGAAGACCCTTCCGATCAAGGCAGGGCCGAACCAGCTTTCGGGTGACGCGCTGAAGGAGGAGATCTTCGGGGGTGAATGGCCGAAGACCGGCCTCGAGCGGCATGCGCCCGAGCAGATCGTCAAGGCCGTCCGCGAGGCGGGCCTGGTCGGACTCGGCGGCGCGGCGTTCCCGACACACGTCAAGCTGACGCGCAACGAGAAGAGGCCCGTGGACACCCTGCTGGTCAACGGGTGCGAGTGCGAACCATACCTGACTTCGGATTACCGCCTGATGCTCGAGTTTCCGGCCCCGATCGTCACCGGCGCGCTCCTGGCGGCGCACGCGGCCGGCGCGAAACAGATCATCATCGCGATCGAGAGCAACAAGCCGGCCGCGGCGGAGGCCCTGCGCAAGGCCGCCGAGGGCACGGCCGTCAAGGTCGCGGTGGTGAAGACCAAGTACCCGATGGGCGGCGAGCGCCAGGTCATCCCGGCCGTGCTGAAGCGCGAGGTGCCCACCAGCGGCCTGCCGCTGGACGTCGGGGTCGTCGTGATCAATGTCGGGACGGCCGCCGCGCTGGCACGGGCGGTCCTGCGCGGCAAGCCGCTGACCCACCGCATCGTCAGCGTGACGGGGGCCGGGGTCTCGAAGCCGAAGAACCTGCTCGTGCCGGTCGGGGCGAGCTACGGCGAGCTGATCGATTTCTGCGGCGGGCTGACCGCGGACGCCGCGCGCGTGATCGCCGGCGGGCCCATGATGGGCTTTGCGCTGGCCGCCTTCCACAACGTGCCGGTGACCAAGGGCACGAGCGGCGTCGTGGTCCTGACGAAAGAGGACGTGCGCCGCAGCGAGGAAACAGCCTGCGTCCGGTGCGGGCGCTGCGTGGACGTGTGCCCGCTGCACCTGGTCCCGACCAAGATGGCGCTGTCCTCGAGGTACCAGGACTGGGAGCAGGCCAAGCGGTACCAGCTCATGGCGTGCTGCGAGTGCGGCTGCTGCGCGTACGTCTGCCCGGCCAGCATTCCGCTGGTCCAGCTGATGCGGGTCGGCAAGGCGCTGATGCCGAAGGACTAGGACTTCCATGGCCGACGAAACAATCAAGAGCGCGGAGACCCAGGCGGGAGCGAAGCCGGCTCCCTCCGTCATCGTGGCGCCCGCTCCGCATGTGTTCAGCGGGGCGCTGACGACGCGGAAGATGATGTTCGACGTCCTCCTGGCGCTCGTGCCGGTGTTCATCGCCTCGGTGTGGGTCTTCCGGCTGTACGCCGTGATCCAGCTCTTTATCTGCGTCACCAGCGCGCTGGTGGCCGAGGCGGTGTTCACGAAGATGCGCGGCAAGCGGCTGAGCCTGGGCGACGGCTCCGCCGCGGTGACGGGCGCGATCCTCGCCTTCTCCCTGCCGCCGACCGCGCCCTGGTACGTCGGCGCCGTCGGGTCGACCGTCGCCATCGGCATCGGCAAGATCATCTTCGGCGGGCTGGGCAGCAACATCTTCAACCCGGCCATGCTCGGCCGCGCCTTCGTGATGATCGCATTCCCTGCCTTCATGGGCGCGACGGCGTACGTAAATCCGGCCGCCGGGATCGACGTGCTGACCCAGGCCACCCCGCTCACGGCGCTCAAACAGCTCGGCCAATCCGTCGGTCTCTTCCCTCTTTTCCTGGGCACGACCAACGGCTCCGTCGGCGAGACCAGCGCGCTGGCGTGCCTCGTCGGCGGTCTGTACCTCTGCCTGCGCCGGACGGCCTCGTGGCAGATCCCGCTCGGCGTGATCCTGGCCGCGGCCGCCATCGCCGGGGCCATGGGCCTCAAGGGCCCGCCCTCCAACTGGACGGTCCTGCACGAGCTCATGAGCGGAGCGCTCCTGTTCGGCGCCTTCTATATCGCGACAGATCCCGTCACGAGCCCGTTGACGCCGAAGGGCAAGTTCATCTTCGGGCTGGGGGTGGGGGCGTTGATCATGCTGATTCGCAAGCTCAGCGGCTACCCGGAGGGCGTGATGTTCTCAGTGCTGATCGTGAATTCGGTGGTGCCGCTGATCAACCGCTGGACGGTCCCGACGCCGGTGGGCGGACTGGTGCCGGAGAAGAAGGCGGCATGAAGAACAGCTACATAGCGCAGGCCTGGCTGGTGATCGTGCTGTCGCTCGGTTTCGGCGCGGCGCTGGCCGGCGTCCAGGCCACGCTGAAGCCGAAGATCGAACTGAACAAGCTGAACGACACCATCAGCCAGATTCCGAAGCTGGTGCCGGGGGCGACCGGCGGCCAGGCGGAGAAGATCGGCGACCAAGCCGCCTTCCGGGCCACGGACGCCGAGGGCCGGCATGTCGGCTGGGTCATCCCGGCCCGCGGGCAGGGGTTCGCCGACGTGCTCGAGCTGTTGATCGGGCTGGACAAGGACGTCCAGCAGATCACCGGGCTCTACGTGCTGGATCAGAAGGAAACGCCGGGCCTGGGCAACAAGATCGTCGAGGACGTTTGGCGGGCACAGTTTGCGGGGAAGAAGCTGGCGACGGAGCTCGTGGTGACGAAGGCGAAGCCGAAACAGGACCAGGAGGTCCAGGCGGTGACCGGGGCGACCATCTCGTCGGACAGCGTGGTGGGTATTGTGAACGGAGCCGTGGCCAAGTTCAGGGCGGCGATGAGCAAGTAAGCAGTTTCGAAGGATCGAGTACGCATGAGGAATGACGGGCCAACATCTCTTGAGAGGTTCATCAACGGCATCCTGCCGGAGAACCCGACGTACCGGCAGATCCTGGGCATCTGTCCGTCGCTGGCGGTGTCGAACACGATGGAGGGCGCCATCACGATGGCCGGCGCCGTGGCCTTCGTGCTGATCGGCTCGAACCTGATGATCAGCCTGATCCGCAACCTGCTCAAGCCGCACCTGCGGATCCTGGTGTTCACGCTGACCATCGCCGCGTTCGTGACGATTGCCGACCGTTTCCTGGCGGCCTACATGTACGACATGAGCAAGCAGCTCGGGCCGTACGTGCCCCTGATCATCGTGAACTGCATCATCATTGCCCGCTGCGAGGTCTGCGCGGCCAAGCAGGGGATCCTGCCGTCGCTGGCGGACGCCGTCGGCCAGTCGCTCGGCTTCGCGCTGGGCCTGGCCAGCATCGCGACGATCCGCGAGATCCTCGGCTTCGGCACGTGGTTCGGGAAGTGGCTGGGCTGGCGGGTCATCCCGGCCGCGCCGCCGCAGGTCTGGTCGGAATGGGTCATCATGATCCTGCCGCCGGGCGCGTTCCTCACGCTGGGCCTGCTGATGGGCGTCATGAACTGGATCGAGTCGGTTCACAAGCGCAAGGCGAAGAAGGAGGCTGCGGCATGAACTACGCTTCCTCCCTCATCGTCCTGGCGATCACGACCGCGTTGATCAACAACATGGTGTTCCACTTCTTCGTCGGGAACTGCCCGTTCATCGGGGTCTCCCGACGGCTGGACACCGCGTTCGGCATGGGCGCCGCGGTCACGTTTGTGACGACCATCGCGGCGGTCCTGAGCTGGGTGATGACGTACTTCGTGATGGCGCCCGGCGCCCCGCTCACGACGTGGATCTGGCACAAGATCCAGCCGAACTCGCAGATCGTGCCGGACCTCAGCATCCTCAACTACATCGTGTACATCTTCCTGATCGCCTGGGCGGTGCAGCTGGTGGAGATGTACATCCGCAAGTTCTTCCCGGCGCTGTACAAGGCCTTCGGCGTCTACCTGCCGCTGATCACGACGAACTGCGTGATCCTCTTCGTCTGCCTCGAGATCATGAAGCACGTGCAGACCCCGGCGGCGGCCGTGCCGGATCCCTGGGACCTGGGCAAGGCCCTGACCTACTCGTTCTTCGCCGGCTTCGGCTTCCTGATCGCCATCGTGATTATGGCGGGCATCCGCGAGGAGCTCGAGCACTGCGACGTGCCGAAGCCGCTCCGGGGGGCGGGCATCACGCTCATCATCGCCGGCATCCTGTCGCTGGCCTTCATGGGCCTGACGGGCGTGGACAACAACGTCTCCAAGCTGATGAACCGCGCGTTCCCGGCCAAGGCGGAGGTCGCCGGCAGTCCGGCCGCCGCCGCGGAACAGCCGGCCGCCGCGCCGAAGGCGGAGCAGAGGTAGGTATGGATCTCACGGTCATACTGTTGGCGGGCGGGACCATGCTGGTCCTCGCCGTGATGGCGGGCCAGTCGCTCGGCTGGGCGAACAAGGTGTTCCACGTGGTGATCGATCCGCGCATCGAGGCCGTGCATGCGGCCCTTCCCGGCACGAACTGCGGGGCCTGCGGCTTCCCCGGCTGCATGGCCTGTGCGGAGGCCATCGCGGCGGGCAAGGCGCCGCCGAACAAATGCCCGGTGGGCGGCGAGAACACCGGCAAGGCCGTCGCCAAGATCATGGGCGTGGAGCTCAAGCCGACGTGGCCGTACCGGCCCGTCGTGCACTGCCGGGCCACCTCGGCCGACAAGCTTCAGTTGGGCGAGTACCGCGGCGAGCCGACCTGCACGGCCGCCAACCTGATCAGCGGCGTGCAGGGCTGCAAGTACGGATGTCTCGGCCTGAGCGAGTGCGTGACCGCGTGCGAGTTCGACGCGATCCACATGGTCGTCGTCCTCGCCGTCGTGGACTACGACGCGTGCGTCGGGTGCGCGGCCTGCGCCAAGGCCTGCCCGCGGAACATCATCACGATGGTGCCGTTCAAGATGGAGCGCATGCTGGTCGTGGCCTGCTCCAACAAGGACATCGCGCGGGAAGTGAAGGCGGTGTGCAAGGTGGGATGCATCGGCTGCACGGCGTGCTCGAAGGTCAGCCAGCTGTTCAAGATCTCGGTGAAGATCCCGGTGATCGACTACGACGCGTACGATCCCGAGAAGATGGACGCCGCGTTGATCGCCGTGAGCAAGTGCCCCGCCAAGAGCCTGACGTTCGTCGGCAAGCCGTCGTCGACCGACATGGCCAAGGTCGCCCACGAAAAGGCCCCCGACCTGGTCGAGGTGGACTT
Source organism: Verrucomicrobiota bacterium (assembly GCA_043803015.1). Taxonomy (GTDB): domain Bacteria; phylum Verrucomicrobiota; class Kiritimatiellia; order CAIQIC01; family JAGNIJ01; genus JAZDKK01. The sequence continues at coordinate 49,925 of JAZDKK010000009.1, forward strand.
CAAGACCACCGTGGACAAGACCGAATGGCACGGCTGAGTCTTCCGCGGCCGGCCAGCCCTCGTTCAGAGCCCCCTCCCGGAATGCGGCAGCATTGCCGTATCGCCGCCCTTGCATTTTGCGTTGCCGGGGCCGAAGTTAAGGCTAGAGTTCCACGGTTCGAAGGGCTTGAAAAGGCGGTTCGCCGGCCATGAACGCCATACTCGAAAAGAAGCAGCTTTCAGACGAAGTGTACCTGATGAGGATCCGCGCTCCTCTGATCGCCGAAGAGCGCCAGCCCGGCCAGTTCGTGATCCTCCAGGTGGACGAGGACTACGGCGAGCGGATCCCGCTGACGATTGCCGACGCGGACCCGAACGAGGGCTGGATCATGATCGTCTTCCAGACGGTCGGCAAGACGACCCACGCCCTGGCGGAGCTCGGGGAAGGCGACGCCGTGGCCGCCCTGGTCGGGCCGCTCGGCAAGCCGACCCACATCGAGCACTACGGAACGGTGGTCTGCGTCGGCGGCGGCATCGGCGTGGCGCCGCTGCACCCGATCGCGCAGGCCCTCAAGCGCGCGGGCAACCGGCTGATCGTCATCCTCGGCGCGCGGAGCCGGAACCTGATCGTGCTGGAAGACCGGATGCGCGCGATCGCCGACGAGCTGATCGTCTGCACCGATGACGGCTCGTACGGGATGAAGGCCCTGGTGACCGGGCCGCTCAAGGAGATCTGCGAACGGGCGCCCAAGCCCGACCTGGCCGTGGCCATTGGCCCGCCGATCATGATGAAAGCCTGCGCGGATCTTACCCGGGGCTATCACGTGCCCATCGTCGTTTCGCTGAACAGCATCATGATCGACGGAACGGGCATGTGCGGCGGATGCCGCGTCAGTGTCGGCGGCAAGACCCGGTTCACCTGCGTGGACGGGCCGGAGTTCGACGGCCACCTGGTGGATTTCGATCTCCTTATGAAGCGCCTGCGGGCCTACAAGCGGCACGAGGACGAGGCGCACGAGAAGTGCCATCTGGAGATGCAGGTCCGGAACGCAAAACCGAAGGCCCGGACGTAGGGTACGAGCCCGGCCGGCGAACGCCTCTCCGGATCGAGGCTGACCCATGAGTCACAAACCGAAAGAACACCTGGCGACGGAAGCCCGGGAGCGTCTGGCGCAGATCCTGCCGCGCAAGGACGCCCTCAAGCCGAAGGACCGGCTGGCGATTCCCCCGCAGGAGATGCCGGCCCAGCATCCCGGGGTGCGCCGGCGGAACGTCTCGGAGGTGGCCCTGGGGTTCACGCCCGAGCAGGCGCGGCTGGAGGCGCTGCGCTGCCTGGAGTGCAAGAACAAGCCCTGCGTGGAGGGCTGCCCGGTGCGGATCGACATCCCCGGCTTCATCAAGGCCGTCGCGGACGGGGACTTCAAGACCGGCATCGAGATCATCAAGCGCAACAGCCTCCTGCCCGCCGTCTGCGGCCGCGTCTGTCCCCAGGAGGTCCAGTGCCAGGAGCCCTGCACCGTGGGGAAGGCGCTGAAGGACATCAACAAGGCGGTGAGCATCGGGCGGATCGAGCGGTTCGTGGCGGACTGGGAGCGGGAGTCGGGGCATTTCCAGGCGCCCTCGGTGAAGCCGGACACGGGCAGGAAGGTGGGCGTGATCGGGAGCGGGCCGGCCAGCCTCGTGGTGGCCGCCGACGTCCGGCGCGAGGGCCACGCGGTGACGATCTTCGAGGCGTTCCACAAGCCCGGCGGCGTGATGATCTACGGCATCCCGGAGTTCCGCCTCCCCAAGAAGATCGTCCAGATGGAGATCGACACGCTGAAGGCCATGGGCGTGGAGATCCGGACGAACTTCGTCATCGGCCGGACGCGCAAGCTGACGGACCTGATGACGAAGGACGGGTACCACGCCCTGTTCATCGGCACGGGGGCCGGGCTCCCCAAGTTCATGAACATCGAGGGCGAGAACCTGATCGGCGTCTTCTCGGCGAACGAATACCTGACCCGCGCCAACCTGATGAAGGCGTACGAGTTCGGCCGCGCCGACACCCCGATCACGCGGTCGCACAAGGTCGTCGTGCTCGGCGGCGGCAACGTGGCGATGGACGCGGCTCGCATGGCCCTGCGGCTGGGGGCCGAGGAAGTCCACCTCGTGTACCGGAGGACGGAGGTGGAGATGCCGGCGCGGGTCGAAGAAGTCCAGCACGCCAAGGAAGAAGGCGTCGTCTTCCACCTCCTTCAGAACGCCCAGCGGATCGCGGGCGATGACTACGGGTGCGTGACCGGCATCGAATGCCTGAGGTACGAACTCGGCGACCCCGACGAGTCGGGGCGGCGCCGCCCCGTGGAGATAAAGGGCAGCGAATTCATGATGCCCTGCGACACCGTCATCGTCGCCATCGGCAACGAGTCCAACCCGCTGCTCACGCAGACCACCCCGCAGCTGGTGACCAACACGTGGGGCAACATCATCGTGGACGAAAACGGAAAAACCTCGCTCGAAGGAGTTTACGCCGGCGGCGACATCGTCCTCGGCGCCGCCACGGTCATCCTCGCGATGGGGCAGGGCCGGGTGGCCGCCAAGTCCATCAACGAATACCTGGCCGCGAAACGCTGACCCGGAACACCGGCGCGCAGCCCTGCGGACTGCGCGCCCTACAACGCCCGTCATGGTAGGGCGCGAACCCTTCCGGGGTGGCGCCGGGGTTGCGCCCGCTCTTTTTTCCAATGCTTGGAAAATCCCGACGGATTTTTTCCAACCCTTGGAAAAACCGGCGCGGCAACGGACGGGTTACGGCCGCCAGAGATACATCAGGCGGGGGGTCTGGGCCTCGGCCCAGCGGGCGCGGCTGAGGGGCCAGCGCGCCTGCTCCAGGAGCTCGAAGAAGCCCGGCCGGTACTCGTAGCGCACGACCTTGACCGTGGGCTTGCCGAGCAGTTCGGCCGTCTTCGCCACCACTTCGTCCCAGTAGCCGATCTGGTCGATCAGGTCGAACCCCAGCGACGCATCCGCGGTGAACACGCGGCCGTCGGCTATGGTGTCCAGCCGGTTGGGATCGAGCTTGCGCGCGGCGCCCACGACGAAGCAGAACCGCTCGTGCATGTGGTCGATGACGTTCTGGAGAATCTCGATCTGCTCCGGGGGGACGTCATGAAACGGGTTCAGCAGGTCCTTGTTCGTGGCCGACTTGATCGTCGTGTCGGTGACCCCGATTTTCTCGCTGAGCCCCTTCCAGTTCAGCGTCTGCATGATCACGCCGATGGACCCGATGAGGGTCGTGGGCTCGGCGATGATCCAGTCGGCCGGCATGGAGATATAGTATCCGCCCGAGGCGGCGAGGTCCCTGAAGAACGCGACGACCTTCCGGCCGCCGGCGCTGGCCTTGAAGTTCCTCAGGGCCTGGTAGATCTCATCGCTCGCCGTCAGGTCGCCGCCCGGCGAATCCACCTCGAGGATGATGGCCTTCACGTCGGTGTCGTTCTGGGCGCAGCGGATCTGGCGAAGGATGGCCTCGATCTTGTCGAACTTGGTGCCGAAGAAACCCTCCCCGTTCTCGCGGAAGATGACCCCTTCCACCGGGATGCGAACCGCCTTCACGTCGCCCGAACCGTAGGACCATTTCTCGGTCAGCTCCGGGAACTCGTCCTGGCCCTTGTCGCCGCCGCGCCCCCCGCCGCCCTTCGCCGCCAGGGCCGCGAAGAGGCCGAAGCTGACGGCCATGCTGAGCACCAGGAAGATGGCGAGGAGCGTGATGGTCACCCAGAAACCGGCGTGCGAACATTTGCGGTTCTGCTGCATGGCGAGATTCCGGCCAAGAGAATACCCGGACCGCCCGGGATTTTCAACGCGAGACGCAACAAGTTATGGCGCAGCGCCCCGCCCCGTAAGAACGGTGCAAAGGAACGACTCCCTGCTGGCCGGGGGCGCTTCGATGTGCAAGACGGCGTGGGTTGCATCCTGGGTGGAGACGGCCACCTGGCTGTTCGTCAGCCGGACCTCCCAGCCCGGGGCGTCGAACGTGCGCGTCACGCGCACGGATGCCGGGACATCGGCCGCGTTGTCGATCGAAATCAGCCACTGGCGCGCCGCCTTGCCCGTGTCCTCGAGGGTCTGGAGCGTGTCCTTGTCGAATCCCGCCAGGGCCGGATTCACGGAGACCGTGGTGCCTTCCGGCGCCTCGACACTCCACTCCTGTTCCGGCGGCGGCTCCGCCATGGGGGCCTGCTCCTTCAGGAAGTTCTGCACCTCCGGCGAACGCGTGAGCGCGCCGGCCGCCATTCCCCGGCCCGCCATCTTCGCCCCCAGAACTCCTCCCTCCGTCGCTTCCGGCGCCTCGGCTCGCCGGTCGCGTGCCGCCGCAAGGTCCAGCTTGTCGGCCGCCTGGTTCAACGCGTAGGCGGCCACGTGGGGCGTCTCCGGCGGAGGGGCGGAGGCCGCCTGCTTGCTGGGCATCGCTTCGAGCGCCTCGTCGGCGGGCATCTCGGCCTCCAGCCCGCGGGCGGGTTCGGCTTCCTCCTCGGGTTGGAGCATGGCGACCTCGATCGCCGCTTCCGCCCTCTTCTCCTTCGCGACGTCGGCCGTCTCGGGCTTGGCTGCCATGAGCACGGCGCCGCGGCCGGCTCGCCGGCCGGCGAGCGGGCCCGAGTAGATGACGGCGACCAGGACGGCCGCGACGGCCGCCGCGCCGGTGATCCACGCGAACCTCGGTATGAGGGCGGAAGCCCGGGGCTCCGGCCGCGCCCGGCGGATCCGCCGCAGTGTTTCTGCAATCAGCTGTTCCGAGGCCGGGACCTCGTCCCGTAACTCGTTGAGGGAAGCCAACTTCTGCTGCAGTTCCTCGCCCCGGTCGCGGCAATCCGGGCAGGTCTTGAGGTGCTCCGCGATGCGGCCGGCGAGGGCTTCCGAGCAGAGCTTGAACTGGCAGTCGATGATCTCGCGGTCTGAAGGGTGACGGCTCATCGTGCACCTCCTCCGATCGTCTCGGGGTTGGCATCGGGCAGCAGGCGCGCCAGGGTGCGCAGGGCGCGCGACATCTGTTTCTTCACGGTGCCCACGGAGCACCCAAGGGCCGCGGCGGCCTCGGGGTAGCTCAGGCCCTCGAAGTAGGCGAGCGTGACCGTGGCGCGCTGACGCGGGGGCAGGGCCTCCAGCGCGCGCCGGACGCGCGCCCGCTGGTCGGCCCGGGCCGCGGCCTCCGCCGGGTCGGGCCCGCGGTCCGGCACGCGATCCATCAGCGAGCGATGCTGAGCGTCTTCCGCGTCCAGGGACAGTGGCGGCGGCCGGCGCCGCTGCCTGCGTAGCGTGTCGAGGGCGAGATTCGTGGCGATCGCGAACAGCCACGGCTTGAACCGGCCTTCCGTCCGGAAGGACCGGGCCTTGGTGTGGACGCGCAGGAAGGTCTCCTGGAATACGTCCTCCGCCTGCTGCTGCACCAGGTTCATGCGGGTCAGGTATCCCAGCAGGAGGTTCGCGTAGCGCCGCACCAACTCGGCCAGCGCGCTTTCCTCGCCGTTCTGATAGGCCGCCATAAGGACCTCGTCGCTCCGCTCGCTTCCGTCGAGCGGCTCGCTCTGTGGCGTATTACGCATGGCGGCTTCCGGCGGTTGACACCGGAATCAGAAAAAATGCACGTCCCTGCACGATCTGCTATTCTAGCGCCTTCCCGGATTATGGCTGGAAAAAAGCACATTGCCTACTACGTAAGCGCGCACGGATACGGGCATGGCGTGCGGTCGAGCGACATCGTCCGGGCGCTCCGCCGCGACCACCCCGGGATCGCGGTCACGCTCATCAGCGAGTTGCCGCAGCCCTTCCTGCGCAACCGGCTCGGTCCGGCGGCGGTGCGGCTGCGGGCCGGGGCCTTCGATGTGGGCATGGTCCAGCTGGATTCCATTCGCGTGGACGTGCCGGCGACCCTGGCCGCGGTGCAGAAGCTCCTCGCCCGGAAGGAGCAGATCATGGAGGGCGAGACCTCTTTTTTCAGGAAGGAGGGGATCTCGCTGGTCGTGGCGGACATCCCGGCCGTTCCGCTGGAGGCGGCGCGCCGGCACGGCCTACCGGGCCTGGCCGTCGGGAACTTCGCCTGGGACTGGATCTACGACGAGTTCGCAGTCGCGGATCCCCGCTGGGCGCCCGTGGTGCGCGAGTTCGAGCACGGCTACCGGCAGGCCGATCTTCTGCTCCGCCTGCCGTTCCACGAGCCGATGCAAGCGTTCCCGCGCAAGGAAGACATCCCCCTGGTCGCTTCGCCCGGCCGCAACCGCCGGAGTGAGCTGGCACGGCTGACCGGCGCCGCGCCCGAGCGGAAGTGGGTGCTCCTGTCGTTCACGTCGCTCGATTGGGACCTCCGGGCGGTGGACAACGTGGAGGAGCTGACGGACTACGAATTCTTCACGGTCAAGCCCCTGGAGTGGAAGCGCCGGAACATCCATCCGGTCAGCCGGGACGACATGCCGTTCTCGGACGTGCTGGCTTCGGCGGACGCGGTCATTTCGAAACCGGGGTTCGGCCTCGTCTCGGAGTGCGTGGTCAACCGGAAGCCGCTGGTTCATGCGGATCGCACCGACTTCCGCGAGTACCCGGTGCTGCTGGAAGCGGTCAGGAAGTATCTGAGGCAGTGCCCGATCCCTGCCGAGGCGCTCTATCGGGGTGAAGTCCGCGGCGCGCTGGATGCGCTGTGGACGCAGCCGGAGCCGAAGGAAACGGTGCCGTCCGGCGGCGCGGAGATCGCCGCGCGGCGAATCGTATCGTTCCTGTAGCGACTGATCTAGGTGGCGCGCGTTGCCCGCAGCGCGCGTGAAACGTGAGCGGCTTGGGGGCAAGCCGCTCCACCCTGCGGGGTTGGTGAGGTGCAGATGCCAAGGGTCTATCCGGAGCGCTTGTACCACAAGACGCCGGCATGGGTCTCGGATGCGGCGATCTTCCATGTCCGTATCCGGTGCCTGTCTGGCAACCGGAGTCCCCTCATTCGGCCGGACAACGGAACATCCCTCTTGAACTCGGTTCGGGACTACGCCGTGCGCGGGATGTGGTCGTGCTATCTCTTCCTGTTGATGCCGGACCACGTGCATGCTCTGCTGGGTTTCGGCAGATCCCGCGGGATGAGCGAGGTCATCCGGAACTGGAAGCGTGCACAGGCGCGGTGTCTTGGCATCCAATGGCAGGACAACTACTTCGACCACCGGATTCGAGATGGGGCGGTGTTCACCGAGAAGTACGCCTACTTGACCCGCAATCCCGTGGTCTTGGGGCTCTGCGCCAGTCCCGAAGACTGGCCGTGGAGAACGGAGGCATTTGCACCGGAAGCAACGCCCAAGTTCTGAAGCGGTGGCGCGCGTTGCCCGCAACGCGCGTGAAACGTGAGCGGCTTGGGGGCAAGCCGCTCCACCCTGCGGCGCAGCGAGGTGCTATTCCCCGCCGCCGACCGCGTCCATGTCCTTCTGCCGCTCGGCGTTGACCGCGCGCAGTTTGTCGCCGGCTTTCCGGCCCGCCTCCAGCGCGTTGCGCTGGGTCATGGTATCGACGATCTCGCCGGCGCTCATCGGCTGTCCCTTCGGCGGCGGCTGTTGCTGCTGCGACTGCGTCATCGGACCGCAGCCCAGGAGCAACGGAATACCAAGGGCTAGAATCTTCATTCTTCTTCCTCCCGTGCGCATGGTCGTACGACGCGAAACGGCTTCCATCTCCCTACGGTTGGACCTTTACCCGGTAGAACCGGCTGGTGAGGCCCGCGGCTTCGCTATCCGTGAAATTCTTGGTGGCGGACAGCGCCGTGCCGAAGTAGAGGCTTTGCCAGGAACTGAAGGCCGGGGCCAGGTTGTCCGTGCGCTCCAGCCGGTAGTTGATGTTGGTCTCCGTCGGCCAGGACACCTCCGGCGTGCTGCCGTTCACCTGGATGAACACCTGGAGCACGTCGTTGCTGTCGTTGGCGCCCGTCGCGGCCTGCAGTTCGTCGTAATTCGGCATGCCGTCCTGGTCCTTGTCCCCCCACGTACCGTCATCGCCGGACGCGCTGTTGGGATCGAGCCCGTTCGCGGTTTCCCATGCATCGGGCAGGTTGTCGTTGTCCTTGTCCCAGCTCTTGTACGTGCTGTAGTCCGGGTACGTCACGCCCACGTCCACAAGCTTCAGGTACTGGGCCTGCCGGCCGTCGAACTGGTTGTCATGAAGCCAGATGGTGAGGCCGTCGTTGAGCAGGTTCGTGCCGGACTTGTTGCCGTCGGTCCAGACGTAGTTTGTCGGGTTCACCGACATGAGGTCCCAGAGGTTGTACCAGCGGCCGGCCTCGATGCCGAACCAGTTCTTGCCGTTGGTGTAGTTGGTGTTGACGATGAACGTGTCGATCCGGTTCGTCGTGCCGCCCTCGGACGACTGGTAGTTGTTGTTGACGGCGACGAACACGACGTCCTGCGAAGCGGCGCTGACGCCCGGCTGCTCGAACTTGGCCACGACGAACATGTCAGGGTTCCAGTTCGACGACGAGACGTTGCCCAGCATGTAGTTGTTCTGGCTCCGCAGGGCAGGGGAGTGCTGCCGCGCCCAGTTGATCCTCCGGTAGGTGTTGTACATCGGCGGCTTCCAAGGCCCGTTGGTCGCGCCGTCCCAGATGTTGGTCAGGTTGTTGTACCGCTTGAAATTCGGGATCGCCTTCCCGAAATTCGTCTCGTACCGCGCGAAGTTGTTCAGCGGGTTGATGGCGTGGCTGCCATAGGCCCCCGCGTCGTTCTGGGCGCCGGCCTCCTGGCCGTAGAACAGCATCGGAGCTCCGTCCATCGCGTTGACGGTCGCATAGGCGTAGATCACGCGCCACTGGTCGTCGTTCGGGTACAGCTCGTCGTGCGACGTCAGGTTCAGCAGGATGGGGGCCGCGTCGTACGCGTTGCGCCGGTTGTCCCAAGCCTGCCAGGTCGGGTACGTCTTCGCGTTGTCGTTCGTGAACGTGCTGCCGTTCCAGCTGTAGTAGTTGAAGAAGTTGTCGCGCCAGTAGAAGACCATGTTCTCGTTCAGGACGTCGAAATGCCGCGCGGAGCGGTAGCTCAGTCCGTGCCGCTTGCTGCCGCCGACCTCGCGGTAGCCGTCCAGCGACTCGGCCATGAAGATGAAATCCCACTTCACGCTGCGGGTCTTGTTGATCGTGTACTCCCAGAACAGCGACGGCAGGCCCTGGGCGAAGTCGCAGCGCAGGCCGTCGATGCCCTTGAACGACTCCGCCTTCGGCGTGTCCTGCGGGTGGCCGGTTTTCTCCAGCCAGTAGATCGGGTAGTAGGAGAAGTACTGCCACAGCTCCCGCGTGGCGTTCGTCGCGAAGCCGTCGAACACGTCCTGCTCGTGGAGATACTGGTCCCGCCAGTCGTCCGCCTGTCCCTGCACGAGGGCGTCGTAGGTGCCGAAGAAGAAATCGGCCACGTCGCTCCATTTGCCGAAATCGATCCGGTCGGGCGCCACGCCCATGTCGGTATCGCTGGAGGTGCGGTAATACGTCGCGTGGGTGCCGTAGTTGCCCGCCCTGGAGTACCACTGCGGCCGGACATCCCGGATGAGGTTGCCGGCGTTCGTGGCCCACGGGAACATCTGGACGCCCACCTCGCCGATCTCGCAGTCCCAGGCGCTGTGGTTGAACGTGCCGTCCAGCATAACGCCCACGCCGGCGCCATCCATGCTCTGCACGAAGTTGGTGAACTCCGCCAGGGCTTCGCTGCCGTCGGCGGTCCACGGGTCGCCCAGGACGCCGCTGACCGTCCAGTAGTTGCGGACGGCGTAGGGACTGCCGGGGTCGTAGTCCCGCAGCGTCTCGGGGTCGGTCTGTTTGTTATCACTGCCGATCGGATGGATCGGCTGCAGCCAGACCATGTTGACGCCCAGCTGGCCGTACGAGTTCGTGTTGAACACGTCCGGCCGGTTCGTGTTGGCCGTGTAGAGGTCACGGAATGTGCTGCGCCCGTAGAAGTCCACGGACGTGGCCTCGGCCGTCATCGGGTTCATCTCGTACAGGACCAGGTCCAGCGCCTTCTTCGGCGACGCGACCACCGCGCAGTCGCGGCGCAGGCCGCCGTCGCTGTAGTAGACGTACGCCCCGTGGTTGACCTTGTACCGGGCGTTGATGCGGTACGCGCCGCACTTGTTGGCGTTGATCGTGAAGGTGTAGGGACCGCTGCCGCTGCCGCTCATCGGGTACGCGCGGTAGTAGGTCGTCTCGCTGGTGGTCGTGACGTCGTCCGGGTTCTGGTCGCCCGGCAGGACCGCGAAGTCGCGCCGGTTGAGGTTGGAGAACAGCTCGACGTCGGACAGGACGTTGGTGCCGCCCGGGCCGTTGAGGTTGAGGATCACCGTGATGTCCTGCGAATCGCCGGCCCGCTCGTTCAGGAACATGCGGCGCAGCCCGTAGTTGGCGTCGTTCGTGTTGCCGTTGACGACGGTCCACATCTGTGGCTTGCCGATGTCGAAGGTGCCGTTGAGGTCCTCGTCGCGGATGCTCGCGACGGGCACCGGCTGAAACTCGGTCGTCTCCAGGTCGTTGGCGTTGTTGCCGTAGGACGGCGGGCACTGGCTGTCGAGGCCGCCGCCGTCGTTGTCGCCCATGGCCACTGCGGCGATGTACAGCACGCTCGGGACCTCGCCGAAGACCTCGGTGAGGTTCAGCTCGCCCTCCAGCGCGTTGCCGGACGTGCCCATGGCGACGCGGCCGCCGGTGCCGCTGTTGTTGAACGCGCAGAAACCGCCGCTGATCTTCGATTCCGCCACCAGGTGGGGCATCGCGGCCTTGTCGAAGAACACCTGGCCCGACTTGGCCCACGGCGAGGGCTCGGGCGCGGAGAACGCGCTGCACACGTAGAGGAAGTGATCGTCGGTCGTTTCGCTGCCGTTGGCGGACCACGTGGCCACGTACAGGGTGCTGCCCTTCACCGCGGCCAGGATCTTCATGCCGGAGTTGGCCACCTCGTAGTTCGCGTTGTCGAAGTTGCCGTCCATGTTGAAGTAGTTCGTGATCACCACGCAGGCGCCGACGGTCACGGCCCAATCCGCGCCGCCGTTGTTGTCCCAGATCGTGCCCGCCGTGTTCCGGAACACGAAGTTGACGTTGGTGGCGTCGGTCGGGATCGCGTAGATGTACTGCCACGACCCGCCGCCGATGTCCGTCATCGCGTTGGTCGTGGCGTTCGACCAGTTGCTGTAGCCGATGTAGATCTGGATCGGGGACTCGTTGCTCAGCGGGCCCTGGTTCCGCGCGTACGTGATCGTCAGCGTGTTGCCGGCGCACCGGGTCGGGCTGGTCGGCGTCCAGCTGGCGCTCGACGGGATGATGGACCCGCCGTTGGTCTCGACGCAGGTGCCGGGTTTGCTGCCGCCGTCGTAGAGGTTGTAGTAGTACGCGTTCGTGAACTGCAGGTAGCCCTGGCGGACCTCGCAGCTGTTCGGCACGCCGTCGCCGCTGTTGATGTTGTAGTCGCTGTCCTCGTCGCCGTCCCACAGGCCGTCGTAGTCGCTGTCGGCGTTCATCGGGTTCAGGCGCGTCCACGTCTCGCCGTAGTTCGGGATCATGTCCTGGTTGCCCGATCCCGAGTTGTCGCCCGGCCACGGGACGTTCGGGCCCGGCGAGGTGCCGTTGCTGAAGTTCGGCATCTCGACGTTGTCCGGCAGGCCGTCGCCGTCGGAGTCGACCTGGTTGCTGCCGTACAGGTTGAACGTGACCTGCGTGGAGGCTCGGTTGGTCAGGATGCCGCTGACGGCGACGGCCTCGAAGAAGTGCGCGCCGTTGACGAACGCGCCGTACAGGCGGCCCGTGACGTTGCCCAGGACGTACCGCCCGTCGAACACGTTGGTCAGGCTGCCCGTGCCGTTCTGGAGCACGAGCGGGAGGCCGTCCCAGAGGAGGGTGACCTGGTTCTGGCTGAGGCCGGCCGCCGTGACGATGGTGCGGAAAAACGGCAGCTCGATCTGCGCGCCAGCGCCGCGGTTGATGCTCTGGAAGCCGATCGACACCGACGGGCCCGCCGTGTCCACGGAGAAGGTCCGCGTCAGGTACGACGTGTTGATGATGCTGCGCGAGGCGCCCCAGTCCGCCTCCAGCGCGCGAACAACCATCGTGTGGTTGCCGCTGCTCAGGGCGGACAGGTTGTAGCGCCAGGATCCCTCCATCATCTTCGTCGCCGACAGGTAGCCGCCGCCGTCGAGCTGGACGTCGATCGAGTACGCCGTCCGGTCGCTGTTGCTGATCACGGCCACGAGGTCGCCGTCCACGGTCTGCGCCTCGGCCGGCGTTGTCGCGTTCAGGGCCGGGCCGTGACGGTCCACGTACACGGCCTCGCTGAAGGTCTGGAAGAGCGCCGGGTACCCGGACCGCGCGTTGAAGCAGCGCCCCTTCACCAGGTGGAGGCCTTCCGCCACGTTGGTGAGCGTCGCGGTGAGGCGCCAGTACGACGCGTTGGAGACGGCGTTCTGGTAGCCGTAGCTTACGAGCGAGGTGTCGTTCGTGAGGTAGGGCTGGCTGTCGCTGACGCGAAGGCCGTTGCCCCATTTCACGATGACGCTGTCCACGCCGGCGTCCGCCGGCGGGTTGAAGTACACATCGATATCCACAACGTCGTTCGTGATGCGGGTGACGGTGCGCGGCTTGTTGGTGGCGAGCGCGCCGCCCGGCACGACCCAGTTCATGGTCGGGCAGGACGCGCCGCTCTGCGAGAAGCGCAGGGGGTCGCCGTTCGCGCTCGCGTTCCGCGGCGCGAAGCACACCCAGCCCTGGCCGTTCATCCCCGCGGGGATGGGCAGGTTGACCTTCGGCACGCCGCCGCCGCCGTCGTACACGGTGATGTTGCCGCTGTCCGTGGTGTAGTTGCCGGTGTAGTCGTGGAGGACGGTGCCGATGGCGAACGCCGTCAACACGCCGTTGGCGGTCCGCGAGCCGCCGGAATCGTTGAGGCCGACCAGCAGGAGGCCCTCGTTGGTGTTGGGGGTCGAGCTAATGTTAAGGTCGTCGTAGCGCTCGTAGATGTAGATGTCGCCCTCGCTCCAGCGCTCCCACTCGCGCCCGCGCGCGAACTGGTTGTGGATGTAGACGAGGTTGGGGAGGGCGTTGTTGTTGTAGTCGCCCAGCGCGCCGCCGTGGCCGATCTTCAGCCAGGTCTTCACGTTGACGTCGCTGCCGTTGAGGTTGTTGCCGGTGAAGTAGACGACCGGCAGGCCGATGTGCGTGAGGATGTAGACGTAGGCCAGCTCGAGCTTGGACGGCGGGCTCTCGTCGTGGCTCTGGCAGAACAGCACACCCTCCTCTTCCGAGAAGCCCGAACCGCTGAGGGCCGCGAGGTTGCCGCTGTTGAAGGCGGGGAAGATCATCGAGCTCTTGCGCGGGAAGTCGAGATAGCGGAATTTCACGCCGTACGAAGTCCGCCAGTAGCTCACCTGGTCCACGCCGCCGATGAAGAACTCGGAGAAGATCAGCGCGTTCTTGCGATGGACGTAGTTCTTGTAGAGGTCCGCATACTCATCCGGCGTCGAGTAGCCGCGGCGGTTCTGAAAGTTCCACTGGATCTGGTGGTTGAAGCCGTTGCCCGGCGTGCCGAAGAAATCCGCGATCACGTGCTTCGGCGCGTCGAGCCGCACGCCGTCCCAATCCATCGCGTAGCCGAGCCAGTTGATCCAGCGGTGGATGAAATCGATGGTGTTCTCGCTGGTGTCCACCCCGAACGGATAGCGTTCGTCCCATCCCGGCTGCCGGTAGTAATTGGGCGGGGAAGAGAAATTCGAGTAGCCCGAGTTGAAGCGGCCATCGGACTCCAGCTGGAGGTCGATCAGGCTGACCAGCTCCTGCTGGAAGGTGTAGCCATAGCCGTTGTTGATGTCGTCGTAGGCGGTCATGCGCGGCGTACGCTTGAAGCCGCCGGGCTGGCCGCCGTCCCACCAGCCGTGGAAGTCGTTGGGCTGGGTGCCGGGGTAGGTGCGGTAGTCCGGCCCGTTGCCGAAGTGGTTCATCACGATGTCGGGGTAGATCTTGATGTCGCACTGGTGCGCGTTGTCGACCATGTTGCGGAGGGAGCCGCGGGTGCCGTAGCGGGTGCCGAGCGAGCCGCGCTGGGGGACGTCGCCGATGTCGAACTTGTCGTAGTGGCTGTACCCGACGTTGCCGCCGCCGGCGAACTGGCCGCCCGCGTTGGGCGACTTGGTGGGCGGTGGGACCCAGAGTCCTTCGTAACCCTCTTCGGCCATCTCGGGCAGGCGGCGGTAGATCTCGTCCCACTCGGTCTCAAACCACTGGATGAGCACTTCGGATCGCGAGGAGAGGGGCAGGAGGAGCAGGCACGCCCAGGCGAGGACGAGGGAAAGTTTCAGAAACCTCATGGACCGTTCCTCCGCTGTGTCAGTTTGATCGTCATCCCGCTATGCATTCAAGATACCCCGCACCCCGCAAAAATGGCACGGAATCTTGTAGGTAAAACGTTTTACCAATGTACCCGGTCCCTATGGCATTGTCTAGCCGATTTCACACAGAGCCAAGCTGTGGCCCGGCCGGACTTGCACGTCACCCGCCCAGCCGGGGCCACAGGATCTTCAGATCCTCGTCCTCTTCAGCGGCGTCCCGATACGCGGGATCCAGCGTGAAGGCGCGCCCCAGGTACTCCAGCGCTTCTTCAGGACGACCCAGCTGGCACTCGTAGCAGGCCAGGTTGAAGGGGATGACGGCGATCTTCGGGAAGCGTTTCAACCCGTCGAGAAGGATCGAACGGGCGGCCTCGATGCTCTCCGCACGGCGCGTCGAATACGCAAGCTGCACCCAGTACACGGGCTCCTCGGGGGCCAGGTCGCACAGCCGTCGCGCGAGCGAGGCCGCCGCGGCCCACTCCTGTTCCTCCATGGCCAGCCGGAGCCTTGCCTCCCGGAACAGGATGCTCTCGCGGTGCGGCTCGGGCACCCGATCGAGCTCCTCGCGCGCCCGGTCCAGCATCTTCAGATCCAGGTAGCCGTCGCACCGCTCGAGGTGCCAGAGCACCTCTTGGGGGAGGTCGTCCGATACCTTGCCTCGTTGCTTCGCCATGGCAGGCGGCATTATGCGCGGGCCGCGCCGCCGCCACAAGAGCGCGCAAGCCACATGAACACACCTCGCAAGGTGTGTTCATGTGGGTTTGACCAAGCGATCACGACTTGGCCGGGCCCCCACGCGCCGCAGTCGGCGGGCCCGGGCCAGGACGGCATCCAGCATCGCCTCGGTCAGCCTGCCCGTGAATGTATTCTGCTGGCTCGGATGGTACGAGCCAAGGAGAACGTAGGGCCCGATCCGGACCTCGGCGCCGTGGCTGAACCGCGGTTTGCGTCCGGCGCGGAGACCGCGGCGTGTGAGCACGCGCAACACGCCGTCCCAGGCGAACCCGCCCAGCGCAAGGATCACCCGGACCCCGGCCAGGAGGTCGAGCTCGGTTTCAAGATACGGCAGGCAGTTGTCCCTCTCCCGGGGCAGCGGCCGGTTGCCGGGCGGGGCACAGCGAACGACCGCCGTGATGTAGACGCCCTGGAGGCGCTGGCCGTCGGAGCGCGAGACGGACTCCGCCCGGCCCGCGAACCCGGCCCGGTGCAGGGCGCGGTACAGCCAGTCGCCCGACCGGTCGCCGGTGAACATCCGGCCGGTCCGGTTGGCGCCGTGCGCGCCGGGCGCCAGGCCGACGACCAGGAGCCGCGCGCCGGGATCTCCGAAGCCCGGGACCGGCCGGCCCCAGTAAGGCTCTTGCCGAAACCGCGCGGTCTTCTCCCGCGCCACGCGCTCACACCACCGCCGGAGGCGCGGGCACCGCGCGCACCGGATGATCCGGCGGTCCAGACCGCGCAGACGTTGTGCGGGGGAGGACATGAAGGCCCTGCCGGCCGGGGGCTGATCCAGGGCCTAGCGCTTGCTCTCGAGCCGGCGGATCCGATCGTCGAACCGGTAGTTGTCCCGCTCGATCTTGTCCAGGCGCCGCTCGAGGTCGCTCAGCTTCCGCTCGACGCTGTTGAACGACGTGCTCGGCCCGAGCGTCCTGCCGAGGCGATCGCTCACGTCCGACAGTTTCCTCTCGAGTTCCTTCAGGCGCCGGTCCAGGTCGTCGATCTCCTTCTGCAGGTCCTTGGTGACAACGACCACGTTCCCCGTGGAGGCGAAAACGGTATCGGCAGGGGAATTGGTCACCTGGGCCCGGCCTGTCGCGCCGGCGACGAGGCCCGCCGCGAGGGCAAACAGCAGTGCGTGTCGCATGAGGTCCCTCCTGGGTTTCGCGTCATGGTACAGGCCCTCGAAAGTGTTTGCAACCGGGGTGCAAACGAAGATAGTAAAGCCGGTGCCGGGGCGTAGCTCCTTGTCCTCCGTAGCCCGGAGGGCGAAGGAGGAAGCTTGGCTTGTCCGCCGTAGCGGCGGGCGTCGCGCCCCGCCGCGAAGGCGGATAGAGCACTTCGCGGCGAAGCCGCGACTGGGCGTGGCCAGGCACTCAAACGCGTTTTTTCGTGGTTATCGGGGCGTAGCTCAGCCTGGTAGAGCACTGGTTTTGGGAGCCAGTTGTCGGTGGTTCAAATCCACTCGCCCCGACCACCCTTCGCTCCCCCTGGGAGCTTCGGGTGGCAGGCCCTCGTTCGCTCGCTTCCTGCTTCGCTGAAGCTTCGCAGGACGAGTCGCGAGCTTCGGAGGGCGAGCCACGGCTCACGCTCCGCGCTATTCCGAGTCGGTGTCTCTTAACTTTTTCCCCTCCACCGCGTTTATTAGTAGATGTGATGAACAAGGCGGCTCAGTCCCCGCAGAAGGTTTCGACCGCACAGCCCATCGAGCGGGTGGCGCGGTGGCAGTTGCTCGCCTTCCTGGTGCTGGTGGCCCTCGTCTGGCTGCACGAGATTTTCGGGTTCCCGGGGCCGCTCCCGGGTGCGCAGCGCGTCCCGGCGGACTGGGTGGGGGCCACGGTTCTCACCGCGGGCGTGATCGTCACCGGCTTGATGGGGGTGGTCCCCCTCTTTCTCCAGAAACGGTCGGCTTTCCCGGGATCCGTCACGGTCTGCTCGTACTGCCGGAAGGTACGCGTGAACCACCACGACTGGGAGCAGATCGAGAGCTTCTTCGCCGAACGGACGCCGGCGACCTTCACGCACGGCGTCTGCCCCGACTGCTGCAGTAAGGTCATGCACGCGTACCGGTCCGGCCATAAGAACGCCGGCGCCCGCGAGACGATCCTGACTGAAACCCCCGTCTGACGGAGGTTCCCCTTCCGAAACTTGCTGTTGTCTCGAAGCCGCTTTTCCCATAAAGTCTGCGCCACCAAAAAGGGACCAACACCATGCCGGAACAACCTTTTGGCGCCGTCCTGACGGGCTCCGTCGACGCGGTGCGCCGGGCGTACGAACGCTGGGCGCGCCAGCCCGTGGACTGGGACCTCTCGGACGGGGAAGCACAGCCTTTCCCGCGGAAGCAGCGCACCCTCGCGCGGCCGGTCACGCTGCAGGGCCCCGGCACGTTCTTCGGCCGAAGCACGCGCACGGTGACGTTTGAGCCCACCGACATGGAAGGGTGGTGGTTCGAGCGGGTGGATGTCCGCGATGCGCTCCCGTTCGCCGTCTCGGCCCGCCACGTCTGGACGACCGGCGACGTCGTCAGTAACATCGTCCTCCGCGCCGGCCCGCCGCACAACTACGTCCGCATGGTCGAGCACATCATCGCAGCCAGGGTGGGGCTCGGCCTGGACAACGTCCTCGTCAAGATCGACTCCGGCGATCCGCCGCTCTTCGACCGGGGCAGCCTGGACCTGGTCGAAGCCCTGGAGTCGGCGGGCGTCCGGGAGGTGGACCAGCCCGCGAAGCTCGTGACCGTGAAAGAGACCGTGACGGTCGGGAGCACGGGAGGAGGGTTCATGACGCTCGCGCCGTGCGAGCCGGGCAAGCCCGTGCTGGAGGTCGACTGTGCCATCGATTTCAAGACGGCCATCGGTCAACAGCGCATCCGGTTCCCGGTCAACGCCAGGCATTTCCGCTACGGCGCGGAGGCCCGCACCAACACGACGGCGGCGAAGATGGTTTACTGCAAGACCATCGGGAAGATCTTCGCCGACGTGCGCAACCTGGGATACACGATGCAGAACATCTCCGTCGCCGGGCGCCTGGGCTACTACAACAAGCCGCGCCTGGTTCACGACGGCAAGCCGCTCGAGGCCATCTGGCACCGGGCCGTGCTCGACGTGCTGGCGGCGATCGCGCTCATCGACGAAGGCCAGTTCGTCGGGAAGGTCATCTCGTACAAAGCGGGCCACACGCTCGACGTGGAGATGATCCGGCAGTTGTACAAGAACCGGCTGTTGAAGCGGCTGTAGCGCCGGCTACTGCCCCTCACCCCAGCCCTCTCCCCCGAGGGGAGAGGGAGGCAGCCAGCGCGGTCTCGATCATCGTTTCCCTCTCCCTTGAGGGGAGAGGGCTAGGGTGAGGGTGGTCTTCCGTCGGGCCTGCTACGGCAGGAACTTCGCCTTCCTGAGTTTCTCGGGCAGATACTTCTCCAAAACGAAGTTCAGGCCGTGCTTGGCGAAGGCCTGCTGCTCCACGCGGACGCCGAGTTTCAGCATCAGCTCCAGCGCTTCCTGCCATTCCTTGTGATGCTTGATGAACGGGTCGTTCTTCAGCGCATCCCGGGCGCGCTTGATATCGGCTTCCTCCAGCGGGTGGGTGGCGTCCTCGAGCTTGTAATCCTTGATGTCCGAGGGCGTTACGCCCAGGTAGTGTGCCTGCGGCACGCAGAAATAGCGGTTGATGTGGGCGGCCTGGCCCGACCCGACCTTCAGCGTGCGGTAGATGTTGCAGTAGCCGTACGGGTCACCGTCGGTGAAGACCAGCACCGGGATCCTCTGGTCGTCGGACAGACGCCGGATGAATCGCCGGCAGGCGCGCGTCGGCACGCCGCTCATGGAGATCAGGACGCAGTTGGCCTTCTCGTAGTAGCGATGGTGGACGAGGCGCTGGAAGAGGGAGGCGGTCTCGATCGCGAGGATCAGCTTCGCCTTGCTCTGGAAGCGGAGGTGCTCGACCTTGGACGGGATGCTCCACGCGCCGGTGCCGAGCTTGGTGCAGTCGATCTTGATGTCCTTGCCGGAGGCGGGGTCTTTATCGATGACCACCAATGGGCCGCATACTTCGCCGCCGTGCTCCTCGGGGATGTAGCCGAGCTGCTCGCGGTTGATGTCGAGCATCGCCTCCATGTCGTCGAGCAGCGTGTCGCTCTCCGGCTGCTCGTCGAAGCGGCACTCGCCCCAGCTCTTGCTGTTGTAGTAGATCTCGCGCTTGCCCGCGATATCGTCCTTGTCCAGCAGGTCGTTCTTGGTTGTCGCCAGCAGTCGCATGGATTGGGCGAAGGTCTTGACCGTATTGTAGGACAGCGTCCGCGTGGCCACCTTGTTCAGGATCTCAAAGTGCCCGCGCTTCACGTCATACTTCACGTTCGCGAGCGACCGGACCGGGAACTTCATCGAGGGCTTCCGGTTCTTCTTCACGATGTCTGTGTGGATGCCGCCGGCGACGTGCACGATCTTCTGCGACGCGGCTTTCTTCGAAACGGCCTCAGGCGCAGACAGGGTTCTCTTGCTCATATTCAACTCCTTAACGCAAAGGCGCCAAGCATGACGGAAAGGCGCAAAGTGAATTCTGTTTGATTCGTCACAGGCCGTTCACCACTCTGTGAATGCCGTTGCTGACACGCTCCTCCCCGAAGTTGATCACCAGCCCCAGTTTCTTCCCGGTAAGTCTGAGATAGGTCAGGAGTTGGGCGCCAAAGATCGGGTTGTACCTCTCGCACGCTTTCGTTTCCACGATTACCTTGTCGCCAACGAGGACGTCCAACATGAGCGGTTTCTTCATCCGTTTGCCTTTGTAGGTCACTGGCACGGAGAGTTGTCTCGCAACGCGGACGCCCTGCAGTTCAAGCTCGTGGCACAGGGCCTCCTCGTAGACGTCCTCGAGGAGACCCGCGCCGCCCAGCTCCCGATGCGCTTCAATGGCGGCCCCGATGATGATCTTGCTGAGTTCGTTCTCCGTCATCCGTTCCCCTCGTTTCCCTTAGCGCCTTTTCTTGTCTCTCTGCGCCTTTGCGTTAAACGTCCAAGTGCGTCTTCTCCAGCATCTTGCTCAGGCGGTTGATGACGGACTTCTCCTCGCGGTCGGTCAGGTCGAGAATCTCCTTCAAGCCCAGCGCAAGGTGCGGGATGTACAGCTCGATGTAGCTCCGCTTGCGCTCGGCCTCCGCGGCGCGCCGGCGCCGGCTGAGGTAGACCGACAGCTGGCGGCCGCACTCCTGCAGGGCGAACGTGATCTCCTTCACGATCTCCGGGTAGTGCGCCACGGCCTCCTTGCTCTCGCTCGTGAAAGGCACCCACACGCTCGCCATGTGGACCAGGACCACCATCGGCCCGAGGGGCAGGCCGTCCCTCGGCTGGGAGAGGCCGTAGGCCTTCCAGTTCACGCCGGTCACGGCGTCCGTCATTGCGCAGGCGCCGGCCTGGTAGAGCAGGGGGACGCGGTTCGCGAAGCGGAGCACGCGGACCGGCTCCTCGGCGCCGATGTCCTGCTTCGGGTCCGGCTTGGCGTAGGCAAGCCCCACTTCGATCTGGAACGGGTTGCCCCGGTACACCTCGGGCTCGCGGGTCGTGGCGGTGTAGTAGTCGGCCTCGATCTCCTTCTTCAGGCCGGCGACGATCGCCTGCTCGCCGATCGGCGAGAGGCAGTCGGTCGGCGGCCGCATCAGCTTGCTCTCCTGGATGGCCTTGTACAGGGCCTCGCTCTCCTGGTGGGCGATGCGCGTGGGGTTGGCCTTCGGGTTCAGGCCGGCCCGCTCGCAGATCTCGAGCGCCGACCGGTCGCCGACGCGGGAGAAGTCCGTCGTCAGCGCGGACCGGAGCGTGCGGGCGGTGGAATCCTTGAGCATCTGCATCAGGACGCCGAGCTCGACGCCGTGCGGGTGCGGCTTGATCTCGGCCGGCGGCTCCGGCAGCTTGTTGACCGCGCGGTAGAAGCTCATCTTCGTTTCGTCTGTAGCTGCGGGCGCTGACCGCGGCCGCCTGGCGCCGGCCTCGGCGCGGCCGGCTACAGAAGCCGGCTCCTCCTTCTTCAACAGGGCCAGCCGGTAGTGAAGCTGGAGGTGCGGGTTCACGATCGCGCATTGCTTGAGGTACTCGTCCACCGAGAGCCGGCCCCGCACGAACGCCGCTTCCATGTCGATCGTCACGCACGTGCCGTGCCGGTACTCGATCGGCCTGCCCTCCTTGCCGTCGGGTTTCACCGGGATAAAGGTCGGCTTCCAGTCAAACTCCTCGTCCACGAGGATCGTCGGCTTGTTGGCGCGGGTGTCGATCTGCACCTCGATCCGGTGCGCCTTCTTGCTGCTCTTCACCTTGGCGAGGATGCGCGTGGAGGTGCCGGTGGTGAGCTGGCCGTACATGCCGGCCGCGCTGATGCCGATGCCCTGCTGGCCGCGGGACATGCGGAGCCGGTGGAACTTCGAACCGTAGAGCAGCTTGGCGAAGATCTTCGGGATCTGGTTCCGTACGATGCCCGGCCCGTTGTCGGTCACGCTCACCCGGAAGCGGTCGGCGGCAGTCTGCAGGATGTCCACGCTGATCTCCGGAAGGATGCCGCCCTCCTCGCATGCGTCGAGCGAGTTGTCCACGGCCTCCTTGACGCCGGTCAGCAGGGCCTTGCGCGGGCTGTCGAAGCCCAGCAGGTGGCGGTTCTTCAGGAAGAACTCGGAGACGGAGATCTCGCGCTGTTTTTGCGCCATGCTCTCCGCCGTTTCCACGACGACCTGCGGCGGTTTCTTCTCAACAGGTTTCTTCTTGGCCATACGCTCCTCGGTTCGGGTCGAAAATTGAACGATAACCTAGCGAGACCACGGGTGAACGGCAAGAGCGCGGAGGATTTTTCCAATGCTTGGAAAAACGGCCCTGGAATTTTCCAACCCTTGGAAAAAACGGGGTCGATAAACCCGCGGATTCGTGTAGA
>JAZDKK010000010.1:0-6227 GCA_043803015.1 Verrucomicrobiota bacterium
ACCGTCCCAGATGGCGAAGACGATGTTAATATACGGAATGAGCCGGCACCACTCACGCCACTGGATTTCCTTGCCGTCGTTGTAGGCCGCGCCGCAGCGGATGCCGAAGCAGCATCCCGCGATGAAGCCCATGAAACCGCCCCGGCCCGCTCCCGCCTGCGCGGCAAAGCTGGGCACCGTGGCCCCCAGAAGTACGAACACTAACAGACAGGCAATGATCTTCTTCATCCGACCTCCTCTCTGCGTTGCCGGTAATGTATCCGACGGCACGGCAGGCGCAAGCCCTTTTTGCCCGAGCTCGAAGGGCTTCAAATCTGCTTGTTGCGGCCGGATGGATTTGCCATCTATCACGCCGCGGCGCACTCGGAAAAACCTCATGAAACCTGAATGGCCCAAGAGACTCGCGCTGGCCGCCCTGTCCACGCTCGTGGCCCTGGCCGCCGTGGAGCTGGGCCTGCGCCTCTTCTTCCCGCAGGTCCAGCAGCACGACCTGATGTTCCAGTACGACCCGGAGCTCGGCTGGACGTTCCTGCCGGACAAGCGCGGCTCGATCGTGTACGAGGGCGAGGTCGCGCACTACATCAGGACCAACCCGGAGGGGTTCCGCGACCGCCCGTTCCCGCCGCCCGGCGAGCCCGTCCGCCGGGTCATCGTGATCGGGGATTCGTTCGTCTCCAACATCAGCGTCGGCGACGACGAGGTGTTCACGGAGCAGATGGAACAGCGCCTCCCGGAGACCACGGTCATGAACTGCGGGGTCAACGGGTACGGGCAGGTGCAGGAGTACCTCCTGCTCCGCCGCCTGCTCGCGACGTACCGCCCCGAAGTGGTCGTCACCGTCGTGTACGTCGGGAACGACTTCCACGACAATCTCGATCAGTCGTGGATCCGGCGGCCCCGGCCGTGGGCGCGGCTCAGCGCGGGCGGGCCGGACGTCGAGATCGTGCCGGGCGGCGAGTGGCATCCGGCACCGCCGCGGGTGAGGTCGTGGTCCGACCGTTTCTGGCGGGGCCTGCATCTCCGCGGTTTCGTGGAATCCCGCGCGGACTACTTCCGACACCGCCTGCGGGTCACGGGCAGCAAAACCCGGGCCCTCTCCAGGTACCGCCCGCCGGAGCTGGACCTGTCGCGCAAGAAGCTGTCGCCGGAATCGGAGGAGGGCTACCGCGTGCTCGAGCGGATGCTGGTCCGGATCGTGCGCCTCTGCAAAGAGCGCGGCGCGCGATGCCTCTTCGTGGTGGCGCCGACGGAGGACCAGGTGGATCCCGAACGCTGGGCGCAGCTGCTCAAGCGCCACCGGGTAGCTCCCTCCGACTGCGACCCTGCCGCGCCCGACCGCCGGCTGGTGGAGTTCGCCGGCCGGGAGGGCCTGGACCTCCTCGACCTGCTTCCGCTCCTGCGGGACGCGGCAGCGAAGGGCACGCCGATGTACTACACGAAGGAGATGCACTGGACCGCCGAGGGCAACCTCGTCGTCGCGGACGCCGTGCTCGACTTCATCGAGGCGAAGGGCCTGCTGAAGGATTAGGTAGCCCGGGTAAACCGGGCTCTACCTGCGCCCGCGTTCCGTAGAGCCCGCTTCAAGCGGGCTATTCGTAGATCTTCCCGAACTCGTCCACGAACTCCACGCCCTTGAAGAACGGCCCGGGGTCGAACAGGCTGGGCGCGATCGGCTGGTTGACCGACAGGTTGTCCACGCGGCTCGTTTCCTTGCTCTCCGAGCCGGCGATGCGGAACGTGCCCTGGTGCAGGCAGGGGATCCAGACGCCCGGGAGCACTTCCCGGAAGGCGCTGTAGTCGTACTGCCCCGTCTTGTCTTTCATCTCGGGCGACGTGAAGAACTCCACCCGCGCGAGCCTGCCCGTGGCGTCGAGGGAGAGCACCACGAAGACCTTGGCGGTCTCGTAGCCTTTCCGCACGGGGAATTCCGGGGTGCCGTCGAGGTCCTTCTCGGCCACGCCCCGGAGCTTCAGGAGATGGTCCATGGCCGTCCCGGGTACCTTGCGGAGGTTGATGATCATCTCGTCGCTGAGCTTCTCGATCAGCCGCGAGAAGCCTTTTGCGTCGCCATCGATGTAGCTGTAGAACGTCTTCCCGTCCGCCACGATCCGCCGCGGGACCGGCGCGGCCTGGTCCACGTTCAGGCGGTCCGGCTTCTGGTAGTAGACCCGGCTGAGCATCCGCATCGCGCCGGCCTGCGCCTCCATGTCCTTCCGGATCTCGCAGGTGACGCTCTGAACCGGGTCGTAGCTCGCCAGCAGGCGATCGGCCAGCGTCTCGGCGCGGGCCGCCGCCGCAAGAAGGGAAACCATCGCCATCAGACCGAAAACTCTTATCATGGGGACCTCGCTGACAATCTAATACAAACGAAAGAAGTCCTTTGACGATTCACACCCTCTCCCTTCCTTGTCCGCCGACCTGTCCTGCGAAGCCTTGGCGAAGCAGGAAGCCTTCGCGAAGGCGGAAGGGGAGAGGGTTGCCTGCCCGCAGCGCTACGCCCGCTCGCATCGCTCCGCGAAGCGGTGCGGGCGAGCGCAGCGTAGCGGGCGGGGGGTGAGGGTGCGAAGAAGCGATGGGCCAGCCTACCCCTCACCCTCGCCCTCTCCCCCAAGGGGAGAGGGAATCGGACAAACGTCATGGGACTTACTGCGTTCGTATTAGTTGCTGAAAATAGAGACGAATGCCCTAGAATACAATCCCGAAGGGTTACTCGGATACGATGAAGGCGCGCATCACAGTCCTGGTCGGCCTGGTCCTCCTCGTAGCGGCGCCGCTGGCCGGCGGGCTGATCAGGGGCCTGCCCCGCGCCTTCCTGGAACTCCCGCCGACGACCCAGTACGTCGTGCACGCGCCGTTCTCGCGGCCGCTCTTCGTCCTGTTCGCTTTCCTGGCCGCCGTCGCGGCCGCCCTCCTCCTCCGGCCGAGATGGTTTGGCTTCCGCCCCTTCCCTGTCCCCCCCTCTTCCCACTCGGCACTCGGCACTCAGCATTCGGCATTTCTCCCGCTCTGGGCCTGGGCCGGCATCGCGTTGAACCTCGTGTCCTGGACCTGCGCCTGGATCCGCCCCAACCAGCTCGGGCCGCTCAAGGACCACCTCTTCTTCCCGCTGTGGCTGGGCTACATCCTGGCCGTGGACGGGCTGGTGTTCCGCCGGACCGGCACCTCGATGCTCGTGCGCTCGCCCGCGAGATGGCTGGCGCTCTTCCCGGCCTCGGCGGCGGTGTGGTGGTACTTCGAGTACCTGAACCGTTTCGTGCAGAACTGGTGGTACCAGGGCGTACTGAGGTTCAGCGCCCTCCACTACGTCTCGTTCGGCACGCTGTGCTTCGCCACGGTCCTCCCGGCCGTCTTCGAAACGCGCGACGCGCTCATGAGCTTCGGCTGGTTCCAAACCGCCTACCGGGCGGGCCCCTGCTGGAAAGCCCCCGGCCGGCCGGTCCTGGCGGCCCTCACCGCCGCGGGCGCCCTGGGGCTGGTCCTCCTCGCGCTCGCGCCCAACCCGATGTTCTTCATGACCTGGCTGGCGCCGCTGTGCCTGCTGGCCGGCTCGCTGGCCCTCGCGGGAGCGGAAACACCGTTCTCGGACCTGAAGAACGGCGATTACCGCAGCCTGTTCGCGCTCGCGGTCGCGGCGCTGGTGTGCGGATTCTTCTGGGAGATGTGGAACTTCGGGAGCCTGCCCAAGTGGCACTACACGGTCCCGTACGTCGGCGCGTTCAAGGTGTTCGAGATGCCGGTGGTCGGCTACACGGGGTACCTGCCGTTCGGCCCGATCTGCTGGTGCCTGGGGCAGGCGGTCGAGGTGCTTTTCGCGAAACGACGGTAGAAGGGGACGCCGCGGTCATCCGGCTTCGCTGAAGTTCACCCGCCGAAGGCGGCGCCTCCGGCGACCAGGGCTCCGCCGGGACGAGCCGCCCGCGCCGAGCGCTATTCCTCGTCGCCTTCGATGACGATCCGCGACACCCGGTCGGCCAGGCGGACGACCAGCCGCGCGAGCTGGGACAGGACGAGGCCCATCAGCCCCATCAGGAATGTCGCCAGGAAGACCATCAGCGATATCCACCAGTTGCTCTCCCCCTGCCGCTGGGCGATGAACATCCAGATCATGGACAGGCCGCAGAGGATCAGGCCCGCGGTCCCGAGGGCCACGGCGAAGAGGGCCAGGCCTCCGCCGCCGATCTCCTCGTACTCCCCGATCTCCTCGTCTTCCTCGTCCTCTTCCTCTTCTTCATGGCGGGATGTGAGCACGATCTTGCGCTTGGGGAGGTGGATCACCGGGATGCCGGCGGGCGCGGGTGTCGTGGTTACGGGCGTGCCGGGAGCCGTCTGCACGGCGCCCTGCGTGGAACCGCCCGGCACGGCTTGAGGCTGCTGGCAGCCGGGGCACTCGAACTCGGCGCCGACTTCATCCAGCCCGGCCGAGAGTTTCGTGCCGCAGTTCGTGCAATGAAAAATGACCTGACCCACAGGCGCCCCCTTCCATTAGAAGCCCCGAGCCGATCCCCCTAACGCACGTTATATCTTCGCACAGCACTGCAATCGGTGTCAAGCGGGCGCGCCGAAGAGGCACGGGAAGAGCATTTCGACCGGCCGCAGCCGGACTACCAGACGTAGGCGTCGCCTTTTTTCGTCCGGCCGATGGGCTTGAACCTGACACCGCCAAAGGCGTCGCTGTGCACCGCGGCCTTGCCGAAGAGGTAGTATCCCCTCTTCGCGAGACCGCGGTTCTTCCACCGGTAGTCCAAGGTCTTGATGCTCTCGACGTAGGGAAAAGCGTCCTGGCCGAACCTGACTTGCGTCGAGCTGTCGTCATCCCAGAGCGACGTCTCGTATTCGCCCTCGCCGACCGATTGAATATCGCCTCGGTACAGGAACGAGAGTTTCACAATCCGGCCGACCATGTCGGCCTTCCGCGCGTTGAACTCCGTAATGGTCATGCGGATTTCGTCGCCGGAATCGTGCGTGGCAGCCGTTGACCCCAGCATGGGGGCAGGAGTCGTCCGTGGCTTCACCGCGACGGCCGGCGTGACGGGCTTGGGCGGAGGGGTTTTGGCGACAACATCCGCGCCGAAGGCAATCGATTCAACGTCTCCGGAGGGAAAGGTCCGCTGCTCCTGCCCGATACGGATCACGAACTGGCCTTCGGAATAGCTGAGAACAAGCCCATGAAGCTCGTCTCCGTCGGTCAACGTGATCACATCCTGAGCGGCACAGATGACGCTCAGAACCACCAGCATCCCCAAGGCCAGCCGGAGCACCTTCACGGCGAACCCCTCCTTTGCCTCAATCCGTCTCGCAGGCTCTTCTCCCTGCCATAGTAGACTGAACTCCAGGCAAGGACAAGGAGGGCTTCGCACGTTCCCATCTCCCCTCGGCGCTTGGTGCATGAGCGCTTGCCGCTCAGGCAACAAGCGGGCTACAGTGCTGGGGAGCCTGCAGCCCGAGAGAGGATTTTCGTGGCCGGGAAGTTCTGCAACATCTCGTATCGCTGTCTCGTCGCCGTGATCCTGCTGGCCGCCGCGCGCGGCGCGGCCGGCCGCGCGCTCGACACGTTCTCCTATCCCTCCCAGGAAGCCGCCGAGCAGGCGTGGCGCCCCTCGCCCCTTGCTCCACCCGTCGTCGCCGCGCCCGCGGGGCAAAGCGGGCTGACCTTCCCCTGCCCGTTCGGACACGAGGAGGTCCCGCGCGTGTACTGGGACCGGACCATGTCGCTCGACCTCTCGCGCACCCGGACCCTGCAGATCGATCTCTCCTGCGACAACCCGCAGGCGATCCGGTCCTTCAACATCTACCTCGAGAGCGGAAAAGGCTGGTACGTCTGCAGTACCCCCCTGACCGAGCCCGGCCGGCAGAGGCTCATGCTGCTCAAGACCGCGTTCTCGGCGGAGGGCCGGCCCGCCGGCTGGAACCGCATCCGGCGCGTCCGCATCTCCGCGTGGCAGGGCGTGCAGGAGGATGCCTCGCTGACGCTCTACGGCCTCGACACCGGCGGCGACTCGATCCTCCTCGTGCGCAACACGCTGTCCACCGACAGCCCCGCCGAGCGGAGCTTCGCCTCGAAGATCGTCCAGCGCCTCAGCCGCTGGCTCAAGGATATGAATATCGCCCATGGCATCGTGACCGACGACGAGGTCGTCGCCGGCGGGCTCTCCCCGCCAGGAGCGGGGCAGGCGGGCGCGCGCGTGGCCATCCTGGCGTACAACCCCCACCCCCCGCCCAAGGAGCTG
>JAZDKK010000011.1:0-39938 GCA_043803015.1 Verrucomicrobiota bacterium
TCCAGTTCGGACAGTACGGGCAGGTCTCGGATCCGACGAAGGCCGATACCGACAACGACAGGATGAACGACCTGGAGGAGGCCGTGGCGGGGACCGATCCGAACGTCGCCGGATCGTTTTTCCAATGTTTGGAAATTTCGGCCAGAAATCTTCCAATGTTTGGAAAAACGCTCAGGTGGAACGCATCCACCGGGCGCTTCTACTCAATCTACGCGAGCAGCAACCTGCTGACCTCTGAGTTCCAGCCCCTGATCTCGGACCTCCCCGCGGCCCCTCCCGAGAACACGTGGACGGATACCGTCAGCGGCGTGGAACTCCTGTACTACCGCATCGGTGTTCGCCGCCCGTAGGGCTTTGCGCGGCCTATCGGCGGAACTTCTTGGGGAGAGGGACGGCGGTTTGCCGGACCGGGCGCGACATCGCGAAATCCACGAGTTCCCTCAACTTGGCCGTGGCCACACAGCAAACCGTGTCCGCGCCGCCGTAGTACACGAACAGCTCGTTGCCGATCACGACGTTGCCCACGGCGAACACCACGTGGTGCTCCACGCCGTGGATCTCGAAGGGCTCCGTAGGCTCCAGGATGAAGTCGGTCGGCCGGGAGATGATCTTCGTCGGGTCGTTCAGGTCCAGCATCATCACGCCCTGCCGGTAGACGCGGCTTGGGCCCCTGCCCTGCACGCCGTGGTACATGACCAGCCAGCCGCCGTCGGTCCTGATCGGCGGCGTGCTGGCGCCGATCTTCTGGCTCTGCCACGGGGCCTCGGGGTCGGGCTGGGCCAGGAGCATCTCGTCGCCCCAGTGGACCAGGTCGTCCGAAAACGCCATCCAGATGCTCGGCTTGTCGCAGCCATAGTCCGGGCCCATCCACTCCGTCGGCCGGTGGAACATCACGTACCTGCCATGGATCTTCTCGGGGAAGAGGACGACATCGCGGTCGTCCACGTCATCCCGGGTGATCGGCCCCAACCGTTCGAACGTGCGGAAGTCCCTGGTGCGCAGGAGGCCCGACCGCGTCAGGTTCTCCCGCAGGGCGCGCGGCGCGCCGGGCGGGTACTGGGGACCCTTGCCGTGGACGAAGAGCGTGTACGGCACGGCCCGGCAGGCGTACGTGATGTAGAAGTCGTCGCCCATGCGGACCACGCGCGGGTCCTCGACGCAGCCGGCTTCGTACGGCTCGACCGGGTTGTAGATCGGGCGTTCGGAAGCCCTCTTGAAATGGTAGCCGTCCCGGCTCGTGGCCAGGCCCATGTGGATGCGGTAGGTTTCGGTTTCCGCGGAGGCACGGTACAGCAGGTAGACGGTTCCGTCCTTGGTGCAGGCACCGGGGTTGCAGACGGCGAGCCCCTCCCAGTCGCCCTTCCCCGTGGGTTCGAGGATCGGATTGCCTCCCCATTTCGTAAGTCTCATCGGGGTACTCCTGTGGCTCAGAGCGGCTCGGCGAAGATCTTGTTCTGTTCGATCCGGCACGGCGCGGCGCCGCCCCGCTCGAGCGCGATGCTCGCGCGGTTCTTCTCCACGGTCACGCTGAAGAGGCTGCCGCGGAAGCACACGTGGAAGGCAAGTTTCTTCCAGCGGTCCGGCAGGCGCGGATGGAACTCGAGGCGGTCGTCGAAGAGGCGCATCCCCCCGAAACCGTTGACCACGCACTGCCAGGTGCCGCCGGCATTCGCCGAGTGAATACCGAGAAACACGTTCTCCATCACGTCCTCGAGGTCGAGGCGCGCGGTCTGCTGGAAGTACTCGTCGCTCTTCTCCTTGAGGCCGAGCTCGTTGGCGATGATCGAGTGCGTGTTGTAGCTGAGCGACGAGTCGTGGAGCGTGATCGGCTCATAGGCCTTCCATGCGTTCTCGACCTGCTGCTGCGTGAAGTCGTTGCGGTGCAGGTACATAAGAAGGAGGACGTCCGCCTGTTTCACGATGCGCAGGCGCAGGAGCAGGTCCCAGGGGTGGCCCATTTCCGTGGTGATCTTCTTGCCCGGCTTGAGCTTCTTCAGGTCGGCCGGCTTCTTGTCGAACAGCGAGTCGTCCTCGATGTAGAGATCCTGCCGGGCGTCGTAGTTGATGTGCATCTTCTCGATGATCTTCGACCACTCGTTCATCTCGGCAGGGTCGAAATGGATCTTGCGGGAAAGCTCGTCGAACGCGCCGCGGTGCTTCTCGCGCGCCCAGTTCACCATCTGGCGGGCCTGGATCAGGTTCCAGCGGGCGTTCCAGTTGGTGTAGGTGTTGTTGTTGACGATCCCGTACTCGTCCGGTCCCTTGACGAGCGTCAGGACGTACGCCTGTTTCGCCTCGCTGTAGTCCACGCGGCTGGCCCAGAACCTCGCCGTCTCGATGAGGACCTCGAGGCCGCCCTGGAGCATGAAGTCCGCGTCGCCGGTGGCGCGGTAGTAGTGCATCAGGCCGTAGGCCACGTCGGACACGATGTGCACGGCGATATTGGCGTACTCCCAGTAGTCCGCCTGCTCCTTGCCGGGGTAGGAGCTCATCCACGGGAACATGGCGCCCTGGAGCCACTGGGTCCTGGCCTTCTCGCGGGCGGCGGGCAGGGTCAGGTGGCGGTACTGCACGAGGGACCGGGCGGCGGCCGGCTCGCTGTAGATGAAAAAGGGCAGGATGAAAAGCTCGGTGTCCCAGAAGCAATTCCCGTAGTGCATCTCGCTCGTGAGGCCGCGGGAGCCGATGTTGACGCGCGGGTTGTTCCGGTTGCCCATCTGGATGAGATGGTAGATGTTGAACCGCACGTTCCGCTGGTCGCGCTCGTCGCCTTCGATCCGCACGTCGCTCGTTGCCCAGCACTCGTTCCAGGCCCGCGCGTGCTCGTCGAGCAGGCGCTCAAAGCCCTTGCCCAGCGCCTCGCCGGCCTTCTCGGCCGCCGCGCGCTGGAGGTCCTGGACCCCGTCGTTGGAGGTGTAGACCGCGATAGCCTTGAGAAAGGTGTACTCCGTGCCCTGCGCCGCTTGGAACACGGCCGTGCTGGAAAGGCAGCGCGGCTTGGTTTCCACCGATGTTCGGCGCTCGAGCGGCTTGCCGCCCGACGCCAGGGCGAACTTGAAGAGCTCGCACACGCGGTGTTCGGTCTTCTTCGTCCTCAGAACCAGGTAGCCGCCGTCGCCGAGGCCGGCGGCCTCGTGGGCCTCGTCGAGGAAGAAGTACTTCTCGTCGCGGAGCTGGTAGCCGCTGACGTGGAAGTCGATGTTGCTCACGTTGCCGTCGAGCACGTTCATGATCCTGATCTCCCCCGCGTAGTTCAGCGGCTTGAAACGGTAGTGCTGGACCGCGAGGTGCGGATCCGCCTTGCTGATGAAGCGCGTGATCTCGAACTCGGTCTTCTGCCCCTTGGCGTTCGACCAGACGAACCGGCGGACCAGCACGCCGTTGTACATGTCGAGCCAGCGATGATACTGCTCGAGCGTTCCCTGGGTGAGGTCGAGCTGCTCGCCGTTGACGTGGACCACCGCGTTGAAGAAGTCCGCCAAGTTGACGATGGCCTGGTAGTCCCCGTAGTACTTATCGAAAATCCCGGCCACGTAAGTCCCGAAGCAGGACCGGATGCGCGGGCAAAAATGGTTCTCGTCCAGGGCGCCGCGTGCGGCCATGTACCCGTTCGAGAGCGCGAAGATCGTCTCCCAGTAGAGTTCCTTGTCCGGCGTGTGCCGCGTTTCCTCGATCAGCCATTCCTTCGGGGGGGTCTTCGTATTCACTGTATCCTCAACTACTTGCAGCGGCTCCTCTTATCCAAACAGGCGCTCGATGCGCGCCAGCCGGACGTGGGCGAGATCGCTGACCACCAGGTCGGCCTGCTTCAGCACGTCCGGGCGGCCGAGGCCGATGGCGAGCATGCCCGCCGCCTTGGCGGCGCGCACGCCGGCCTCGGCATCCTCCACGACCACCAGCCGTTCCGGGGGGAGATGCAGGCGGGCGGCCGCCTTCACAAACACCTCCGGATCGGGCTTGGTCCGCTCGAAATCGTGGCCGTCCACGATCGTGTCGAACAGCGAGGCGATGTCCAGCCTCTTCAGGATCAGTTTGGTGTTCTTGCTGGCCGAGGCGATCGCCTGTTTCCACCCTGGGGCGTTCCTGATCTCCTGGATCAGTTCGAGGGCGCCGGGCAACAGGTCGCCGCGATCAATCTTGCTGATGAAGTCCAGGTAGTACCCGTTCTTGCGGTCGCACCATTCCTGGATCTTCCCCTCGTCCGGCGTGTAGCCGAGGAGGAGGATCAGCGAATCCCGGCGGCTGACGCCCTTGAGGCGCTCGTTCTTCTTCTCATCGAAGGGGACGCCGAGTTCGTCCGCGAGCCGCTTCCATCCGAGGTAGTGGTACTTCGCGGTGTTGACGATGACGCCGTCGAGATCGAATATGACACCTTTTTGATTCACGACGCTGGTCCGGGCGAGTGGCGGGCTAGTATCCGGAACAAGTCCTCCAAAGTCAAGAATTGACAAACCACATCAAGTGGCGTGATCATGAAGTTGTAAGCCGTTGCTATACGGCATCTTACATTCCAGTCTGGTATCGCGCATCACCGCCTTGTTCTACTCCGTGAGCGTGATCGGGCCCAGGCGCACCGAGCCTTGGACGTTCGTCCCGGACGGCCGGACCAGGACCAGCAGCTCGCGGATGTCGCGCTTGTCGTACCGCGGCTCCCAGCAGTTCCTCGGGTTGAGGTTCGCCTGGATGTTGTAGAGGAGATGCTGCCAGCCGTCGGCTTCGGCGAGGCTCCGGGTGCCGACGTCGAACGAACGGCCGGTGCCGTCGCGGAGCCGGAGCCGGAGGACCGCGCTGCCGCGCGCCCACAAGGCGATGGAATGGAAACGGCTCCAGTCGCTGAAGCGCGGGCTGACGGGGATCGTCACCCAGCCGTCCGGACTCGCGGGCTCGCCGAGGTCGATCCTCAGGCCGCGCCCGCCGACCTCCGGCACGTTCTCGGGCGCCACGCGAAGGGAGGCGTCCGCCATCCAGCCGGGCCGCGCCAGCGCGAAGTCGTCAACGGCGAAGCCGAGTTCGTTCGTCGGGAGGTCGTAGGTCAGGAGCACGGCATCGAGCCAGCAGGTGCCGGCACCGGGCTTGGCGAGGGCGAAGCGCACCTCGGCGATCCCGTCCGTCCTCGCCTCCTCAGGAAGCGAGTAGTACTTCTTGACCCAGCCGTAGTCGGCGGGGCGCGACGCCGTCGGCCGCAGGGCGACGGCCTGGCCGTCTTGCCGCACGACCGTGGGGCGAAAACCCGGATCGCCCTGGCTCCAGAAAGCCAGGTACCGGTACGGGCTGAAGTCCTTGAGCCCGGGCCGGGCCGCGAAGAAGGCATTCGTTGCGCCGGGCGGGAGGGTCCAGGTGACGCGGAGAGCGCGCGAGCCCTCCTTCACGCGATCGCGCACCCTCTCGAGCCGGAACGAGCCGCGCGGGGCGTTCGTGGACCACGCGGCGTAGGGCGGTGAGTGCTCGGACTCGTCGAAGTTGTCCACGATGCCGACAAAACCCGCGCGGCGCAGCCCGTTCCAAACGGTCTCCTCCATGCCGAAGTACCTGTGCAGGAGGCCCGAACGGTAGTTCTCGATGTTGATGAGAATGGGGCCCTGATCGATGGCCAGATACTCCCGGCTGAACCAGTCCTGCGAGGGGTTCAGGGCGTCCGTGAATCCGTAGCGGCGCCAGAACCTGTCCTTGTAGCGGTCGTACATGAAGCGCGCCACGCGGATCACCTCCGTCGGCGCGAAGAGGATGCTGGGGAGGATGGCCGTGGGCGTAACCGTGCCGTCGTTGTCGGTGCCCTTCTGGAAAGGCAGGTCGTCCTGGGGCGCGCCGTAGCTTCCGTAGAAGACGCCGTCGCCGTGCGGCGGGCCCTGGCACGGATTGAGCCCCCAGAGGTTCTCGTCGTAACTGCGGTGGTCCAGGCACCACTGCCGGTTGGCGAGCACCGCCTCGACGGAGTTCTGGAAGTAGTCCGCGTAGTCGTCCTTCATGAACCGGAAGTCGAACCACAGGTTGTCCCACTGGTGGATCCACAGCGCGGGCCGCTCGATCCGCCAGAAGTGGCCGCGGTACGAATCCCAGGGGAAATCGAGCCCGTAGTTGTGCCAATAGGAGGCGGGCACGGCCTTGCCCGGACCGCCGATGGGCAGAAGATAGTCGAACTTCATCCCGTCGTAGAAACGCACGTCGCCGGCGCAGGGCGGGTCGTACGTCTTGGCGTAGCAGTTGGACACGAACTTGGCGTTCCGGCCGCCGTGGATGATCCAGTCCCATTTCACCCCGTCCAGGATGCGCGAGGCGATCTCGCCGGCGCGGGTCCCGGCGAAGTAGTGCTTCGCGGCGATCACGCCGCAGAGGTACATGATCGAGTCGTGCGTGCAGATGTGCTCCTCGCCCTCCCACCGGCCGGTCTTGATGTTGACCCAGTGGTACGTCCATCCGTCGTGGTGCTCCAGGCACAGGTCGCTCGGATCGGCCGGATCGTCCCAGCAGTTGTCCAACAGGCGCTCGACCCTCTCGTAGATCTCTTTCGGCGGCAGGTACTTGCGATAGTGGCCGGCAATGTAGGCGCCCAGCTGCATGCCGATGGCGGCCACCGAGGTCCGGACCTTCCACGTTGTGCTGTCCACCATGAAGAACGTGTCCGGATCCGCCTCGTACCAGAAGAAGTCGAAGGCCCGCTTCTCGATGAGATCGAGAAACGCATCGTCGCTCAGCGCCGCCGAGCTCGCGGGATCCAGGGCGCACTGCTCGGCGAACCGCTTGGACAGGTTCTCCCAGTCCTGGTCGAAGATCGTGGCGATGGGGTGGGGACGGATCAGCCCGCCGTACTCCGGCTCGATGCCTGGCGCGGGCCCGCGCACCACGAACTCGCGGAGGGAGAAGCCCCACGGTGTCGCGCGCCGAAAGCCGGTCACGCGGACGTAACGGGAGGTGGTGCTGACGAGGGGAAACACCGCCGCGCCCTCGGCACCGTTCGTCACATGCCGGACCGTGGTCCACCGAACTCCGTCGGCGGAAACCTCGAGTGCGTAGTCCAGCGCGTGAGCCGTCTCCCAGTGGAGCACGACTTCGGACAGGGCGCGCGGCTCGCCGAGGTCGATGGAGATCCACTGGTCATTGGACCATGCGGACGACCACCGCGTGTACAGGTCGCCGTCGCAGGCCTGGCCCGGCTCGTGGTTCGTCTCGAAGGAGGAGGCTTGGGCAGCGACGGCCAGCTTGCGGAGGTCCCACGTGCGCGGGGCGTCCTGTGCGCGCGCGGCGGGCATGGCCGATGCGAGGAGTGTTGCTGCAGCCAGCCGCAGCATCATGCCGGGACCTCTTGAAGTCATCCAGGGTATCCTACCCTGTAGTTTCGCCACGCCAAGCCCGGCACGCGCTGGGAGATGGCTTACGGACCGCGAGAGGACCGCGCCATCCTTGCATCAGGACCTTTCCGGAGGCATGTTGTAGGGACGTGATGCCGAGGCCTGACGGCTGGGAATCAGGCATATCATCTTATGAATATGGTACTTACAGCGCTCGTTGAGTTCTGGGAGGTGCTGTCCGAGATGGCGCCGTATCTCCTGTTCGGCTTCCTCGTCGCCGGGGTGCTTTCGGTTTTCCTGTCCGCGAAGACGGTTGAAAAACACCTGGGCGGCAAGGGCCTCAAGCCGGTGGTGACGGCCGCTTTCTGGGGCGTGCCGCTGCCGCTGTGCTCCTGCAGCGTGATCCCCGTGGCGGCGTCGTTGCGGCGCCACGGGGCGAGCCGCGGAAGCACGGCGGCGTTCCTCCTCTCCACGCCGCAGACCGGCGTCGACAGCATCTTCGTCACCTACAGCCTGCTGGGCCTGACGTTCGCCGTGTTCCGGCCGATCGCGGCGTTTGTCACGGGACTCTTCGGCGGGTACCTCGTGGAGGTCTTCGGGGGCCGGAACGGCGAGTCAACAGGGGAAGCTCCTCCGCACTGCGAAGACGAATGCTGTGCGCCCAAGCGGCCCAGCAGCCGCCTGGTCCGCGCCCTGCGGTACGGCTTCCTGACCCTGCCGGGAGACATCGGCAAGGAACTCCTCGTAGGCCTCGTGATTGCCGGCGCGATCACGGCGGCCGTGCCGGACGATTTCTTTGCGCGCGTCCTGGCCCCGGGATTCCTGCAGATGCTCGTGATGATGGCGGTCGGGATTCCGATGTACGTGTGCGCCACGGCCTCGGTTCCGATCGCCGCGGCGCTGATGGCCAAGGGCATTTCCCCCGGCGCGGCCTTCGTGTTCCTCATGACGGGACCGGGCACCAACGCCGCGACGATCGTGACCCTGGGCAAGCTGCTCGGCGGGCGCTCCGCGGCGATCTACCTGGGCGTGGTGGCCGGTATGTCGCTGGCGTGGGGCCTCCTCCTGGACTACGTGTTTCGGGTCGCCCCCGTCGCGGCGGCCCACCAGGGCCACTGGATGATGCCCGGCTACGTCCTGCACGCCAGTGCCGTCGTCCTGCTGCTGGTGCTCGCGTTTGCGCTGTTCAGGCCCGGGCCCAAGGGCGCAGGGGACGACGTCCCGGCGAATAAGCACGGCACGTAGTGCGGCTCCTACGGATTCTGCACCGTCAGCCGGTAGAAGCGGCGGCCGGTGGCCGGACCCCCCAGCGTCGTATTCGGGCCCTCGTCATCCGTGAACGTGTGGGTCGTGGGGGCGAGGTTTGTTTCCGTCCACGTGCCGATGCCGTTGTTCGTGTCGGCGAACTTCGACCAAGCCATGCTGTTGGTCAGATTTCCATCCCCGAAGTAGATGACGTAATGCTTGGCGGGCACGGTGGGCACGGTGATGAGACGGTTGGTCTGGCCCGACGGCGTAACGATGCTCCGCACCTTGAACACGGAATTGGAGTCCGTCGGCTGCGTGCCGGCAATGCACTCGCTGCCGTTGTCCGCGCTGTCGCTGTCGTAGTCTGCGGTCGCCGTGAACAAGAGGGTTGTGAACCAGCCCCACTCCCAGCCGTCGCCCATCCCGTCGCCGTCCCAGTCGAACGGCACGGTGATCGTCGTGCTGTTGGTGACGAGGCTATTGGTCGCTCCGCGCTGATCGTCGGCGACGAAGACGACAAGACTGGTGGTGTTCGCGAAGTTCGTCGGCAAGGCCGTCCACGCGAAGCTGGTCCCGTTGAACGTGGCGCCGGCCGGCGCCACGGTGTTCGTCAGGATCACGCTGTCCCCGTCCGAGTCCGACGCCGACACACCGAAGTTCGTGGCCGCCCCCACCGGCAGGGTGTGCGGGCCCGGCAGGCCGATCTGCGGCGCCTGGTTGATCTCCTCGATCTTCAGGTGCTGGACCAGTTCGCCGTCGTTCGTGATCGCACCGCCGGTGCCGCCGTTGAGGCCGACGAAAACGCCGTTATTCCACAGGTCAGCGCCTGACTGCGCCGAGCCCCACACGTACTTCGAGGCGTCGCTCGAGGCCAGGTTGCGGACGTTGTAGTACCTGCCGGTGTCCAGGCCCAGCAGGCTCCAGGCCGGCTGGAGGTTGTACGTGGCGCTGGCGCCGGCATGCGCCTCGCCGTGCCGGAAGAGCAGGGCAAAGGCGAGGACGACATCGCTGGTCCGAGGCGAGGCATACGCGGCCTCATACTTCGCGACGGCGAGGATCTTTCCTTCGTCGCCTCCGCCGACCTTGCTGAGGAAGTAGCGGTTCGGACTCTGGAGGGCCGGGCTGTTCAGGCGCGCCCAGTTCACGCGGCCGTACCACTGGGCCAGCCCCGTGTTGTCCGGCGGCGCGTTGGACCACACGACCAGCTGGTTCCACTGCTTGAAGTGGGGAATGGCCTTCCCGAAGTTGACCTCGTGATCCGTGCGGAACCCGTCGTAGTACCAGTAGCTCGGATCCGGGTTGTAGTTCTGGATGCCCTGCTCCTGGCCGTAGAAGACCATCGGGATTCCGTCCACCGCGCTCAGGGCGCCGTAGCGCGACGCCACGAGCCAGCAGTCGTTGTCGGGCAGGACCTCGTCGTGCGACGTCAGGTTCAGCAGGACCGTCCCGCCGTTGTAAATCGTGCGGCGGTCTTCCAGCGCCTGCCTCACCGCCCAGGAGTCGTTGACGTGTTCCTGCGTGAACTTGAACACGAGGTTCTCGTTCAGGATGTCGAAGTGCCGGTTGGAACGGTAGCCGGGCACGCCGCCGTCGAGCGTCTCCGCCATGAAGATGAAGTTCCATTTCATCTTCCGCGTGCGGTTGATGATGTACTCCCACATCTGCGGCGGCAGGCCCTGCCCGAAATCGCAGCGCAGGCCGTCGATGCCCCTTTCATCCTGGGCCTCGACCCACGAGTTGGTGCCGGCGTGGCCCGTTTTCTTCAGCCAGAACTCGGTGTAGTAGGCGAAGTACCGCCACAGGTCCATCTCGTTGGTGGTGACCATGCCGTCAAAATCGTAGACGTCCCCCTCGTTGAGGTAGTCTCCGTTGTTGTCCGGGTTGTGCCGGACCAGGGCGGAATACCGCCCGAAGAAAAGGTCGGCCACGTCGAACCACTTCCCGAAGTCGCCGCGGTCCGGCGCCGTGGCGATGTCGTTGCTGTAGGCACTGTGGTAATAGGTCGCGTTCGTTCCGTAGTCCTGCCAGTACGAGTACCACGTCGGCCGGAACCAGCCGATCCGGTCGTTGACGTTCGTGCAGAAGTTGAAGTTCGTCCCGCCCACGCCGAACACGGCGTCCCAGGCGGTGTGGTTGAAGACGCCGTCCAGCACGACGTGGATCGACCCCACGGAGCCGGTGTAGACATCGCACGTGGCCACAAAGTTCGTGAACTCGGTCATGGCCCCAGCCTCGGTGCCGTCGCTGCCCATGTACCGCGAGACCGCGAAGTAGTTGCGCGACGCGTACGGGCTCCCCGGCGTGTACGCGTCCTTGCGCTCCTGCGCGTTCGGGTGGATCGGCTGGAACCACAGGCAGTTGGCCTGGATGAAGTTCAGGTAGTCCAGGTTGAAGGGGTCGAAGCCGTTCGTGTCGCCGCCGCTGTCGCCGGCGCTCAGGAGGTCGCGGAAGGTGCTCCGGTGCGCCTCGTCGCTGTCGGTGGACTCCACGGTCAGCGTATTCAGCTCGTACATCGTCAGCGCGTGCACCTTCCGGGGGGACACCACGATGGCGTGATCCCGCTGGCCGTAGTCCCCGCACCAGCGCCACTCGTTGGCGGCCATGCCGTTGGTGGTGAAGCGCCCGGTGAGCCGGTACGCCCCGCACCTGCTGACGGTGCCGGTCCAGGTGTACTCGCCGGCCGCGGTCTGCGCCATGGCGTACGCGCGGAAGTAGGCCCCGACATCGTTCGTGCTGAGGTAGCGCCCCGCCGGGGGCCGGATGCCGTCGGGATAGCCGTCCCCGCTGAGGAAGGCGTTGGTGTAGTCCACATCGCAGTAGTCGCGTCGGTCGAGGTTGGAGAAAATCTCCACCTTGTCCAGGTTCGAGACGCCGGGCTTGAACACGACGACGATCGCCTGGGTCTCGCCCGCGATCTCGTCGATGAACCGCTTCGTCGTGGTGTAGTTTGCATTCAGTCCGCCGACGGTCAGCTCGGGGTCGCCCAGCACGCCGAGCGCGAACGAGAAGACCGCGTTGTTCGTGCCCGAGGTGCCGTAGTCCGCGAACCGTTCAGGGCGCGACGCCTCATACCACGCGCCGATCTTGTACTTGACCGTCGTGTAGCCCGGCAGGTTGGAGACGGTGCCGACCCACCACATGGCCTCGCCGAAGAGGCTGGAGTCGGCCTCGACATGGTTGAACTGCATGGGGCGGGCGGTTGTCGTACCCGACG
The DNA here is from genome assembly GCA_043803015.1 of Verrucomicrobiota bacterium. Taxonomy (GTDB): domain Bacteria; phylum Verrucomicrobiota; class Kiritimatiellia; order CAIQIC01; family JAGNIJ01; genus JAZDKK01. The sequence continues at coordinate 11,749 of JAZDKK010000011.1, forward strand.
CCACGCCGTAGCTGCCCGTCGGGGTGGAGCCGTCGGTCGTGTAGTAGATCGCCGCGTTCGTGATCCAGCGGTCGCTGCCGTCGCCGTTGCAGTAGCCGATCTTGACCCAGAACTCGACATTGCTGCCGCCGTAGATCACGCGGTTGTTGTTGTGCCAGAGCCAGGCGGCATCGCCGGGCGTGCCGAACTCGTAGTTGCTGCCGCTGTTGTTGGCCCAGGAGAGCGTGAGAGCGTCCACCGAGAAACTGTTCGTGTGTGCCAGGTAGTTGGACGACGCGGTGGAGGCGAGGGCGTACCATTCATAAGTTGTTGCCATGGCAAGGTTTGTCACGACGGCCGTCGCCATGTTGCTGGTGATCGTGGCTTGGACAACGCCGGCGCTGGTCCAGCTGTCGGTGGTGTAGCGGACGTAGACCTTCTGCTCCGGCGGCGGATTGGTGGCGAGCGTGATGGTGATGACCACGCCTTCGTTCGTCTGGAAACTGCCCGTACCGCCGGTGGCCGAGGCGATGCCGACCGGGTCGGCGGAAAGCTCCATGATGGAGATGTGTGTATCCACCAATCCGGGGTCCTTCGTGGTGAAGACGTAGCGATAGGCGTTCGTCGCGCCGCCCAAGAGTCTGGCGTTGCTGTCACCCAGCGGCTGGTACCATAGAATTGCGCACTCGTTCTTCGGGAAGCTGGTGTTACCGCCGTAGTCATTGTCCCAGCTGTTGCTTGTGACCATCTTGAACTCGTAGTTGTTCGTACTGCTCGACGCCGTGGCGGTGTATCGGAACCACTCCGTGCTGCCGTCGGGCCCGGTGTACTTGCTTGAGTCGAGTGTCAGAACCCAGCCTTGGACGTTTCCGGGGAAATCGATCTGGTCAGGCGTCCACGCCTGCGCGAGCACAGGCACGAGCCAGAGGAAGAGCATTCGTATGCAGGCACCCGATCGCATATTCAATCTCCCGTGGGCGGTTTGATCCGGGGAAGTTCCCTTTCCTCAGTATACCCTCCGGCCGACGAGGGTGATACCAAGAACAGGGACAACAGGCCAGTAAAACGTTTTACCCAAGAGGCAGCCGTGGCTGTTGGGGCTCGGCGCGATCTCCTACATCAGGCGGAAGGGGGATTCCCATTCCATGTGCCGTAACCGCGCCTGAAGAAGCGAAAACTGAAACGCCCTCTTTACGGGGCCGCCAGTTTGGGGATATAAATACTGCCGGGTCTCGTCGCCTTAACAGGCAGCAGCGTTTCAAGGACGGTATTTCGCACCCGCGGAGCGAGAGAGTGACCACAGGGACGAATCGTTCGCCGCAGGATAAGTCGTTGCCCCTCAGGGCGCTGGATTTCATTAGCGACGGCGTCATGATCGTCGACATGACGGGCAAGGTGATCTATGCCGACCCCGCCCTCGGCCGGATGCTCGGCACCAATCCCGCCATGATCATGGAACAGCCCGCCGGGGTCGAGGGCCAGCTCCAGTTCCAGGACAGCGCGACCCTCACCGACGTCGTGCAGGCCGCGCAGAAAGAGGGCGAGTGGGCGGGCGAAGCCACCTGCCTGTCGCGCGACAATCGCGCCCTCCTGCTCGACGTCCACGCCTCCCCGCTCAGCGACTCCAGCGGCAAGAAGCTCGGCACCCTGCTCATCGCCCGGGACGTCACCCGGGAACGCTCCCTGGAGAAGCAAGTGGTCATGTCCCAGCAGATGGAGCTGGTGGAAAACCTCTCCATCGGGATCGCCCACGAGTTCAAGAACCTGCTCACCGTCATCATGGCCTACGCGTCGCTGCTGCAGGACCAGATGGCCGGCCAGCCGTTCCAGAAGGACATCGCCAAGATCCTGGACGCGGCGCAGACCGCCAACGAGCTGACCTCCCGCCTGCTCTCGGTCACGCGCCACTCGGCGCCGCGGCTCGAGGACGTCAACATCCAGAACGTGCTGAACGACGTGGTGGCCGTGCTGCACAAGACCCTGCCGCGGAACATCGCGCTCTACGCGCCCGAGCGCACCTCCCTGCCGCTGGTCCATACGGACGCCGTGGTCCTCTACCGGGCCCTGCTGAATCTCTGCCTGAACGCCCGGGACGCCATGCCCGACGGCGGCAACCTGTCGATCGAGGTGGACCTCGTGCGCATCGAGAGCGAGGACCTGGAGCGCTGGCCGGACCGCTCGCCGGGCACCTACATCACCATCTCCGTGACGGACACCGGCTCCGGCATGGGGCCGGAGGTCAAGCAGCGCATCTTCGAGCCGTTCTTCACGACCAAGAAGGCAGGGACGGGGCTGGGCCTGAGCGTGGTGCAGCACACGATCCGGGCGATGGGCGGATGGGTCACGGTCTATTCCGAGCCGAACCTCGGCGCCTGTTTCCGCCTGTACATCCCCGTGGCGAAGCCCGAGATCGCGGCCGCCGCCGAGGAAAAGGAAGAGTTGCCGATGCCGGGCGGAACCGAGACGATCCTGGTGGTGGACGACGACCCGCTCGCGCTCAGCATCACCCAGCGCCTTCTGCACAAGTCGGGCTACACGGTCTGGACGGCTTCGGGCGGCGAGGAGGCCATCAACCTCTACAAGCAGCACCACGACAAGGTGGACCTGGTCCTGCTCGACGTCGTGATGCCGTACGTCAACGGCGAGGAAGTGTATCACGAGCTCGTCCGCATCAAGCCCGATGTGTCCATCCTCGTGGTCTCGGGGTTCACCCCGAAGACCGCCGAGCGCCTCCTGCGGGTGTCCGGCGCGCGCTTCCTGTCCAAGCCCTTCAGCCGCAGCAAGCTGTCCTTCGAGGTCCGCAACCTCCTCGACCAGAAGAAGAAGCAAGACCAGGGCTGAGCCGGACCCCGTCGATACCCGCCCGTTGGAAAGCGTCTTTTCTCCTTGCGCGGCCGCGTTTCGCTGGTATAGTCCCGCCCACATTTACCTCGGGTAGATGCTGGGAAAGTCCCGCCATTACGGGACGGAAGCGAGCGTCCGGCCGGCCTCCGGCCGGGCCAAAGCGGATTGTCACCCCGACCTGATCGGGGGACTAGCAGTGGAGGAAGCCGTGGCAACTACAGGGGTCGTCCGTTCCGACGTCAACGTCCAGGACCTGCTCGAAGCGGGCCTGCACTTCGGTCATCAGACCAAACGCTGGAATCCCAAGATGAAGCGCTACATCTTTGGTGAGCGCAATGGGATTTACATCATCGACCTGAACCAGAGTCTCGAGCTGCTGAACAAGGCGCGGCAGTTCGTCTACGACACCGTGGTTCGCGGCCGCAGGGTCCTTTTCGTGGGGACCAAGAAGCAGGCCCAGGAGCCGCTCAAGGAGATTGCGGATCGCCTGCACATGCCCTACGTCGTCAACCGCTGGCTCGGCGGCACGCTGACCAACAACCAGACCATCCGGAAGAGCATCACCCGCATGCGCGAGCTCGAGAAGCTCGAGCACGACGGCACGATGAATACCATGCCGAAGAAGGAAGTCTCGCGGCTGAGGCGCGAGCTGGCCAAGATGCAGTACAACCTGACCGGCATCGCCGACATGGACCAGCTCCCCGGCGCGGTGTTCGTCATCGATATCTGCCGCGAGGCCATCGCGGTGGCCGAGGCCAACCGCCTCAAGATCCCCGTCATCGCCGTCGTGGACACCAACGCCGACCCGGACCCGATCGACTACCCGATCCCCGGGAACGACGACGCCATCCGCGCGGTGCGGTTGATCGTGGACAGCATCGGGAGCACGGTCCAGCAGGCGTCGAACGAGTACGCCCGCGTCGCCGCGGACGAAACCCGCCGGCGGCTGGCCACGGAGGCCGAGGCGGCGGCGAAAGCCAGGGCCGCCGAGGAGGAGCGCAAGGCCCGCGAGGCGAAGGAGAAGGTCGCCCGCGAGGCGAAGGAAAAGGCCGCCCGCAAGGCCAAGGCCGAGGCGGCCCCCGAGAAGCCTGCCGACAAGCCGGCGGAGAAACCGGCCAAGGCTGAAGACAAGCCCAAGGCGCCGGCCGCGAAGAAAGCCAAGACCACCGAGGCAGGTATCGAACCTGCCGCGCCGGCGACCAGCGCGCCCGCAGGCGGCGAGGTCCCGCCCGCCACGCCTCCGGCGTGAGCGCGCAGGCCCGGGTCGCAAGCATCCACAGGAGCTTCAGAAAGGAATCCAGATCATGGCGGACATCAGTGCAACGCTCGTCAAAGAGCTGCGTGAAGAAACCAATGTCGGAATGATGGAGTGCAAGAAGGCCCTCGTCGAGGCGGGCGGCGACAAGAACGCGGCGATGCGGATCCTCCGCGAACGCGGCCTGGCCGTGGCCGGCAAGAAGGCTTCGCGCACCGCGAAGGAAGGCCAGGTGGCTTCGGACATCGCGCAGGGCGGGAAGCTGGGCGTGATGGTCGAGATCAACTGCGAGACGGACTTCGTGGCCCGGAACGCGATCTTCCAGGCTTTCCTGAAGACCGTGGCGGAGAAGGCGAAGACGGTGAAGGGCGACCTGGGCGAGGCCATGAAGGACGAAGTCACGGCCAAGATCCAGGAGATCGGCGAGAACATCATCGTCCGCCGGTTCGTCCGCTATGAGCTGCAGGGCCCCGGCATCGTCGCCAGCTACATCCATCTCGGCGGCAAGGTCGGAGTCCTGCTGGAGGTGGGCTGCGAGCGCGAGGAGACGACGCAGAACGAGATCTTCAGGGAAGCGGTGAAAGACATCACCCTCCACATCGCCGCCTGCAATCCGCAGTACCTCGAGCGGAAGGACGTGCCGGAGCAGATCGTCCAGGCCGAGCGCGAGATCTACGCCAAGCAGGTGCAGAACAAGCCGGCGAACATCATCGACAAGATCGTCACCGGCAAGATGGGGAAGTTCTACGAACTGGTCTGCCTGGTGGAGCAGGGCTTCGTCAAGGATCCGGAGCAGAGCGTGACCGAGTTGCTGGCCGCCAAGAGCAAGGAGCTCGGCGATAAGCTGGCGATCCGCCGCTTCGCGCGCTACCAGGTCGGCATGCAGGCCTGACCCGGGGCCGTTTTCCGCCGCGGCGGACACGTCCAAGAGTTGGAAGACGGGCGTACTGTTTTTCCAACCCTGGGAGCTTCTCTGGGGTGTGAACCCTCACCCCGGCCCTCTCCCGCCGGGAGAGGGAGAACAGCGGGCTGGACATCCCCTCATCCTCTCCCTCTGGGAGAGGAAAGAGGTGAGGGGGCAAACGGAGATTCGCAGATGAAAAATCTCGGTGTCATTTTCGACTGGGACGGCGTGGTGGTCGACTCCGCCCAGCTCCACGTCCGGAGCTGGGACCTGCTGGCGCAGGAGTTCGGCCGCGCGCTGCCGGAGGGCCTCCGCATCGGGAGTCTCGGGCTGAAGACGGAGGCGGTGCTCAGCGACCTGCTCGGCTGGACGAAAGACCCCGCGGAGATCAGCCACCTGTCGTTCCGCAAAGAGGTGCTGTTCCGCAAGATCGTGCGGCAGGAGGGTATCCGTTCCCAGCCCGGCGTGCTTTCCGTTCTGAAGCGCCTGCGCAGCCTGCAGATCCCCTGTGCCGTCGGCTCGTCGGCGCCGGACCTGAACATCGAGGTGGGCATGGACGTGCTGGACGCGCGGCCGCTGTTCGCCGCCGTGGTCGCCGGCGACCACGTGCTCCGCGGCAAGCCCGCGCCGGATATTTTCCTGAAGGCCGCCGCGGAGATCCATCGCGAGCCGGGGCAGTGCGTCGTGTTCGAGGACGCGCCTGCGGGCGTCGAGGCCGCGCACGCCGCCGGCATGAAGGTCATCGCCGTGCTCACGACCAATGACCCGGAGAGCCTGAAGAGCGCCGACCGCATCATCACGTCCTTCGAAGAAATAGTTGATGCGGACCCCGCGTCGTGGTTCGATCTGATCCCGGCGTAGAGCAGGCGGATCATGGCACAGTTGCTTTTTCTCTTCTGGAGCGCGTTCGTCGTGGCGCTGTCCGGCGCCATGATGCCGGGCCCCGTCCTGACGGCGACCCTCAGCGAGGTGATGAAGCGCGGCTTCCGCGCCGGCCCGCTGATCGTGCTGGGGCACGCGATCCTGGAGATGGCGATGCTGGGCGCCGTGGTCTGCGGCCTGGGCCCCTGGATCACGCGCAACGGCACGATGGGCGTGCTCGGGATTGGCGGCGGGGCGCTGCTCGTGGTGATGGGGGTGCAGATGGCCCTGACCGCCCGCAAGGCCGCCGACGAAGCCCTCCACCCGACAGCCGATCCGCGCGCCGCCATCCGCGGGCCCATCCTTACGGGCATCCTGACCTCGATCTCCAATCCGTACTGGACCCTGTGGTGGGCGACGATCGGGCTGAACTACGCAGCGCTCGCGCTCAAGAGCGGCACGCTCGGCCTCGCCAGTTTCTACTCCGGGCACATCCTGGCCGACCTGGCGTGGTACAGCCTGATCTCCGCCGCGGCGGCATCGGGTCGGCGCATCTGCCCGCGCCCGGTCTACATCGGCCTGATCGTCGCGTGCGGCCTGATGCTGGTCGCGCTGGGCATCTACTTCGCCGCGGCAGGGGTTCGCCGGTTCGCGTGAAGGCGCGCCCGGGGATCCGCCTTCGCCAAAGCTTCGGCGGACGGGCGGGTGCGGCTACGTTCCAAGTGCAGGGGCGCTCAGGAGACGGGCGAGTTCCCCCGGCATCGCGCCCCCCGCGCGGAACAACTCGAGCGGGCGCCCGCAGACCGCCTCGAACGCGGTCCGCATGACGTCCCGCACCCGCTCGATGGAAGGGCAGGCCGCGCCGAGAATCTCCTTCAGCGAGGTCACCGCCTGACCCTCCAAGCCGCAGGGCACGATGGTCCGGAAGCCCGACAGGTCCACGTCGACGTTGAAGCTCATCCCGTGCATCGTCACCCAGCGCTTGAGCCGGAAGCCGATGGCCGCGATCTTGCCGGCGTCGGTCCACGCGCCGTTCATGCCCTCGCGACGGTAGGCGCGAACCCCGAACGCCGCCGCGGTGCGGAGGGCGATCTCCTCCAGGTTCGACAGGTAGCCGTGCGCGTCCGCCTCCTTTTCGCCGAGCTTGAGGATCGGGTACATCACCAGCTGCCCGGGGCCGTGGTAGGTGACATCGCCGCCCCTCGACGCGCGCGAGAGCTCGATGCCCCGGGCGGCGAGCTCTTCGGGCGCGGCGCGAAGGGAGCCCGTGCGACCGCGCGCGCCCAGCGTGACGACCGGCCGGTGCTGCAGGAAGAGAACGGTGTCCGGGATGGCGTTTCTGGCGCGCGCCGCAGCGAGGGCTTCCAGGATGCGGACGCCTTCCGCGAACGGCAGCGGAGAATCGAGGTATGCGGCCCAGGGTCTCATCGGAGGAGACCGCCGCCAGGCATCACAGGAACTCCGGGCTTTCCGGGATCAGCTCCGCGTACTGGTCGGCGTCCATGAGCAGGTCGATGTCGTCGGGATGGTCGGGCTTCATCTTGAATAGCCAGCCCGCCCCGTAGGGATCGGTGTTGATGACGTCCGGGTTCTTGACGACCGACTCGTTGACGGCCACGATCGTGCCGTCCACGGGCGCGAAGACATCCGAGGCAGCCTTCACCGACTCCACCACGGCGACCTCGTCCTCGGCCACCACCTTGTCGTCCACGTTGGGCAGCTCCACGTAGGTCAGGTCGGAGAGCTGCTCCTGCGCGAAGTCGGTGATGCCCACGATGAGCAGGCCTTCGGCGTACCGCACCCACTCGTGTGTTGTCGTATACCGGAGATCCCGCGGCACATTCATGAATGGCTCCTAGCCGTTTCTATCTGTTCGATCGTTTGAGGAAATCGGGGTGACAGTGCTTTTACAACAGCCTGCGTGGACTGCACAAGCGCGGAGTTGGGAGGGGGGGATGGGACTGTCGGCCAGGATCAGCGCCCTGCTTCGCCAAGGCTACGCAGGGCACCCTCCATAGCTCCGCTTTGCGGAGCGACGGAGGGTGGAGGCGCGGATGGGAATCGAACCCATGTTCCAGGTTTTGCAGACCCGTGCCTTGCCACTTGGCTACCGCGCCGCACCGGAATTGCCCCACCAACATAGCAGGGCGGGCGCCCTTTTTCCACTGAAAACGAGGCTCGGGCCGCGGCGCGGTCAGGCGTTGATGAGGGCCAGCATCTCGTCGCGCTTCTGCTTCATGAGCTGGTCGGTCCTGGCCTCAAGGTTCAGCCGCACGAGGGGCTCGGTGTTGGACGGGCGGACGTTGAACCACCAGTCCTTGAACTCGATGCTCAGGCCGTCGAGCTCGATCATGTGGCCATCCGCGTACTTCTGCCGCAGGCGCTTGAAGACCGCTTCAACGTCGTGCACCTCGGAGTTGATCTCGCCGCTGGCGTGGTAGCGCTGGATGGGCTTGATGAGCTCCGAGATGGGCCGGTCGGACTGGCTGACCACGCTGGCCACGCACAGCGCGGCGAGCGACGAGCTCTCGGTGTAGTAGTTCTCGCGGAAGTAGTAGTGCCCGGAAAGCTCGCCGGCAAAAAGGCCCTTGGCGTCGCGCATCTGCTGCTTGATGAAGGCGTGGCCGACCCTGGACATGACCGGCTTGCCGCCGTTTTCCTCGATGACCTCCTTGACCGCCCAGCTGCTTCTCAGGTCGTAGAAGATGGGGCCCTTCTCCCGGGCGAGGAGGGTCTTCGCGATCAGCGACGTGATCATGTCCATGGGGATTACGTGGCCCTTTTCGTCCACAAAACCGACGCGGTCGGCGTCGCCGTCGAAGGCGATCCCGAAGTCGTACCGGCCGGAGCGGATCTTGGCCTGCAGGGGCTCCAGCGTGTCCAGCTTGAGGGGATTGGCTTCGTGGTTCGGGAACGTGCCGTCCAGCGTGTCGAACAGGGGGTCGATCTTCACGAGGCCCTCGAGGACCTTGCCTTCCAGGATCCCCATGGCGTTGGCGTAGTCCACGACGATCCGCAGGGGCCGGCGGAGGTCGGCAAACTTGCGGATGTGCGCGACGTACTCGGGGACGATGTCGTAGGGGGTGACCTTGCCGGGGGTGGGCGCGGCGTGCGCGAAGTCCTGGGCGTTGACGATCCGCTCCATCTCCTGGATGCCGGTGGCGCCGCTGATGGGGATCGCCTTCTCGCGGCAGATCTTGAACCCGTTCCATTCGCCGGGGTTGTGCGAGGCCGTGATCATGATGCCGGCGTCGGCGCCGAGCAGGCCGTTGGCGAAGTACGACATCGGCGTGGAGCAGAGGCCGAGGTCGATCACGTGGGCGCCCTGGAGGGCGAGGCCCCGGGAGAGGGCCTGGAAGAGCGGCTTGGAGTGGGGGCGCATGTCCCTGCCGACGACGACCTTCTTGCACTTCAGGAACGTGGCGACGGCTCGCCCGATTCGGTACGCGGTTTCGTCGGTGAGCGTCTTGCCGTAGATCCCGCGGATGTCATAGGCCTTGAAGATTCCCGCCATGGACTGACTCCTTAACTGCCTTTTTCAGTTCAGAACATTCGTTTGCAGGGCCGCACTCTACGCTGAAGCATCCAGCGGGTTCAAGGGTATTCCCCAGGCCTTTGCGGCGCCAAGCAGGCTGTTTTGAAAATAGTATAGAAATTCTATAGACATTCTGACGCTCATGTTGTAGATTGGCGGGAATTGAAGTACACAAGATCCGTCGGCAGATGTCTGTCCCTCGGAGTGGAGCACGCCAACACGGAGAAAAGGCGATGAAGGTATACAACAACATTGCGGAGACCGTAGGCCGAACGCCCCTGGTGAAACTCGCCAAGTTTCCCGAATTCGAGGGAACCGAAGTTTTGCTCAAGATGGAATCCCACAATCCCTTGAGTAGCGTGAAGGACCGTATCGGCGTCGCGATGATCGATGACGCCGAGAAGCGCGGGGTGCTGAAACCCGACACGGTCATCATCGAGCCCACCAGCGGCAACACCGGCATAGCCCTTGCCTTCGTGGCCGCCGCGCGGAAGTACAAGCTCATCCTGACGATGCCGGAATCCATGAGCCTCGAGCGGCGCGCGATGTTGAAGGCGCTCGGCGCAGACCTGGTCCTGACCCCGGCGGACAAGGGCATGAAGGGCGCCATCGAGAAAGCGAACGAGCTCGTGGACGGCACGCCGGGGAGCTGGATACCCCAGCAGTTCGAGAATCCGGCGAACCCGGCCATTCACGAAGCCACCACGGGCCCGGAGATCTGGCAGGACAGCGGGCGCCGGATCGACGCGATCGTCACCGGCGTCGGCACGGGGGGGACGATCACGGGCGTCACCCGCTTCATCCGGAAGCAGAACCCGGGCTTCAAGGCGTTCGCCGTCGAGCCGGCCGACTCGCCGGTGATCAGCGGCGGCAAGCCGGGGCCGCACAAGATCCAGGGCATCGGCGCGGGCTTCGTCCCGAAGAACCTCGACACTTCGCTGTTGAGCGGAACGGTCACGGTGACGAACGAAGAAGCCTTCGAATGGGGCCGCCGCCTCGCGCGGGAAGAGGGCATTTTCGCGGGCATCAGCACGGGCGCCAACCTGTGCGCGGTGGCCAAGGCGATCGAGCAGTTCGGCCTCCAGGGCCAGCGCGTGGTCACCGTGGCCTGCAGCTTCGGCGAGCGCTACCTCTCGACGCCGCTCTACAAAGACCTGGCGGTATGACACGCCGCGCCTTTGATCCCGGGCCGCATTCGGTGAAAGATGAAAGTATCAACTAGAGGCCGCTACGGCGTGCGGTTCATGCTCGACGTGGCGATGCACGGGGACCGCGGTCCCGTGGCGCTTCACGACGTGGCCCGGCGCCAGGGGCTCTCGGAGAAGTACCTCTGGCAGGTGCTGGCCCCGCTGAAGGCGGTGGGCCTGGTCCGCTCGGTGCGCGGGGCGGGGGGCGGATACGTGCTGGCGCGGCCGGCGCGAAAGATCAGCGTGCGGGACATCGTGGTGACGCTCGAAGGGGAATCCCTGCTGGTGGACGCCACGAAGTCGCCGGAGTGGGAGCGGAGCGAGGCCTACGTCACGCGCGAGATGTGGAAGGAATTCGAGGCCAAGCTGGCGGAGATGATGGCAGCGGTCACGCTTCAAGATCTGGTCGAAAAACAGAAAGCAAGGGAACAAGTGTCTGTACCCACGTACAGCATCTGAAACGCAAGGAAAGGAGAACGGAACATGGCAGCACAAGGATTAAGCACACTGGGCTTGCACGCGGGGCAGCAGCCCGATCCCACGACGGGCGCACGGGCGGTCCCGATCTACCAGACCACGTCGTACGTGTTCAAAAGTACCGAGCACGCGGCGAACCTGTTCGCGCTGAAGGAGTTCGGAAACATCTACACGCGCCTGATGAACCCGACGACCGACGTGTTCGAGAAGCGCGTGGCCGCGCTCGAAGGCGGGACGGGCGCGCTGGGCGTGGCGTCGGGCCAGGCCGCGATCACGTACGCCCTCCTGGCGATCACCCGGCTGGGCGACGAGATCGTGGCGGCGAACAACCTGTACGGCGGCACGTACCAGCTGTTCCACCACACGTTCCCCAAGCTGGGAAGGACGGTGAAGTTCGTGGACTCGCGCAGCCCGGAGGCCTTCCGGAAGGCCATCACGCCGAAGACGCGCGCGGTCTACGCGGAGACCCTCGGCAACCCGAAGCTTGACGTCCCGGATTTCAAAGCGATCGCGAAGATCGCGCACGAGGCCGGCGTGCCCCTCGTGGTAGATAACACGGTGGGTATCGGACTGGTGCGGCCGATCGACCACGGCGCGGACATCCTGGCGAGCTCGGCCACGAAGTACATCGGCGGGCACGGGACGTCGCTGGGCGGAGTCATCGTGGATTCGGGCAAGTTCAAGTGGAACAACGGCAAGTTCCCGGAGTTCACGGAACCCGATCCCAGCTACCACGGCATGGTCTACTGGGATGCCCTCGGCAATGTGCCGGGGATGGGCAACGTGGCCTTCATCCTGAAGGTCCGCGTCACGCTGCTGCGCGACATCGGCGCCGCGCTCAGCCCGTTCAACGCATGGCTGTTCATCCAGGGATTGGAAACCCTTCTGCTGCGCCAGGAGAAGCATTCGCAGAACGCGCTGGAGACAGCCCGGTGGCTGAAGAAGCATCCGCTGGTCAGCTGGGTGGTATACCCGGGCCTGGACGACGACCCGAACCATGCCGTCGCCGCGAAGTACCTGAAGAAAGGCTTCGGCGGCCTCGTCGGGTTCGGCATCAAGGGCGGACTGGAGGCGGGGAAGAAGTTCATCAACTCGGTCCAGCTGCTTTCGCACCTGGCCAACATCGGCGACGCGAAGAGCCTCGTCATCCATCCGGCGTCCACGACGCACCAGCAGCTGACGCCCGAGGAGCGACGCGAAACCGGCGTGACGGATGATTACATCCGCCTGTCCATCGGGCTGGAAGACATCGAGGACATCAAGGCGGACATCGATCAGGCCTTGAAAAAGGCGGCAAAGGGGTGAAGCCCTCCCGCCGCCCGCGCCGAAGGCGGCGGGGCCATTGACCGGGCGTGTGCGGCCATGCAGAATGGACGTCGCACCCGTGACCGGCCCTTCCATATCCAATCGCCTGCGGGTGGCCGTGGGCATGAGCGGCGGGCTCGACAGCTCGGTCGCCGCGGCCTTGCTCGTCGAGCAGGGGCACGAGGTCATCGGGATGACCGCGCACCTGTGGAGGGAAGGGTCCCGCTGCTGCTCGCTGGAGGACGTGAAGCGCGCCATCCGCGTGGCCGAGTTCTTGAAGATCCGGCACTACGTGATCGACTCCGTCGAGTTCTTCGGCGAGATGATTGTCCACCCCTTCGTGGCCGAGTACGCGCGCGGCCGGACGCCGTCGCCCTGCGTCCGCTGCAACCAGGTCATCAAGTTCGGCGTCCTGCTCCGCGACGCGCTCCAGCTCGGCTGCGCGCGCCTCGCGACCGGCCACTACGCGCGCGTCGAGAAGCGGGACGGCGGATGGCACCTCCTCCGCGGGCGCGACGAGGCCAAGGACCAGTCGTACTTCCTGCACCGCCTCTTCCAGGAACAGCTGGCGCGGGTCCTTCTGCCCCTGGGCACGTGGACCAAGGCAGAAGCCGCTGAGTACGCAAGGCGGACAAGCCTTCCTGTTCCTTTTGAATCGGAGAGCCAGGACCTGTGCTTCATCCAGGAGGACGGGTACGTGCCGTTCCTCGAGAAGCGGCGGCCCGACCTCAAGAAGCCGGGGGCGATCGTTGACACGCAGGGGCACGAGGTGGGACGACACGACGGCTTCCATCACTTCACGGTCGGCCAGCGCGAGGGGCTGGGCATCGCCGCCGTCGCGCGGCTGTACGTGAAAGAAATCCGCCCCGACACGAACACCGTGGTCGTCGGAACCCGCGACGACGTGATGAGCCGGCGCTGTCTCGTCGAGGACACGCACTGGATCAGCGGCACGCCGCCGGCGGACGGCGCGGCGTGCACGGTCCAGCTCCGCTACCGCCACCGCGGCGCGCCGGCGACGCTGCGCCTGCGGGAAGGAAACCGGACCGAGGTCGCGTTCGACACGCCCGAGTTTGCGGTGACCCCGGGCCAGGCCGCGGTGTTCTACGACGGGGACGACGTGCTGGGCGGCGGCTGGATCTCTACGGAGCCGCGGGCGGATACTTGATCTCCGCCGCGCCGAGGAGCTGTTCGAGATACTTTTCGACCTGCGCCTGGTATTCAGCCTGGAGCTCGGGCGTCAGCTGCCTGCGGATCTCGAGGTCGATTTCCTGCCACGCCTTGTCGCGCTCGGTCGGATCCTCAGGCAGGTCCCCGTATTCCGCGCGGTGATCCTGGTAGTACTTCTCGACCTCGGCCTCCGTAACGTAGGGGAGGGGGTGCCCCTGCTTCTGCAGCAGGGAACTCCTCAGCAACAACCCCTCCACCTCCCTCACGTCGAACTCGACCCTCGCCGGGTCCACCTGCGCGGGGGAAATCACGGAGGGATCCTGCTTCTCCAGGGAGGCGCGCAGGCCCGCCAACTGCTGCTTCTGGGCGTCGGTCAGCTCGACCCTCTCGGCTCGGGCCACCTGGACGATCAGCTCGCGCTCGAGGGCCCGCTTCAACAGGAATTCGTACATCCGTGGCGACATCGTGATCTCCTCCGCGGCCCGCTCAGGCGGGATAGCCACCAGGTCCTTCCCCAGAACGGCCACGCCGTTGACGGTGGCGAGCACCTGGTCGCCGCGCAGTCGCCGGACGCCTTCGACCGGAGGCCGCGCCACCGGCGCAGCCTCCGCGGGCGCCGGCGTGGGTGCGGCAGGAGCAGGAAGGGAGGCGCTGGCCGGAGCAGGCTCGGGCGCCGGTGCTTCGGCCGGGGGCGGTTCCTCGCGCGCCGGGGCGGGCATCGCCGCGGGCGCCGCCGGTGCAGGCACCGGGTGGGAGCCGGCCCTCTGCATCAAGAACAGGGCCGCCGCGGCGATGAACACCACGACGGCCGCTGCGACAATCACCACCTTCTTCATGGGCTAGGGTCTGGAGCTTACTGCTTGCTCTCCAGGATGACAACCCCGCTGCCCACGGTCGTGCCCGGGCTGGTGTCGTAGGTCACGGTCACGGCCGACTGGAAGAACCGGGTGTTGTTGACGGTGCCCGTTTCGTATTCCGATTCCGTCGTCTTCAGGTTGAACTGGAACTGGCCGTCCGTCAGCACCATCCGTCCGCCCGCGTCGCCGACGCCGGTGTAGTCCTCCGGCACGTCAACCACCAGCACGGAGCTCCCGCCTTCCTGCTGGCGCTCGGTCGCGTCGAGCTTCACCGTAACCAGCGGGCCCATGGCGGCCGTCACGTCGTTGCCGTTGCAGTCCAGCAGCTGCACCTTGTGCGGGATCGTGGAGCCGACCTGGAACCGGTTGACGACGCCCGCGCCGCTCTCCAGCGGCGGACGGAACACTACCTGGAGCGCGGGCAGGACCGTGACCGTGAACGAGCAGCTCGCGCTGCCCGCGGCATTCGCCGCCGTGCAGGTCACGGTATGCGCGCCCGGACCGAACACGCTGCCGGACGGCGGGCTGCACACCACCGGAACGGCCGCGCCGCTGGCGTCCGTGGCCGTCACCGTGAAGTTCACCGCGGCCGAGCACTGGCCCGGGTCCGTGGGAACAACGAGGTCAGGCGGGCACGTGATGACGGGCGGCGTGACCTCCTCGACACTCACCACGCGGGTAGCCGTGGCCGTATTGCCGGCCGCGTCCTGCACCGTGTACGTGACGATGTAGGCGCGCGGCTCGTCCGGCTCCACGGGGCCAGTGCGCTCGATCTCGGCGGTCAGGTCGCCCCCGCAGTTGTCCAACGCCGTCGCGCCGGCGTCGTCGTACGGACTATGCGCCGGGATCGTAACCGGGTTTTCACCCAGGACGGTGATCACCGGGGGCTCCGTGTCGTTGACCGTGACCTTGAAGCTGCTGCTGGACTGGTTGCCTGCGGCATCCGTCGCGGTGCAGTGAACCGTCGTATCGCCCTGCGGGAACACGCTGCCCGAAGCCGGCGTACAGACCACCGCCGGTGCTGGATCGCAGGTGTCGCTGGCCGCCACGGTGAAGCCGACCACGGCCGAGCACTGGCCCGGTTCCGCCGAG
The DNA here is from genome assembly GCA_043803015.1 of Verrucomicrobiota bacterium. Taxonomy (GTDB): domain Bacteria; phylum Verrucomicrobiota; class Kiritimatiellia; order CAIQIC01; family JAGNIJ01; genus JAZDKK01. Next base: position 27,215 of record JAZDKK010000011.1, read on the forward strand.
ACCTCCACGTCGGCCGGTGTGATAACCGGCGGCGTGGTGTCCACGACCTTCACCGTCCGGCTGGCCGTGGCGGTGTTGCCGTCCAGGTCCCGCACCCTGTAGGTGGTCGTGTAGGTGCCCGTCGCGTTCGGGTTCACGGAGCTCGAGATCTCGATGGCGGCCGTCAAGTCGCCCGCGCAGGCGTCGAGCGCAACCGCGCCGGGCTCCGCGTACGGCGTCCCGCCCTCCACCGTTTCCGGGTTAGCACCCAGGACCGAGAGCACCGGAGCCTCCCGGTCGTTGACCGTGACGGTGAAGCTGGAGAGGGCGGGATGGTTGCCGGCGGCATCTTCGACCCCGCACTGGACGGTGGTCACACCCTTCGGGAACACGCTGCCCGAAGGCGGCTTACAGAGCACCGTCGGCGCGGGATCGCAGGCGTCGCTGGCGGATACCATGAAGCTGACCACGGCCGAGCACTGGCCCGAGTCCGTCGAGACCACCACGTCGGCCGGCAAGGTGAGCGACGGCGCCGTGGTGTCCACGACCTTCACCGTCCGTGTCGCCGCGGTGGTGTTGGATCCCGCATCGGTGACCGTGTACGTGACGGTGTACGACCCCGGCTCGTTCACGTTCACCGGGTTGGAGGTCTCGATCGTGCCGCTCAGGACGCCCGCGCAGCTGTCGGACGCGGTCGCGCCGGCGTCGCTGTAGGAGCCATGGCACTCGACCGTCGCCGGGTTGTCGCCGAGCACTTCGATCGTCGGCGGTGTCGTGTCCACCACGTTGACCGTGCGGGTCGCGCTCATCGCGTTTCCGCAGGCATCGCTGACGGTGTATGTGACGGTATAGGAGCCCGGCACGTCCGGCTTCACGGGATTGTTGGTCTCGATCGCGGATATCCGGCTTCCGTCGCAGTCGTCGTTGGCCGAGGCGCCGGCGTCGGTGTAGGAGGTATGACACTCGACCGTGGCAGGGTTGTCCCCGTTGAGCACGATGTTAGGCCCCTTCGTGTCCGGCACCGTGACGATCTGGTCGCCGTTCGTGCTGTTGCCGCAGGCGTCCGTGGCGATCCAGGTGCGCGTGTACACGTGGGTCCGCTCACTCGCGGAGGGGCAGGGAGCCCGGCCCTCGGTCTCGATGTACTTGATGGCTGGCTGTGCGGTGCAGTTGTCGGTCGCCGTGGCATACCCGGCCCTGCTGCCCGGGTTCGCCTCACAGTCTTCAGGGCACTCGATCGTGACGTCCGGCGGCACCGTCAGGACCGGCGGGATCGTGTCCGCCGCCGTGATGGTTTGCGCGCAGTCGGTGCAGCGGCCCGCTGCGTTCCGGATGCGGTAGGTGCGCGTGATGATCATCGGGTCTGTGCCGCATCCGCTCCCGGTGGAGGCATCGCCCATGTACGACAGCGTCAGCACGCCGCCGCACTCGTCGGAGGCGGTCCCTCCCTGGTTCAGGAACGCGGCCAGGCTCGTGGCCGGCGGGATGTCGGCCGGGCATTGCACGTTGGCCGGCGGCGGACAGCTCACCGTCGGGTACGTGACCCTCATGGTCACGGTCTTGGTGCTGGAGCAGGTCAGGCCCGTGGCGTTGTCCGTGATCGTGAGTGCGACGATCATGGTCGAACCGCTGCCGGCCGAGATGGTCACGTTCTGCGATGTCTGGCCCGCGGTGATCGTGCCGCCGGACACCGACCAGCTGTAACTCAGGGAACCGCACGTGGATCCCGCCGAGGGACCGGGTCCCGAGTAGACGTTGCCCGTCGACTTCGCGCAGACCGCGTCAGGGCCGGCGATCGAGCAGGGCGGTGTCGGTGCGATGGACACGACCTTGTCGGCGAAGTAACGGCACAGCCCGCTGTCGGTCACCACCAGATTCAGCAGGAACGACCCCGGGCCGCCGACGCTCAGCGAGGCCGTCTGGCCGACCGTCGAACCGATGATGGAGCCGCTGCCGCCCGCCGGCGACGCCGTGCTCGTCCAGGAATACGAGGACGCACCGCTCGGGCCGGCGAACAGGTTGCCGCCGGAATCCTGGCACAGCGGGTTCGGGCCGGTAAGGGTCGCGGGCGCGACTTCCGCGAACTGGGTGCCGATGCGCAGTTCGTCGAGGTTCCACTCGAGTGCGTCGGCGCTGTTGTTTCCGTTGCCCGCCACGATGCGGATGCGGTCGAAGTTGAAGTCGAAGCCGGCCGACGGGCCGAGCGTTACCGCAGCAGTGCTGTTGTCGGGCTCGGTCTGCGCGCCCGACAGGCACGGGTCGATGAAGAGACGGACCACGTCGTTATCGTAACCGTTGTTGACGGAGATCTTTGCGACGATCAGATGGACCGTCGAAGAGAACGCCACGCTGGAATTTCCAGCAGGAGTTGGATAGTAGTTGGGGCGCTCGATGCCCCAGACGGACTGGCCAAACCGCTTCCCGATGAAGAGCCGTTCGGCTGAGCCCGCTTCACTGTTGTCGAACAACGAAAGCCCGGCGTACGTGTTTCCATCCAGGCCCGAGGCCTTCTGGCCGAGGAAGGCGATCCAGATGTCATGGTTTCCGTCGCCCGCCGCCGTGGACTGACCGAAGCTGCGATGCAGGCGGTGGAAGTTCTGGCGCGATGAGTTCGGGCTGCCGTCGATGAACGCCCTGACCTTGTGGCCGGAGCTCTTCAGCAGCGAGTACGTCAGGCCGGGGGAGGTTATCTGGTTGCCGGGCGTTGCGGCTGTCGTCCACGCGTCCGCAAAGCCGCGGCCGCCGTTCTTCGATCCGATTTCGCTGCCGGCCACGTACGGGCTCGAGAAGCCAGCGGGATCGTTGGGGTCGAAGCTGTCGGCAATGGCTCCGCTCCAATTAACCTTGAGGCTGTCAAACAGCAGGTCCTGCGAAATCCCGCAGTTGAAGTTGCCGAACCCGATGGACTGAACGCCGATCCCGGTGGTGAACTTCAGGCAGCCGGCCGCGGCGCCGAAGATGCCCGGGTTGTCGATGTCGCGGACGGTGACCTGGTAAGTGCCGGCCAGGGTGTTCCATGTGACCGTGTATTCCAGCCGCCGTCCCCGCAGGTCCACGCCCATCCAGATCTGCTTGTCCACAGATCCGCCGACGGCCACGCAGTAATGGCCGAACATGTCGTTGTACACCGGCCGCAGCCCGACGGACAGCAGCTCCTGGTTCCCGAACGAGCCCTGGTCCGCCTGCCGCAGGTTGAAGCCGGAGAAACCGCCGTAGTTGCCGACGTTGTGGCGCATCCGGAGGGTTACGCTGCCGCTGGTCAGCCACGTGCTGAGCAGGCGCCGTACCGCGTAGCCGCAGTTGTCGCCGGAGCCCGACGCAATGCCCCAGGAACGCGCGCCCTCAAGCTGTGCCCCGGTGTTGTTTTTGAAGGCACTGCCGGGTGTGCCCGCCGGCTCGAGAAACTCCCATGCGCCGAACCCCACACCGCTGTTGTTGCCGATGAAGCTGGAGCTGTCGAAACTGCTGTCTGCGTCGTCGGCGGGCAGTTGGGCCATCGCCAAAGGCGTGGCGGCCAGACAGCACGTCGCGATCGCCAGACCCACCGAAATCCTACTGCACGTTCTACTCATGTCGCACCCTCCTGCATTGTTCTGTGTTCCCTTGGTGGATGTGGGTTAAGCTCTGTGTCGCCTCGCGACGGGCTGGGAAGGAAGCGGCGAGAAGTGGAAGACGAGAAAAGCGGAGCGGACAAGAAACGTCCGTGAACGAACGGCTGCTCCCCAGTAGTGCTGATAACGACGACAACATCTACTCCCTGTCGGCGTGTGCGTCCGCCGATGGAGCCACGCTACGCAGGGTAGTCTTTTCTGTAAAGAAAGAAACAACGGTACAAAGTGTATTTTCTGGGCACCGGTGTATAGCGGTTCATGCCATCCGGTTGTGCGGCGTAATAAGACGTTGCTGCACAATATGTTACAATAGGCATGAAGTACTGCAATAGGGGATCGCTTGCAGGAAGAAAGAAGATGGGAGACACTACAAGAATGAGTAGGACAGCAGTCTCGTTGTGGCCATCCGGTCTGATCCAGAAAGCGACCGCGCTGGAGGACGAGCTGAAGCGCATGGGTTCAGTCCTCATCGCCTTCAGCGGCGGCGTGGACAGCACATTCCTCGCGGCGATGGCGCAGCGCGTGCTCGGCGACCGCGCGCTCGCGGTCACGGCGACGTCGCCCACCTTCCCGAAACGCGAGCTCCGCGAGGCCGTCGGTCTGGCGCAGCAGATCGGGATCCGGCACCGCGTGATCGAGACGAAGGAGCTGGATAACCCCGGTTACGCCGACAACCCGCCGGACCGCTGCTACCACTGCAAGACGGAGCTGTTCGGCCTGCTCCAGCACATCGCGCGCGAGGAAGGCCTGAAGAACATCGTGGATGGCTCGAACACCGATGACCTCAGCGACTATCGCCCCGGCCGCAAAGCCAAGGAGGAGCAGCGCGTCAGGAGCCCCCTGTGCGAAACCGGTTTTTCCAAGGAAGATATCCGCGCCGCGTCACGCGTCCTGGGATTGCCGACGGCCGACAAGCCGTCGTACGCGTGCCTGGCGTCGCGTTTCCCCTACGGCACGAAGATCACCCGCGAGAAGCTCGGGGCGGTGGAGCGCGCCGAGGACGCGCTGCACGACCTCGGCTTCCGGCAGGTCCGCGTGAGGGCGCACGGGGACGTGGCCCGCATCGAGCTGGAGCCCGCTGAGATCGCCCGGGCCCTGCAGGATGACCTTCGGGAGCGCATCGCGCAGGCGGTCACCGCCAGCGGATTCAAGTATGTCACGCTCGACCTGCAGGGATATCGGACCGGCAGCATGAACGAGGGTCTGCCCTCGCCGCGGCACACGAAGGGGTCATGAACCTGGTCCTTCTCGATCCTTCCGAAATCGGGCCCGATGGCGTGGCAAGGCTGGCCGACCGGCGCGCCACCCACATCCGCGAGGTGCTCAAGGCGGCGCCGGGTCAGGCGATTCGCGTCGGCGTGCTGAACGGTCCCCGCGGCACGGCCACCGTGCAGGAGCTCACGGAAGCCGGCGTATCCCTTCGATGCACGTTGGAGGCGGAGCCCCCGCCGCGCCCGTCGGTTGACCTTCTGCTCGCCCTGCCGCGGCCAAAAGTCATGCGAAGGCTCTGGGCCCAATTGGCCGCGGTCGGCGTGGGCCGGGTCATCCTGACGAATGCGCGGAAAGTGGAGCGGGTCTACTTCGACACGCACGTGCTCCGGCCCGAAACGTACCGCCCCCTGCTGGTGGAAGGCCTTCAGCAGTCGCAGGATACGCACCTGCCCGAGGTCAGCATTCACCGCCAGTTCAAGGTGCTGATCGAGGACGAGCTGGACGCGATGTGCCCGGAAGGCGGCCGCCTGCTGGCCGATCCGGGCGCGGCCCACCGGATCACCGATCTCATCGTTCCCGGCCGCGGCATCCGGGTCCTGTTGGCGGTCGGCCCCGAGGGCGGGTGGACGGACTTCGAAAGGGACCTGCTCCAGGAGCACGGTTTCCTGCCGGTCACGATGGGCGCGCGCACCCTCCGGAGCGACACCGCGTGCATCGCGCTGCTCGCCCTGGTGCATGACCTGATCGCCGGCCGCCGCCGCCCGGCGTGATTCTTCCAAACGTTGGAAGAAACGCAGGCGGATTTTCCAAACATTGGAAGAACCAGTTCCTAGAGCATTCTCTGCGGTGGCGCGCCTTGCCCCCAAGGCGCGCGACGCCCGGCATAGCCGGACCGCGTTGGGGGCAACGCGGTCCACCGCGTTCACTCCCGCATGTACACGAAGATCCCGCCCTTGAACCCGTCGAACCGGCGCTCCGTCAGCGGGACGCGGTCCTTTTCCATGCGGCGCAGGAAGTCGCGCCGGAGCTGGCGGTCGATCCCGAGAAAAACGTACGGCGGATTCGGTTCCTCGCGGACGATGCTCCCGTAGTCCGGCGGCTTCCGCTCGTTGAGGCCCCCGTAGGGCGCGACGATCAGCCGCTCGTCCGTAAGGAAGGTCATGAGGTACGCGATCCAGTACGACCCGTAGGCGCGCGTCACGCCCTGGTCCAGCAGGTAGCGCGCCGCCTCGCGCGGTGCGGGCGAAACGCGCACGACGCTCCAACCGCGCTTGCTCAAAAACCCGCTCTTCCTGCAGAAGACGATGCCGCCCCACACATTCGCGAAGCACAGGGCAAGAACCACAGCCCAGGCCAGCACGCGCAGGCGAAGGCGCGCCAGCCGGCTCAGTGCGAACGCGATCAGCGGCGGGAACGCGACGTAGACAGGCAGGAGGTAGCGGGCCGAATTACGGTCCGTCACGTAGTTGCTGAGACAGAAGGCTACCAGCGGGCTGGCCAGGAAGAGAAGGAGTGTCGCTTCGCGCGACGGCACGCCACCCTTGGGGAAGAGTAACAGCCCGGCTTCGCGCCGAACGATCCGGACGAGAAGGTAGACGAAAGCCGCCCCGTAGACGGCGCCCAGGAAGCGCGGTACGGCCGTGGCGGCGAAACGGTCGGCCGGGCGGCGGGGCAGTCTCCTCGGCGTGGCATAACCCAGGACGTCCGGGAGAGCCTGCCGCCAGAGCATCGTGCAGTTGCTGCTCCGCTGAGCGGGCTTGGCGACACCGACCGCTACGGGCCGGCTGGTCGGGGGACAGCACAGGCGGGCCGCGATCAGCGGGGTCAGTCCCACGAGGAGCCAGATCGCGAACCCCGCGATCATCGCGCGCCGGACGCGCGCGCCGGACCGCCAGGTGACGGCCGACCGGTAGGCGAGGTAGACGAACGCGGGCGCGATCACCACGGCGGAGAGCTTGTAGGTGTAGTAGGAGAGCCCGGCCGTCAGCGCCAGCCCGTACAGCCACGACGGCCGGCGGCTCGACTCGTACCGGAAGAGGAACCATGCCATCAGGGCGCCGGCGAGGGGCACGAACACGTGTCCGCCGAGGGCGGTCATCGAGTGCTTGAGCACGAACGGTGCGGCGAACGCGGCGAGGCACGCGGCCATCGCCGCGGGGCTTCGCCCGAACGCTTCCCGCGTCAGCAGGTAGATGGTCACGACGTAGGCCAGGTAGAACAACAGCGAACTGCTGTGATACGCCAGCGACGACCAGCCGAACCACCTTGTCAGCAGGACGCCCAGCACGCCCTCGGTGATCCCCTGGTAGTCCTGCCCGGGGTAGTAGAGGAAGAACGCGTCGCCGCGGAGCAGGTGTTTGACCGACAGCGCGTTGAACGCCGCGTCGGAATCCATGAGGCCATCGGCGTTCGCCATCAGCGGAACGCGCAGGCCGATGGCGAGTACGACGAGGAGTAACACGAAGAGGATCTCCCCGACCAGGGGGCCGCGATGCCTCTTGAATGTGTCGTCGCCCACGCGTTCACCCGGCTGCTGATGCGCGCCGCGCGCCCCGTCGTTCACTCGAATTTCTCGACGGGGACCCGCAGGATCGTGCGCAGTTTCTTGGCGGCGGCCCGACGGGGATCGGACAGGTAGATCTCGTGGAGGTTGCCCGAGAAGTACAGGCCCTTCTCCTTGCTGAACGCCCTCATCTTCTCGATCGTTTCCGCCACGTTGTCGTAGGGGCCGATGTGGAGCATTTGGACGCAGAGGCCCTCTTTGATCGTCTCGAGGCGCACCTGGTTCACCACCGAGGCATTCTTGCCCTTCTCGATTCGGTCGAGGGTTGAGGCCAGGCGGTCCATTTCCCTGACCGAGCTGGCCACGCGGATCAGCAGTTTCCAGTTCCAGCGGTCCCTGGGCTGGCCGGCGAAGTCCTTTTCCTCTTCGTCGCCCCACCAGATGGCCTCGAGCTTGCAGATCGTGAAGTCCTCGCCGTCCCTTCTCTTGATGGTCCGGACGCCGTAGGCCACGCTGTAGAGGGCGCGCGCCTTGGCCTTGAACTGCTCGGCGCGGGGATCGCCGTGGCCGTTGAGCGTGAGGAAGTTGGCCTTCAGGCTCCGGATGAAGCGAGGCTCCTTGCTGCTCGCAAGGTACTCGTCCCAATAGAGCTTGTAGAGGTCGACTTTGTCCATGGCCGCAGTTTCCTGTTCCGCCGGAGCCCCTGCGCCCAGAGCGCGAATCCGCCGCGTCACACTACCAGAAGGCCGGCCCAAAACCATCCCGAAACCGCGCTTCGCCGGACGCTAGCGAACGAGGCGGCAGACTTCGACGGCCCGCATGCAGAGGTCGTCTTCGAAGTGGTCGCTCGCGGAAAACCGCCGGGCGTCGGCCATAATCTCCTTCAGGAGGTCGGCGGGCTTGCGGCCGACATTCTCCGCGAGGCAGGCCTGCATCCGGCCGGCATCGTAGAAGCGCCCCTCCCGGTCGGTCACTTCCGAGAGGCCATCCGTGTACAGGAGGAGGATGTCGCCGGCCTGCACGGGGAACTCGAGGTTCCGGTACACGGCCGTCCGATAGAGGCCGAGCCCCGGCCCCTGCGTTTCGCGCGGGAACGTCAACTGCTCCACGCCGCCTCCGCGCGCCAGGCGGAAGGGGGCCATGTGCCCTGCGCTGCTGCACAACACGCGAGCGTTGGCGACGTCCACCACGAGGTACAACGCCGTCGTGAACATCGCGTCGCCCGTGGGTACGAAGATGCTGAGGTACGCCTTGTTGAGCTGGGTGAAGAACGCGGCCGGGTCCGCCGCGACAGGGGCTCAACTGCTCGATCAAGCCCCGGATCGTGGCCACCACCAGCGCCGCCCTCATGCCGTGGCCGGCGACGTCGGAGATGAGGACCCCGGCCTGCGTGTCTGAAATGCGGATGATGTCGAAGAAATCCCCGCCCACGCCGCCGCTCGGGTGATAGAGGTGGCTGAAGTTGAACAGGGCCTGGTCGGCCGACGTGCCCGCGGGGAAGCTCGGGTACTTCTGGGGCAGGAAGGCCAGCTGGACCTCGCGGGCCATGTTCAGGTCGTCTTCCATCTCGTTGTTTCGCAGGCGCAGCTTCTGCGCGTAGTCTTCCAGCTCGGCCTGGGCCCGCTTCAAGACGCTGATGTCCTGCAAGGAGAGCACCATGCCGGAGAGCTCCCCGTCCGGGTTGACGTTGGGCGCCACGGAGACCTGGGCGAAGAACGTGATCCCGTCGCGCCGCTTCATGATCATCTCGCGGGCCCAGCTCCCGCCTTCCCGGACGGTGCGGTTCATCTCGTCCGCGAGCCGGGGATCCGCCAGGAAGGTTCGGACGCCGAGGCCCTGGACCTCCTGTTCGCCCAGCCCCCAGAGCCTCATGATGGCCGGGTTGCAGTACTGCAGGTTCCCCGCCGCATCGGTGATGGCGATCCCGCTGCCGGAGTTGCGGATGGCGGTGTCGCTGGTCCTCAGCCGCTCCTCCGCCTCCTTGCGCAGGGTGATGTTGCGGATGAAGAAGCTCAAGTAGTCCGTGGAGGAGAGGCGGAGCCGGTTCACGGAGATCTCGGCCGGGAAGATCGTCTCGTCCTTCCGGTTGCAGCACGCCTCGATCAGGACGAAGCGGTCGCCCTGCAGGGTCTGCCAGATCGTGGAGAACAGCTCCTCCGTGGCGCCCGAAATGAGCTGCACCACGTTGAGATCCGTGAACTCCGGGGCGTCGTAGCCGAAGAACTGGACCGCCCGCGCGTTGACGTTCCGGATCTGGCCGCGAGGGTCCGTGATGAGCACGGCGTCGTAGATGTTCTGGAGCAGCGCCTGGAAATCCTGTCCGGCAAACGGCTGTTGCTCCGCGCCGCCGGTCGACAGCCGGATGATCTTCCGGGACGGCGTCCGCCGGGCGACGCCCTCTCCTTTCTTCTGCCCATTGGTCTCCAGGGCGAGATCGGGAGGGATCTCGATGCGCATCGTGGAGAGGAATGGGTCTTTGCTGGGCTCCGGCATGGCTGTATCTCTCCAGCAGCGTGCTGCTCAGTGGATAGAGAATACCATATCGGCAACGGCCGCGTATAGGGGGAGGAGGCGTGCCGGCGGCGCCCCCGCAGGCCGTTACAGGATGCCTCGACGGCCCGCGGAACTCCGGGGTCGTCCCGCTTCCCCGCCGCGCAGGGCCACCGGCGCCCGGTGGAGCTCGGCGATGAGATGCTGCACGATCTCCCGCGCCGCATTCGGCCGCGCCAGCCGGGCCGCCGCCGCCCGCATGGCTCTCGTCCTCGGCCCGTCCTGCAGCAGGGCGTCGGTCTTGAAGGCGAGGGTCATCAGCTCGTTGCACTTGAGCGCCGCCCCGTTTTCCAACAGGTAGTCGCTGTTTCGCTCCTCCTGGCCGGGTATCGGCTCGAAGAGGATCATCGGCAGGTGCCGCGCCAGGGCTTCGGCGGCGGTCAGCCCGCCGGGCTTCCCGATGTACAGGTCGGCCAGGGCCATCCATTCGTCCATGTCGGCCGTGTACCCGATGACGCGGTATTCGGGGTGCGGCGGCTCGAAGCCCTTGACGCGGGCATCCACGCGCAGCTGAAGGGCGTGGTTGCGCCCGCACACCACGACGACCTGCGCCGGCGTCTTCAGGCGCTGCAGGGCGGCGACCATCTCCTCGGCGGCGGTCACGCCGAAGGTCCCGGCGGAGAGCAGGATCACCGGGGCGTCCTGCCGGAGCCCGTACCGCCGCCGCAGTTCGGCCCGGTCCTTCCTCCGGGCAAAGACGGGGTCGATGGGGATGCCCGACACGAGGATGCGGTCCTCGGGAAAACCGAGCGCCGCGAGATAGGCTTTGCATTCCTCGTTCGCGACGAAGTAGTGGTGGAAGACGCGCGAGAGCCACATGGAATGGACATGGTAGTCCGTCACGACGATGGACAAATGGGAGTCGATCTTCTTCCTGCTGATCAGATGGGAGATGATCCCGGCCGGCATGAAGTGCGTGCAGATGATGATGTCGGGGTTGTTCCTCCGGATCAGCTTGATGAGCGGGCCCGTGTTCAGGCGGTCCATCATCAGCCGCATCTGGTCGGTCTTCCAGGGCTCGTCGCTGGTTTCGTAGAACCAGCCGAGCAGCGCGGGCGCGTTCCTGACCATCTCAAGGTACAGCTTGGAATAGAAGTCGCGGAACAGCTTGCTGGTGTACGTCAGCGCGTCCACGTTCAGGACGTGGCTGACGCGCGGGTGGGTCTCGCAGCTCTTGGCCAGGGCCTCTGCGGCGCGGACATGGCCGCTGCCGGCGCTCACCGAGAGAATCAGAACCCGATGCTGGTCCGCCATGTGACGATCCCCTCCGCGGGGATAGTACAGCGCGCCGGGCCGCGCTTCAACGGAACAGCGGCGTCGGGGTCCGCACCCCGCCGGCACGCGTGCTGTACGTGGACGCGCGATTCCCGTATAGTCCTCCGGCAACACGCCAGAAGGGCCCCGTGGTCAGACGACTGCTCAGAAGAATCGGCGAGAGACTGAGACAACTCACCGGGAACAAGGAACACGCCAGGAGTGCGCCGGCGCATTCCTCGAGGCCCCCGTCCGCCCCGCCCGCGCCGGCCCGGGTCCAGAAGAAAGCCGAGCGGCCCCCGCAGGCCGCGAGGCCGGGCGAGCACAAGCCGCGGCATCCCCATCATCCGCCGCCGCCGGCCGCACGCCCGGCATGGGACATCGCCAGTTTCCAGGTTCCGCCCAAGGAAGGTGCCGTGCGCTTTCACGACCTGCATTTGCCGGCCGAGATCATGCACGGCATTGCCGATCTCGGGTTTCAGTACTGCACGCCGATCCAGGCGGCAATCCTGCCCAAAACCCTTTCGGGGCTGGATGCTGCGGGCCGTGCCCAGACGGGCACCGGCAAGACCGCCGCGTTCCTCATCACCATCTTCACGCACCTGCTCAAGAACCCCGCCCCGCGCGGCGCGGGGCAGGGGGATGCCCGCCGTCCCGGTGCGCCGCGCGCGCTGATCCTGGCGCCGACCCGAGAGCTTTGCCTGCAGATCCACAAAGAAGCGGAGGAAATCTCGCGCCACGCCCGGTTCAGGACGATCGCCGTCTTCGGCGGCATGGACTATGACAAGCAGCGGCGCGCCCTGCAGAGCCAGCTGATCGATGTCATGGTCGCCACGCCCGGCCGGCTCCTGGACTTCAAGCGGCAGCGCTGCCTGCACCTGGACCGCGTCGAGATCCTGGTCATCGACGAAGCGGACCGCATGCTGGACATGGGCTTCATCCCCGACGTCCGCGAGATCGTTCACGCCACGCCGCCGAAAGCCCAGCGGCAGACGATGCTGTGGAGCGCGACGCTCACGCCGGAGGTCACGCGGCTCTGCGCCCAGTGGACCCGCGATCCGGTCATCGTGGAGATCGAGCGGGATCAGGTCGCTGCGGAGTCGATCGAGCAGATCGTGTACATCACGACCACCGCCGACAAGTTCACGCTCCTCTACAACATCCTGAAGAAGCAGGCCGACCAGCCCGTGCTGATCTTCACCAACCGCCGCGACCAGGCCCGCGACCTCGTCGACGAGCTGCGTGCCTACGGCATTACGTGCGCCCTCCTCACGGGCGAGGTGCCCCAGGAGCGGCGCGTGAAGACGTTGGAGAACTTCAAGACAGGCCGGGTGAAGGTGCTGGTGGCCACCGACGTCGCCGGCCGCGGCCTGCACGTCGAGGGCATCAGCCACGTCATCAACTATCACCTGCCGGAAGACCCGATGGATTATGTGCACCGGATCGGCCGGACGGGCCGCGCCGGCTTGACCGGCATATCGGTGAGCTTCGCCTCCGAGCACGACGCCTTCTTCATCCCGGACATCGAGAAGTACCTCGGCGAACCGCTGAAGTGCACGTACCCGGAGGAGGGCCTGCTGCGGCCTCCGCCTCCGCCGGCCCATCCGCGTCCGCC
>JAZDKK010000012.1:0-56018 GCA_043803015.1 Verrucomicrobiota bacterium
CCCCGCCCGCCGAGCTCGTGCCGGATTGCGCCCAGGCCGGCGTGATCGGCGTGCTGCCGGGACTCATCGGGCTCATCCAGGCCACGGAGACGATCAAGCTGATCCTCGAGCAAGGCGAGCCGTTGGTCGGACGGCTCCTGCTCGTGGACGCGCTGACGATGCAGTTCCGCGAGATGAAGGTGCACAAGGACCCGCACTGCGCCGTGTGCGGGAAGAATCCCACGATCCGCAAGCTGGTGGACCTGCCGGAGCCTTGCGCAGGTCCGGCGGTCCCCGCGCCGGCCGCGCCGGGCGCCGCCGACGCGACGGCCGCGGAACTCAAGGCGAAGCTCGACCGGAGCGAGAAGCTGGTGGTGCTCGACGTGCGCGAGCCGCACGAGCATGCCGTGTGCCGCATCCCCGGCGCCGTCCTGATCCCGCTCGCCGAGCTGGGCTCCCGCGTCCGGGAGCTCGACCGGAACTGCCAGATCATCGTTTACTGCCGCTCCGGCGGACGAAGCGCCAAGGCCGTGCAGATCCTGCGCGACGCGGGATTCAGGCACGTGCGGAACCTGAAAGGCGGCATCCTCGCCTGGTCCGACCAGGTGGATCCGAGCATGCCGAGATACTGAGACGGGATTCCTCCAATCATTGGAAGAAACGCCGCGCCGGCCTCCAACCCCTGGAAAGAATCAGCCTGTAGCCGCCCGCGCCGAGGGCGGCGGTCTATCTTCCGCCGCGGTCAGCGCCCGCGGCTACAGCGCGGCGTCCTGTAGCCGCGCGCGTCGAGCGCTGGCCTTCACCGCCCGGCGTACATCTGCTCGTAGTACTTCAGGTAGTCGCCGCTGCGGACGCGCTCGAGCCAGCGCGTATTGGTCCTGTACCAGGTGACGGTTTCGCGCAACGCATCGTCGAAGCTGTGTTCCGGGTGCCAGCCGAGCTCGCGGGCGATCTTCGTCGCGTCCATGGCGTACCGCCGGTCGTGGCCGGGCCGGTCCTTGACGTACGTGATGAGCGTCTCCGGCTTGCCGAGAATGGCCAACAGCGTCTTGACCACCTCGAGGTTCGGCATGTCGGTCATGCTGCCGATGTTGTAGATCTCGCCCGGCTTCCCTTTCTGCAGGACGACGTCCACGGCACGGCAGTGGTCCAGGACGTAGATCCAGTCCCGGACGTGCAGCCCGTCGCCGTACACCGGCAGGGGCTTGTCCTCCAGCGCGTTGGCGATCATCAGCGGGATGAGCTTCTCGGGAAACTGGTACGGGCCGAAATTGTTCGAGCACCGCGTGATCACCGCGTCCATCCCGAACGAATGGTGCGCGGCGCGGACCAGGAAGTCCGCCGCGGCCTTGGTGGCGGAGTACGGGTTGTTGGGGGCGATGGGCGTCGTTTCCGCGAACCGCCCGCCGGGCCCGAGGCTTCCGTACACCTCGTCGGTGGAAACCTGCACGAAGCGCTTCACACCGTACTCGCGGCTGGCGTCGATCAGCATCTGGGTGCCCAGCACGTTGGTCTGGATGAACTGCTCTGCGCCGAGATGGAGACTGCGGTCGACGTGGCTCTCGGCGGCGAAGTGGACCACCGCGTCGAAGCGGTGCTTCTCGAACGCGGCCCGCACGTCGTCCACGCGGGTGATGTCGCCGCGGACGAAGGCGTAGCGCGGGTTCTTTTCCACGTCCGCCAGGTTCTCCAGGTTGCCGGCGTAGGTCAACGCGTCGAAGTTGACCACGGTCACGTCGCGGTGCGCCGCGAGCATGTGCCGCACGAAGTTGCTGCCGATGAACCCGGCGCCGCCGGTGACGAGTAGCTTCATACGAACTTCTCCTCCGCGAGGTACTCCTCGAGCCCCTTCTGCCAGTGCGGCATCGCCTGGCCGGTCCACGAGCGGTAGAGCTTGGTGTCGAGCACGGAATAGGCCGGCCGGGGCGCCGGCCGGGCGAGGTCCGCCGACGCGAGGGCCTCGACGACCGCGTCGGGCTTCACCCGCGCGGCGATGGCCTGCGCGAACTCAAACCACGAACAGCTGCCGGACGCCGCGACGTGCACGATGCCTTCCTTCCCGAGCTTCATCAGGAGCACCAGGGCCTCGGCCAGGTGCCGGGTGTAGGTCGGGGACGATACCTGGTCGCCGACCACGCGGAGCGGCTCGTCGCTCTGGCGCAGGCGCTGGACGATCGTCTTCACGAAGTTCGCGCCCCGCGCGCCGAAGAGCGACTGGGTCCTGACGACCAGGAAAGATCCCCCCTCCGCCCGCACGGCCTTCTCGCCGGCCAGCTTGCTGGCGCCGTACACGCCCAGCGGGTTGGGCCGGTCCCGTTCGTCGTAGGGACGCGTCAATCTCCCGTCGAAAATGTAGTCCGTGCTGATGTGCATCAGCTTCAGCTTGTTCTTCGCGCAGACGCGGGCGACGGCGTACGCCCCCTCGGCGTTGACCGCGAAGGCCTGTTCGCGGTCCGCTTCGGCGTCGTCCACGCGCGTGTACGCGGCGCAGTTGACGACCCAGTCCGCCTTCGGCATCAGCTCGCCCACGTTCTTGAAGTTGGTGATGTCCATCGTGGGCAGGTCGAAGCCCTGCGTCTCGAAGCCCTCCTGCCGGCACGCCCGGACGAGGTCCGTGCCCAGCATCCCGTTGCAGCCGATGACCACCACGTTCATGCGCGTCAGACGTTCACGCCCTGGGCCCGGGCGATGGTGATGTTGGCCTGGAGCAGGGCCTCGTGGTTCTCCCCCGCGTCCATCCACCAGCCCTCCACGATCTCAAATTCCATCTGCCCGCGCCGGATGTAGGCGTTGTTCACGTCGGTGATCTCCAGCTCGCCGCGGGCCGACGGCTTCAGGTGCTTCACGATGTGGAATACGTCGGGCGGGTACATGTACACGCCGATGACCGCCAGGTTGGTGGGAGGCCGCTTCGGCTTCTCAATGATGCGCCGGATCCGCCGCCCCTCGACCGCCGCAATGCCGTATTCCCGGGGATGATCGACCTCCTTCAGGAAGATCCGCGCGCCTTTCTTCTGCTTCTTGAACGCCGCGACACCGCGGCGGATCCCCCACTCGAGGATGTTGTCGCCCAGCACCACGACGACCTTGTCGTTCTCGGCGAACTCCTCCGCCAGGCCCAGCGCCTCGGCGATGCCGCCCTCCCCCTCCTGGTAGGTGTAGTGAACGCGCGAAAGCCCGAACTCCCTGCCGTTGCCGATCAGGCGCAGGAAATCACCCGCGTTCCTGCCGCCGGTCACGATCATGATATCCCGGATGCCGGCGGCGACCAGCATCTCGATCGGGTAGTAGATCATCGGCTTCTTGTAGATCGGGAGCAGGTGCTTGTTGGTGATCTTGGTCAGCGGCGCGAGCCTCGTTCCAAGACCGCCGGCTAGTACGATGCCTTTCATGGGGACCTCGGTGTCAGGTGTTAGGGACGGCGCTTCCGCTCAACCTCCGCGCTTGGCATGCCACTTGAACGGGATGTCGTTCTTGAAAGGATCGATCCGGAATTCGTCGGGCTGCTGGCGGTCGTACGGCTCGTTCGGCGTGTTCATGACCATGGCCTCGACCTCGCCCACGCACTCGAAGCCGTGCACGATGCCCCGCGGGATCTGCAGCACGTACGGCTCCTCCGGCGAGAGCATGAACTCGGCGACCTGCCCCCGGGTCGGCGAACGTTCCCGCGCGTCGTACAGGCCGACCCGCACCTTGCCCTGCAGGGCCACGAAACTGTCGTCCTGCTTCTGGTGGTAGTGCCAGCCCTTGACGTAGCCCGGGTTCACCACGGTGACGTACACCTGGCCGAAGCCCCTGAAAATCTCGTCGTCGCGGCGGAGGATCTCCATCAGCCGCCCGCGCTCGTCCCGGTGCCACTTCAGGGGTTTGGTTCTTACTCCTTCGATCACACGGACCTCCTCGCCAGACTGCTGATGGAGACTACACGGGTGCACCGCTGATTTCCACCCGAAAAGGCCGGAGGATGCCCGCGCCGAAGGCCGTGGGGAGGCTGAGGGGAGTGGGCGGACGTCAGCCTTGAGATGCGCGGTCGGCCTTCTGCCGGCACAGGACCAGCACCGCGATCAACGCGGACACGCCCCAGACCGCGTGCTCCGCCAGATTCATCCGCGTGAGGAGTTCGCCAAGGGTAACGCGGCCTTGCTCGACCAGGGTGAAGGGGTAGCAGCCCACGCGCTGGCCGAGCGCCAGGCGGTCGGCGGCGGCATCGAGCCAGAACGTCAGCGGCAGAGCCGCCAACGGAAACAGCACCAGCGGCAGGCCGAGCCAGAGGAATCCGGCATCCTTGGTGCGGCGATGCTTCCAGACCAAGGCCACCGCTATGAGCAGGTAAAACGCAGCATCGAACACCGCAAGAGAAGCCATCATGTGTGATTCCCCTGACAACGAAGGGGCATGCTGTCACTCGCCGGCGGGCTGGTCAACCGGAAAGGATTCCCGCGGAGGGCGTGACGGAGTCCAACTCGTACAGGCGGAAAACGGCTTCACGCGTGTGCCACTCGAAGCCCCGGATGTTCTTCCCATGCACCACCTCGCGGACGGAGAAGGGCGGCCTGACCCAGATTTCACGCGCGCTGAAAACGCCGGGCGGATACACGGAGAGTCCTTCCGGCGTGGACGTGAGAAGCAGAATCCGGTAGCCGCGCTCCTTGAGTTTCTTCACGGCGGCGAGCCCCGTCCGCACTTCCTGCGGCTCCTTCTCGGCCCTCTTCGCCCAGAGCCGCTCGCCGTTCAGCACCTGCTTGCCGTGCACCAGCGCCAGCGGCGTGCCCCACCAGAAGTGGTCGGCCACCAGCACGTCCGTCGGCGCGATCCGCGCCGCGATGTCCTCCAGTACCGGCCCGACCCCGTCGTACGCCGTCGTGCGCCAGGCCCGGGCGTCTTTCTGCGCCGCCGAGGCGAGGGCGACAGCGACAAGCGCCGCGGCCAGGGCCCGGGTCCATGATCCGCGCGCCTCCCAGAGCCGGCCGAGCACGAGCGCGGAAAGAAACGCCATGGCCGGAAGGGTGAACTCGAGGAACCGCCGTGCCGCGTACGGGAAGATCGTCACCGCGTTGGGGGCCCACGCGATGTACGCCAGGGTGCCCACGCCAAACAGCGCGAAGAGCACGATCGGCACGCGCCGCGGAGGAGCGGTCCCCAGCACGGCGGCGAGCCCCAGCAGGGCGAGCACCGTGAACGGCCAGCCGGAAAACCAGACCAGCGGTTTCACGAAGCTCAGGAAGGCCGGGTGCACGCCGCGCGCCGCGGCCCACGTCAGCGCCGCGAACCCGGCGATCCCCGCGGCCAGCGCGGCGAGCAGGAGCGGCGGCCGCATCCGGACCAGGCGGGACCGCAGCGGACCCGAGAACGCAAGCGCGTCCAAGGCGAACGCGGCGCCGAAACACCCCGCGGCGACGACCTTGACAGAGGACCATACGTCCGCGATCCGCCCGAGCGTGACGGCGCAGAACGCGCGGTCGTAGAGCACGCCGGCCGCAACCCCGGCCATGACGAGCGCGTGTTCCCCGAGGACCCCCGCCCGGTCCTCGCGGTCGAGATCGAGCCACGCGAGGACGCCGAGCCAGAGCCCGACCCACGGCAGGAACGAGAACCGGTTGACGAGGCCGAGGAACGCGAGCCACGCGAGCAGCGCCGCTCGCGCCCTGCCCTTCCCCCACAGCAGCGCGCCGGCCCACATGGAGAAGAACAGGCAGCCCTGCAGGAGTTCTGAAATGGGAACGTGGGTGTGGTAAAGCCAGAGCGGCTGGGCCGCCAGCAGGAGGAGCGACAGGGCCGTGACCGCGCCGGACCGGGAGAGGCCCCACGCTGCCGCGCCGAACGCCAGCCAGGCGAACAAGGCCAGCACGTGGTTCACGCGGAGCGCTCCCGCAAGCCCGCCGCAGCGCTCGAAGGCGGCCACGGCGCACGGCATGAGGCGGAAGAAGAAGAGATCGTAGCGGCGCGTCTCCAGGTCAACCGGGACGGCGGGAAACAGTTCATGGGAGGGCCCGAAATGGCGCATGAACGCGGAGAGTTCATCGCTCGAAAGCTCCTGCAACACCTGTTCGGGCGGCGGATGAAAGGTGCCGGTCCGCGCGACGAACAGCCCCTCGTTCATGTACACGCCCGGGTCCCAGCCGCCGAGCATCCACTCGCCTCTGTGTGGCACGAGGAGGATGCCGGCGAAGATCAGGGCCAGTAGGACCGAAGCGACCGGCGAGTACAGGGTGCGCGGGCCCGACCCGGGACGCCGAACCAGCCGGCGAACCAGAAGACCCAGCGCGGAGACGCTCAACAGGAGGATCCAGTCCACGGGTCGCACGAACCAGCCCGTCTCGGCCAGGACGAGCGTGACCGTCAGGCTGATCGCCAGCCCGAGCCACGAAACGGCCCACCCGCTGACGAGGAGCTTGAGCCAGCGGCTGGGGAGCGGCTCGGGCGGACGCGGCAGGACCCAGTGCCAGGCCAGGCCGGGGAGAAGAAAGCGGACCCAGAAGAGCATCCCGCCCAGCAGCGCGCTCGAGAGTTCGCTCATCGGGGTGCAGCCAGGAAGAGATAGTCGACCGCCCGCTGTCCGGGTTTCCGCGGCTCCACCCGGTCCCCAACCACCAGGTGCGGACGATATCCTTCGCGCTCCATCAGCTCGAACAACTTGCCGGCGGCGGCGCCCGGCGCATCGGGGTCACCCGCCACCTCGACCAGGATGGCCGGACGATCCCGCCGGACCGTGCCCTGGGCACCCAGCAGGACGTCGAGTTCATGTCCCTCCGCATCCACCTTGATGAAGCCGATGGGACCCGGCTCGGTCCCGAGGAGGGAATCCAGGGTGCGGAGCCGGACCTCCACGGTGACCGCCCCGGCCACGGGCTGCCCCTGTTTCAGAACATGCGATTCGTAATAGTTCCTCCCGCCGTCCTCGTATTCCGGGATGCCCATCTGCGCGGACCCCTCGCTGGACGATGCGGCGCAGTTGAAAAGCTCCACGTTTCGGAGACCCAGCTTCCGGACGTTGTGCCGGAGGATGTCGAACGTGTCGGGGACGGGCTCCAGGCTGTACACGCGGCCGCTCTCCCCCACGCACTGCGAGAGGAAGTAGGTAACGTGGCCGATATTCGCCCCGACATCCACCACGCGCTGGCCCGGGCGGAGCAAGTGCCGGACCCCCGCGGCCGGGAGCCACTGGTCTTCCCGGACGCGCCGGACCAGGGCGAGGTAGTAGGCCCTCCGGACGCCGCGTGCAAGCCCGGCCGGCATGCACGCCAGCATCTTCCTGGCCCATCGCTTGAGAACGGCACTGGATACTGCAGGCATATCGCGGATGTCACCCGTTGAGGAAGGTCCCGCCCCGGTCCTCTTCCAGGTAGCCGACCTGCGCGCTCATTTCCTTGCGGAGGGATGCAATCTGGTCGGCGAGAAGCCCGAAGTGGAAGAGGATGATGCCGGCCAGAACGGAGATGATCGAACCGCCCTCCACGTGAAGTCCGGTCGCCGCCAGGATGTAAATCTCGTAGATCACGCCGATGAAGACCAGGAACAGTGACGGCGGCAGAAACGCCTTCAGCGGATCGAACAGCATGATTAGCCGCAGCGCGAGCAGCAGCGTGGCCATTCCGTCCTGCAGCATGCGGACCGAGCTGGCGCCCTGCCGGACGTGGCAGCGGACGGGGACGAACGTGTACGAGAAGGCGCTCTTGAGGACGTACAGCAGGGAGGTCGTGGAGAAGGAGAAGCCGTCGGGCAGGAGGTCGAGCATGCGCAGGAACACCCGGCGCCGGCCCGCGCGAAAACCGCAGTTGATGTCCGGTATCTTCTGGCCGACCAGGAAGTTGCACACCTTCTGCAGGATCCATTTCCCGGGTTTCCGGATCGTCGGGATGCCCTCGCCGGGAGGCCGGACGCCGAAGACGAACTCGCTGCGGCCCAGGGCTTTGACGAAGGTGGTGATCTCCTCCGGATCGTGCTGGCCGTCGCTGTCGAAGAGCAGCACGTTCTCCGCGCGCGTCGCCAGGATGCCGCTCTTCAGAGCGGCACCGTACCCGCGGTTGACCGCATGGCGGAGTACCCGCACGCGTCCCGCGAACCCGCCGGCGATCTCCGCGGACCCATCCGTCGAGCCGTCGTCCACGACGATGATGTCCCACGGACTCTCCCCGCGCACGCGGAGGAGCCCCTCGAGCACGCGGCCGAGCGACTCCCGCTCGTTGAACACCGGAACGATGATCGCCAGCGGCGCCGCAGCCGCGATCTGTTTCATCGGCTGGTCCACCATGGCGCGTATCCTACCAAGAATCGCAGGTGCGTCGAGCCGCAAAGACGGGTGGACCGCGGCCTTCCTGACGTGGATCGACTAGCGCGGGAGCGCCTCGGCGATGCAGCCGACCACGGCCCGCGCCTGTTCGTCGGTGAGCTCGGGGTAGATGGGCAGTGCGAGCGTTTCCTTCGCGGCCCGTTCGCTCTCCGGGAAGGCGCCCTCCCGGTGGCCGAGACACGCGAAGCACTGCTGGAGATGCAGGGGGACGGGGTAGTAGATCTCGTGGCCGATATCCCTGGCCTTCAGCGCGGCGATCACCCGGTCCCGCACGGGAGTCCGGATGACGTACTGATTGAAGACGTGCCGGCCGGCGACGACCTTCGGCAGCGTGACCCGGCCGCCCCCGACCAGCCCGGCCTCGGCGAAAAGCCGGTCGTAGCGCTCGGCGTTCGCCTGGCGGCCCGAGGTCCACGCATCGAGGTGCCGGATCTTCACGGCGATGACCGCGGCCTGCAGGGCGTCGAGGCGGAAGTTCCCACCCACCATGCTGTGGTAGTACTTCGGCTGCATGCCGTGGTTCCTCAGCACCTGGAGCCGCGCCGCCCGGTCCGCATCCTGGGTGACCACCATGCCGCCGTCCCCCGCCCCGCCCAGGTTCTTGGAGGGGAAGAAGGAGAAACATCCGTAGTGCCCGATCGAACCCGCGCGGCGGCCCCGGTATTCGCCGCCAATGGCCTGCGCCGCGTCTTCGATCACCACGAGCTTGCGGCGGTCGGCGATCTCCATGATGGGGTCCATGTCCGCCATCTGGCCGTAGAGATGGACCGGGATGATGGCCCGGGTCTTGGCCGTCACCCGCTTCTCGATCCGCGCAGGATCGATGTTGAACGTGACGGGATCGACATCGACGAACACCGGCACGGCGCCGAGCCGGGAGATGGAGCCGGCGGTCGCGAAGAACGTGTAGGGGGTCGTGATGACCTCGTCGCCGACGCCGATGTTCTCCGCCATCAGGGAGATCAGCAGCGCGTCGGTACCCGAAGAGACGCCGCAGGCGTACCGGGCGTTCGAGTACCGCGCGACGGCCGTTTCGCACTCCTGGACTTTCGGCCCCAAGATGAAGTGCTGGGATTCGAAAACGCCCGCCACGGCCGCGTCGATTTCGCCGCGGATGCTGCGGTACTGGGCCTTCAGGTCAAGAAGGGGTATTCCCATGCGTCAACCTGCCTTGCGCCGGCATCCTTCGCCGGCCGAGACTCGCGCATTTAACAGGCAGCAGGCGGAGGAAGGCAAGCTCGATGTGCACCGGTGGCCGGCGCCGGCCGCTCTTGATGAAACAGGCGGTCGGAGTGTATATTGGTCTTGCTGGGCCTTGCGAGACGCGCACCGCCCGCCGGGAACCGGACGTGAAATCTTCGAGAAAGTGGCTGACGCTGGCCGCACTGCTCACGGTGGCGGTCTGCACCGTCGTGGGCACGGTGGGGTACCGCGCCCTGCGCCTGTGGCGGGTCACGACCAATTTCGAGGAGCGCATCCGCTACCTGATCGAGAACGGCGGAACCATCGGGGAAATGCCCGCGAAAGAAGCCCTTTCCGTGGGCTTCTTGCAGGCCATCTTCGGGGACAACCCGGAGCTGCTGGAGAAGCTGAAAAACGTGGTGCAGAAAGGCCTTTCGGACGAGCCGGCGCTGAACGTCGGCGAGGTGACGGCCATGATCGTCACCTATAACCAGACCAAGGAAGGCAAGATCGAGAACATCGCCGTCCACGCGATCGGCGGCTTCCCGCTCGCCCGGGCAAAACCGGGCATGCACCGCAGCGGTTACTTCTTCCAGCAGGTCGACCGGAACCTCTGGGGTTTCGGCAACATCATCATCTCGTTCCTCGGCCGCGACGTGATCCTGTTCGCGGCCGACGAACAGACGAGCCAGGCCCAGCAGGCCCTCCTGGACTCCATGTTCTCCGGGGAGATCAAGCTGCTGGTCGAACGGCTGGCGACGCCCATGTATTTCACCGCCGTGTTCCCCGATCCTCGCAACATCGTCCCCAACCAGTTGCACTCGCACATCCAGTCGGCGGTGATCAAGGGTTCGCTGGGGTACTACGAGGGGCACTGGGAAATGCTGGCGCTGACGCCGTCGCCGAAGTCGGCCGAGTACGCGTACTCGATCCTGAAGGACATGAAGGCCGTCGCGGAGTTGACGTTGAGGACTCGGTTCAGTGGCAACGTGAAGCAGTCGCTGTGGGGCCCGTGGGTGGATACGTGGTGGTCGTACGAGATGGCGGAGGAGTTGAAGCGAACCACCCTGCAGAGAGAGCAGAACCTGATCCGGGCGAAGCTGGATTTCGAGCGGGTGATGGTCAACGCGGTGCTGAAGACCGTCGAACGCATCAGCCGGGACCTGGCCCAGATGCGGGGATCGCTCGAAGAACTGAAGGACCCCCGCGTGGTGGACGCCGGACTCAAGACGAAGAAGCCCATGCACTACTGGAGCGAGGACCACCGCTGGGGTCCGGACTGGCCCATCCCCCCCGTGGCCACGACCAATCCGATCGCCGACACGGCCACCAGCGAGCCGGAATCCGCCTCCGCAGCCACGCAAAGCGTCCCGGAGGTGGTCTCGGTGAATACCCAGCAGGCCCCTGTTCTCGCCTCAGCGCCCTGACGGCGCGTCTCGCTTTTGCCCCGCCTTGATGTTGCTTATATTCATCCCGTCGCTTAGAATGACGCGCCTTTTTAAGAAAAACCGGCATCTTTCTGGCGCCGGCAGAACGGACCGAAAACCTTTCTACTATGGGCGCGGCGTGTTCATGGGCGAACGGGGCGGCGCATTCTGTGCGGCCGTGGGCGAAGCGCTTGACGGTCCTCGCGCTGGCGGACCTCACGGCTGCATCGTTGGCCCTGGGCATTGACTTCGACGTGTCCCAGATCGCCGACGAAGGCTTGCTAAACCGGGAGCCTGTGATCAGCGACACGGGTCTTGCGGCGTGGCACGCCTTCTACCCTCCCAGCACCGGCGAGGTGGCGGCCGATATCTTCGTTTACGACGAGGCGAAGGCCTACCCGCTGACGGCGGGCGTGTCGGCCGGAACGGGACACATGCGGCCGCAGGCCCAGAGCAATTCCGTGGTCTGGGTCGGCAATTTTTCCCAAGTCGGCAGAAACGAGGACTGGACCCTGCGCGAGGTCCCCACCCCCCAGCGCGACCAACCGATGCCGGAACTGCGGGCCATCTATGCCATCAGGATGCAGGGCAAAGTCGAAGAATGGTTCGAGGTGTCCGCCACGGGCGCTCCCCCGGAGACCGCCGTAGGCGCTGCGAATGCCGCGCCCGAGACGGCGACCCAGGAAGTGACCCAGGCCGCGGCAGACACGAATGCCCCACCTCCCGTGGCACCGCCCCTGGAGCCTGCCGCGGAGTCGAACGAGGCGCGCCGCATCCCGAGCGGACAGACCGAGATCTGCCTGTGGCAGAAGGGCGGGGACGTCCAGCGCATCACGCACGACAACCGCGATGATCTCGGGCCCAGCATCTGGGGCTCGCTGATCGCGTGGCAGAAGGCGAAGAGCTGGCCGTTCGGGTGGGAGATCATGGTCTGGGCTGACGGAACACAGATCCAGCTGACGACGAACTTCTACTACGACATGGCGCCGAAAGTCCATGGCAGCCAGGTGGCGTGGTACGGCTGGGACGGGCACGACTTCGAGATCTTCCGCTACGACCATGTCGGCGGGTCCATCGTGCAGATCACCAGCAACGAATACGACGACGTGTCGCCGGCGATCTGGGACGGGGTCATCGTCTGGGAAGGCTACTCGGGCGTGGCCGCGGACATCTTCATGTACAAGGACGAGAAGATCCAGAAGCTGAGCGATAACATCGAGGACGACCTGAGTCCCAGGATCTGGAACGGCCAGGTCGTGTGGCAGGGCTTCGACGGCGACGACTTCGAAATCTACCTCTACGACGGCCAGAAGACGACCAAGCTCACCAGCAACACGTACGACGACGTCAACCCTGACCTCCGCGACGGCTTGATCTGCTGGATGGGATACCACGACAACTGGGACGCCGAGATCTTCGTCTGGGACGGGACCAGCCCAATGCGCGTGACCGACAACGACTACGAAGATCGGGATCCGCGGACGGCGGGCAGCCGCGTCATCTGGCAGACCGAACAGGGCGAGAAATCGCTCATCTACCTCGCCACGCCCAGGAAGTGAAGAGGGTGTCCCGCCTTCGCCAAGGCTACGGCGGGCAAGCAGGTGTCAGGCCCTTGCCCCATCCCCCATCAACCATCAACCATTAACCATTAACCATTAACCATTCTTCCTACACCCAGTACTGCCGGTCGAGCGACCTGTACTGGATGGCCTCCTGGATGTGCGGGGTCTTGATCGTTTCCGATTCGTCCAGGTCCGCGATCGTGCGGGCGACTTTCAGAATGCGATCGTAGGCCCGCGCGCTGAAATTCAGCTCGGCAATGGCCATCTTCAGCATGTTCTGCGCGTCGTCCTCCAGCCGGCAGTGTTTGTGCAGGTCGCGCGCCCGCATGTTCGCGTTGCAGTGCACGCGCGACGAGCCCTTGAACCGCTCCTGCTGGATCTGGCGCCCGCGGATCACCCGCTGGCGGATCTTCTCCGACGGTTCACCCCGCTCCACCGAGGACAGCTCCTGGTACCGGACTGAGGGGACTTCCACGTGGATGTCGATGCGATCCAGGAGCGGGCCCGATATGCGGTTGCGGTACTTCTGGATCTGGATCGGGTTGCAGCGGCACTCCCGCTTCGGGTCGCCGAAGTAGCCGCACGGGCAGGGGTTCATCGCGGCCACCAGCATGAAGCGGCACGGAAACGTGACGCTTGCGGCGGCGCGGGAGATCGTCACCACCCCGTCCTCGAGCGGCTGGCGAAGCACTTCCAGGGCGTTGCGGTGGAACTCCGGCATCTCGTCGAGGAACAGGACGCCGTGATGGGCCAAGCTCACCTCGCCCGGCACCGGGTGCGAGCCGCCGCCCAGGAGCCCGGCGTCCGACACCGTGTGGTGCGGGGACCGGAACGGGCGGCGCCCCACCAGCGCCTGGTGCGGCGGCAGCACGCCCGCAATACTGTGGATCTTGGTGGTTTCCAGCGCCTCCTCCAAGGTCATCGGCGGGAGGATGGACGGCACGCACTTGGCCAGCATCGTCTTGCCCGTGCCCGGCGGCCCCACGGTCAGGATGTTGTGCCCGCCGGTCACCGCCACTTCCAGGGCGCGCTTGGCCGACTCTTGCCCCTTGACGTCGCTGAAGTCGTCGTCGTAGTGGCTGAACCCGCCGAACACGCCCAGCGCGTCCACGCGGAAAGGCTCGATCACCAGCTGCCCGGCAAGGAAGTCCGCCGCCTGGCGCAGGGTCTGCACGGGGTAGACGTTCAGCCCGTCCACCACCGCCGCTTCCTCCGCATTCTCGACCGGGACAAGCATGCCCCGGCACCCGTCCTCCCGGGCCTGGATCGCGATCGGCAGCACGCCCCGCACGCGCCGCACCTCGCCGCTCAGCGCGAGCTCGCCGACCACCGAAAGGCCTTCGAGTGTCTGCTGGTCGAGGTCGCCGTGCGCCGCGATCATCCCGAGGGCAATGGGCAGGTCGAAACTGGGGCCCTCTTTCTTGATATCGGCGGGCGCGAGGTTGACCGTCGTGCGCCCGCGCGGCGGCATGAACGCGGAATTCAGCAAGGCCGTCCAGACACGGTCGGAGCTCTCCTTGACCGCGGCGTCGGGCAGGCCGACCACGATGACCTTCGGCTCGCCGTGCCCGGCATTGACCTCGATTTCCACGGCGTACGCGTCGACCCCGTAGACCGCCCCCGACCGCGCTTTTGCGAGCACAAACCCTCCTTGGCAGGAAAGCCCGCACTATCACAGAACGCGCCAGCCCTTACAAGCGGCAAAGGAGGTCAGATGAATCCCACGTGTTCGTCCTCGAGCAGGTCGGCCGGAATCTCCGCGACAAAGCGCGAGGGCGTGCAGAACATCGCGCCGCCGTCGCGCGTGCGGCGGACCTCCGGCAGGCAGAGGAACAGCTCGTCCTTCGCGCGCGTCGTGGCGACGTAAAACAGGCGGCGCTCCTCCCCCTCCCCGCCGGCCTCGTTCATCGAGCGGGACGAGGGGAACATCCCGTCGACCACCCACAGGACGAACACGACGTTCCACTCCAGCCCCTTGGCCTGGTGGACCGTGCTCAGGCGAAGCGCCTCGTCGTGCCGCACCTGCGCGGTGTCGGCCTCGGCGTCGAGGTTGGTCAGCAGGGCCATCTCGCTCAGGAACGCCTCCGTGGACTCGAACTTCGTCGTGAAATCGATCAGCGCCTGCACGTCCTCCATCCGGCGCTGGTAGTTGTCGAAAGTCTCGATCGCGTACTCGTCGTAGAAAGCCTGGACGAAGCGGTAGATGGCCTCGCCGGGATCGTCCGCCAGCTGATCGGCCTCGTAGGCGACCGCGATCCCGCCGATGTCCTTCCAGGCCTTGCGCGCGGCCGCGGGCAGGCGCGCGCCGAGCTTCTGCACCATCTCCGGCCGGCGGATCTCGAACCGGCGGCCCAGCTCCTGCCAGATCTTCGCCGCGGTCTTCTCGCCGACCTTCGGCAGGAGGCCCATCAGCCGCACGAACGCCAGCTCGTCCTCGGGGTTCACCAGCATCCGGAGAAGGCTGCAGACATCCTTGATGTGCGCCTGTTCGAAGAACCGGACGCCGGACGTGATGATGAAAGGGATCCGTTCTCGCGCGAGCTCCAGCTGGAGCTCCAGCGCGTGGAAGTGCGCGCGGTAGAGCACGGCGATGTCGCTCATCGAACAGCCCGCGCGCTTCAGGCCGCGGATCCGATCCACGACGTAGCGCGCCTGGTCCTCCCCCGCCCGCACGTGGACCAGCTTCGGTTTCTGCTCGCCGCCCCGCACGGCGCGCAGGCTCTTCTGGAACTGCTCGGGATTGCCCGCGATGCACGCGTTGGCAACCTCTAGGATCCCCGGCACGCTGCGGTAGTTGGTCTCCAGCTTGAAGACCTTGGCGTCCGGGTACCGCTCGGGGAAGGTCAGGATGTTCTTGAAGTCCGCGCCGCGCCACGAGTAGATGCTCTGAAAATCGTCGCCGACGACGAGCAGGTTCCGCCGGCCAGCCGCCAGCAGGTCAACCCATTCCGCCTGGATCACATTCGTGTCCTGGTACTCGTCCACCAGGATGTAAAGGAAATGATCGCGGTACCGCCCGAGCACCTCCGTGTGATTCCTGAACAGCAGCAGCCCGTTCGTGAGCAGGTCGTCGAAGTCCATGGCATTGAGGGCGCGCTTCCGCGCCTCGTAGGCCTTGTGCACGCGAAGGACGTCGTCGACCTGGATGGGATGATCCGCGAAGTGAGTTTCGGCCAGGCTTCGCAGGGGCTGCTCCGTATTGGCGGCCAGCCCGAAGACGCTCAGCAGCACGTCCGGCTTCGGGAAGTGCTTCCCGAGCAGGTCGAACTTGTCGGCGCAGGCCCGCACCAGGCTGCGCGCGTCGTCCTCGTCCAGGATGGTGTAGTCGAGCTTGTACCCCAGGAGATCGCCGTGGCGGCGGAGCATGCGGTTGGCCATGTGGTGGAACGTCCCGCCCCACAGCCCGCCCACGGCGGCCCCGACCAGCCCTTCCGCGCGCTCGAGCATCTCGTGCGCCGCGCGGTTGGTGAACGTCAGGAGCAGGACGCGGCGCGGGTCCACCCCGCTCTCGACCAGGTGGGCCACCCGGTAGGTGAGCGTGCGGGTCTTGCCCGTGCCCGCGGCGGCGATCACGAGAACCGGCCCGTCCGGCGCGCGGACGGCGGCCAGCTGTTCCGAATTCAGCGCCTTGTCGAAGTCGATGCGGCTCATGCAGAAAACGGTTAATGGTTGATGGTCAATGGTTAACGAGAGAACCGAGCGCCCTCCCATCCGCCATCAACCATCAACCATTAACGATTCACCACTCCTTCTTGCAGCAGATCCCGAATGGTCAGCTCGTTCAGCGAGCGGGTCATGCTCTCGTCCAGCGCGCGCAGGACCCTGTCGATTTCGGGATCGAGCGGGAGCAGGCCGAGCGTTTCCGGCGGCGTACCGTCCTGCATGATCACGCCGATGACGTCCCGGGCGCGGATCTTCTCCGGCGCCCTGAGCAGGACATAGCAGCCCTGTTTCTCGGCGGTCTCGGCCAGCAGGCCGGCCTTGACCAGCACGCGGATGATCTCGTTCAAGAGGCGAACCGGCACGCGGTGCTCGCGCGCGTAGCCCGCGGTTTCGAAGAGCGGACGGTCCGTCTGCTGGGCCTTCGCCGCGTGCACGACCACGGAGAGCGCCAGGAGCAGCTTGGACTTGGTGCTGGCAGCGTGGGCGCTGCGCTCCATCTGGTAGGTGGCGTGGTTCTGGATGGCGAAGGCGATCTCCGCCCCGAGCAGCACGATGACCCAGCTGAAGTAGACCCACATGAGGAAGATGGGCACCGAGAGGAAGGTCCCGTACAGCACGTTGTAGCGCGCGACGCCGACCTGCAGGGCGATGTACAGCCGCTGCCACCCGAGCCACAGGAGCGTCGCCGCGAGGCCGCTGACCAGGGCCGGGGGCAGATGCACGCGGGTGTTCGGCATGAACACGTAGAGGAACGTGAACGCGAGCCAGGACGCCAGCACCGGCGTCAGGCGCAGCATGCTGCGGTACGCCGGGCCGGCCAGCCCGAGTTTCTGGATGAACGCGTCGCTCGACAGCGTGGCCGTCACGGTTACCGCCGTCATAATGAGGATGGGCACGACCACCAGGATGCTGATGTAGTTGGCCGTCTTCCGGAGGAGGTTGCGCGAGGTCTTGATCCCCCACACCATGTTGAAGGAGGTCTCGATGCTGCTCAGCATCTGGACCACCATGATCAGCAGGGCGATCACGCCGATCCAGCCGACGGCCGCAACGTTCGCCTCGCTCACGCTCACCAGCAGGTTCTCGACGAAGCCGCGGAACTGGTCCGGCATGGTGGACAGGAGCTCCATCATCCGGTCCAAGGCGTCCTGCCCCGCCCCCAAGCCCTTGAGGATGGAGAACACGATGGCCAGCAGCGGGATCAGCGCCATGAGCGTGACGTACGTCAGCGCGGACGCATGGAGCAGGCACTCGTCCTCGCCGAAGCCTCTCACCACCAGCTGGGAAACCCGCAGGACCTTCACCACGAAGCGCCGGACGTGGGAAAGCGAGGAAAGCTCGATCTCCCAGATATCGTGAAGGACGAAGTCCTTGCAGCGCACCAGAAAGCTTTTCGAACCCGCTGTCACCTGCGCACCTCGCGCCGCTGGACAGGCTGCTCTACGATCTTCTCGTACAGAAGCCACGCCGCCAGCGTCTTGGAGTCCTGGATCTCGTTCTGCCGCATTCTCTCAACGATCTCGTCCCGATCAAGCAAAACCACGTCCAGATGCTCATCTTCGTCAGGATTCGCCTGCCGCGAGCCCGCAACCGCCTCCGCTGAATAGATGTCGATCCGCTCGTCGCCGTACCCCGGCGAAGGGTAGATAAACCCGAGGTGGCGGACCTCCCCGGCCTCCAGCCCCGTCTCCTCCATCAGCTCGCGCCGGGCGCAGGCCTCGGGGTCCTCCGCCGGCTCGCGGTTCCCGGCGACCACCTCGAGCATGTCCTTCTCGACCGGCTTCCGGAACTGGCGGACGAAGGCGAACTTCCCGTCGGGCAGGCGCGCGAGCACGGCCACGGCGCCCCCGTGCCGCACGATCTCGCGGACCGCACGCCGCCCATTCTCCAGCTCCACCTCCTGCACCTCGAGGTCGAGGATGCGGCCCTCGTAGACTGTTTTCCTGCTTACGGTCTTTTCGTGCACGGGGTTGTTTCGCTCCAGGGGGCACTCTAATATACCGCCCGTGATCCACTCCAGAAAAGAACGCGAGGACCTCGAGGCCTCGTTTCTCGCGCCGTACGCCGCCCGGAGCGCCGACAGCCACGGGCGCAGGTATCCCGAGTCCCGCCACGATTACCGCTCCGAGTTCCAGCGCGACCGCGACCGGATCCTGCACGCCAAGGCGTTCCGGCGGCTGGAGTACAAGACGCAGGTGTTCGTGAACAGCACGGCCGACCACTACCGGACGCGGCTGACGCATACCATGGAGATGGCCGCCGTCGGCCGGACCCTCGCCCGCGCGCTGAGGGTCAACGAGGACCTGACCGAGGCCATCGCACTCGCGCACGACATCGGGCACAGCCCGTTCGGGCACGTCGGCGAGAAGGCACTGGACGACCTGATGAAGAACGAGGGAGGCTTCGACCACAACCTCCAGAGCCTGCGCGCCGTGGAGATCATCGAGCAGCCGTACCCGGAGTTCCCGGGCCTGAATCTCACGTGGGAGGTCCGCGCGGGGCTCCGCAAGCACCTCGCGCAGGTGCCCGGCGCCGAGCTCGACGGCCGGCCGATCGGGCCGCACCAGCACCTCGAGGCCCAGATCGCCGACGTCGCGGATGACATGACCTACCACGCGCACGACACCGACGATGCTTGCGAGGCCGGCCTGATCACGGAGAGCCAGCTCGAAGGCCTGGAGCTCTGGCAGAAGGCGGCCGAGCGAGCGAGCGCCGCCTTCCCCAACATGCCCCCTGCGCGCCGCGCCGACACGACCATCCGCTGCCTGCTGGACATCCAGGTCGAGGACGTGGTGCGGACGAGCGACGAGCTGATCACGAAGCACCATCCCCGGTCGCCGGACGAGGTCCTGCGGAGCCCGGAGCGGCTGGTCACGTTCAGCCCGGCCATGAAAGCCCTGCTCGAGCCGTTCCGCGCCTTCCTCCACCGCGAGGTGTACTACCATCCCGCGGTGAGCGGCCACAGCACGGAGGCCGTGGCCATGATGCGGAAGCTCTTCCTCTACTACATCGGACACCCCGAGGACATGGGACGCAAGGCGCGCGCCCGCCTCCCCCACGAAGGGCTCTGGCGCACGGTCTGCGACTACATCGCCGGCATGACCGACCGGTACGCCATCGAGGAATTCCGGAAGTTCGGGTTGGACAAGTCTTGAAAGCGCGCGCGCGAGTTGTAGGATTCGCGGAAGCTCGCAGGGAGGGGACATGATCAAGGAAGCCATTGCCAAGCTGGCGGAGGGGAAGACGCTTTCGCGCGAGGAAGCCCGCGCGGCGATGCTGGAGATCATGTCCGGCGAAGCCACGCCGGCCCAGGTCGCCGCGTACATCACGGCGCTTCGCATCCGCGGGGAGACCATGGACGTCATCGCGGGCAGCGCGGCGGCCATGCGCGAGAAGTTCACAAGCGTCCACGCCCCGACCGACGTCGTGGTGGACACCTGCGGGACGGGCGGAGACGGGTCTCACACGTTCAATATCTCCACCGCGTCGGCCCTCGTGGCCGCCGGGGCGGGCGTGACGGTCGCGAAGCACGGCAACCGCGGCGTGTCCAGCAAGTGCGGCAGCGCCGACGTGCTCGCTGCGCTCGGCGTGAAGATCGACGCCCCCGCCCCCGTCATGGACGCATGCCTCAGGACGATCGGGATCGCCTTTCTCTTCGCACCGACTCTGCATCCGGCCATGAAGTTCGCGATCGGGCCGCGGCGCGAGATCGGCATCCGAACCGTGTTCAACATCCTCGGCCCCCTCTCCAACCCGGCCGGCGCGCGATACGGCGTGCTGGGGGTGTACGACCACGACCTCGCCCTGACCCTCGCTCAGGCCGCTTCCGCGCTGGGCGCCAAGCACCTCTTCGTCGTACACGGTTCGGACGGGCTGGACGAGATCACCACCACCGGAGACACGCGCGTCGCCGAGGTGAAGGACGGCGTCGTGACGACGTACGAGATCCATCCCCGCGACTTCGGCCTGGAGGTGTCTTCCCGTACCGCGCTGGTGGGCGGAGAGCCGCCGGAGAACGCGGCCATCATCCGCGGCGTCCTGTCCGGCGAGAAAGGACCGCGGCGCGACGTCGTCCTGCTCAACGCCGCCGCGGCGATCGCGGCCGGGCAGAAAGCTCGCGAGATCAAGGACGGGATCGCGCTGGCCGCGCGGTCCATCGACTCCGGCGCCGCGATGCAGAAGCTGGAGAAGCTGATCGAGATAACGCAGAGACCAGCCTGAAATCATACGGGCTTGGCCCGTGGGATCGAAACATGAAGGACACCGGCGCACACAAGCCCACCCTCGCCATCCTGGCCGCCGGCATCGGCAGCCGCTACGGCGGGCTGAAGCAGATCGAGCCGGTCGGGCCCTCGGGCGAGATCGTGATCGACTATTCGATCTTCGACGCCATCGCGGCGGGATTCGGCCGCATCGTCATCGTCATCCGCCGCGACATCGAGGAGACGTTCCGGTCGGTCATCGAGCCGCACTTCGCCGGGCGGATCCCGCACACGTACGTCTACCAGGAATTGTCCGACCTGCCCGCCGGCTTCGCGGCGCCGGCCGACCGGCCCAAGCCGTGGGGCACGGCGCACGCCGTGTATGTCTGCCGCCGCGAAATCCGCGAGCCGTTCGGCGTCATTAACGCGGACGACTTCTACGGGAAGAGCTCGTTCCAGGTCCTGGCCGACCAGCTCCGGCGGCTCCGCGCCGGCGAGGACCGCTACGGCCTCGTCGCTTTCGTCCTCCGCAACACGCTCTCCGACTACGGCCCCGTCGCGCGCGGCGTGTGCCGGGTCGGCCCGGACGGCCTGCTGGCAGGCGTGAAGGAACACTACCAGATCCAGGCCTCCGGCGCTGGCGTGCGCTGCGTGGTGGACCATAAGCCGTCGACCCTGACCGGGAACGAACCCGTGTCCATGAACCTGTGGGCATTCACGCCGACGTTCTTCGAGCACCTGGAGCGCGAGTTCCTCTTGTTCCTGCCCGCCGGGCTCAAGAACCCGAAATCCGAGTTCCAGCTTCCGACGGTCGTGGACACGCTGATCCGGCAGGGCCGCGCGAAGGTCGAGGTGGCGACGTCGCGCGAGAAGTGGCTGGGGGTGACCTACCCCCAGGACAAGTCGATCGTGGCGGCCGGCATCAGGGACCTGATCAGCTCCGGCGTGTATGCGGAGGACCTGTGGGAAGGCTGAACCGCACTCCCTCGGGATTCCGTGACGTGCATCAAGGCTTCCTCGCCACGCAGGCCACGTAGTCGTGGCGGACAGCGAACCCCTCCGCGGAATCGCGTTGGTCCCGCAGCAGGCGAAGGAATTCCTGCGTGAGCTCGTTTCGCCGGGCCGGGATCACCGCCTCGTAGAAAACGGTGCCCGCGCCCGATTTGAGCAGGTGTTCGAGCACCTGCTCCGCGGTCCCGTAGTGAAACACGCAGGAGCCCTCCCTCACGTCCACGGGCTCCAGACCCGCCGCCGCGAGCTGCTCGCGAACCTGCGCGGCGTCCCGCGGGAAATCGAAAGCCACCTGTCTCGACATCACGGAAGGATCGCGCGCGGCCAATCTCGCGAACAGCCCGAACTCGCGCCGCGGCGAGTTCTGCCGGTGAACGACGAAGGCCAGGCGCCCGCCGGTCTTCAGCGCCGTGCCGGCCGCCGCGAGGAACGGCGACACCGGGATGTACCCGAGCACCCAGCTCGAGAAGATGACATCGAGATCGCGGACCGACTGCAGAAGATGGAGGGCGTCGCCGCACACAAGCTCGACGCGGCCGGGCGCCAGAGCCTGCAGGCGGCGCCGCGCGGCTTCCAGCATGCCCTCCGAAATGTCCGCCGCCGTCAGGCGCCCGCCCCCGGTCAGCTTCTCGCTGAGCAGGACGGTGGCGAAACCCGAGCCGCAGCCGGCCTCAAAGACCCTCTCGGCGCCGGTCCAGCGCAGCCGCTCGACCATCTCCCTCACAGGGACGCCCGCTTCGACCGTCCAGAAATCGTCGTAGCTCTCGTGCACCTGATCGTAGGCCGCCGCCAAGTCCGCGGCGCCCGTGGTGCCGCGCGTCTCTGCGAGAATCCGGAAGAACTTGGGCACCTCGTGCTCCATGGGCAGGTACTTCTCGCAGAGCGCGCAGGAGACGGGCGGCGCCGTGGGCAGGGCCTCCGCCTCGATGTGAGGCGTCAGGGTCCTCCCGACGCAGGCGGAGCGCGGTTGGCGGAAACGCCCGCGCATGCGGGCCAGGATGGTGTCCAGCGGCTCCCGCGCGATATTCCCGAAGGACAGCGGCACCAGGTTGCAGGGGCAAACCTCGCCTGAGCCATCGATGTAGAGATGGGTGAGCCCGGCCCCGCAGCCGAAGGCGTCCGGCCCCTCCAAGTAGGTGAACGTGGACAGGACCGGGAGATCGTCGCGCGCCGCCACCGCATGCTGGTACTCGACGATCCGCCGGCGCTCCGCCGCCGTCAGCATCACGTCGGATCGTCCGGCCAGATTCCCGGTGGGGCACGGCTCCAGCAGGTGCACCTCGCGCGCGCCAAGCCGGCCTGCCAGCGCGAGGAAGGCGTAGAAGCGTTCGCGCTCAAGGAACTCCCGCGTCGCCAGGGAGACCACGTAAGGATACAGGCCGGCCTCCGCGGCGACGGCGAGCGCCCGGACAGCGGCTCGGAAGGCGCCGCCCTTCCGGCGCATAAGGTCGTGCTCCCGCTCGTCCGCGCTGTCGAGGCTGATGCCCACGCCGAAAACGCCGCTCGAGCGAAGCGATCGGGCCCGCTCCGCGGTCAGCGCCCAGCCGGTGGTGCCGACGATCACGCACGAGCGGTTATCGAAACTTGCGCAGATCTTCTCCAAGTCCGCGCGCAGCAGCGGCTCCCCGCCTGTGAGATCGATCATGACAGCGCCGCGTTCCTGCAGCTTCCCTGCAAGGTCGCGCAGAACGTCCAGCGATAGATCGTGCTGATCACGTCCCGCGTTGTAGCAATGCCAGCAGTTGAAGGGGCATCGATTGGTGACGGCCAGCGTGACGGAGTACAAGCGCTGGACCCCGGACGGGTCGAGGAGTTGAGCGATGACGCCCTCGAAGGCCCGGCTGGGGTACGGGGGAAAGTGCGTGTTCACGACCCAGCGGTCCCCGAAGCGGATGGCTTTCTCGCCGGCGAGGTACTCCCTGAAGAACCTCCCCGCCTCGGGGTGGACGGCGGACGCGCCCGGCGAGGATGCGATCTCGGCAAAAAAGGCCTGGCCCCTCATGACGCTGGCCGCGGGCTGATCCGACATGGAGCTCCACATAGCAGAAAGATCGGGGGTGGACGAGCGCTTTTCGCAGGCGACGAGGACGAGAGCAGTTTTCTGTCGCATCCGGGGCCGCCGTTTCCTATAAATGCACGCGCGTTCAGCACGAACACGGATGGGTACCCATGGCTAGGAAGGAAGTCATCGGCATCGTCGGGATGGGCTACGTGGGCCTTCCACTGGCCGCGGCCTTCGCCAGGAAGTTCGACGTCGTCGGCTTCGACATCCAGTCCGCCCGGATCAAGGAGCTGAAGTCCGGCCGCGACCACACGGGCGAAGTGGACCCCGCCGAGCTCCGCAACCCGCGGCTGACCTTCGCCACGGACCCGAAGGCCCTCGGTCGCTGCACGTTCATCATCGTGGCCGTGCCCACCCCCATCGACGAGGACCGCGATCCCGATCTGACGCCGCTCGAGGAGTCGTCGAAGACGGTGGGCAGGATCCTGAAAAAGGGCATGATGGTGTGTTACGAGAGCACGGTGTACCCGGGCGTCACGGAGGACTTCTGCCTGCCCATCCTCGAGCGCGAGTCGGGGCTGAAGCTGGGCCAGTTCGATCTCGGCTACTCGCCCGAACGCGTCAACCCCGGCGACAAGCAGCACGCGGTGACGCGCATCACGAAGGTCGTCAGCGGTCACAACCGGCGGGCGTTGGAGCGCACGGCGGCCGCGTACGGCGCGGTCATCGAAGCGGGCATCCACAAGGCGCCGAGCATCAAGACCGCCGAGGCGGCCAAGGTCATTGAGAACGTCCAGCGCGACCTGAACATCGCGCTGATGAACGAGCTCTCCAAGATCTTCGAGCGGTTGGGCCTTCACACCAGCGAGGTGCTGGCGGCCGCGGCCACCAAGTGGAACTTCCACCGGTATCACCCGGGCCTGGTCGGCGGACACTGCATCGGGGTCGATCCGTACTACCTGACCCACCGCGCCCTCCAGCTCGGCTACCACCCTGAGGTCATCCTGGCCGGTCGCCGGATCAACGACGGCATGGGGAGCTACGTCGGCGAGCTGACGGTCCGCGAGCTGAACGCGGCCGGCCGCCTGCCCAAGGATGCCCACGTCTGGATCCTGGGGCTCACCTTCAAGGAAAACGTGCCCGATTTCCGCAACACGCGCGCCGTGGACGTCGTGAAGTGCCTGCAGGGCTTCGGCGCAAAGATCTCCGTCTGGGAACCGCTCGTCAGCCCCCAGCAAATCAAGAAGCAGTTCGGCCTGAACACTCTCACGCCGGACAAGGCCCGGAACCTGGACGCCGTGGTCCTGATCAACGCCCACGACGCCTTCAAGGGCGTCGTCACCCTGCCTTGGCTCAAGAAGCGCATGCGGACCCGCGTCGTCATCGACGTGAAGAACTTCTTCCCCCGCACCCAGGCCGGCAAGCTGGGGTTCCGGTACGTGAGCCTCTGACCATCGTTCTCGCGTGCCCGGCGTAGCCGCAGGCGAAGCCGGGTCCTCGTTCTCGTTCTCGTTCTCGTGGTCGTTCTCGGGACACCTGGCTCACATAACCACACTTCGGAAAGTGTGATCATGCCTTCGCGACGCTCGAACCGCGCGCCCAGACGGCGTTACCACACCTTGCAAGGTGTGGTAGTGCCGTTCGGTGGACGGCGTTGTCCTCAACGCCGTCTGCGCGCGTTGCGGGCAACGCGCGCCACCAGAAGGTCAGGCTGTTTCCCTCAACCGCCCGAACAGCTCGTCTCTTCTCTTTCGCGCCTCGTCTTTCGCTCTCGTCCCCAACGAGGAGCGCACCCGCCGCTTCGTGTAGTCCGGCAGGTGGACCGTGTAGTGCACGAACCAGATGCCGTTGTTGTTCCATATGTGATGATCCGGGTTCCCGCTCGGGATCCGGACCGACAGGTCGATGTTCGCCATGATGCGCCTCCCTCGGCAACGCATCAGGGAGCTTGGAAACAAGAAGCCGCCGATCCCAAACATCAGGACGGCGGCACATGCTTCCGTGGAGACCTTGATTCAAAGACATCGGTCTTTGCGCATCCCGGACCCGCACCCGCGGTTCCGGTGGGCACCTTGGCGTCTCCTGCCAGGTTGCCGTGTCCCGGTCTACACCGGGACAGCTCCTGATGTTCTGCCTGTACGATTACACCAAGAGCTGAAACACTGCAAGGGGCGATTGTGTCATACGGCTCAGCCCGGCTGGATTCGGCGGCCCGGTTCGGCTATGGTGCTCAGGTGGTTTCGCCGTGTGCGCGCGGCGGGCGTCTGGTAAAGTTTTGTTGCTGCAGCGGGGACCCCGTGATCGTCAAAACGCAATACGTCACGTTCGACCGGGAGCTTAAACTCCAAAGCGGAGCCACGCTCGGCCCGATCACCCTGGCTTACGAGACCTACGGAGAGTTGAACGCCGACAAGAGCAACGCGATCCTCATCGAGCATGCGCTCTCCGGCGACGCGCACGTCGCCGGCAGGCACAGCGCCGCGGATGCGAAGCCCGGCTGGTGGGACGAGGCCGTGGGGCCCGGCAAGGCGTTCGACACGGACAAGTACTTCGTCATCTGCTCGAATGCCATCGGCGGCTGCAAGGGCAGCACCGGTCCCTCCTCCATCGACCCGAAGACCGGCAAGCCGTACGGCCTGACCTTCCCGGTGATCACGGTGGCCGACATGGTCGAGGCCGAGCGCCTCCTCATCGACCACCTCGGGATCGACAAACTGCTGACCGCCACCGGCGGGAGCCTCGGCGGCATGAGGGCCCTGCAGTGGGCCGTCTCCTACCCGGACCGGATCCGCAGCGTGATGGTGCTGGCGGCCACGGCGCGGGTCTCCGCGCAGAGCATCGCGCTGAACGAGGTGGCCCGCCAGGCGATCTACGCCGACCCCAACTGGAAGAAAGGCGAATACTACGACGGCGAGCGTCCCAACGTCGGGCTCGCGCTCGCGCGGATGATCGGGCACATCAGCTACCTGAGCGAGACGTCCATGCGCGAGAAGTTCGGGCGCCACCTGCAGGAGCGCGAGCAGTACGGCTACGAGTTCGCGACGGAGTTCCGCGTGGAGAGCTACCTGAAGCACCAGGGCCTCACGTTCACCAAGCGGTTCGACGCGAACACGTTCCTGTACATCACGAAGGCCATCGACTACTTCGACCTCTCGTACGGCCTGCCGAACCTGGCCGACGCGTTCCGCAGGGTCAGCGCGAAATTTCTCATCCTGAGCTACAGTTCCGACTGGCTCTACCCGCCGGCGCAGTCGGAGGAGATGGTCCGCGCCCTGCTCCAGAACGGCGCGGACGTGACCTACGTCGGGATCCAGAGCGACTACGGGCACGACGCCTTCCTGATCGAGGTGGACCGGCTGGGCAGCCTGTCGCGGGATTTCCTGGCGAAGGTGGAGCGTTCCGCCCACCCGCACCGCCCGCACCCCCACCCGCCGCGGGCCACGCACCACGGGTGACGCGCGCAGCGGCGCGAAGGTCATGGACCTTCGCGCCCTACAATCCGCCGCCTTGTAGGGCGCGAATCCCCCCAGGGTTCGCGCCGGGCATCACGGGCGACGCATGGAACGGCGTATGACCCTGAATCCCGTTGACTTTTCGCCCCCATCGGTCATGTTTTGACCCCGTACGAAGGGGTGCCTCATGCCCAACGGCCAGCGACTGGATCTTGAAACGATCGTGGACATCGTGCCGCCCGGCGCGCGTGTGCTCGACCTGGGCTGCGGCGACGGATCCCTGCTCGAACAGCTCGTCCAGCAGAAGCAGGTCGAGGCCCGCGGCGTGGAGATCAGCGAGGAGAAAGTCCGGGCCTCCATCACCCGCGGCCTGTCCGTCCGCCACGGCAACATCGAAGAGGGGCTGGCCGATTACCGCGACGGCGCGTTCGAGTACGTGATCCTGAGCCAGACCCTCGCCTACCTCAACCAGCCCACGCCCGTCGTCAAGGAAATGCTGCGGGTCGGGGAACGCTCGGTCATCTCGTTCGACAACGCGGCCTACTGGCGCGACCGCCTTCGCGCGCTCGGCGGCAGCGGCATGGGCACGACCCTGTGCTCCGGCGAGCCGCGGGTCCGCGCCATCACGCTCGCGCAGTTCGCCGGGTTCTGCGGGGCGCTCGGCGCCCGCGTGGAGAAGGCGGTCTACCTGTCCGGCCAGCGGATCGTTCGGACCCTCACGACGCTCCGGACCCGCGTCGCGGTGTATGTCATCCGGAAGACCTGATTGGTAGGGCCGAGGCGCTGCCTCGGCCGCCCAGGCTTCGTGGCGCGGGGCGCGGGGCGCGCCACTACGCCGAGGCGAGCGGCCGGCGCAGCGCGCCGGGCCCTACCACGTCCCGTCTGCCGTCAGGAGGGGCGCGTTCCCGCTTGCCTCGCTGGGGCGCCGCGAAGGCCGGCGCGTCCACTTCGGCCCACAGCGACATCACGATTCTGCAAAGTGAGTATTTACGGCCTGGCCCCGATCCTGCGATCCCCGGGTTGGCTGGTCACTTCAAAAAAGAAGGCGGCCCCCCTTTGAAGGGGGCCGCCAAAGTCAGCGCGCCCGATTCGATTGCGGAACCGGGTCCGCAGTGGATTAAAAGCGATCGCGACGTCCGCCGCCGTGTCCGCCGCCGCGCCCGCCGCCGCCACCGTACCCACCACCACCGTACCCGCCGCCGCCACCGGAGCGTTCTTCGCGGGGCTTGGCTTCATTGACCGTCAGGGCGCGGCCATCGCAATCCTTGCCGTTCAATTCGGCAATCGCCTTGGTGGCCTCGGCCTGGCTGGCCATTTCCACGAAAGCGAAGCCGCGGGACTTGTTCGTGAATTTGTCCATGATGATGTTGCAGCTCGTGACCGAGCCGCAGGCCGCGAAAAGCGTCTTTAGATCGCCTTCCGTCGTTCCGAATGACAGGTTGCCTACGTACAGCTTGTTGCCCATGGTGTTCTTCCTTGTGCTCTGGAGACAGAATTTAGTGACTGTTCCCGAGTCGTTCGGGTTTCGGATCGGCACCAACCAGCAACATGCGGGGCGATGGTCAACCTACCACTCACGCTCTGTCTCACTTAACGAACAGAGAAGAGGTTAGGAGAAGTCCGTTCGAAACGCAAGCGAAAGCTGCCGCAGCGGACCGGTTCTGTTTCAGCCCGTCGCAGGCGGCGTTGCGTCCGTCGTGGGCTGGGCGTCTCTTTTGGCCAGCTTGCGCAGTCTCTTTTCTTCCTTCTTCTTCTGCTGCGCCGTTTCCCTGCTGCGTTTCTGGAACTGATAATTCGGCTTGGCCATTCTGGTTTTCCTCTACGTAGTCGTGTTGCTCAGGCGGGGCTCCCGAGGCAGTCGTTGCCTTCGCGAGCACCTTTCCCAACAGAATCTCTAGCATCTTCCGCCGGTAAACAGGCAGCAAAAAGAAGAGAGCGCCGGCCCCACCCTACCGTCGCGCACGAACTGATAACCGATAACGGATAACCTAGAACGGCCTCAGCCCGACCGTCTCGATCACATTCCACAGCGGGAGAACTCCCGCCAGTTCCATCAGCAGAACGGCACCCGCCGCAACGAGCGTCAGGAGGATCCTCGCCGCCGACCACCTCTGCTCCGAACCCAGCCGCGGCTCGCGGCCGATCAGGAGGTGGTTGACCAGCGCCGCCGCCAGCACCACGGCGGCGTACACCAGCAGGATCCCCGCGTGGATGTTCGCGAGAATGCACCACGGTGGAACCAGGACGACCGCGGACGAGACCAGCGCCGTCTTAGCCGCGAAGCCTGCCCGGGACACACCGCCGCCCAGCCCCGCCATCAGCCGGTGGTTCAGCAGGATGAACGAGAGCACCGTCGCCATCGCCACGAGGAACGGGGCATACATCGTACTGCCCGCCTGCACGGTGTTGCCGACGACAAGGATCAGCGTAGGCACCACGATCGCGTGGAACATCAGCCGCACGCGCACCGCGAGGTCCTTGGCCGAATCCACCGGCCACGCGAACCAGGCGACCATGTACGCGGCGAACGCCGCCAGCACCGGCAGGGCCCACAGCTCAGAGCCGAGCGACCACGCGCCGTACACGAACAGCAGGAACAGGATGGTCCCGCCCACATTGAACGAGCGCACGCGGTGCACGACCACCCCCACGCCGGTGCTGATGAGCGCAAGGCTGACGATCTGGTAGACGATCTCCGACACCGGCTTGCTGGTGATCTTGGACAGGATCACGCACACGCCGATCGGCACGAAGAGGTTGTCGGCGCCGTGCAGCGAGATGGCCTCGAACCCCGTCACGATGGCGGCGACCAGCAGGGCGGCCAGCACGCATGTCGCGCGCGGCAGGTCGGTCAGCAGCAGCATCGGCAGGTGCATCGCCAGGAACGCGCTGATCAGGAAGAACACCGAGCCCTCGAGGGTCTTGTACTCGGTTTCCACCTGGTACCGGATGGACCCGTACCGGCTCCCGACCAGCGCGGCGAAGGCGTCCGCCACGGCGAGCACGAGCAGGGAGCTGACGTAGAGCCAGTACCGGCCTTCGGACAGGAAGAACACGAGGAACACCGCGAGCGGGTAGTACTCCACGCCGCGCGTCGGCCGCGCCACGCCGTGCAGGCTCTGCAGGGAGCCCGTGCGCCGGCCGACCAGGAGCACCGCGAACATCGTCGCGCAAAGGGCGAGGACCACCCACGGGGAAGCGACCAGCAGGGGCAGGACGAGCGAGAGCAATCCGCCGACGAGGTGGACCAGCTTCCGCGACCACTCGGGCCGGGCCTTTCCCGAGCGCCGCCACAGCTCGGCTGCGACCAGGACCAGCACAAACGCCGCGGAAAAAATCGCCGCGCCGACCAGGTCCTTCTGAAACCCCGTCATGCCGCACCTCCCCCCACGACCTCTTCCACGACGAACGCGCTGTAGAAGAAGGCAAAGTCGCGGCGGAACAGGTCCTGCGAGAGGCCCTCCAGGTACCGGACCCGTGACCGGAACGCCTCCGGGCAGCGGCGAGGCACGAGCATGTTCCAGTAAGCGAACCGCGCGCCGGGCCGCGCCCGTTCCAGGAGCTGGCCGTAGATCTTTGCGCAGAGGGCCTCGTCCAGGTACTCGAAGATGTCGGACAGGTTGAAGCCGTCGAAGCCGGCGCCCGCATGGACCTCCGCGGCCTTCTCTGCGGGGCCCTCGAACCACGTGATCCGGTCGAGCCCGGCTCGCACCGCGGCGAACCGTTCCGGCTCCAGGTAGCGCGGCAATGCGCGCGTGTAGTTCCCGTTCAGGATGTAGTCCAGGTACGGGTTGCGATCCGGGGGCAGGACGGTGAACCCGTACCGGGCGCGTTCGAGAATCCGCTCCGACACGGAGCCCTGGACGTAGCGGAAAAACTCGGGGTCGCGCCCGAGGTGCCCCATGACGGTCTTGCTGAAGAAGGCGCGGAACATGAGGTGCCAGCGCAGGTTGCACCACCGCTCTTCGTAGAACCGGAGCCGCGCGGCCTCGTCTTTCGGCGTCATGAGTTCGTCCACCATCCGCCGGCCGTGAATGAGCGGCAGGATCCGCGTGCGGAACGTGTGAAAGTAGCCCTCGAACTTCCCGACGTGGATGAACCCGTTCGCGATGGCCGCCGGCTGGCTGTCCCAGAACGCCTGCGCGCGTTCGGACAACTCGGGCCGGAGCTGCGCGTACCGCAGGGCGCGCTGGTCCGACGGCCGGACGCCGAGAAAGGCGAGGACGTCGTCGTAGTCCATCCGCCGGATCGCGACGGCCTTGAGCTCGCAGCAGGCCAGCTGCGAGGCGCTGAGGTCGGCCGCGACCACCTCGGCGCCTTCGGCCGCGAGCGCAAACGAGTTGTCGCCGCCGGACGCGATCGAGAGCAGGCGCCGGCCGGGCCCCGGGTTCAGCGCGGCGCAGAGGACGTGCGCGTCCTCCCAGCAGTTGGCGTAGCGGATGAGATCGAATCGGACGCGCTGTTCGAGTTCGGTGGGCATCCCTACCTGCGCTTGCGGCCGTACCGCTCGTGGGCGGACTTGAACTCGCCCGCCGCCATGGCGGCGACGATGGAGATCTCGCCGGCGAGGGCGGTCGCGGCGCAGATCTCGGCCAGCTGGCGGGCCTTGCCCTCGCCGCAACTCCCGATCATCTCCAGGCACTCGCGGGCCGTCGGGAAGCGCGTGCCGCCGCCGACCGAGCCGACGATCAGGTTGGGCATGGCCACGCTGATGTAGAAATCGCCCTGATCCGTCACGTCCATCCGCGTCAGCCCCACGGACGCCTCCGCCACGCAGGCCGCGTCCTGCCCGCACGCGATGAAGATCGCCGCCAGCGCGTTGGCAAAATGGGCCTGCGTACCGATCGAGCCGCTCTGCACCGCCCCGAGCATGGAGATCTGCCAGTGCCGCACCATCTCCTCGGGCGTCACGTGCATGACGCGCTTGAGCAGGTCGCGCCGGATGACCACCTCCGCCACGACCT
The DNA here is from genome assembly GCA_043803015.1 of Verrucomicrobiota bacterium. GTDB lineage: Bacteria > Verrucomicrobiota > Kiritimatiellia > CAIQIC01 > JAGNIJ01 > JAZDKK01. Next base: position 31,735 of record JAZDKK010000012.1, read on the forward strand.
TCTTGCCGCGGACGTAGAGGAACGCCAGCATCGTGGCCTTCTTGTCGCCCGAGAGGTTGCCTTCCACGACCCAGTGTACCGGCTTCACGGGCGCGTTCCGTACGAGGTACTGGCACACGGCATCCGTGGCGATCGTTACCATGTTCTGGCCCGCCGCGTCGCCGGTGCGGTACTCGAAGCCCAGGTACAGCTCCTTGCCGATGAGCGACGTCCTCATGTCCACCAGCGTGCAGTGCTTGGAGGTCTTCCGGACCTCCGCCTGCAAGGCCTCGACCTGCGGGAGAACCCAGTTCAGGAAGAGGGCAGCATCCGACAGCTTGCGGAACATGAAGCAGGGCGACCGCGACACCGACTCGGTAAGGCACAGCACGGCGCAGCCGCCGGACTGGCTGATGACGTACGCGCCGCGATGGTACGAAGCCACCAGCGCGCCTTCCGTCGTCGCCATCGGCACGTAGAAGTCGCCCCGCGCGCTGGAGCCGTTGATCCGCAGCGGCCCGATTACGCCGACCGGGATGCGCGCGAAGCCGATGAAGTTCTCGATGTTGCCGGCGACGTCGGCCGGCCCGAATTCCTTCCCCTTGCCCGCCAGTTGATCGGTCTTGATGCCTTGCTCGGACAGCATCTTGCGGCGGTGCTCCAGTCCCTGTTCGGTGTGGTCGTTGCCCGTCGGCAGGCGCGGCGGGAGGGGTTCCCGGCTGGGCAGGCGCGGCGCGATCAACTTCAGGCGCTCCCGGGGGTCATGCCCCGCCAAGAGCTCCTCACGGATTTTCTCGGCAATGTGCTTCGGCGCACCCATGTCGGTATTATGTTGAACGCACCGGCAAAAGTACAGTGGCGGATCGACCCACCATTGCTACAGGCCATCCAGAATCTTCACCGTCCCCTGTTGCCCGTCCATCCGTATCCTCATCCCGCTTTTCAGCGTCTTGACCAGCCCCTTGATGCCGACGATCGCCGGGAGCCCCATCTCGCGCGCGACAATCGCGGAGTGAGAAAGCAGGCTGCCGCGCTCGACGAGCAGGCCCGACACGCTCGGGTACAGCGGAACCCAGCCGGGATCCGTGCGCGCGGCGACGAGAATTTCGCCGTTCAGCGTGAGGTCGTCCTTCGGGGATTGCACGAGCTTGACCACGCCCTCCACCACGCCCGGACAACACGGCAGGCCGCGCAGGTCGTACCCGGCGTCGGCCGGCACGTCGGGCGCCTCGGGCTCGGCGAGGAACTTATTCTGCCAGTACACGGGGCCGCGCGTGAGGAACCGCGGCTTCGGCTCGAGGTCGTTGAATCGCGCGTACTCGCGGCGCCGCAGCTCGACGAGGTCCCTGAGGTTGTACGCGGTCAGCGTGCCCTGGTGGATCCCGTAGATCTCATCGAGCGTGAGGAAGAAGATGTCGTCCGGCCTCGCGAGGACCCCGCGCCCGCAGAGGTCCGCGCCCATGGCCTGGAACATCGAGCGGGCCACGCCGTAGATCCGCGTCCGGGCGAACCGCGTGTTCTCCCGGTTCCGGATCGCCTTGCGCGCGTGCCTCAGCGACCAGAAATAGACCGCGCGCCGCAGGCCCGTGAGCCGCGCCGCCACCATCCGCTCGGCCTCCCCGCGAAGCGTCTTCTCGCGCTGTTCGTAAGCCGCGAGGTCGGTCGTCCCGGCGCGAAGGTAGTTCTTCAGGCAGACGAACAGGAACTTCGGGTCCGTGAAAAGATCCGTCTCTTCCAGTTTCATCTCGCTCATGCAGCGGAAGCCGAAGCGGTCGATGTAGTCGCTGACCTTCCTGAAGAACGCGGCGAACCGGCTCTGGTTCAGGGCTTCGAACAGGTCCTCGACGGGCGTCTCTTCGACCAGCCGCTTCAACTCCGGCTCCGCGGCCACCTCGCCCGCGAGCCGGATGAGCACCTTGGTCGGCTCGGCGCTCTCGAGGTTGCACTCGCCCGCCAGCAGGTCGTTCTGGATGTTGGTGTCGAGGTCGGCCAGCCACTGGTTGGTGAGCTTCTTCAGCATCCCGAAGTGGACCATGGTCAGGAAGTCGTTGACGATGGGCGCTTTCCATCGGCTGAGCATCTGCCGGTCCATCTCGAGGTACGCGTTGAAGATCTAGTCGCTGGACATGCGCGCGTAGTCCCGGTGCCGGAAGTCCCCGTACTCGCGGCCGAAGTCGGCCAGGAAATCGTCCACTATCTTCTGGATGCGGACGTGGTAGACGACAAACGCGAGGCCCGTCACCAGCTTGCGGAACCGCCCGCGCAGGGTGTCCCACGACGGGTGCGGCCGGATGCGGTCCGCGATCTCGGCGGACAGCTGCTCGCGGACACCCATCATGGTCTCCATGAACTGCCGGTTCTGGCTGAAGCCGGGCAGGACACCGACGAGCTTGTACCAGTTGTAGAGGTTGTAGTAGACGCGGCCGTTGATGCACCCCAGCATGTTGCCGAGGTAGTATTCCATGTCGTTGACCACCGACCGCGGCACGCCGAGGATCTCGCAGAACTGGACGTACACGCCCTTGTAGTTGTGCAGGGCGAACGTGAACGAGAGCGGCGAGGTCGGCCCGCCGTAGCTCTCCACGATGTTCGAGTTGTCCCAGAGGTTCGGATAGCCGGTGAGGTTCTCCTCGAGCGTCGTCACTGCCCGCGTCTGCAGGACATACAGGCGGCCGCCGGCGATCGCCCACTCCACGTCCTGCGGGCGGCCGTAGAACTCGACCAGCTGGCGGCCCAGCCGGTGGAGTTCGCGGAGCTGGTCCGGAGCCAGGCACGGCTCGTTGCGCGCTGCTTCGTCCACCGGCGCGCGGCGGCATTCCCCGGATACGCCGCGGCGGAACGCCTCCGCCTTGGCCGCGATTTCCTGCCGCTTCACGGCGCCGGTTTCGGCGTCGAGCCAGAACGTGTCGGCATCGAGCGCGCCGGAGACCAAGCCTTCGCCGACGCCGTAAACAGCGCTTACCACGTAAGTTGCGAGATCCCTATTCGCCGGGTCGCAGGTGAACAGGACGCCGGAAACCTCCGGGTCGATCATCCGCTGGAAGACGACGGCGACCGCCAGGCCCTGCAGGCTCAGTCCGTTCTCGCGGCGGTACGCCAGCGCGCGCGCCGAGAAACAGGAGGCCCAGCATTTCGGCACGAACTTCGCCGCGTCCGGCGTCCCCGAGACGTACAGGTAGCTCGAGAGCTGTCCCGCGAACGAGTGCGCGGCGCCGTCCTCATCCGCCGCCGACGACCGCACGGAGATCGTCGCGTCCCGCCCGACCGCTTCGTACGCCCGGTCGATCCACGTCCGGACCGATGGCGGCATCCCGGCACCGACGATCAGCCGCTCGGCCCGCACCGCGGCCGCGCCGGCATCGAGCTTCCCGGCCTCGAACTCCGCGAGGATCTTGGAGAGCACGTTGCCGATGCCGGCCTCGCGGACGAACTGCTCGTACACGTTGCGCCCGAGAACGACCCACTCGGGCACCGGCAAGTCGAGCCGGGTCATCTGGTAGAGGTTGAAGCCTTTGCCCCCGGCCTGCCGCCGGGCAAACGCCTCCGTGGAGTTCTTCAGCACGAGCATGTTTGGGTCCCCATCATCCTGCCTCGGCCAGCCCCTGCCACGCCAGCAGAGCGTAGAACAAAACCAGGTACGCCCCAAGCACGGCACGGTACCGCCGCGCCATCACCGGCTCGGGGTGCGCCACGTAGAAGCCCGCGGTCCCCAGCGGCAGCAGCGCCAGCAATGCCTGCGCCAGCCACGCCGGCCCCACCAGCCAGCCGAAGCCGGCCAGCGAGCCGCGCGGGAGCGCCGCCAGCAGGCCGAGCGCGATCACGATTTGGCTCGTGCACAGCAGGGCCGCGCCCAGCGGCTTGAAGAGCGAGGAGTAGCTGTCGGCCCTCGGCCGTTCTTCCTCGGGCGCGAACGTCTTGCGGGCGAACTCGAAAACGTTGAACAGCATCCAGTTCACCGGCCCGAACAGCAGCATGAACCCGGTGAACCGCGTCAGCGGAACGCCTGTCATCTGCACCGCGATCGACCAGCCTTGCAGGATGGAGACGAAGGTGTGCGTCACCGCGTAGGTCGTCAGCCGCGGCCGGAGCCACCGGCCGATGAAGAACTCGCGATACATCAGGAAGCTGTAGCCGACCGCGACCGCGTGGGCTGCCAGCGCCGCCGCCCCGAGCGCGGCCGCGAGGGCGAGCTCGAGCACGGCCAGCGCAAGGATCACGACCTTGACCTGCCCGAGCGCCAGGAGACCGCGGGCCAGCGGCCGCGTGGGGTTGAGCTTCAGGTCGACCTGGTAGTCCTTGATCTCGTCGAAGCACCTCAGCCGGAAGAAGAACAGGAGCGAAACGAGGACCACCACGCAGAACTTCGCGGGCGAGAACGGGACGGCCAGCAGGCGGCAGGCCATCGCGGCGTTGGCGAGCGTGAACGTCAGCACCATCGGCAGGTGCGAGGTCGGCGGGAAGCGTTCCTTCGTGAACGTCCACCAGCGCGCCGCGATCGGTTGTCCGGCCGGCTGTGTCATTCAGCCTTTGTACCGCAGGTAGTCGCGGCCCCCCCGCTCGAGGATATCTTTCCGCAGCACGTCGTACTCCACTTTAGAGTGGTGCCGCGGGTCCATGGGAATCTCGTCCGCCACGTAGAAGGAGTCGACGGGGATTCCGTTCTTGTCGAACAGGCGCTGGATCTCCCGGAGCACCTGGTCCGGCGCGGGCGCGCCGGCCGGCAGCTCCACCACGACCGCCGTGCGCTCGCCGAGCCTTGGATCGGTGATCCCGAGATAGGCGCCTTGCCGGATGAACGGCAGCTTCTTCAGGACCACCTCGGCCCGCACCGGGAAGACGTACCGGCCGCGGCGCTCGATCACGTTGTGCACGCGGCCGACCATCCAGAGATAGCCCTGGTCGTCGAGCCGGGCCAAGTCGCCGGTCCGGTGCCAGACGATGCCTTTGGCGTCGAGGATCTTCGACTTCTGAAACGCCCCCGGATTGTTGTAGTAGTCCCGGCACACGTGGTCGCCCGTGACCACGAACTCCCCCACCTCGCCGGGCTTGACTTCGAGCCGGTCCCACGGCGTGACCTTCAGATCGATCGGCCCGCGCACGATGCGGATGAACTTGTACCGCAGGCCCTCGCTGATGCGGCCGACGTTCACTCCCTCCTCCACGATCTCCGGGTCGGGGTTCGGCGCCAGGCCGAGCATCTCGCGCGCCTCGATGTGCGCCATCGGCTCCACCTCGGTCGAGCCGTACAGCACCCAGATCTCCGCCTTCGGAGCGACTTTCCGGAAGTCGCTGACGTTGTCGCGGCTGACCGGCGCCCCGCCCGTGACCACGCGGCGGAGCGACGGGAGGGTCAGGCCCCGCTCGAGGCACAGGCGCGCCACGTTCCGGAAGAGGGACGGCGAAAGCGTCGCGCACGTAACGCGCTCGTGCTGGATCTGGCCCACGAGCGCCGCCGGGTCGCGGTCGGACGGCGACGCGAGGTCGATGGCCGGAAGGATCGTCGTCACGCCGCTCGCCAGGTTGTTGAGCGAGAAGATCGGGAACACGGGCAGGTCGAGATCGTCGTCCCGGTACGGCAGGGCCGCGGCCAGCGCTTCGTGCTGGGCGGCCAGGAACCGGTGTGTCCGGTTCGCGCCTTTCGGCGTGCCGGAGCTGCCGGTGGTGAACGTGATGAGTGCCGTGAACTCCGAGGCGACCGCGGCGATGGGGGCCTCGCCGCCCAGCTCGATCCACTGTTCCAGTCGTGCCGAGAAGGGGCCGCCGTCGGACGGCCCCGCGATGATCCGCTGTTTCATGCCGGCGAACTCCGGGACGTCCCGGATCAATTCGAACGCCGCCTTGTGGCTGATCATCGCTTTGGGCGCCACGCACGCCGCGCTCGCGCCGAGCTGGTCCCGCCGCGCCCACGAGTCGAGGAACACCGCGATCGCGCCCAGGCGCTGGACCGCGAACATCGCCGTGTACATGAGCACGCTCATCGGCAGGAAGATGATCACGCGGTCGCCCTTGCCGATACCCAGGCCGCTGAGCCCCCCGGCCGCAGACCGGATGCCCGCGACAAAACGCTCGTAGGTGATGTCCTGGACGGGCAGGCGGACGGAGAGATCCCCGTTCCAGGCCCGCAGGGCCGCGGGGTCCGCCCATCGGAGGGCGACGCGTTGCGGAAAAGCCCCCGCGTGCGCCTCGATGTAGCTGACCACGTTGTTCAGCGGCGAGTCGCCCGGGTAGTAGCCGAATCGCTTCCCCGAGGGTTTCTTCGCTCTGCTCATCGCAGGGCCTCCTCGATTTCCCGGCCGAGGATAGCACACACCTCGTCCTGATGCGTCCACAGAAGGCTGTGGCCGGCGCCTTCGACGGTGTGAACAGTCAAACTGGGTCCCAGGTCTTTCAGCAGGCCCGCCTGCTGTTCCCACGGCGCGACGGCATCGGCCGCGCCCCTCAGCACGACCGCACGCCGGCACCGCGCCGCCTGCACGGCGCCGAGCGGATGGCGCTGCTGCTCGAGCTTGTAGCGCAGGGCCCCGAGCCAGAGGGTCGGTGAGCTGAGTTGCTTGACCAACTGATCGCGGAGCGAGGGCTCGGGCGACTCCGGCGCGAAGACACGCGCCACAAAACCGCCGGGCAACACGCGCGCGAGCGCGGCGGCCAGCAGGGCGTTCAGCACCGGGGTGTTCAGCAAGGCCGCCATCAGCGGCGACACCGGGCTCGAGACGGCGAGCATCGGGTTGAGAAGAATCAAGCTGTCCGGCTTCACCGGGCTACGCTCCGCGAACCGGCAAGCCAGGTACGCACCCCAGGAGAAGCCCATGAGCACGAGCCTGGCCGGGTTGAGTCGGCGGACCTCCCCTCCCATGTGCTCGATCAGGTCGGCCACGCTCGCGCCGCCGACTGGCCGGCGGAAGGCCGCGAAACACAGGCTCGCGCCTTCATCCGTGGCCCGTGATGGTAGGGCCGAGGCGCTGCCTCGGCCGCGGCCGCCGCAGCGCGCCGGCCCTACCTCTGCTTCACGTTGGGCTTCGGAGGGCAGACCCAGCGCGCTCCTCAGGAGATCGAAATCCGACGGCGCCCCGGGATTGCCGTGCAGGGCCAGAAGGAGCTTCACAGCCGCAGACCTCCCCTTTTCATCTCACCGATCTGCTCGCGCGTCGGGTTGTGCCGGTGCACCAGTCCGGGCGGCGCGGTGTTCGGCGTGCCGGCGATTGAATCCTGGCGTTCGGTATCTACCAGCACGCGTTGGACCGTTTCGAGCTCGCGAAGGCAGGACTTGGCGAGGTACGCGAGGTAATCGCGGTCACTGCCGTCGGACACCTCGACCCGCGCGACGAGCTTTCCGGCGTCGATCTTCTCATTCATCTGGTGGATCGTGAAGCCGGCGGGCCCGCGCTCGTGCAGGGCCCACAAGTCGCACATGGTTCCGCGCTGTTCGGGAAGCAGGCCGTGATGGATGTTGATGCAGCCGAGCCGGGGCGCCCGCAGGATGTCCGCCTTGTAGATGTAGCGGGTCCGGGCGTTCACGACGACGTCGAACGCGTTGCTCTTCACCAGCTCGACCGCCTCCGGGCTGTTGATCGTCTTCAGCGTCCAGGTGGGCTTGCCGTGGGCGGCGTAGGCGCGACGGCGGCGGCCGCCGGAGTCGAAGGCGTTCCTCAGCAGGCTCCAGCCGATCCGGCGCGCGCCGATCAGGATGAGGCCGGCCGCCTGGCCGACCAGGGAGAGGCTCCGGTTGTCGAGGACGAGGAGGCCGCCGACCTGCGGGCAGTCGGCCAGCCCCGCGATGAGGGTGTCGTAGTTCCGCGGGACGAAGGTGACCCTCGACGTGACGACGAGCGCTTTCATGGCCCGGCCGCGCGCCTCCTTGCCAGCCCTTAGTACACCCGGCAGGCGTTGAGCGAAAGGCGGAACTCTGGTGTGGGCTGGCTTGCCAGGGCGTAGTTCGAGGCGCCGAAAGAGCCCGGCTTCGCTCTCGCTCGCTGCGCTCGCGGAGCTACGCCGTGGCAGGCTTCGTTCTCGGCTGCGCCTCGAACGAAGCCTGGTGCCTGGGGCAGGACTCGAACCTGCACGGCCTTTCGGCCAACGGATTTTAAGTCCGTTGCGTCTGCCATTTCGCCACCCAGGCACTCATTGTCTCTGCCGCCGCCCCATGGATTTTCCCGCCGGAGGCGGGTCCGCCTTCGGCGGAAAGTCCCTTGCGTCTGCCATTTAGCCACCCAGGCAACTATTCTCGCCGCTGTCACTCAACGGATCTTCCCGCCGCAGGCGGGTCTGACTCCAGCAGAACGCGCCTTGCGTCTGCCCGCCGCAGCCCCGTATGCCTGAGTCGGGACAGAGGCGGGCTTGAAGGTTCCCGCATCGCTCAATCGATGTTCCCCGGCGGCCACGGTCTCGTGTCGATCCGATGGCCGTTCTCGTAGATCGAGATCGTCTCCGAATTGGGAACGTCTGGCGTCTTCTCCGGCTTTTCAATGAACAGCGTCAAGCTGTCGTCTCCGATAACACAGCCCGGGTTGTTGTAGCGCCTGATCTCGGCGTCGGCTCCCCAGGTCGTCCTGGCGGAGATCGTCGCGTCCGGGCACGCGCCGCACACTACGACCTCGATGGGGTCTGAGCCGAAATCTCCCGTTGGACTCAGCTTGCTGTAGTCCACGGTCTCGCGGCCAGTTTCTTCGCAGTCGTCCTCGTCCTCGTCTTCCCCGCTGCCGGAAGGTCCCCCGCCCGTGGGCGCGCCGAGGTCTGGCGCGGAGCCGTCGCTGCTACCCGAGTTGTGGTCGATGATCGCCCAAGCACCCAGAAGCAACGCGACGCCAGCCGCCCACCGGCCCGCCCGATGCGAAAACGAGGCCTGGTGTTCCCCGGCCGACGATTCAAGAATTCGCACGGGTTGCCAAGGCGTGTCGGTCACACCATGGGCGTCTTTGGCCTCGATGTAGTACCAGAAATGATCGACGGGCATCAGCAACTCGGCCGGTAGGGTCGTCTGCCAGTTTCGCTCCCCTTCGTCCTTCATGGGATACGTTACCGGCTTCTGGATTTCCGTGAGTTTGACGTGCAGCGCCGCGCTGTCCACCGGAGACTTTCCCGGAATGAGTTCCGCCGCGATGACAACGGGCGTTCCGCGCATGACGCTCAACAAGGGGACATACCTGATGACGGGACCGCCACCGGCAACCTCTTCTTGTCCGCTGCCCGGGTCACCCGCGAAAACGGAAGAAGCCGAGAGCAACAACGCCGAAGCAACCGTGAGCCATGACGAGACGCGCATGGTAATCTGTCTCCTTATAATCAGGAAGATACTATCCCATAGATTTGACGGAGGTCAAAGACCGGCCGCAAGGCAAGAATCCCGGCGCTTGGAAAAACGGCGGCTCAGGCCGGTTTGACTAAGCACCGGTTCTCGGAGTCCCAGCGCCAGACGTTGCCCTTCTGGAGGTGGACGCCGCCGAGCCAGGCGTCGATGCCGTTGAGCTGCACCCAGTCCGCCTTGCCGGCGAGCACCCGGCGGCCGGCCGCGGTGATGTCGACGGTCCAGGGACCCAGTTTCTTGGGCGGGCTCCAGAGCGGCAGGGGACCGGGGCCGTCCACGTGCAGGAGCGGATGCTCGCCGTTCGCCATGCTGTCGAGGCAGACCCACACGATGGTATCGCCGAAGAACGGCCGCTCTTCCCTGTGATCCACGTACACGAAGATGTTCACCAGCTTGTTGTGTCCCGCGGCGACGACGTCCAGCGCTTCGTGCTGGAGCCGGTTCAGGCCGTTCCGCGCGGAGGGGAACTGCTCCAAGTGCCGCTTCAGCGCTTCCGCCAGGAACGGCAGTGCGGAGCAGTCGCGGGCCAGGAGCTTCTCGATGGCCGTCGGATCCGGCGAGCCAAAGGCGGCCCAGGCTTCCTGGGCCAGCTTCGTCTCCGCCTGCGTCACGCGGTGGCGGGTCTCTACGAGGGTGGCCAGCTGCTTCGGCAACAGCTCGCCGAGGCCGGGCGGCTTGGCGAACCCCGGGAATTCCCCCGGGCAGATCAGGCAGAGCGCGGTCTTGCCGAGCTCCCGCCGCGCGAACCAGTCGAGCTGGCGGATCAGGATCACCTGGTCGAACAGGCAGGCATCGAACCACAGGACCACCTCGTCGTAGTCGCGGAATTTCTCGAGCGCCTGGTCCTGCTTGAGGAGCCAGTCGGCTGCCTGCTTGCGCTTGAGCGCGCGGCGGGTGGAGTCGGAGAGGTGCTTCGCGCGCGCGGCGCGCCATTTTTCCGCGGGGGCCTTGGGCAGGATCGGGCCGGTGAACAGCGGATCCGACCAGACGATCACCTCGCCCTTCACCCCGCCCTTGCGGAGCATCTCCGCCGACGCATCGCCGCAGTGCACGTGCAGCATATCGAAGCCCTCGGTGCATGAATAACAGACTGCCCGCCTGCACATCAACGGCAAAGCACGCCCTGGCCCGCCTGAAGCGGGCTCTACGGGATGGGTCCGGGTAGAGCCCGGTTTATCCGGGCTACGGTAACAATCAGCCCGCATAAAGCGGGCTCTACTTGCCTTCGCGGGATGCTCCGATTACGCTCGATACCCCATGAAGCGTGGATGGTTGCTCACAGCGATGGCGGCCCTGGCGGCGTTCGCCGCGCAGGGGCAGGACAGCGCTCCGACCAGCACGCTCGCCACGATCGCCTTCAGTTCGTGCCTCCAGCAGGACCGTCCGCAACCCATCTGGGACGCCGTCGTGCAGGCACATCCCCAGCTCTTCCTCCTGATCGGCGACAGCATTTACTGCGATACGACGAACATCGCGGAGAAGCAGGCAGCCTACGCCCGGTTCGGAGCGCAGCCCGGCTACCAGGAGCTTCTCCAAACGTGCCCCGTGTGGGCCACGTGGGACGATCACGACTACGGCATCAACGACGCCGGCGCCGAGTATCCCGCGCGCGTCGAGTCGCAGAAGGCGTTCCTGGATTTCTTCGACGAGCCCCCGGATTCGCCCCGCCGCCAGCGGGCCGGTGTCTACGACGCGCGCGTGTTCGGCCCGCCGGGCCGCCGCGTCCAGGTCATCCTCCTCAACACCCGATCCTTCCGCAGTCCGCCCACGCGGCGCGCGGATCGCCCTTCCGACGAGGGACCGTACGAAGCGGGCACGAACCGCGGCGATACGATCCTGGGCCCGGAGCAGTGGGTGTGGTTCCGGCAGCAGCTGCGGATGCCGGCCGAGCTGAGGATCATCGCGTCCAGCATCCAGGTGGTCGCCGAGGAGCACCACTGGGAGAAATGGGCGAACTTCCCGTATGAGCGGAGGCTGCTCTTCAACATGATCAGCGACACGGAGGCCGACGGCGTGCTGTTCATCAGCGGGGACCGGCACCTGGCGGAGTTGTCGATGCTGGATGGCGCGGGGCGCGCCACGGGCGCCGGCGCGGTCGGATACCCATTGTACGACCTGACGTCGAGCAGCCTGAACCTGCCCATGGACGGACTGCTGGCCGAGGCCAACCGGCACCGGATCGGTAACGCTTTCCCCGGGGCCAACTTCGGGCTGATCAGCATCGACTGGGACGCGCCGGATCCCGTAATCACGCTCGAAATCCGCGACGAGGCCGGCGCCGTCCGGCTCCAGCACCAGTTCAACCTGAGCAGCCTCCAGGTCGGCGAGGGCGAAGGGCCGTGATCCGGCCCGGGCTCACGCCCGGGCTACAGGTTTTCTGTAGCCGGGGCGTAAGCCCCGGCGCTAGAATCGGCGCATGAGGAAAGCTTTCGCTTTCTCGTTTCTCGTTCTGGGCATCACCTCCCTCATCGCGCAGGTCGTCCTGATCCGGGAGTTGATGATCGTCTTCTACGGGAACGAGTTCTTCATCGGCTGGGCCCTGTTCGCGTGGCTGTTCTGGGTCGGCGTCGGCTCCATCGTGGCCGGCCGTCTCCTGGCCGAGCCTCGCAGGGTCGTGCGCGCGCTCATCGAGTGCCATGCCCTGTCCGCCCTGCTCCTGCCGGCCGCGATCGTGCTGGTCCGATGCAGCCGCCTCGTCATCGGGGCCATGCCGGGCGAAGTGCCGAACCTCCTGCCGTCGCTGGGCTACGCGTTCGCGGTCCTGGCGCCGCTGTGCCTCGTCCTGGGCGTGCAGTTCGTGGCCGGCGTCAAGACCTGGGAGGCGGCCTCGGACCGGGGCGGCCTCAGCCGCGTGGTCGGCGAATCCTACGTGTTCGAGACGGTCGGGTTCGTCGCCGGCGGGATCGCGTTCAGCTTCCTCCTGACCGTCGCGAACGAGTTTCTCGTGGCCGCCCTGCTGGCCTGGCTCAACCTCATGGCGGGCGCCGCGATCAACGTCACCCGCGCCCGCCGCTCTGCGGTCCTGCGGCTTATCCTGATCGCCGTCTCCGCGATCACGGCGGTCGTCTTCTTCCTTTCGCCCCGGATCAACCTGCGGACCAGCCGATTCCGGTTCCGCGGCCAGGACCTCGTGGAGAGCCGCAACTCGATCTACGGGAACCTGGCGGTCACCCGGCTCGGGAGCCAGTACAACTTCTACGAGAACGGCCTCCTGCTCTCCGCCGACCGCGAGGAAATGGCTGCCGAGTACCTGGCTCATTTCCCGATGCTCTACCACCCGGACCCGAAGAGCGTCCTGCTCATCGGCGGGGGCTTCAGCGGCGTCCTGACGGAGGTCCTGAAGCACGGGCCGGAGCGGGTGGACTACCTCGAGCTGGACCCCGGGCTGATCGGGACCGTCCGCAAGTACATTGCGCCTGACCTCGTGCGGGCGCTCGACGATCCGCGCGTCCACACCCTGTTCGTGGACGGGCGGTTCTACCTGAAACAGCTCGCGGCCGGCGCCGCCACGAACGCGTACGACGTGGTGATCGTCAACCTCCCCAACCCCAGCACGATCCTCATCAACCGGTTCTACAGCCGGGAGTTCTTCCGGGAAGTCCGGGCGCGCCTGAAACCCGGCGGGCTTCTCAGCACCCAGCTCTCGTTCTCGCCCGACTACCTCAGCCCCGAGCTGGAGAATCTGGGCGCGTCCGTCTACAAGACGCTGGCCGCCGAGTTCCCGTCCGTCGTCATTCTTCCCGAGTACACGGTCTTCCTGATCGCATCGCCGACGGCCCGGCTCACGTACGACCCGAAACCGCTGATCGAACGCTTCGAACAGCGCCGCATCGAAGCGCAGTTCATCGTCCCGAAGTACATCGAGTACCGGCTGGGCACCGACCGCATCGAGCAGGTCGCGAAGGCCTTCAGCGCGAACACGAGCGCCGGGGCCAACCTCGATCAACGGCCCGTGGCGTGCTTCTACAACCTGCTGTATTGGATGAGCTCGTTCCACTCGCAGGTCGCGCGGATCGCGGGCCGCGCGGGCGCGGCCACGGGAGCGTGGCTCCCGTGGGCGCTGGCGGCGATCCTCATCCTTTCGGCCGCGGGCCCGCTGACGGCGCGCGCCCGGCAGACCGTCAGGCACGCACTGCCGGCCCTGGCCATGGCGGTCGGCAGTTTCTCCCTCATGGCCTGCGAGGTGGCGATCATCCTGTCCTTCCAGGTCTTCTACGGCTACGTGTACCACAAGATCGCGCTGATCATCGCCGGCCTCATGCTGGGAATGGCCGCCGGAACGTGGTTCGGCCGGCGCGCGCTGGACCGGGCACGGCCCGCCCTGCTGGGCGTCGTCCACCTGCTGATCATCGGCTACGCCCTCCTCTATCTCCTTCTCTCGCGGCTCCTGGCCGCCACGGCGTTTCCGCCGTCGAGGGCGCTGGAGTCCGTGTTCCTGCTGCTGGCCGCCGTGATCGGCGGGCTGGTCGGCTTCGAGTTCCCGGTGGCCAACAAGCTCTACCTCCAACGATGGGGCGAGGACCACCGCCGGGCCGGCGTCATCTACGGGGTGGATCTCCTCGGGTCCTGCGCGGGGGCCCTGCTGGTCAGCATGTGGATCCTGCCGATCCTCGGGGTGGTCCAGACGCTCGTGGCGCTGGTCCTGCTGAACGCCGTGATCGTGGCGGTGTGGGCCAGAGGCAGGAAGGGATTCCCATGAGCGCCGGGAGCGCGCGGCCGACGCAGCGCGTCGGCCCTACCAACAACGAACTGCCGGAACGGAGGAGGCTGTACCACGACGTTCCGCGATGGGTGCAGACCGATGATGCCGTCTTCTTCATCACGGTCTGTTGTGCTGATCGAGGCACAAACCACCTCTACAAGGAAGGCATCGCCAAGGCGCTCTTCGAGACCATGGGCAACCGTGTCGAGCGGGACATTTGGCATCCGTACCTCGTGCTCCTCATGCCCGACCACCTCCATATGCTGCTGCATTTCAACCTCCGTGCACACGCCATGGCGGCGGTCATGGCTCGATGGAAGGATTGGGCGCGAAAGCGAACGGGCATCGTGTGGCAAAGAGGTTTCTTCGACCACCGGTTGAGAGGAGACGAGGGGTGGAGGGAAAAGGCCGACTACATTCTCCACAACCCCGTGCGCGCTGGCTTGGTGCTGCGGTGGGAAGACTGGCCTTACGTCTGGTTTCCAGCCGGTAGGGCCGGGGCGCTGCCCCGGCCGTGAACGAGAAGGCGGCCGACGCAGCGCGTCGGCCCTACCCAATCGTCATTCAGCCTTGTCCCCGAACACCTGCGCCGTGAACACGTAGAGCTCGGTGGCCGGATCCTTCCACGCATCCTGCGGGAGACCCGCCTTCTGCGCGCAGAGCTGGCTCATGAACGTGTCGAGGTCCCAGCCTGTCTCGGTGGCCACCTGGGGAAGGAAGACCCCGTGGCGGAACCCGCGGACGACCTCCACGCCGTGCCGGCCGAGTTCGATCTCCTTCCAGCTCCCGACCTTCCGGAGGGGGCTCAGCACGGAGATTTCGTACTCCAGTTTATCCAGCTCGCCCGTCCGCACCTGCGGAAAACGCGCGTCCTGCGTGGCGGCCGCAACTCCCATCTGCATCACGACCCGCCACAACGGGATGTCGGGCTGGAACCGCCCGATGCAGCCGCGCAGGTCACCACCCTCCTTGAGCGTCACGAACGCCCCGAGCGGCTGCTCCAGTCCAGGCAGCGTGTTCGTCCACGCCGGCATCGCGCCCGTCCGCACGTAGGTTTCGACCGCGAGCTTCGCAAGGTCCAGCAGGGCCTTCTCCTCCGCCTTGTTCAGCACCTCATCCTTCGCCGCCGACGCGCTCCCCTCCGCCTTTTTCTCGAAGGCACCGCTGTCCGAGAAGGCGATCGCACAGTAGCCGACCACACTGTCTTTCGACCCCGCCGTGTCGCCCGAGTTCCCGTACTTCAGCAGCTGGATCCTGCTGGCGCCGACCTTCCCGGCAAAGAACATCACGGCCTTGGTCGCGCCCTCGCCGCACATGAACGTGTCCGCGTGCGGAATCCCCGTCCGCTCGAGCTGGCGCAGCATCCGGTCGTAGTTGTCCTCGCTCCCCGTGCAGATGGACTCGATCACCTTGTTGTCGGCAAACCGGGCATCCTCGTACTTCGGGTAGTGCGACATGTCCGAGCTCGTGACGACCAGCGTGTCCTCGGCGGCCGACTTCGCCAAGGCCTCGCCCAGGACCCGGGCGATCTCCGTTGACTCCGTGCCGAGCAGGATCGGCACGATCTTGAACTGGCCGAGGGTCTTCTGGAGGAACGGGATCTCCACCTCGAGCGAGTGCTCCGGGATGTGCGCGCTTTCCCGGAAGTAGATGCGCGGGTCGGAGTCCATGAGCTTCTGCGCCAGCGCGGAGTCGATCTCAACATCTCCCAGCGGCGTCTTGAACTTGCCCCTCGGGTAGACCGACGCCCCCTCGAACCCCTCCCGGTGGCTGTTGCCGATCAGCACGACGGTCTTGTACGGCTGGCCGGCGACGGCCTTGAACCCGTAGGCCGCGACCGGGCCGGAGTAGATGTAGCCGGCGTGCGGCACGATGAGCGCGCGAATGCGGCCCTCGATCTTCGGCAGGGCGGCCTGCCCGAGCATCGAGTCGATCATCCGGCTGAGCTCGCCGGGCGACGCCGGGTAAAACTGCCCCGCCACCGCGGGCAGCCGCACGGGGCCGTCTTCGGCAGAATAACCGCAGGAGACCGAGAGCCCTGCAAGCAGGAGAGCGGCCACGGCAAGTGAGCACATTCGTTTCATCTGACCCTCCCAGGAACCAACGCATCTTAACGCAAAGTACGCAAAGACAACAGAAAGACGCGGAGTATCAGAGGTCGGTTCGCCTGGCGCCTTTCCGTTTCCTTTGCGCCTTTGCGTTGATCACTCCCACACGCCCGGGATCTTCTCGCCGTCCGGCGCCACGCCGTTCCGGAGGTCGTTCTTCACAACGAAGTAGCCCTGCCGCTGGATCACCACCCCGCCGGACTTCGGGCTGTACGTGGATTCACCCTCGGGATACGGAACGTTGCCTGTGTACACGTACTTCAGCCCCTCTTCGAGCGCGATTTGCCGGGCACGAATCACCTTCTCCACCGGCGTCGGCGGAAGGTTCAGCAGCTTGTGCATCGGGTGGAAGCGCGAGAAATGCAGCGGCACGTCCGTGCCCAGGTTCTGCTTGACCCACTGCGCCAGGCTGCGGATCTCCTCCTCGCTGTCGTTCTTGCCGGGGATGAGCAGGTTGACCACTTCCAGCCACACGCCCCGCTGGTGGATGGTCTTCATGGTCTCCAACACGGGCTCGAGGCTGCCGCCCGTCAGCTCCTTGTAGAAGCCCGGGTTGAACGCTTTGAAGTCCACTTTGTAGGCGTCGATGTACTTCAGCAACTCCTTCAGCGGCTCCTGATTGATGTACCCGGCGCTGACCACGACCGTCTTCAGGCCCCGGGGCTGAGCCAGTTTCGCGATGTCGAGCATGTACTCGTAGAAGATGATCGGCTCGGTGTAGGTGAACGCGATGGACTTGGCCCCGCTCCGCAGCGCGGCGTCCACGACCTGCTCGGGCGTCATCGCCTGGGTCTGGACCTCCCACGGAAACGCCTGCGAGATCTCCCAGTTCTGGCAGAACAGGCACCGCATGTTGCAGCCGGGCGTGGCGATGGAGAAGGCCAGCGTGCCCGGCAGCACGTGGAAGAACGGTTTCTTCTCGATCGGGTCGATGTGGGCGGCGGCGATGTGGCCGTACGACAGCGAGTACAGCTCGCCGCCGATGTTCTTGCGCGCCCGGCATATGCCGAACTGGCCGTCGGACAGCCGGCAGCTGTTCGGGCACAGCAGGCAGTGGACCATGCCGTCCGCCAGCTTCTCGTAGTACAGCGCGCGGTGCGGCCCGCCGGCCGGCAGGCTGGCCGCCTCGGCGCTGGCGGTCTTCTCTCTCGAGTAGACGAGGAGCGCCGCGGTTCCGACCACGAGCACCAGGAACAGCAGCGCCAGGATCTTCTTGATCATGTCCCTACTCCAGGTACAGCCATAGGAACACCCCGAGCAGCGCCAGCCCCGCCGCCAGCACGTACAGGTCGGCGGTCAGCCGGCTCTTGAACACGCGCCACCGGTGCAGGGCGCCCCGCGCGCACAGCCCGCCGTGAAGGAGCACCGAGATGAAGAGCGGGATCGGGAGCACCTTCGTGTGCAGGTACTTTCCCAGGTCCGGGTCGATCACCCGCTTCGTCATGCCGTACCCGGTCACGACGAAAAGGACCACCATCGCCAGCGCGACCCAGGCCGACCACCGGCTCAACCGCATCAGCCACACCGCTTCGGATACGTGCGTCATAGGGAATGCATCACCAGGGTCCCGCGGGCGATGGCGTACACGCCGTAAGCGAGGAAGAGCACGCCGACCATCAGCGCGCTGACCCGCGCCACCGCGCGGAACTCGTTCATCCGGCCCAGGAAACCGAGGAAGAACATCGGAAGAAAGTACAACGTCGTGGCGGCGAAGAACACGAGGAAGTAGGCCACGCCTTTGACCATGCTGTGCAGGGTGAACACGTAGGCCACGGACAGGAGGAACGGCGGGCAGATGTTCACGCCCATCAGGAACCCCATCAGCAGGGGCGTCTTCCGGCCGATCCATCGCCGGTTCAGGCACAGCGACCGCTGCGGCTTCACCAGGTCCGCCGCGTAGAGCAGGAGGAGCCCGGAGAGCAGCACCAGCGACCCGATGCTCACCAGGTTGAAGACGCGGCTGTCGAGACGCTGGCCCAGGTACCCGACGACCGCCCCGAACAGCACGTAGCCGCCCAGCCGCCCGAGGATGAACTCGAGCAGGACTTTCGCCGTGGCCCGCGCGCTGCGCCGCTCGGCCACCAGGTAGGGCGCGATGAACGGCAGGCAGTACGTGCTGCAGAAAAGCCCCGTCGAGAGCCCCGCGAGGAGCGGCTGCAGGATCACCTCGTTCATGTCACATCCGTCCGTTCCACCCCGTTGGACATACAGTAACTCAAGAGGGTTCACGAGTAAACCCGGGGTCCGCTTGTTTGTCCCGTGCCCTTGACAGGCAGGTTGTTCGTGACCTATTGTTTGATACAGGGGATTTCTGAACAAGCAGTCGCGGGTCCTTGGTGCCATGTCGAGCGATCTTACAGAGCAGACCAGCCAGAAGCCTCCGAACACGGCGGCTTCCTGGGTCTCGACCCCCGTGACGCGGCGCAAGGCGGCCATCCGCATCGGCGCCTTGATCCTGGGCGTCGTCCTCCCGCTGGTGACCACGCTGGCGCCGACGGAAGCGCGGGCCCAGGAGACCGAAGGAAGCTGATCGCCTTTCGCACGCAGGGCAGAACGGTGACCCAACCAACCCGAACCTGGCAGCTCGGCCCCGGCTTCTTCGTTTCCGCCCCGGACGGCACCCCGCTCAGCGCGGCGGCCGACGTCGTCTTCGGCCGCATGCTGGCCGCCCAGCCGCCGCCCGAGGGCGCCCTTTGCGTACACCTCGATGCGCGCCGCGCCGGCGCCGGCTGGCAGCTCTACGCCGACTCCGTCCCCATCGTGCGCGCGTGCGCCGACAACAACCTTGCGCCGGTCGTCGAAGGCACGATGGTCGCCTGCGCCGCGCGGACCCGGAGCGACTGCGTGGCCTTTCACGCCGGCTGCGTCGAGATCGCGGGACGCGGCGTTCTCCTCCTCGGCGAGAAGGGAAGCGGCAAGTCGACGCTCACGCTCGCGCTCGCCCTGCAGGGCGGCCGCTACCTCGGCGACGAGGTCGTCTTTGTCCGCCTGGACGACCGCCGCATCGAGGCTTTCCCGAAGGCCGCCGCGCTGAAGGAGGAATCCTTCGCCCTGTTCGGCGAGGCGCCCACGTGGTACTCGCCGCTGCGCGGCGCGCTCCGTTACTACCAGCCGCCGGACACCGCGCCGCTGTTCCACTCGATTCCGAAAGCCGATCTGATCGTCGTTCCGCGGTACCGGCCTTCCGGGGAGCTTGCCGTGACCGAGCTGGCGCGGCACGAGACCGCGCTGATGCTGGTCCAGCAGTGTTTCGGCGGGCTCGGGCGGAACCCGCAGGCCCTGGAGATCATCGCGGGACTGTCGAAGGCCCCCGCCCACCTGGTCGAGTATTCCGCCGCGCAGGACGCGGCGGCGGCCGTCCTCCGCCTGTGCAACGAGGTGAAATCGTGATGCGCCTCTCCAGGGAACTCACGCACCTGGCGCAGTGCCTCGCCACGGTCGCCGGCCTGCCGGGGCCGGGCTGGCCCACCAAGCGGGACATCCGCTGGAAGCGATGGCTGCAGCTCGTCGAGGAGCACCAGCTGGGCGCCCTCCTGTCGGGCCGCTGGTCGGCCGACTGGAACCTGCCGCCGGACGTCGAGTCGCAGTTGCAGGAACGGTACGTCCGCGCCGGAAACGCCGCGGCGGTCCAGACGATCGAGTTCCTGCGGACGCTCCGGGCGCTGAACGGCGTGGCCGAGGCCGTCGTGCTGAAGGGCGCCGCGCTCGTGCCCGTCCTCTACCGCGAGGCCGCGGAGCGATCGATGTGGGACATCGACCTGCTGTTCCGCTCGCCCGAGGACCAGGAGAAGGCCCGCGCCCTGCTGGAGCAGAGGGGCTGCCGCGCACGCAGGAATCTTAGGGGCCATCATCACCTGCCGGCCCTCGTCAACCCGGTCAACAAGATGGCGTTCGAGCTGCACCTGAACCTGGTGACCCCGCCGCTGGCCCAGGGCTTCATGGACGAGATCTGGCAGAAGCGCCGGCGGATCGAGCAGGCCCCGGTGCCGAACTTCTACGTCCTGGACGATGCCGCCCTGCTGGCGCACCAGTGCATCCACGCGCTGAACGATCCGATCGAGTCCCCGCTGTTGCGGAGCCTGTTCGAGATCGCCTGGCTCGCCTCGCGCCTCGACGCCGCCGGCCAAACCGCGCTGAAGGATCTTGCGGCCCGCTGGGGCATCGGCACGATCGTCGGCCGGGGTCTCTGGCTGGCGGCCGACGTATTCGGTTCGCCCACCCTCCTGGAGCGTCCGCCCTGCGGCGCGTACGAGTTCTGGTCCAGGGCCCGGCTGGGATGGTGCGACTACCGGACGCCCTGGCAGAAGTGGCGCCGGCATGTTGCCGCGGCGCACGTCGTCCACATGCTCGAGGGCGCGAGCGACCGCAACGTGCTGACGCCGCTGGGCATCGCCGTCCGCGACACGTGGAATGCCGTTCGCGCGCGCGTGGTCCAGCGGTTCTCGCGGTCCGAGGCGCCCCCGCGCCGCGGTTCGATGCCTTCCGCCGTCCTCGGCGATACGATCCTCCTCTTCGACGAGCGCAGCGGCGAGACGCACCTGCTCAACCGGCTTGCCGCCAAGGTGTGGCAGGCGACCGACGGCCAGCTCAGCGCAGACGGAATCGCCGAACTGCTGGAGAGCGAAGGCGTGTCCTCAGCCGACACGCGCAAGGCCCTCCGCGCGCTGATCGTCAAGGGAATCCTTGAGGCGTAAAGGGCAAAGGGGTACGCTGACGTTGTGAGAGACACTGCATCCAGAACTGCGAGCCGTCGAGTCCGCCGAGCCCCCGCCTCCGTGCGTGTCGATGGGTCGGTCATCGACTGCAACCTCCGCCGGACGCCGGCCGAACGGCTTCAGGCTCACGCCCGCGCGCTGAACACCGTGGCGGCACTCAGGCAGGCTGTGGAGGCGCGCCGTGCCCGATCTTGAGTCGCTTCTCAAGAGGCTTGTTGATCACCGCGTTGAATTCGTCATCGTGGGCGGGTACGCCGCGGTGGCCCACGGAAGTACGATCGTCACACAGGATCTCGATATCTGCTGTCGTTTCAGCCCGACGAACTTGCTGAGGCTTCAGAAGTCCATGTCCGACCTCCACCCCGTGCACCGGATGACCCCCGCGCGGCTTCCTCTCCGGTTGAGCCGGCAAGCCTGCGGCGGGCTTAGGAACCTGTACCTCGACACGGACTACGGCCCGCTCGACTGTCTCGGCGAGATCAAGGGTGTCGGCGGCTTCGACGTGGTCAGAAAACACAGCATGGTCATCGATCTCGACTACGGCCGGTGCCGAATGCTCGACCTTGACACGCTGATCAAGGCGAAGAAGGCGATGGGAGAACCTCGCGACCTGCAGGCTGTCGCCGAGCTTACGGCCATTCGCAAGAAGTCTACACCAGTTCCGCGAAGACGGAGTCGCTGACGAAGAGGCCCTTCTGCGTCAGGCGCAGGTGGCCGTCGCTCTCCTCCAGGAGCCCAAGCTTGCAGAGCCAGTCGATCTGCTCGCCGCGCAACTGGCGGTAGTCGAACCCCGTGTCCTGCCGGAAGGTCTCCCGCGAGACGCCGTCCAGCCGGCGGAGGCCCATGACGAGCGTCTCGCGCGCCTTGGCTTCCGGCTGGAGCTTCTCTTCGGAGGCGCGGACCGACTGCCCGCCCATCAGGAGGCGGCTGTAATCCCCCACGCTCCTTACGTTCGCGTAGCGCCGCCCCTCCCAGTGGCCGTGGGCGGCCGGCCCGCACCCGATGTACTCGCCGCCGCTCCAGTACAGCACGTTGTGCCGGCACTCGAAGCCGGGCTTCGCGAAGTTGGAGATCTCGTAGTGATGATAGCCCGCATCGCGAAGCGTCCGGCGCACCAGCTGGTACTGCTCGAGCTCCTCCTCGTCGTCCACCTCGTGCACCGCCCCCTGGTCGCGGAGCTTCGTCAGCGGGGTCCCCTGTTCGAACACCAGGCCGTAGCATGACACGTGCTCCGGCTCGAGGCTGATCGCTTGTTCGAGGTCGCGGCGCAGGATCCCGCGCGAGGAGCCGGGGATGCCGTGCATGAGATCGAGGCTGACGTTCGCGAAGCCGGCATCGCGCAGCAGCCGGAAGGCGTCCACGGCCTCGGCCGGCGAGTGGATGCGCCCGAGGAACGCGAGGTTCTCCGTGCTGAACGATTGGACGCCCAGCGACACGCGGTTCACGCCCGCCTCGCGAAGGATTTCCGCCTCCTCCCCGGCGAGCGTCCCGGGATTGGCCTCGCAGGTCCATTCGACCACGCGGCGGAGATCCACGCCCCGGCGGATCGAATCGAACAGCTCCTCCAAGTCGGCCGGGGCGAGCGCCGTGGGCGTGCCGCCGCCGAGGTAGACGGTGTCGGGCGCGAAACCCTCCGGCAGCCCGGCCAGCTCGATGTCCAGCGCGTCGAGGAAAGCCGAGGGCCCCGACCCGTCGGCGAGCGGCACCGAGTAGAAATCGCAGTACCGGCATTTCCGGATGCAGAACGGAACATGGATGTAGAGGCCCGCCATGGCCCCAATATAGCCACCCCAATGACTAATGACGAAGCACGAATGACGAAGGAATGCCCAATGACGAATGTCCGGTTCGTCATTCCGGCATTCGTCATTCCTTCGTCATTAGGAATTCGTCATTCGTCATTGAGACCGCGGCTCGCTTGACCTCGTCGGCGACCCACCCTATCCTCGCAGACCAACTTCACGGGAGAACTTTGTGCCTGCATTACAGCTTTTCCTTATCGGCGCGCCGCGCTGCGGCAAGACCACGGTGTTCCAGTCCCTCACCAACACGCCGGAGGGCCAGCATGCCTCGATGAAGGGCGCGCACCACCTCGGCACGGTCAAGGTGCCCGATACGCGTCTCGAGGCCCTGCGCGACATGTACAAGCCCAAGAAGTTCACGCCCGCCGAGGTCACGTTCGTGGACGTCGCCATCCCGCCCGTCGCCGAGGGCAAGAACCCGCTCACGGAACTGACCACGTTCCTCGGCGACGCCGACGCGTTCGTCCTCGTCGTGCAGGCCTTCGGCGACATGGACTACCGCGGCAAGCCGCTGGACCCGCCGGCGCAGCTGGAATCCGTGCTCCTCGAGCTCGTGGTGTCGGATCTCGAGAAAGTGGAGAAGCGGGCGCAGAAGATCGAGCACGAGCGCAAGCGCGGCCTGAAGATCTCCGAGTTCGAGGCGGCCCTGATGGACAAGTGCAAGGTGCGCCTCGAGGCCGGGCAGCCGCTCCGTTCGATGACCTTCTCGGCGGAGGAGGAGAAGGCCCTTCGATCCTACCAGTTCCTCTCGCTGAAGCCCGTCTTGGCGATTGCCAACGTGGCGGAGAAGAGCCTGGACGGCGCCGGGCTGGAGCCGCTCCGCGCGGCCGCGGCCAAGGACGCCGTCGACCTGCTCACCTTCTGCGCGCCCCTCGAGGCCGAGATGGCCCAGCTCGATCCCGAGGCGCAAGCCGCGTTCCTCAAGGACTACGGCCTCGCCGAGCCCGCCCGCATCCGCCTCATCCAGGCGGCCTACCGGCTCCTGGACCTGATCAGTTTCTTCACCGTCGGTGACGACGAAGTGCGCGCGTGGACGATCCGGAAGGGGACGCCGGCGCTGGCCGCCGCCGGGAAAATCCACACCGACCTCGAGCGGGGATTTATCCGCGCGGAAGTGGTGGCGTGCGACGCGCTCCTCCAGGCGGGCTCGTTGTCACACTGCCGCGACAAGGGCACACTGAAGCTCGAAGGCAAGACCTACGTCCTGCAGGACGGCGAGGTCATGCACGTGAAGTTCAGCGTGTAGCGCAAAGACGCCTAACGCAAAGGCGCAAAGGGAACAAGAAGACGCAGAGGACAACAGGGTAAGGGGGCGGCTTTGCGCCTTTCCGTTATCTCCGCGTCTTTGCGTTCACTTTCCCATGCCGATCGCGAACATCGACTCGAGGTCGTGCTTGGAGAAGACGCGGAAGGCGATGAGCGTCTGGGACCGCGTGATGCCCTGGACCTTGAGCATGTGATTCGTCACCAGCTCGGCCAGGCCCTCGTTGTCCTTGACCCGGATGATCGCGACCAGGTCATACTGGCCCGCCACGGAGTGGACCTCCGTGATGCCGTCCATGCCCGCCAGCTTTTCGGCGACGCCGTTGACCTTGTCGCGATCCACATTCAGCAGAACAATCGCAGTGACCATGCTCCACCTCCGTTGAAAGCCAGGGGGAGTCTACACGAATCCGT
>JAZDKK010000013.1:0-5044 GCA_043803015.1 Verrucomicrobiota bacterium
AGAACGCCGCCGCCACGAACACCGACGGCCTGCGCGGCTGGATCAGCCCGAACCTCGACCTCGTGAACCCGGCCGGGGTCACGCAGGTGACGGACTGGATCGTGCCCGCCACCAACCTGTTCGCGCGGGAAGGCAACGGCATGCTCTCGGTGACGGTCGTCGTGCAGAACATCTCGTTCATCAACTACAACAACAACACGACCGGCGTCTGGCGGTTCCAGCTCAGCGCGGACGACTACGACTTCGACCGCGGCTGGCGCGTGCTGACCAACGCCGGCGGCATCGTCACCACCTGCTCGTGGGACCGCCAGGCGTGCTTCGACCAGTGGATCCCGTTCACGGTGTACGACGACGACACCAACTACCCGGCCTTCACGTCCAACGCCTTCACGCGGCCGCTCGGGGTCACGCTGAACTCGAGCGTCATCGCGGGAAGCGACACGACCACCAATGCCCTGTTCACGGTCACGGACCAGCAGTTGGCCTTCGTCGGGGGCACCAACTGGCTGAGGAACACCGGCTTCGAGCAGGGGGTCATGGTCGTCGGCTTCACCAACAGCTACATGACGTGGGACAACATCTTGAACAGCGGGACCGCCGCCGAGAGCGGCACCAACGGCATCCTGTTCTTCGGGTTCACCAACGCGCAGGGCGGGCTGTACCAGGATGTGGCCGCCGTGACCAACATCCAGTACGAGGCCACCATCCGGGCCCGCAAACAGCCCAACTTCCGGGCGACCAACGGCGTGATGCTGAAGGTCGAGTTCAGGAACTCGGTCACGAACGACCTGGGGGCCACGCTCGAAACCAACGTGTACCCGACGCTGACCACGAACTGGCAGACGTTCCGGCTGACCTCGGCGACGGCGCCCAACAGCTCGGCCTGGGTGCGCGCCGCGTTCCTCATCCCCCCCAACAGCTGCAACCCGCTGTCCGACAGCAGCCGCGACCTGTTCGTCGACAACATCACGCTCAAGCCCGCCACCGGCGGCCTGCGCCTGGTGTTCAGCGCGTACGACCCGACGAGCGGGATCAGCCGTGGCACGACCCAGCCGACGTCGCAGATGAACGTGAGCGTCGGCTCGTGGACCGTCAGCAACGCGGACCGGTACGTTGCGTCGGAAAGCACCGCCGACAGCAAGTCGCCCGCGACGACCAACACATGGAAGTGGTTCTCCCTCAACGGCGGCGACATCGACGCCCTGGTGTGGGGCGGCACCAACCTGGTCACCGCCATGGTGCCCGATGCGGACGACGACCGCGTCAATGACAGCCTCCGGCTCCAGGACCAGCGCTTCGGCCGCCTGTACGTGCAGGACGACGATGTCGTCCCGCCGGTCGCCCTGACGAACGTCGTGGACCAGTTCGGCCCCTTCGCGGCGTACGCGCACCTGGCGCCGGACCCCGTCGGCGGCACGTCCGGCACCAACCGGATGTTCGAAATCACTGACGAGGAGCTGGCCAACGTCGCCACCGAGCCCCTGCGCATCGTGTTCAGCGCCTGGGACACCAACGGCGTCAACCGCGGCCGCGACACGCCGGTGACGAACATGAACATCACGGTGGTCAACCTCACCACCAACAACGTGACCAACTTCAACCTGGCCGGGAGCACCCTGTACACGACCAACCCCGCGTCCACCAGCCAGTGGACCTTCTCCAGCCCGTTCAGCGCGACCTGGATCGATTCCGTGATGTTCACCACGAGCAAGGTGACGGCCAGCGTCCCGGATGGCGACAACGACCGGACCTTCGACTCCATGTGGCGGAGCAACTACCAGTTCGGATTCATCCGGTTTGCGGATGACGACGGGGACCCGCCCGATCTGCGCTCGTTCGGCACGACCAACCCGGCGCTCCAGCTCTACCTGGGCGGCGACCCCGGCCTCGGCTTCAGCGGGTCGAACGTCTGGTGGCCCGGCGGGATCTACACCAACATCACCAACGCCGACGTGACCTTCCGGGTGACCGACGGCAACCTGGCCGGCCTGAGCGGCAGCGCCCCCCTGGACTTCAGGATATGGATTTACGACCAGTACGGCGGGGTCAGCCGCGATCCGGCCAACTCCGTGACCAATACGAGCCTGTCCATAGGCTCGGTCATCATCAGCAACGTCGCGAACCTCGTGCTGTCGAACAGCGCGTCGGCGGGCAATACCAAGCTGGTCTTCAACAGCACCAACTACTGGCGGTGGACGAGCTTCACGCGCCAGCAGGTCTCCGACCTCTACGACGCGGCGGGCCACAGCAACCGGCTCAGCATGCACGCGTTCAACGCCGACCAGGACCGGGCCAGCGACCAGGAGGACGGCCTCACCAACCTCGGCTGGCTGGTGGTCAACGACGACGACACGAACAAGCCCCTCGTCGGCTCGGGCGGCGTGACCAACCTCCTGGGGAACGCCGACCTCGAGACGTTGGGCTGGGATGAATACCACGCGTACCACTGGCAGTGGGACAACCCGGACCAGCACGGCGACATCTGGGGCAACGCGCTCCACGCCACCAACTGGGAGGCCCGCAGCGGCACGCGGGCGGCCACGATCCCGGGCCGGTGGGGCGTGCACACCAATCTCAACGGCGGCTGGTGGCAGGAGGTCACCAACCAGTGGCCTTCGCAGACGGTCTGGGATGCCTGGTGCTATGCCTGGAACGACACGGTCAAGCCGTGGACCTCGGCGTACCGCGCCCTGCAGATCGAGTTCTATGACGGCCCGAGGACCACCCAGCTGGGGTCGAACGTCTACGCCTTCGCGGCGCCGGGTGAGAGCTGGACGCTCCTCTCGGTCGCGGCCACCTCCCCCGCCAACGCGGCCTGGGTGCGGTTCACGTTCCTGGCCAACGGCGTGGCGACGGGCGATGTCGGCTGCCTGTACTTCGACGACGCCGGCCTGCGGCCGAGGATGCCGCTGGGCATCCAGATCGGCAACACCACCTACGGCGGCAGCGACCTGACGACCAACGCGGTGTACACCGTCACCGACGGCGCCATGGGCAACGTGAATTCGACCAACCCGTGCCGGCTGATTCTCGGGGCCTACGACGTGGACAGCGGGCTGTCGCGCGGCACCGACGGCGCCTCCACGCAGACCTGCGTGACGGTGGAGAACTGGACGACCAACAACGTGACCAACTACCTGGCGGCGGCCAGCGCCACCGCCACGATATCCCCCATGGCGTACAACGTGTGGGAGTGGCAGTCCATAAGCGCCGCGCAGGTGCAGCAGCTGATCGACAACGGCTCGAACCGGATCCTGGCCACCCTCTTCGACGCGGACGACGACCGCAACGGCGACCGGATGACGAACGCGGCCCAGCAGTACGGCTGGCTGAGGGTGGTCGATGACGACACGAACCCGCCGGCGGCCACGTACATGAAGGTCAACTGGGCCAGCCCCGCCGCCACGAACGTGACGGACCAGCAGCTCCATATCGGCTCGTGGCAACTACAGATCTTGATGAGCGACGCCAGCGGCATTTGCACCAGCTGGTGGTTGGCATTCGCGGTGAACTTCAGCCTGGTCAACCCGGCGGGCATCACCTCCATCACGGAGCGCGGATGGGACAACGTCGAGACCACCAATTACGTCGACTACAACTGTTGGAACAACTGGGCCGGCGCGGTGAGCTACACCAACGTGCTGACCGGCACCTACGCCGTCGTGTGGTCCGCGGCGGACCTCGACAACGACCGGGACTACGACTGGAAGGCCCTCACCAACAGTCACAACATCGCCAGCACGTCGAACCGGTTCCTCTGTATCGATGACGACACCGGCGACCCGACGATGCCCTCCAACATCGTGGTCGCGCCGTCCACGTGGACGAACGTGAACTACTTCAACGTGAACTTCAACCGGTCCCTGGACGCGTCGGGCGTCTACCAGTACCGCACCTCGACCAACACCGCGGCGCCCACCTCCGTGACCGACGGCGTGGCCCTGGCGTCCGTCACGGTCACCAACACGATCGTACCCGTGGTGAGCAACCGCGACTTCGAGGTCGGCTACGACGGCCTCGGCGTGCCCCAGTACCCGGCCCTCACCAACGGCTGGCTGTCCTTCGGGTCGCTCGGGTCAACGTGCCAGTGGAACAGCGCGGAGCACCAGACCGGTTCGAACAGCATGAGGCACGTGCTGTCCGAGGGGAACTGGGGCATCGACAAGGGCAGGTACACGCTCTGCTCGCAATACGTGCCCATCAACAACCCCAGCGACCAGCTCGTGCGCGTGAAGTTCTCCGGGTGGTTCAAGGGGAACATGGCCTACTGGCAGTGGAACCGCACCAACGTGGCCTTCCTGAAGGCGGAGCTGATGGACTCGAACGACAACATCACCCTCCAGGTGGAAATGGACGCCTGGGATCCCGACCCCCTCAACGGGTCGCCGCTCTGCGGAAAGAATGTCGGCACGTGGACCAACGTCATCCTGCAGGTGACGAACGGCCCGGCCAACACCCGGAAGATCCTGTTCTCGACCGCCATCGACTCCTCCGGCTCCGCGCTCCCGGCGACGGGCTACTGGGACAATCTCAGCGTGACGGTCACGCTCATCGACACCATCAGCGGCGGCGTGATTTACACGAACGCGCCCGAGGGCTCGAACCGGGTATGGCTCTTCGCCGTGGACGACGACGACGACCGGGTCAGCGACCGGCTCAAGAGCGGGAACACCAACTACATGATCTACTACGACAAGACCGCGCCGCTCCGGGTGACCAACGTGGTCGCCGTGGAAGGCACGAACGACGATAGCTCCGAGATCTGGCTTGACTGGGACCCCCTGCCCGACGGCGGCGGCGTGAACCTCTCGCCGTGGCGGACGTATGCGATCTTTTACACGGACGAGTCGCGGTCCCCAACAAACACGGATCCGTACGTCGTCTGGACGAACGGGTACCCGTCGCTGGCCAACAACGCGCTCGACAAGGTCCTGCTGACGAACCTCGTGTTCGGGACGACCTACAGCCTGTCCCTCGCCGGCAAGGACTCGGCCGGCAACATCGGGCCGCTGTCCACCTCGGTCGCGGTGATCCTGCAGGGCTT
>JAZDKK010000014.1:0-5382 GCA_043803015.1 Verrucomicrobiota bacterium
GAAGGAACTGCTGGGCCAGACCGAGCCGACGTGGGACGGCCAGGCCGCCAATGCCAACTGGGATAATGTCACGAACTGGGTCGGCGACGCCCTTCCGGCTGCCGGCACGAACGTGACGTTCTACGATTCGATCCTCTCCGGGACCAACATCCTCGCCAACGGGGCGATGCGCACGGTGAACGGATTGCGGATCAACGACAACGCCGACACCAGCCTGAACCTGATCCCCGACGGCAGCGCCGCCAACCACCTGACCATCAACGGCGGCGGCGTCGCCATCAGTTCCGGGTCCGGCGGCAGCCACATCCTGGGGTACGTGACCCTCGGCGCGAACCAGACCTGGACGAACGATTCCGCCCAGACCTTCTCCATCACCAATCGCGTGCGCGGCGCCGGTAACTTGACCAAGACCGGCACTGGAACCGTCCAACTCAACTACGGCGGAACCGCCAGCGATTTCTCGGGCACCGTGACCGTCAACAACGGACCCCTCCGGATCGTGAAGGCCAGCTCCCTGGGTTCAACCGCGGCGGGAACAACGGTCTCCAGCGGCGGCGCACTGGAACTGGCGCCGAACACCGGCACAGCGTATAACCCCGAGCCCCTGACCTTGAGCGGCACAGGCGTCTCCAACGGCGGCGCGCTGCGCAACATCGCGTACAATAACGCCGTTACCGGAACCATCACGCTTGGGGCGGCGACGCGCATCAATTCCGATTCCTCGACACTCACGCTGAGCAACTCTGCGGCCATTGACGAGGCGTATGGCCTGACCTTCGGCGGCGCAGGCGATATCTCCGTCTACACGCCGATCAATACCGGCGCCAGTACCCTGACCAAGGACGGCGCCGGCAGACTGACGCTCAGCGGCAACAGCGGCTACACCGGCCTCACGGCACTCAATGAAGGCGTGATCCGGGTTGCCCATCAATACGGGTTGGGCTGGCTGACGATCGGTACGACGGTGAGCAACGGCACGGCGCTGGAACTGATCGGCGGCATCACCATAGATGAGCCACTGACCTTGAACGGCACCGGCATAGCCAGCGGCGGCGCCCTGCGAAACATCTCGGGCAACACTACCTTCGGTGGCGCGATCACGCTGGCCTCCGCGTCTCGGATCAACTCGGACAGCGGGACTTTGCAGTTGGGTGCCAATGCCGATATTTCCGGAGCCGGCATCGGGTTGACCGTGGGTGGCTCGGGCGTGGTCGATATTTGGGGCGATCTTCCCACGGGAGCGGCCATATACACCAAGGATGGGACAGGAACCAACACGCTCAATAACATGTCCGCTATTCGCACTTGGTCGGGAGCCACAACGATCAGCGCGGGTATGCTTCAAGTGACGGGGGCCGACGCCCTATCCAGCAACAGCGCCGCCACCGTATCCAGCGGCGCGACACTGGACATGGCTGCCGGCGCCGCGGTGGGCTCCATCGCCGGGGCCGGAACGCTCTCGGGCGGCGGCGCGTTGATGGCGGGCGGCAATAATACCTCCACGACGTTCAGCGGTCCTATGACCGGCGGGGGCGGGCTGACCAAGGTGGGTACAGGCACGCTGACGCTGAGTTACGGCGCGAGCACACGCAACGGCAACACCACGGTCAGCGTGGGCACCCTGATTCAGAACGGCACGAATGCCAGCTCGCCCGTGACGGTCAGCAGCGGCGCATTCTTGTACGGCGGGGGCGAGGTGCAAAACCTTACGGTCAACGGGCG
The DNA here is from genome assembly GCA_043803015.1 of Verrucomicrobiota bacterium. GTDB lineage: Bacteria > Verrucomicrobiota > Kiritimatiellia > CAIQIC01 > JAGNIJ01 > JAZDKK01. The sequence continues at coordinate 1,723 of JAZDKK010000014.1, forward strand.
GGTCAGCGCGGGTACGGCGTCGAACACGGTCGGCGCGCTGAAGGCCAGCTGGCTGTTTTTGGAGAACAACGGAACTCTGCAGGTCGAGCTGAGCGCCATGACCGGCACCGCCGGCGTCAACTGGGATGTCGTGAACGCCAGCGGGGCTCTCCTCGTCAACGCGGCGGACGGCAGCGATTTCATCATCGCACTGAAGGGCAACCCCGCGTTCGTCAACACCGTGAGCTACACGAACACGATCATGACGTCCGCGAATCTCACCAGCTTCGCCACGAACAAGTTCACCATCAACACCACCGAATTCACGCCCCCTCTCGGCGGCGGCTCCTTCAGCGTGAACCAGGACGGGAACAACATCCGGATCATCTTCACGGCCGCCGGCGGCCCGACCTCGACCCCCTACGCCACCAGCTACACCGTGGGCGTGGCCAACGCGGTCTCCGACGGCCAGATCACCAGCGGCGCCTTCGCGGTGGCGATGAACTTCGAGGATTCGGCCGGCATGACCACGAACGCGAACTACGACCTGCTGAACGCGACCGGCACCCTGACCCTGACCAACGAGCAGTTCGCCACCACGGCATTCCAGAACTCCGGCAAAACGCTCGTCGCTTCGGACGCCACCCACGCGGGCTACTACCCCGGCAACCTCGGCACCTACACGAGCCGGTGGAGCGCGCAGAACTCCAACTCCCTCTGGAGGACCGATTCCACCACGCTCTCGAACGGCACGCAGATGACCTTCACGGTGATCGACGACGACACCAATTATCCGCACACCGGCAACAGCATGCTGCTGGATCCCGGCGTGGAAATCGGCCCGGACGGCGGCGGCACGCCCGATCACTGGTGGCTGTACGGCAGTTGCGGTCAGTACAACTGGGCGGCCCGCTCCGGCAGCACGAACGGCATGGCGTGGAAATCGTGGACCGTCGGCGGATGGGGCGGTTTCGGCCAGACCATGTACGTCAACCTGAGCACCCAGGCCGTGGTTCTCTTCACGATGTGGGGCAAGGCCGAAACGGGATTTGCCTCAACCGTCGGCGAGGCGTGGATCAAGATGGAATTCTACTCCAACACCACCTTCCGCACGTGGTGTTCGAACAGCATCTATTCGACCCTGACGAACAACTACAACAACTGGACGATGTATTCGCTCGGCTACACGAACACCCTCCAGGGCATCGACCAGATCAAGGTCACGGTGGGCAGCGGCAACTGGGTGGGCGGCGCCGGAAGCAGGTCGGTGGTGTGGGACGACGCCGTGTTCTCCGTGGGCATTCCGCTCCAGATGTACATCGGCACCACGAACTTCCCGGGCAGCGATCGCTCCACGAACGCCCAGTTCATCCTCTACGACTCCCAGCTCGCCAGCATCACGAACCCCAACCCGTGGAAACTGGTCTTCGAGGGGTGGGACGACGGGAGCGGCATCAACCGCAGCAACAACAGCAATGCCACGAACATGAACGTGGACATCGGCTCGTGGATCACGGACAACGTGACGAACTACGTCCCGGCGGAGAGCAGTGCCGCCACGCTCCTCAGCGACTCCACGAACGTGTGGAAGTTCACCAACGCCCTGGGCGGCGCCGCGATCGACACCCTCGTCAACGCCGGCACGAACCTCCTCACCGTGTCCCTGTTCGATTCGGACAACGACCGCGCGAACGACAGCCTCATCCGCACCAACCATCCGTACGGCCTCCTCGTGGTGCGGGACGACGACACCGCGCGGCCGTTCGCCGGCAACGTGCTCTATAACCCCGGATTCGAGATCGGGTATTGGGGCGAGCACTACCCCTGGCACTGGTCCTACGACAACCCGGACACGCACGCGGGACAGTGGGGCGACGTCTACATCGCGGGCTGGAACACCACGAGCGGGACCAATGAACTCTATTTCTCCAACTGGAACACCAATCAAACGGGCGCGGGCTTCTGGCAGGAAGTCACCAATAGCGCGGGCGCCGGCGCGGTGTGGTATGGATCCGCGTGGTGCTTCAAAGACACGGCGTACACCAATGTCGGCCAGCAGATAGCGATCGAGTTCTACAACGCCGGCATGACCAACATCGGCGGCAACACGAATGTCTTTTCTCTCCCGAATGTCACCTGGACGCTTAAGAGCGTCATGGCGACCTCCCCCGCCAACACGGTCTGGGCCAGGCTCGTGATCAACACGTGGGGCCAGGGGCCGGTCGCCGCCCTGCAGTTCGACGATCTCTGCCTCATGCCCGCTCCGGCCATGCGGATCAAGATCGGCGGCACGTACCTGACCCCGTCCGATTACACGACCAACGCCCTCTTCTACGTGGATTACAATGCCCTGACGAACGTCAGCGCCAGCAACCCCTTCTACATGTGGTTCGCCGCGTCCGACCCGGACAGCGGCGTCTCCCGCGGGACGACCGATGCCAACAGCCAGATGAACGTGGACTTCGGAAACGTCTGCACGGACGACGTGGCGCACTACGTCGCGTCCAACAGCACGCCCGACGCGAATACGAAACTCACCACGGCCACCAATGCCTGGGTGTGGTACTCGTTCACCGCCGGCGAACTCTCCACGCTGAACAACGCGACGAACCGGATTGCCGCCAGCGTGTTCGACGCCGACAACGACCGATCGAGCGACCGGCTGGTCGTCACGAACCAGCAGTACGGCTTCCTCGTCGTGACCAGCGGGGTGCCGCCGCCGCCCCAGTTCATCATCTACGACTGGTTCCCGAACTCAGGCCGGCTGTACAACCAGGGCGGCGGAACGGGGTGGCGGGAGAACTGGGTGGCCGCCGACGACGACCTGCACGTGTACAGCGCGGGCAGTTTCCCCACCAACAAGTGGAGCTGTCACGAGACCAACGGGAACAAGGCCCTCCTGGTCTGCACCAGCAACGGCGCTCAGCACTACGCAAGCCGCATGTTCTCCACCAACTTCACGGCCGGCAAGGTGTATGCCGCGTGGATGCAGAGCTACGACCACAAGGGTGAGTCCACCCTGCTGACCGCGATCGCGGGCATCCAGTTCCTGGATTCCGCAACCAACGAGAAACCGCTCATCGGCAAGGTCCGCGGCACCAACGCGCTCGGATTCCGCTACTGCGGGGTACCGGATACCAACTCGTCGCGCATCATGGAGAACGGGATCGGAACGGATTACTTCTGCGTCGCCAAGTACGACTTCTCCACCCGCGAGCTCTCCGCCAGCGCGTACAGCTCCAACGACATGGTCGCGGAAGAGCCGGCGGGCTACTGGGACCTCTCCTGCATCCTGACGGCCGGGTGCATCACGTCCATCAACGGCATTCGCATCAAGGGCGGCGTGGAGAGCGACCCGATCAACAATGTCGGCAACGTGTACTTCGACGAGATCCGGGTCGGCACGAACTGGTACGAGGTGGCCCGCCTGCAGGGCGAGAGCAACGCGGCGGCGATGGCCCAAGGCCCTTGGGCGCAACTGATTTTCCTGGGCACCAACTACGGCGCCGGCTCGAACAACTCCGCCGTGATCACGGACGCCATGCTGGTCAACACCAACGACAAGCTCGACTTCGCCGTCTGGTGGACGAACACGTACGGCGTGTTCCTGACCAACGCGGACAACACCTTCAACATCGGTTCCCGCGCGGGCCGCGTCTGCCCGAACTGGGACCCGTGGTC
>JAZDKK010000015.1:0-18440 GCA_043803015.1 Verrucomicrobiota bacterium
GTTGAATTCGAGGATACCACCCTCCCCGCCGATGTCGCCGAGCACGTGAATCAATGTTCCGCCTGCCGCCAACACAGCCGGCAGATGGAGTCCGTGCGCCGGCTCATGTCGCTCAAGAAATATGAACGCCCCGACCCGGGCTTCGAAGAGCGATCCGCCCTCGCCATCCGCCGCCGGCTCGAGGACCTGAACCGGCAGCCCGAATCGCAGCCCGGCAGTTTCTGGGAATTCCTGACGGATTACCCGCGGCCGGCCTTCCGGTACGCGCTGGCCGCCGTTGTCGCCGCGCTGGTCGTGATCAACTTCGTTTCGATGCCCCGGCTCGCGCCGGTCCAGCCCGCCGAACCGGTCGCCCGCGTGACACCGCCACCCGTGCCGACATCCACAACGATTCCGTTCGAGGTGTATCGCCAGCCCGCTCTCGCGGCATTTCAGAGCCACTCCAATCGCGGCCCCGCCCACGTCGAATACGGCCCGCGCGAATCCGTGCCTGTGAATTACGAATACTAGTGTGTTGTCCCATAAGTTCTCGTTCACGAACGTTTGTAGTTAAGCCCGCGTGCCTCGCCGAAGTTCTTCAGCTGAAGAACGAAGGGGGGTGTTCGTGGTTCCTTCTTCTCTTCTCCGGGATCCTATCTGTTCTGCGGACGGCCCAGCGGGCCGTCCCTACCAACGGCAAAGAGCAGGCGTCCGTCCGTCTAACATCCGCGTTATCCGCGAAATCCGCGGTTAGATCTCTCGGCCGCGACGGAGCGCGGCCCTCCATTGTGCGTTCTTTGCGCCTGCCCCGCGGGGTGCTCCGCTCTGCTGCGGGGCTCTTTCGCGGCTAGTCGAGGGTGTGAATCAGCAGGCCATCCCTGAGCTTGGGTTCAAACCATCCGGCTTCGTGGCGCGTTGCGCGCCGCTACGCCGGGACAAGGGTACTCTTGACCAGACGAGAGGGCTCAATCCAGTGTGTGGATGAGGAGGCCGTCCCGCAGTTTGGGTTCGAACCATCCGGCTTCGTGGCGCGTTGCGCGCCGCTACGCCGTGACAAGTGTGCTTCAGTCCAGAGTATGGATGAGCAACCCATCTCTAAGTTTCGGCTCAAACCAAGTACTCTTGGGCGGCATGGTTTGGCCGGCGTCGGAAATCCGCATCAGCTGTTCGACCGTGGTCGGGTACATGGAGAAGGCGACGGCGGCCTTGCCCGAGTCAACCTTCTTGACCAGCTCCGCGGTCCCGCGGATCCCGCCGACGAACTCGATCCGGGGGCTGCTGCGCGGGTCGTCGATCGCGAGCACGGGCGACAGGAGCCGGTCCTGGAGCACGCTCACGTCCAGCGATGAAACCGGGTCCGGCGCGGCGTCCGGCGCCCAGTACAGGCCGTACCATTTTCCGGCCAGGTACATGCTGATGTGGCCCGGCTTGGCCGGCTCAGGATCGGCCCCTTCCGTCACCCGGAAATGCTGACGGACAGCCTCCAGGAACTTCTCCTGGCTCAGCCCGTTCAGGTCATGGACGCACCGGTTATACGGCAGGATGCAGAGCTGGCCCGCGGGGAAAAGAACGGCCAGAAACCAGTTGTACTCCTCGTCGCCGGCGGCCTTCCCGCCCGCAGCGCGCCGCAGGGCCACGCGGACGGCCGCGGCCGCGCGGTGATGGCCGTCGGCAATGTAGGCTTCGGGCACGCGCGCGAAGGCCTCGACCACGGCCCCGGCGTCGGACAGGCGCCACACGGTATGGCGAATCCCGTCGGCGGCGGTGAAATCGTACAGCGGAGCGCCTTGTTCCGTGCGGGCTGCGATCCGGTTGATCTCGGCCTGGTCCCGGTAGGCCAGGAACACGGGGCCACTGTGCGCGTTGGTGGCGTCGATGTGCTTCGTCCGGTCGTCTTCCGGCGCCTTCCGCGTCTTCTCGTGTTTCTTGATGACGTTCCGTTCGTAGTCGCCCACGTGGCACACGGCCACGATGCCGCGCTGTTCGTGGGTCCCGCGAACCAGGCGGTAGACGTAGAGGGAGGGCTTGTCCTCCCTGACGAGCACGCCGTCCGACAGGAGACGCCGGAAGTTCTCGGCCGCCTTCTGGTACACCTGCTCGGCATGGAGGTCGGTGCCTGCCGGCAGATCGATCTCCGCCCGCGAGACGTGGAAGAAGCTGTTCGCGTTGCCCTTCGAGAGCTCGCGCGCCTCGGCGGTGTTGACGACGTCGTACGGCAGACTGGCCACCTTGGCGGCCAGTTGCGGCGCAGGTCTCCATGCCTGGAATGCTTTGATGCGCACGTGCGAAATCCCTTTTCAGCCTGAGAGCCAGACAGCGTACCGGACAGGTCCGGCGTTGTCCATTGGATTGCGCGGGAAGCGCGCGTTGGGGGCAACGCGCGCCACCCAAGCGTGGAGGTGGATCGCGTTGTCCCCAACGCGATCCAGCGCGGCCGCGCGCTGGAGACGCGGTCAGTGACCGCGTCTCCAACTGCGCGTCGCAGCCAGATTCGGGTTGCGGCGCGCAGGTCTCTCGGCTAGCATGCGCCTCCGCCAATCAGGAGGGAACCCATCGTGACAAGGAATCTTGAAAGCTCGTCTCGCCAACTGCAATCGGTCTCAATCAGCTTGCTGACCGCCTGCCTCGCGGCATTCACAGGCTGCCAAGTGCCGCAACCACCCCCGCCGTCCGCCCCACCCACGCCGCCGGCGCGGGTTGAGCCGGCCGCGCCGGCGGTCGAGCCGCCGCCGAAATCGCAGTGGAAGGCGACCGCGTCCGCGACCCAGGAGGACCTCTTCCCTGCCTCGAACGCCTGCGACGGCAAGACGGACACGCGCTGGAGCAGCCCCGCGGCCGATCCGAACTGGCTGCAGATCGACATGGGCCGGGCGGCCACCGTGTGCGGCCTGGCGATTCTTTGGGAAACCGCCTTCTCCAGCGAGTACTCCATCGAGACCTCGCTGGACGGCAACGAGTGGACCGAGACGTACAGCCAGAAGAAGGGCGACGGCGCCACGGACGAGATCTACCTCCGGCCCGTCCAGGCGCGGTTCGTCAAGATCATCGGCCTCAAGCGCGGCACGGGCTGGGGCCACTCGATCTGGGAAGTCGACATCAAGGGCCCGTCGGAACAGCCGTTGATCCAAGCCGTCGGCCGGCCGGGCAGCGATCCGTTGAACCTGATGGACGGACGCCTGGACACGTCGTGGATGTGCGCCAGCCCCGCCCCTTGCTCCATCACCATCGACCTGCGCAAGGAGAAGGCCCTGGGCGGCGTCCGCGTCGACTGGGGCACGGGCTACGCCGCCGACGCGGCGCTCTACGAATCCGCCGACGGCTCCGCGTGGACCAAGATGAGCGAGGTCAAGGAAGGCCTCGGCGCTTTCGACATGCTGCTGCATCCGCGCGCCACGGCGCGCTACCTGCGCCTCGACCTGGGCGCCGGCGTCGGGCAGAAGGCCGTCGAGATCCGGGAGATCTCGATCCGGGGCCCCGACGAAACGGCGACGCCGCTCTCGCTGTACCAGGTGGCGGCCGAGAAGATGAAGCCCGGCTCCTATCCGGACCAGCTCCTGAAGCGGCAGGTGTACTGGACCGTCGTCGGCCTGCCGGGCGACGACCGGGAAAGCCTGCTGGACGAGTACGGCAACCTGGAACCGCGGTTCGGCGCCCCCTCGATTATGCCGTACGTGTACAGCGACGGCGCTCTGCTCTCGGCGTTCGACGCGAAGTCCGTCACGCAGTCGCTGGAGGGCGGCTACCTCCCGCTGCCCGGCGTCGCGTGGGACCTCGGTGCCCTCCAGTTCACGGTCCAGGCGCTCGCGATCGGTTCGACCAGCAACTCGATGACGTTCATCCGATACCGCCTGTCGAACGCGTCGACCGAGCCGCGGAAGGGCCGCCTGTTCCTGGCGATACGCCCGGTGCAGGTCAACCCGTCGTGGCAGTATGGGGGCTTGACCCCGATCCGCTCCATGGAATCCGAGGCGACCCCGGAAGGCGTCGTCGTCAAGGTGAACGGCTCGAACCTGTTTGTTTCCATGACGGCGCCGGACGGATTCGGGGTCCGCCCGTTTGACCAGGGGGACATCGCGCGGGACCTTCACCGGGGCCTCCTGCCGGCCGCATCGAAGCTCGACAGCGCCGGCGAGCTGCTGTCGGGCGCCCTCGCGTACGACTTCGACCTGAAGCCGGGCGAGAGCCGAAGCGTGGTCGCGGCAGCGCCCCTGCACGACACGCTCGGGTGGCTCGCGGCCTTCCCGAAGCACGGCTACGGCGAGGTGTACGAATCCCTGGATGCCGCGTTCGATGCGCGGCTCCAGGAGATGCGCCAGTACTGGAGCGAGCAGGTGGACAAGGTTTCCCTGGACCTGCCCGCCCGGGACGTGGTCAACACGCTCAAGTCCCAGCTGGCCTACATCCTGGTCAACAAGGACGGCCCCGCCATCGAGCCGGGCTCCCGCAACTACAAGCGCGCGTGGATGCGCGACGGCGCGCTCACGGGGGCCGCCCTGCTCCGCCTGGGCCTGGCCGAGCCGGTCCGCGAGTTCCTCGACTGGTATGCCGAGCGGATCCAGCCCGACGGGCTGGTGCCGCCGATCCTGAACAACGACGGGACGGTCAACGGCGGCTTCGGCTCGAACCTGGAATACGACAGCCAGGGCGAGTTCGTGTACGGCATCATGGAGTACTACCGCTTCACGGGGGACAAGAATTACCTCGCGAAGTACTTCGACAAGATGGTCCTCGCCCTGCAGTACCTGATCAAGCTGCGCGACCAGACGATGGCCCCGGACTACATGAAGGACGAGCCGGGCCGCGAGCGGTTCGTGGGCATCCTGCCGAAATCCTACAGCCACGAGGGGTACTCGCCCCCGATGCACAGCTACTGGGATGACTTCTTCGCTCTCAAGGGGTGGAAGGATGGACGCGACGCATTCCTTGTGCTGGGCCGCACGAACGAGGCCGCGTGGGCCGACGAGCAGTACCAGCTGTTCCGAGCTTCCCTCAAGGCCTCGATCGAAATGACCATCGCGTTCAAGGGCATCGACTACATCCCCGGCTGCGCCGAGAAGGGCGACATGGACGCCACGTCCACGACCATCGGGCTCTTCCCGTGCGAGGAGATGGACATCCTCCCGCGGGCGCTGCTGGAGAAGATGTACCAGCGTTACTTCGACGAGATCGTGGGCCGGTCGAAGCCCGGCTGGGCCGGCGGCTTCACGCCCTACGAGGTCCGGAACATCAACGCCTTCGTGCTGCTCGGCCGCAAGGACCAGGCCAACTACCTGCTGGACTACATCATGTCCTGCCGCCGGCCGGCGGCGTGGAACCACCTGGCCGAGGTCGTCTTGAGCGACCCGCGCATGGGCAGCTACATCGGCGACATGCCCCACACCTGGGTGGGCGCCGGGTTCGTCAACGCGGTCCGCGGCATGCTGGTTCGCGAGCGGGATGGACGCCTGGTCCTGCTCGCCGGCGCGCCCGAGCAATGGGTCCGCGACGGCGAAGGGATCAGCCTCCGGCATTTCCCCACCTTTTTCGGAGTGCTGGACCTGACGGCGCGCGCGTCGGGCAGGACGCTGACGGTGACGCTGGGCGGTTCCGCCAACGCCCCCTCGGGCGTGGAACTCTACTGGCCGATTCCGGGCAAGCCCGTCCGCGTGGTCGTGGACGGCAACAACTGGTCCGACTACGACGAGGCCGCCTGCCGCTGCCCCGGCATGGTCAAACAGATCACCGCGGAGTGGGCGGTGGAGTAGACGCGGTCGTAGAGTTCCCCGGCCTCTGCCCCCAGGCAGAGGCCGGGGAACTCCTTCGGAGTGCGGCAGTCTGACTGCCGCCTTGCGAGAAGCGTGTCAGCCTGCTATCCCTTGCGCGAACATGACCCAAGAACAGACAACCTGGCATCACGCGCCTCTCCATCTGTTCGTCCCCAACACAGTCTACATGATCACGGCAGGGACCCTCCACAGACAGCACTTCTACCACGATTGCGAACGGCTGGGCCTTCTGGAAACGGCTGTGAGGACCGTGATGGACCTGCGCGGGTGGGAGTTGCGAGCCTGGGCGTTGTTCTCGAATCACTATCATGTCATTGCCAAGGCACCGCTACAGCATGGCGATGTCCACAGCCTTGTTAAGCATATTCATTCGGACGCAGCGGCAGCACTGAACAGGCTGGACGACGCTCCAGGCAGACAGGTGTGGTTCCAGTATTGGGACAAGTGCCTGACTTTTGAGAAGAGCTACTACCCGCGGTTGAACTACGTCCTCAACAACGCTGTACACCACGGTCTGGTTCCTGTTGCTGACCAATACCCCTTCTGTTCGGCAGGCTGGTTTCGATCCAAGTACCCACCAGCCTTCCAGAAGAAGGTGGCGTCATTCAAGTACGAGCGCCTCCAGGAGCCTGATGACTTCGGACCGCAGCCGCCGAGTTCGGAACGGGGGTAGGCCGTAAGGCGGCAGACAAACTGCCGCACTCCGAAGGAGTCCGCCGTTCGGCGGACTCAAAAGGCAGCCCCAGCAAAGAGCACATCGCCCGCGAGGGCCTGAACCCTCGCGGGCGATTTCAGTCGTCCTTCAGTTCGCGCCTTACGGCACTCTCACGCCGGTGCGGTAGAAGCGCTCCAGCGCGGCGTCGTTTGTCACCGTGATCGTGAGCGGCACGGTCGTGCTGTCGTTGCCCGGGACCCCTGGTCCGTAGGGTAGCCACGGCACGCCCGGCGCCACGAGGTTCGTCTTCCAGTACGCGCCGTACAGCCGGGTATTGGTCGTCGGCGGCCCCGCGGTGATCTCCGTCACCGCGAACCCGACCGCGCCCGTAATCACCGCGTCGAAGTACGCGCTGCCGTTCTGCGGATCGGTGTCCGCGGTGTACTCGTCGCCGTTCACGGAGGTGTCGCCATCCGGATCGCCGAACCAGCCGTTGGTGCCGGTCGGGTCACCCGGATCCATGCCGTGGGCGCTCTCCCAGTCGTTCGGGATCCCATCGCCGTCGATGTCCGAGCTGAACGGCCGCGCGTTCGTGTAGACGTAGTCCACGCCCGCGTAGATCGGGTGGAACAACTGCGGCTCCGAGGCGTAGTTGTTGTTCGTGGTCCCGTCGTGCTGCGCGAAGAATATGCGGCCCGGCTCCACCTCTCCGCTGTCGTACGTCGTCTTGAGGAACGGCGAGTAGTAGACCTGCATGGTATTCGTGTACGGCACGCCGTTCGTATTCAGGGGTTGCTGCCAGTAGATCCGCCAGATGTTGACGCGCTGGGAGCCGCTGAGGGGCGACCCATGGAAGGAGAAGGCCGACAGGTCCGCGGTCCCGACCCAGGTCATGTTGCTGCGCTGCTCCACCCAGTCACCGGCATGCGGATCTCCGGGCGGACGCTGCCAGGCCGTGCGGAGGCACACTACTGCTGTTTCGTCCGGGCGGAGAGTGATGTTGGTGATGTCGTCCGCCAGCGCGAAGAACGTGGTTGTGGTCGACGCATAGCTGACCTGGGCAAAGGCCCCGAAGTTGCTCGTCCCCGGCACCTGCTCGACGAACGGGCTCTGGGCGCCGGCGCTGTGGTAGGTCCAGTCGAGCCTCAGCGGATAGACGTAGGCTCCCGTCATCAGGCGCAGGTTGTCGATCTTGTTCGCGTGCCCCCAGGTGAAGTTCGTTTCCCTCTGCCACTGCCCGAAGAGCACCGGGCGCACGAACATGGCGGCCGGGCTCGTGCACGTGCCGTTCATGTAGTACTCCCTGAACAAGTTGTCAGCCGGAAGCGTCGCCATGATGTTGCTCGAGACCTGCTGTACCAGCTGCGTGCCCGTGCTGTTGTACCAGTCGAGGCGCAGTTCCATGTTCGTCAGCAGCACGTTCTGCTCGCGCGACATCCAGACCGAGAAGCTGTACGTGCCCGTGCCCGGAACACCGACCGGCTGGCTGATGGTCGTCTGGTACTCAAGCTGGTTCGTGTCCCAGGCCTGGAAATCGGCGCCCCACGGGCTGAAGTCGCCGGCCCAACCGTCCCGGCCCGAGAACTGGGCGTACGACCAAGCCGGATCGCCGCGCTCGAACCCGCCGTCCTGGACCTTCACCAGGTAGGTCCCCTCGTAGAAGGCCGCGTCGTCCAAGTACATGGCCTCGTTGAACGGAATCGTTCCGTCGTTGAACTGCGACAACACGATCGGGCGCACGAACCAGAGATCGTTGCTCGTGCACGAGCCCGTGATGAACAACGGATACCACGTGTTGTTCTTGGCCAGGGCCGTGAGGCTCTTCTCGTCCTTCTGAAGCAGGACCATGTTGGTGCTGTACCACTCCATGACCAGCTTCGTGTTGGTCGGGGTTGCTCCCGCGTTGATCAGCATCCAGGCGGAGAATGTGTACGTCCTGCCGGTCGTGACCAGGATGTCCTGGAGAACCTGGGCTTCGCCGGGGTCCCACGTCTGGAAAGTGCCGCCGTAGGTGCCCGTGCGCGCCGACCAGGTGTCTCTGCTCACGCGCTCGATCCACCGCCACCCGGAGCCCTGAATGATCGCACTCGGGGGCACCTCGAAATCGCCGTTGGTGAGGGCGCCTTGGGGATTCGGATGGATGTCGTCGTAGCAGTAGTCGTTCCCGTTGTAATCCCGGCCGAAGATCTGGCCCAGGTTGTTCGTCAGGTCGCCGTTCTTCAGGAGGGCCCACTTGAAGTCGCTCGCGGCGTTGCCATCCACGGCCGCCAAGACGGGCGTGTAGTAGACCCGGACGACGTTGGTGAGGTGGTAGAGATCGTTGGTGGTCCGCGGTCGCGCCCAATCCACCCGCCATACGTCCATGGTCTTCGTGCCGACCGAGGGCTGCCCGTGGAACGGCGCGGTGTTGCTCACCACGATGGTGGCGACGTTGGTCATCAGCAAGAAGCCGTTGACCCAAGCACCCCCGTCGGGCCGCTGCCACGAGGTCCGCAGGGCCACGACCCCTGACTCGAACGAGCGCTGCGCCACCGACGGCCGTTCGGCAAGAACGAAGGTCCTGTTGGTGCCGGTCATGTAGTTGACCTGCAGGAAGGACCCGAGGCCGAGGTTCCCCGGCACCTGCTCCTCGCGCGGCGAGTTGGCCCCGCCGGCGTGATAGCCCCAGTCGTAGTAGACCACGTTGGTCGTGTAGGGCCCGTACGCAAAACGGACGTCATCGATCTTCGTGGCGCGGGGATCGCCGCCCGAGTTGTAGCTCCACTCGTAATGCATGGTGACGCGCGCCTCGTGCAGATTGGCGTTGGTGCAGACGCCCTGCACGTAGCGGTCGTGCCATGCGCCGTCGTTGGCCAGGGTGATGTTCGAAACGATATCGTCCGACACCTTGTTCGAGAAAGTCGAGTCATACCACTCGATCTTGAAGTAGGCGTTGCTGACGAGCGCATTCGCCTCCCGCATGATCCACACCGCAAAGTGGTAGGTGCCCGTCCCCGTCGTCGGCACCACGTTCTGCCAGGTTGTCAACGTCCAGCTCGTTCCGGCTGCAGGGTTGGCGAAAGAGTACAGCGCAAGACCGTTGGTCCCCCACCTGGCCGCCCAGTCCTGGCCCAGCATGCCGCCCTGATCCCACCCGTACATGTCCATGGACCCGTTCCACTGGTTGTTGCGCCAGGAACCGAAGGTCTCAAGGCCGCCATTGGCCAACCGATTTCCCGCATACGGACCGGCGTAGAAATCGGCGTCGTCGTACATGACCGAGGAGCCGTCTCCGCCTGCCGATACCCAGCAACTGGTCACGGCGACGCGGACCTTGGCCAAGGCCGAGTTCGTGCAGTTCCCGGTGACGAAAAGCTGATGCCAGGAAATGTCCTTGGGGAGATTTACGTAACTGGCCGTGCCCGGCGTATCCCCGAGGAGCGCCCCCCCGCTGTCCAGCCAGTCCAGTCGAAGCTGCAGGGCCGTCAGGGGGGTATTGGTTTCTCGTGTCGTCCAGATGGTGAAGGTATACGTGCCCGTAGACGAGACGGGCACTTCCTGGGAGACGATGCCGTTCGTCGGCGAGTGCCAGACGCCCATCACGAGGGCGTTGGTACCCGAGCGACGCGCCCAGTCGTTCTGGGTCATGCCCCCGTTGAATGTCCAGTTGGCGGCGCCTTGTTCGAAGCCCGGGTTGCTCAGCAGGTTCGCCCAGCCCGACGAGGCCAGGAGCGTCAATGCAACGATAATGATCCAGCTCTTTTTCACGGTTGGTCCCCCCACGGTCTGCTCGATGTTTACTGACCTGAAATCGGTTGCACTAGAGGTCCCGAATATAGAAGAAATGCGCCGTCTCCGGCAAGATACAATTTACTCCAGGAACGCGTTTGTTGCCACCCCCGATGCTCACGCATCGGAAAGGGCGGCGAGGTAGTGCTGGATGATCTCAACCGTTCCCTCGGCCCCCTGGCCGCGGGCCACGTATCCCCCTGCGCCCACGACGGTTCGGACCACGTCGGCGATGGCGTTGGCCGGACAGCCTACGTGGCGCGCGGCGGAACCGTCCAGCATGCTGATATCGTTGAAATGGTCGCCGACGGCGAGGGTCGCCTCGTGCGGGATGCCCGCCACCTTCTGGTAGCCGCGCAGGACATTGCCCTTCCCCAGGTCGTCCGGCAGGAGCACCAGCCACCCGCCGTTGCGCGTCACCATCGCGCGCTCCACGTCCCGAATGGCGTCCTTCAGCTCCGCGAGCAGGCGCTCCGTCCGCCCATCCGCATCCACCACGTTGAACGTGGTGTAGCCCTCGCCCACGTACGTCTCGGGTTCGTACTTCTGTTTCCAGTCGTCGAGGTGCGGCCGGATCGCCGCCTGGACTTTCCTGTGGAAGCTCGTCAGCCGGATCTGCGCCAGGGTGTTCCAGGGCTCGCACGGAACATACGTCCCGTCCCGCCTCCGGAAGATCAGGCTCTCGCTGCAGAGCAGGGCGTCCGGCATATGGCTCAGCCCGCGAAGACGGGACAGCTCGAGGATGCGCAACTGGCTGTCCGGCCCCCGCCCGCTGTTGGTGCACCAGCCGATGCCGCGCGCCGCCAGCGCGTTGATCGTCTCGACGGCCTCCGGATGCAGGAAACCCGGCTCCTCGTCGTAGACGACGATGGTTCCGTCGAAATCCAGACAAACCAAGGATAGCTTGGACATCAGCGTCTAGAATACCGCGCAGGCCGAAAGATTTCCAGCGTCCGCCAAAACGAAAAAGGAGGCGAGAGCACCGTCACCGACCTTTGCGCCGCGGTTTCCGCTAATCAAATCGGCCGGATCGCGTTATGTTATGGATAGGACAAGGGGGGATCATGAACAAGACGGCGCGGGCTCTCCTACTCGCCATTGCCCTGCCCGCGATCGCTGCGGCCCGGGACTACTCGGTATTCGACGTCGTGGGCGACAGCGTCTCCGCCGGCGTGAATCCCGAGTGCGCGGGCTACGGCTGGGTCCAGATGCTGTTCGGGCAGTCCGCGTGCGCGAACCCGTCCCAGGACGAGACCCTGACCAACCTGTGGCCGGGCATCACTCAGTACAACAGCGCGGTCTCGGGATCCAAGGCCTCCGAGTGGGCCGACACCAACAGCTACCCCTACCTGGGCACCGTGCTGAACCACGACCCGAACCTCGTCGTGGTGATGATCGGCGGCAACGACCTCATCGCGTACGCCGGCGACGGCGTCTTTTCCGAGACCGAGCAGGGCCAGCTGCGCACCAACCTGATGGCGATCATCGGGATGCTTCAGAGCAACACGCCGCCGCCCGAGATCGTCATGGCCAACTACTACGACCTGTTCGACGGGTACAGCACCAACCTGTCGCTCCTGTACTCCAACTACTGGGCGGCGTCGGCCGCCACCATCACGGCCGACGAGATCATCCGGAACGTGGCCGAGAGCAAGGGCTGTTTCTTTGCCGACGTCTACAGCAACTTCATGCATCACTGCTACGGCGTGGACCTCGGCGATCCCAGCCATCTCAGCCCGGATTACGTGCGGCGGCCGCTGAGCCCCCTGAATTTCGATATCCACCCCGTGACCGCGGGCCACGAGAGCCTGTACAAGCTGATCTACGATCGGTTGCTGGTCCTGAAGGACATCCCCCGGTTCGTCCGGCTCGAGTGGCGCACCAACGAGGTGGTGCTCGAATGGACCAGCGGGATCAACCAGAGTTACGTCGTGCAGCGGTCCGCCAGCCTGGTTGCGCCGGAGGGCTTCTCGGCCATCCAAACCAACGCCAGCACGCCGACCCTCAACGTCCACACGACCTCCGTGGGCGGGCTGGACCGGGCGTTCTACCGCATCAAGGTTGAGTGACTTCTTCCGGGCGTTGGCATCCGGCCGGGGTTATGCTATGAACCCCGCCCACACGAAACACCGCAGGAGAAGAGATGTTCCACATCAGCAAGTCCGCTGCCCGAAGCCTGACCCTCGCCGCCCTCCTCACCATCCTGCTGGCGGTCCCCGCCTGCGTCATCCGGCGCCCGCGCGCGCCCCGGGTCACGTGGGACGACCCGACCCAGTGGCAGGTGCTGAAGAACAAGGAGACCACCTGTGAACTCAGGTCGGAAGCCGGTCCGTCGGGTGGCGTCCTGCGCCTCGACTACACGTTGGGCGGCTCCCACGGCTACGTGGAGCTGACGAAAGCCGTGGCCAAGCCCGCGCCGGAAGATGTACCCGTCGCGTTCTCCATCCGGTGCGAGGGCACCGGCGACCTGGAGCTCAAGTTCGTTGATGCCGACGGTTCGGTGTTTGGCCGGAAGGACCCGCTGGCCGGGCAGTACAAGGATTGGACGCCCCTCGTGGTCTACTGGGGCAACACCGAGTACTGGTGGGGCGGCGACGACGAGTACAGCGGGCTGGCCCGATTCCAGTGGGTGGTCTCGGGAAAAGGCCGGGGCACGGTCTGGATCGACGACATCGGCCTCGGCGCGCCCGGCCTGAAGGCTTCGTTCCCGGCGGGCGGGTCCGTCCTGGACCCTGACCGCGAGCTCGCCGGCATCGGCTTCCGCCAGCGCCGCGCGGCGGCGCCGACCCCCGAGGACCCGCTGGTGCTGGAGTGGCTCAAGCAGGTCCAGGACGTTTCGTCGCCAGCCCGGAAGGTCCTGCCTTCCATGGAGAACAACGAGCTCCAGACGTTCAACAACGCCCTCGCCGCCATGGCGTTCATCGTGAAAGGCGAACGCGAGCGCGCCGAGCGCATCCTCGACTTCTTTGCCGCCGCCACGGTCCGGACCAACGAGGACCCCACGCTCCAGAACTTCTTCTACCGGGGCGAGCCGCGCGGTTTCTTCCAGGCCGTCAACCTGAACGACGACGCCACGGCAAAGGCCCTTCACACGTTCAAGCCCACCGACCGCTGGATGGGCGACATGGCCTGGCTGCTCGTTGCGTACAAGTGCTACGAGAAGGAGTTCGGCACCCACCGCTACGAGGAGATCACGCACCTGCTGAAGGACCTGCTGGTCTCCTGGTACACGGACGCCTCCGACGGCCCGGGCGGCTATGTGCAGCACGGCTGGATCAAGGGCGACAGCAAGCTGCACGCCGGATTCGGGCATGCCGAGGGGAACATCGACTGCTACGCGGTCTTCAAGCTGTGCGGCGAAGAGCGGCTGGCGGAGAAGATCAAGACCTGGCTGGACCGCGTGATCAAGGGCAAGGCCCTGCCGCTGGACAATTACACGTGGCGGGCCCTCGCCTTCGGCAAGGACTACGCGAAGGTGCTGAACACCCCCGACTACGACCTGCGGTACCGCAAGACGCTGACGGTCAACGGGAACCCGGTGGCGGGCCTGTACGACCACGCGGACCTCAACATCACCAACTCCTGGCTGGACGGCGTGGGGCACATCGCGTGCGCGTACCTGTCCGTCGGCGAGATGGAGCGCGGCTGGTTCTACGGAAACCAGCTCGATCCGTTCCTGATCGATCGGAACATCAACGGCGTCAGGACGCGCTCGCTCCCGTACACCGCCAACGCCGAAGGCGGTTACGGCTGGGTGCTGCTCGACCGCGGCTTCCTGTCGGTCGCCGCCTGGTACATCCTCGCCAAGAACGAGTTCAACCCCATGACGCTGGAGAAGCATCGGTGACGATCGAGCCGCTGCGCCTCCGACGGGCTGCACGAATCACTCCGGCGGCGCGAACCCGGGGGGTTCGCGCCCTACAGAGCGGGGTGATTGTAGGGCGCGAAAGCCCGGAAGGGCTTCGCGCCGCGCGTAATCCATAGCACTTGACTTGAATCGGGTATTCGGGTGTCTTTGGCCATCATGATGCCTAGCCGCACGTTCCCGCGGGCGCTCCTCTTCCTGCTCTCCGCGCTCCTCGTGGCCGTCGGCTGCGCCGTTCAGAAGAAGGAGCTGCGCCCGCCGCCGAGGGCGGAGGAAGCAGTCGCACCGGAGGAAGAAGAGGCGGAGGTCCCGCCCCCGTCCGAACCCGCTCCGTACCGGGGCGATCTCAGGCCGTACATCGTGAGCGCCAAGGCGTCGTCCGACGGCGGCAGCGGCTACGTCGCCGAGCTCGCGTTCGACAGCAACATCAACAGCCGCTGGACCAGCGCGTTCCGAGACGGCGAGTGGGTCGAGGGCTATTTCGACCGGCCGGTGGACATCGAGCAGCTCATGATCCGGTGGGAGACCGCGCGCGCGTCCGATTTTTCCGTCCTGATCCTGAACCCGGCGTCGAACTGGGTGAACATGGGTAACCGCATCGGGGGGTCCGGCCCGCTCGACACGCTTACGTTTCCGCAGCCGGTCACCGCCCTCGGCCTGCGGATCCAGTGTGACCGCCGCGCCACGGAATGGGGCAACTCCATCTTCGAGGTCGAAGTCTACGGCCTGACGGAGGGCCCGCCGCCCGCCACAAACCTCCTCGGCTTCGTCGCACAGGCCACGCCCTGGCAGGCCTACGAGCGCGACATCGCCCGGCGCCTCCTGGCGGAGGCCGCCGGCGACCCGCCCACCTCGAGCGGCATGATGGACGACGCGTTCCTCGACCTCATCGCACGGCGGGCCTTCGACTACTTCTGGTGGGAGACCACCCCGACCAACGGCCTGACCAAGGACCGCGGCCGCAACTTCATGTCGAGCGAGGAGTGCTTCGTGGCGTCCTCCGCGGCCGTCGGGTTTGCCCTGACCGCGTATGCCATCGGCGCCGAGCACGCGTGGGTCAGCCGGGACGACGCCCTGGAGCGCGTCCGGACGACCCTGAACACGTACGCGCACGGGCCCGTGCGACAGCTGAACGGTTTCTTCCCGCACTTCGTGGATATCTTCAGCGGCGCGGACTCGCCGGGCACCGAGATCTCGACCATCGACACGGCCCTCTTCCTCGCCGGCATGATCGTCGCCATGGAGTACTTCCAGGACCCGGAGATTTCGAGCCTGGCCACGGGGATTTTCGAGCGGGTGGACTGGAACTGGGCCCGGGGCGGAAACGAACGCTTCGTCAGCATGGGCGTCGACGCCCAAGGGAATTTCATCAACGTCGTCTGGGGCTCGTTCACCGAGGGGATCCTCGTTTACCTGCTGGCCATGGGCAGCCCCACGCACGCGCTCACGGCCGATTCGTGGTACGCCGTGAACCGGCAGACCGGCAACTACGCCGGCTACACGTTCCTCACCGAGTTCGGCTTCCAGTCGATCTTCCGCTACCAGTATCCGGCGCTGTGGTACGACTTCCGCGGGCGCACGGACAAGGCCGGCATCGATTACTTCGAGAACGCGACGCTGGCCACGCTGGCCATGCGCGAGTATTGCCTCAGCAAGGCCTCGACCTTCCTCGGATCCTACGGCCCGAACCTCTGGGGCCTCGGGGCCGCGGACGGGCCGGGCGACCGTTACATGATCTACGGCTTCCCGCCCGGCGAGCCGTACTCGCCGGTCGACGGCACGGTCATCCCCTACGCCGTCGCCGGCTCCACGCCGTTCCTGCCGCGGCACGCTATCCGCGCGCTGCGATGCCTGTACGACGAGCACCACGAGACGTGGGGCAAGTACGGGTTCGCGGATGCGGTCAACCCGAACCAGAGCTTCGTCGCGCGCGACGTCATCGGCATCGACCAGGGCACCATCCTGCTCGGGATCGAGAACCACCGCTCCCAGTTTGTGTGGCGCCACTTCATGAAGAGCCCCTGGATCCGGCGGGCCACGGCCGCGATCGGCTGGCAGACGCGCCCGCGGGCCGCCGACCCGGACGGCCCCATCGACCTGGCCCGCGACTGCACCTGGCGGTTCGCCACGGGCGGCGGCGCGCTCGCCGCGCCGGACCTGGACGACAGCTCGTGGGTGCAGGTCCTGGTGCCCGACTACTGGGAAAACGCCGGCGGCCCGTTCGCCAACTACGACGGCCCTGCGTGGTATCGCGTCGAGTTCAACCTCGACGCAACGCGCTACGCCGCCTGGTCCACGTCGGGCCGGCGAATCCTGCTGGTGCTCGGCGCCGTGGATGATATCGACACGGCGTACGTGAACGGCTTCAAGGTCGGCGAAACCCTCGATGGGGACAGCGCGCACCTGCGCACGCGCCGCTACGCGGTCCCCGGCGCGTGCCTCAAGGTCGGCCGGAACGTCGTCGCCGTGCAGGTGACCGACCGCCGCGGCAGCGGCGGCATCTGGCGGACGCCCGTCCAGATCGGCCCGGAATGAATCGCACGGCCCGCGCGAAGGGCCCCGTTTGCTTCCCCGCAGCGCATGGCGTAGAATACGAGAAACCGGAGGATTCCAGGATGGCGATCGACGCGAGAAAGGAACAGGAGGCCACCCTCGCCCGCGGCCGCATGAAGTACAGCCTGATGGCGAGGATGCTGTTCGAGGGTATGGACCTGGTGTACGGCAAGGATCTGACCCTCCCGAAGGTGAGATTGCTCGAGATCCTCGCCCGAATCCCGTACCAGGCCTGGGAGATCAGGCAGTATCGGCTCCTGAACTCGCGTTTTGCCGATCCCGCCGCGGTCCAGCGCGCGCGCGACATCATGCAGTGGGGCCGCGCCGCGCAGGACAACGAGTTCTGGCACCTCCGCGTCGTCACCGAGCGGATGGCCCGGCTGGGCGTGCGGGACACCTGGTTCCGGGACCGGTTGGTCCGCCGGATCGCCGCATTCAAGTACGTCCTCTTCTCGCACCTGCTCGCCAGGTTCAACATCCAGCGGGCGTTCCTGCTCAACGCCGAGTTCGAGGACCACGCGGAGCACGAGTACATGCAGTTCGTGGCTGATCACCCCGAGCTCGAGAAGGAGAAGGTGGATAACCGGGCCGCCGCGGAGGGGGGCGCGTTCGCCAGCTGGGCGGACGTCTTCCGCCGCATCGGCCTCGACGAGCGGGATCACATGAACGAGAGCTTGATCCACTGCGGCCGCGCCGCACAGGTCGTCCCGTTCGTGAGCCAGACCCCGTAGATCGGCCGCCGGAAGGTGAGACCCACGCAACGGACGGTGCCGGCACCGACTGCCGGACGAGCCATGCAGCCAGACCTTGCCGCGCGGCGCGACGAAAGGCGGGATGCCACCCGGGTCCTGCAGGATGCGAATTCTGCTTTATCTCCATCGCAACCGGGGTAATATAGAGTCGGGTTTGCCACAAAGGGGGAGCGTCTCCGAATCATGGTCGAAGTAGTTCAGCCCCATCCGGGAGAGCAGCAGGGACGAAAAGGCGCTTCCGGCAAACAGGCCATGACCCAGCCCTGCTTGCTGTTCAGCGGGCGGCTCATTGCGCTGGAAGGCCACACCGAGTTCATCATCGGGCGGGCCGACCGCAGCTGCGACCTCGTCATCCCCGATGCACGCATCAGCCGGCGCCACGCCGCCATCATGCTGCGCGGCGGCCGGTTCATGATCCGGGACCTGGGCAGCATGAACGGGACGTTCATCAACGGCGAGCGCGTGTCCGGTTCCTATGGGCTCGTTCCCGGCGACGAGGTCACGCTCCCGCCCCACAAAATGCTTTTCGTGCTGGCCGGCATGGAAGGCACCACCAAGGAGCAGGTGGTCGGCGTGTCGCCGGCCATCCAGCCGAAAGGCCATTTCTCCGGGCTCCTCCACGCGCTGGGTGTGGCCGACCTGATCCAGCTCCTGAACTCGACGCTCCAGAGCGGCGTGCTCACCGTGAAGGACGTGAGCCAGCGAGCCGGCAAGCTGATCCTGATCCAGGGCGAGGTGGCGGAAGCCGAGTTCGGCGACCTCAAGGGCGAAGAAGCCGTGTACGCCATGCTCGGCCTGACCGAAGGCGACTTCGAGTTTGCCCAAGGCACGCCCGTGCCGCCGAAATCGCCGATTTCCCGCAAGACGGTCTCGCTGCTGCTCGAGGGCCTACGGCTCTTCGACGAGAAGAGATCCAAGACCCAGTCCATCCCGATCACGTACGGCTGACCGCGGGACCGCCCCCTGCCTGATGGGTTCAGAGGGAGATCCCCGCCTCGGCGGGCAAGCCTCGTCCCGATCGCGAAGCGCATCGGGACTCGGGATGACACCCCCACCGTTGGTCATTCCGAGGAGTGGCGCGGGCGGGGCGCCCCCACGAGGGA
>JAZDKK010000016.1:0-45105 GCA_043803015.1 Verrucomicrobiota bacterium
CTGCAGCAGCCTCTCGTCCTTGTTCAAGGCCTGGACCGACACGGCAGCTCCTATTGGAATACGCGCGCCCGCTACTCCCGCCGCACGACGCGCACGCTCCCGGCGGCCGGCACCTGCAGCAGGCGATGCCCCTTCACATACTTGACGACGGCCGAGCGCGTGTCAACGTCCGTCATCTCCAGCCGTGACGTCGGCAGGTTCGCAATCCGCCGGAACCCGGGGAACCGGCCGCCGCCTGAAGCCAGCACGTAACTGCTGGTGGCCACCCGCACCCGCTTCCGCGCATGCAGCGTCGTGCCGTCGGGCAGGCAGATGTTCCGGATCCGGCGCCCGGGCCGGGCGCGGGGATGGTATTCGTACGAAAGGCCGTAGGCGCCCAGGAAATGAACGGAGCCGATCAGATCCGTGTTCTCCTCGAGGATCTCCCGGATCTCCTCGACCGTCAGCCAGACCACGCCTATGCGGTTCTCGTACGGCACCAGCCGCCACACGTCGCCGCGTCGAATCGCGCCGGCCGGCAAACCGGCCTCCGACAGGGCGCCGTGAAGCACGACGTCCGCCTTGGCCTCCTCGCCGATCGCGGCAGAGACCAGCCGCTGGACGGGCGACAGCCCGAGCCCGGCGGCCGCGGCCGTCAGCCCCTTCTCTGTCCTGCCCAGTTCCTCGGCAAGGTACGCCTCGGCGCGGTCCAGGTCCTCCCGCAGCAGCGCGCGCAGGGGTTCGCACGGTTCGTGCCGGTCGGTCACCGGGATCACCTCCGCCGTCTTCTCGACGACGCGCCGCGCGACGGTGTCAAACACCAGGTCCGCGCGAACCACCCCGTTGCCGTAGCACCCCGCCTGCCCATACAGCACGTCGTTCAAGCGAACTCCAGCGAGCGGCGCGTGCAGGTGCCCGCCGAGCATCACATCGAACTCCGGGAAACTGCGCGCCAGGCCGTTGACCTCGTTCGCCGTATCGTCGCCGAGCGCCTGGTACCCCTGGTGAACCAGCAGGACCATCACGTCGGGATGCGCCGACCGCACCGCCGGCATGATGCGCGAGAGCGCCTCCGCCGACCGCTCGAACCGGACATCGCCCAGCGTATCGGGCAGCAGCCACGTCGGGATCGCCGGCGTCGTAAGGCCGACCAGGGCCACGCGCACGCCGTCCACTTCCTTGACGACAAAGGGCGCCACCTTGCCGAGCCGGTTGGGGACTCCGGGCACTACCCCCACGTTGGCCCCGAGCAGGGCCAGCGACGTTCTGTCGTGGAGCGACGCCAGCGCGTCCACCCCCCAGTCGAAGTCATGGTTGCCGAGCACCCAGGCGTCCAGCTTCAGCCATTCCATGGCTTTCACCATGATCCGGCCGCCGGTCAGCCAGCTCTCCGCCCCGCCCTGGATGAGGTCCCCGCAGTCGACGTAGATCACATTCGCTTCCTGCTCGCGAATGTTCTGGATCAGGGATGCGCAGCGCAGGAGGCCCGCCGCGGAGGCGTTTCCGCCGCCGCCGCCCCACGGCAGGACGTGGCCGTGAAGGTCGGTGGTTTGGAGGATGGTGATCGGAACTTCGCGCGCGCCCGCCAGCACGCCGGCCAGCACGACGAACGCCGCGATGGCGCAACTCATTGATCCTGAGCGCTTTGCAGGCATTATCCGGGGAGCCGCGTGGGAATGGCCGCAACCCAACGGGAGCTCGCGGCGGCTACGCGATCTTCAGCGACTCGTCGTCCGCGCCGAGCGCGGCGCGCTGACCTGCCACGACGGACTTCGTGATGCCGATCTCCTTGACGTTGCCCTTCATCGGCACTTCGTACATCACGTCCAGCATGACGTGCTCCAGGATCGCCCTCAGGCCGCGCGCCCCCGTTCCTTTCTGATAAGCGATCTTCGCAAGTTCCCTCAGCGCCGACGGCGTGAAGGTGAGATGGACCCCCTCCATGGCCAGGAGCTTCGTGTATTGCCGGACCATGGCGTTCTTGGGCTCGGTCAGGATCCGGACCAAGTCGCCCTCTTCCAACGAGTCAAGGACCGAGACCACGGGGAGCCTGCCCACGAACTCCGTGATCAGGCCGAAGTGCAGAAGGTCCTCAGGCTCCACCCTCCTGGAAGCGTCCGACTCCTTCTTCGATGGCCTGCCCCTGGTCCCGAACCCGATCGCGTTCTTCCCCAGCCGCCGGCGGATGATCGTGTCGAGCCCCACGAACGCCCCGCCGCAGACGAAGAGGATGTTCTCGGCGTTGATCTTGATGTACTCCTCCTGGGGATGCTTCCGGCCGCCGTGCCGCGGCACGTTGGCAACGGTCCCCTCGAGGATCTTGAGAAGCGCCTGCTGGACCCCTTCCCCCGAGACGTCGCGCGTGATGGATACGTTCTCGGTTTTCCGGGCGATCTTGTCGATCTCGTCGATGTACACGATGCCCAGCTCGGCGCGGGCGACGTTGCCGTCCGCCGCGTGGATCAGCCGCAGGAGGATGTTCTCGACGTCCTCGCCGACGTAGCCGGCTTCCGTGAGCGTGGTCGCGTCCGAGATGCTGAACGGAACCTCCAGCAGGCGGGCCAGGGTCTTGGCGAGGAGCGTCTTCCCGCTCCCCGTGGGCCCGACGAGGAGGATGTTGCTCTTCTCGATCTCCACGTCGGCCGGCCCGGAACTCACCACGGCGCGGCCCCGGTCCTTCACCCGCTTGTAGTGGTTGTGGACCGCCACCGAGAGCACCTTCTTCGCCTGGTCCTGGCCGATGACGTACTCGTCGAGCGCCGCCTTGATCTCGTGCGGCTTCGGCACCTTCAAGTCGTGCGTCTTCTTCCCGGCGGCCACGGACTCGTCGTGCGCCAGCAGGGAGTTGCAGAGCTCGATGCACTGGTCGCAGATCTGTGCCCTGGCGCCCGCGATCAGCCGTCCCACCTCGGCCTGCGGCTTCCCGCAGAAGGAGCAATGGGGTGTTTCCTCGTGCTTGGTCATCGGGCCGCCTACTTGCCTTTCCGGTCCGCGCTCTTCTTGCTCAGGAGAACCTCGTCCACGATCCCGTAATCGCGGGCCTCCTCGGGCGACATGAAGAAATCACGGTCGGTGTCCTTCGCGATGGTCTCCAGGGTCTTCCCCGTATGGAACGCGAGGATCTCGTTGATCCGGTCGCGCAGCCTCAGGATCTCCCTCGCCTGGATGCCGATGTCGGCCGCCTGCCCCTGCACCCCGCCCCACGGCTGGTGGATCATGATCCGCGCGTTGGGCAGGGCAAACCGCTTGCCCTTGGTCCCGGCCGCCAGCAGGACCGCCGACATGCTCGAGGCCTGGCCCACGCAGTACGTCGTCACCGGGCACTTGAGGAACTGGATCGTGTCGTACACGGCCAGCCCCGCCGTGACGGACCCGCCCGGCGAGTTGACGTACAAATTGATGTCCTTGTCCGCGTCCTCGCTCTGCAGGAAAAGCATCTGCGCGATGATGAGGTTGCTCACCTCGTCCGTGATGGCCGTGCCGACGAAGATGATCCGGTCTTTCAGCAGGCGCGAGTAGATGTCGTAGGCCCGCTCGCCCCGGCCGGTTTGCTCGACCACCATCGGGATCAGGATCTGATCGTGTTCGTTCATCGTTGCCCCCTTTGCGTCACGTCTTGACCACGGCCTTCTCCAGCAGGAAATCCAGGCTCCTCTGCACGCGGATCTCCTCGGCGATATTGTCCAGGGTGCCCCGCCGCGCCAGCTCCTCCCGGAGGGACGGCGGCGGGATGTTGTACCGCGCGGCCATCTCGGCCACGCGCGCGGCAAGGTCCTCTTCCGAGGCCGCGATCTTCTCCTCCTCGGCAATGCGATGAAGGATGTAGCGCGCCTTGACCTTCTCCACCGCGTTGCGGCTGGCCACCTGGAAGATCTCGTCCTTCTTGCTCTCGATGTCCTCGCGGCTGACGCCGCGGTAGCTGTTCTCGCGGACGATGTCGTACACCGTCTCCCGGGTTTCCTCCTCGACGATGGACGCCGGGACGTCCAGCTTGGTGTTCGCCAGCAGGTGCTTCACAATCTCGCTCTTCAGGCGGCGCTTCTCCATATCCTCCTTCGCGTGCAGGAGGTCTTCCCGCACCTTGGCTTTGAGCGCGTCCTCGGAATCCACCTTGAGCGCCTCGAACAGCGACTGGTCCGCCGCTGGGAGCTTCTTCTCCCGCAGGCCCTTGACATCCACGAAATACGTGCATTTCTTGCCGGCCACGGCGGGCTCGGGGAAATCGGCCTTGAAATCGACGAGGATCTGTTTCTTCTCCCCGAGGTTCGCCCCGACCAGGCCGTCGCTGAGCTCCGGCAGGAACGCGTTCTCGTCGGCGAGCATCCAGAAATCCTTGCCCTTGCCGAGCCCCGCGGCCTTGGGCGCCAGCTCCTCGACCCCCTTGCCCTCGCAGAAGCCCTCGTAGTCGATCTGCACGAGGTCGCCGCGCTGAACGGGCCGGCCGGACACCTCGTCCCACCGCGCGTTCTGCTCGCGGAGGTGCGCGATCGCTTCCTCAATGTCCTTGTCGGCCACCTCCGCCTTCTTTCCTTCCAGCGGGATGCCCTGGTACTTCGGCAGGTCAAACTTGGGAGGTACGTCCAGCGTGACGCTGAAGGAAAGCGGGTGTCCCATCAGGAACGACACGTCGTGCACGCCCAGCACGGCCACGGGATCGATCTTCTCCTGCTGGAGTGCCTCTTCGTAGCCGGCCGGGATCAGCCGGTCCTTGAGCGTCTGCTCGATGTCCTTCTGGAAATGCCGCTCCACCAGCTGGCGCGGCGCCTTGCCGGGCCGGAAGCCGTCGATCCGCGCGAACTTCGCGTATTCCGCCAGGGCCTTCTGATACTCGCCGGACACCCTCTCCGCGGGCATCTCCACCCGCAGCGTTTTCCGGCACGGGCCGGCCTCTTCCACTTTGACTTTCATCAAGGAATCTCTCCGCGGCCAACTGGGCGCTAACCATAGGACAGCGCGTAACCCCCGTCAAGACAACGGGTGCCGCGCCGGCATGGGGATGTCGCCTGGGGCTAGCCCTGCAGCGTGATGAGGAACTCGGCGTTGCTGCCGGTCTTCTTCAGCCGGTTCACCAGCAGCTCCATGGCTTCCACAGGCGGGACGCCGTTCAGGACCTTCCGCAGGATCCAGATCTTGTTGAGCTCGTCCGGATGCAGCAGCAGCTCCTCCTTGCGGGTGCCCGACTTCTCGATGTTGATCGCCGGGAAGATACGCTTGTCCACGAGATGCCGGTCAAGGCCCAGCTCCATGTTGCCGGTGCCCTTGAACTCCTCGAAGATCACCTCGTCCATCCGGCTGCCGGTGTCCACCAGCGCCGTGGCGATGATCGTGAGGCTGCCCCCGCCCTCGATGTTGCGGGCCGCGCCGAAGAACCGCTTCGGCTTGTGGAGCGCGTTGGCGTCCACGCCGCCGGAGAGGATCTTGCCGCTGTGCGGCTGGAGCGTGTTGTAGGCCCGCGCCAGGCGCGTGATGCTGTCCAGCAGGATGACGACATCCTTCCCGCATTCGACCATGCGCTTGGCCATCTCGATGACGATCTCCGCCACCTGCACGTGCCGTTCGGGCGGCTCGTCGAAGGTGGAACTCAAGACCTCGGCCTTGGTGTTCCGTTCCATGTCGGTCACTTCCTCGGGCCGCTCGTCGATCAGCAGGACGACGAGCTTCGCCTTCGGGCTGTTGGCCGAGATGCTGTTGGCGATCTTCTGGAGCAGGACCGTCTTGCCCGTCCGCGGCGGCGCCACGATCAGGCCGCGCTGCCCCATGCCGATCGGGGTGAGCAGGTCCAAGACCCGCATGGAGATCTCGTCCTGCTTGGTCTCCAGGACGAAGCGCCGGTCGGGGAACAGCGGCGTCAGGTTCTCGAACGGCACCTTGCTCCGCGAACTGTCAGGATCGCCGTCGTTGATGCGGTCCACCTTCAGCAGGGCGAAGAAGCGCTCCTTGTCCTTGGGCGCGCGGATCTCGCCTTCCACGAGGTCGCCCGTCCGCAGGGCAAAGCGCCGGATCTGCGACGGGGACACGTAGATGTCCTCCGGGCACGGGAGGTAGTTGTAGTGCGGCGAGCGCAGGAACCCGAACCCGTCGGGCAGGATCTCCAGCACGCCGCGGCCGTACATCGTGCCGCTGAGGCGCGCGTTGGCCTTGAGGATCTCGAAGATCAGCTCATGCTTGCGCAGGGCGCCGAGGTCCGTGAGCCCGTAGCTGTCGGCCAGCTTCTGGATTTCCGGCACGGGCAGGACCTGCAGATCGAACAGCTTGAGCGTTCGGCCCGTCCCCTTCAGCCTCTGCTCCGGCGGCGGCTCGGCCGGCGCAGCCGGCGCGCCCGTCATCGGGGCCTGCGGTTCGGTCACCGGGCTGGTGTTCACAGGCGCCTGGACCGGCACGTTGTTCTCTTCCCGCGGGAGTGCGTCCTCGGGGTATTGCTCCATCCCTCCGTGTCCACCCCGCATCGGCGGCCTCGGTCTCCTGGGTCTATTCATTCGTGTGTCAACCATGATGTCTCTTCTCCTCCCTCAAGATCGTTTTCCATACCTTCCTTGTTTCCCGTTTCAGCGCATCCAGTGTTCCATCGTTTTGAATCACGTAGTCCGCCCGCGCCGCCTTTTCGTCCACCGGCTTCTGCGCGCGGATCCGGTCGCGCACGGCGGCCTCGGCCCACCCGGCCTGCACCGCCCGCGCGAGGACCGCAGACTCCGTCGCGGCCACGCAGATCACCGCATCCCACAGGTCCGTCAGCTCCACCTCGTACAGCAGAGGCACGATCGCCACGGCCGCACGCCCCTGCCCGGTCACCTCGTCCAGCCACTCGCGGAGGACCCCGATCACGTCCGGGTGCACGATCGCCTCGAGCGCCTTGCGCTCCCCGGCATCCGCGAACACCCGCTCGGCCAGCCGCGACCGGTGGATCTCCCCGTCCGCCCCCACCATCTCGCGCCCGAAACGCGCCACGACGTTCTCGAACGCCGGGCGGCCGACCTTCATCACGTCGCGGGCGATGTCGTCGGCATCCCGGACGGCGACGCCTTCGGCCGCCAGGATCCGCCCCACTTCGCTCTTGCCGCAGCCGAACCCGCCCGTGAGCCCGATGCGCAGGCCTCGCGCCTGCCTCGCCCCGCGGGGGGCGCCCTTACTCTGGTTCGTGTCGTGAATACTTGAACCCCTGGTCTTTCAGCGATCCGACGTGTTTCACCACGTCCTGGGCCCGCTGGTTCCGCGGGTCCAACAGGAGCGCCGAAATTGCTTTTTCCTCGGCCCGGTCGAGCTCGCCCCGATCCAGGGCCCCCTGCGCCTCCGAACTGTACCGGCCTGCCAGGCCCTCCTCCGCCCGCGTCAGGATCTTGAACACGCGGTACTTCCGGTTGCCCCAGAGATATCGAAAGTACATCCCCTGGTCCGGCTCGGTCTCCAGGACCCGCGCCGCGCAGTTGCTGGCCGGCTCCAGCGCATCCACGAAGTACCGCATCTGCTGCTCGACCCCGAAACTCGCGAACTCACCGAGCGCGTACACGTAGTACCGTGCGCCGCGGTCGTCGGCCCAGTCCCGCAGGTCCGCCTCCGTTCCCTTGAAGAGCGCCTCGCCGTAGCCGCGGACCCGCTGCCGCATCTCCCTGGACTCGAATTTCGGGTGCAGGATGATGGGGCATTTCCCGTAGGCCAGGATCGACGCGCTGACACCGAAGTTCGCCAGCACAGGTTCCGCGACCACGTGGGTGCCGAGCCACCGCACCAGGTCATCCAACTCGTCGTAGTAGACCTGTGTTCTTCCCCACCGCTCGGGCCTTGTCAAGGTGTGCGCCGCCTCGGCGCCCATCCCGGCCAGCAGGATCGTCAGCACCACCCACCGCAACCATCCCCTGCGCACCGCCGCCCCTGCGGCCCACGCGCCAAGCACTCCCGCTGAGAATATCGCCAGAAAGACGTGAAATCTGACCAACAGCACAAAAGCTGCCAACGAAGCCAGAAAGAAGAAAAGCAGCTGAGTTATTCTGGAGCCGGTGCGGTCGTTCGGGCGATGTAAAAGTACGAGAACTGCAGCTAGATTGAGCCATAACATCGCAGGGAACAGCATGCGTGTCAAGGCCCAGTTTGCAGAATGAAGGGCGGGCACCCACATGATCCGCTGGTCGAAGGTGAGGCGCGCCGGGTCGTCCGGCTTGCGATTCAGGAAACGGATCTTCGCCCACAGGAGCTCCGAGAAGTGTCCGTAGCTGTCGTGGAAGGAGGTGGGCAGGACCCAGCCCAGGACGACCGGCAGCAGGGCGATGCCCAGGAGCGCGCCGGGCCGTCCCCAAGAAGGCGCTAAGGAACCCCTTGCTACAACGCCTCTTACAACTGCAGCCGCCAGCAGGCCGTAGCTCAGCAGCATGGGCGGAGAAAGCAGGAACGCGTGCGAACGGAAGTACGGGTTGAACCACCCGACGGCCACCACGGCGAGCCACGACATGAGCCACCGGGTTCTTTCCCACCCATCATCCGCCAGCGTCCCGCGCAGCAGCCGGACCAGCGAGACCACCATCCACAAGAGGATATAGAATTGCACCAAATCCCACGTCGCAAGCGCCAGCCCGAGAAGGACGGCCGACGTCACCGCGGCCAGCCAGCGCACCGACGCCCGAGGCGCTGTGTCGGAGAGCGCCCCGAAGGCGAGGTGCCCGATCAGCAGGGGCAGGGCGAAGTTCTCATGGGAGATCTCCTGGCCTGTGGACCGCATCACGCTCGACAACCCCACCGCATAGAATCCCCCGGCGATCGCCGCCCCCCAGGCCGACCTGCGCCACCACCAGAGCCACAGCGCCACGAGCGGAATGCCCAGGCAGAACCACGCCGACTCGATCCATCGGATCCGGTCCGCCAGCGGTATGGACCGCGGAAAGAGGCGGGCGAGCGCCGCGTAGACGTACTCGGCACCGACCGTGTCGTTCTCGCGGACGACGACACCCAGCGGATACTCCAGGTCCAGGTCAACGGCGGGCAGCCGGCCAGCGTCGAAGACCTCCTCGATCCGCCGGAAGTTCAGGGCGCTCTCCAAGGTGAACGGCAGGCTTCCCCTCGCCGCCGGAAACTGCGCCTCGAGCACCGCGCGCCGGACCCCGAGGCCGGTCGCGAAGAGCAGGATCAGGCCGGCTGCGGCAAAGTATCTGTTGGAGGATTTCATCGGATATCCGGGAACGGACTGGCGATTCGGATTCGATCAGCTGAAATTCAGCATGGGGCCCTGGTCCTTTTCCTCCTCCAGGGCCCGCGCCAGCGAGCCGAACTCCATCTCGCGGAGAAACGGCAGAAGCCGGGCGGCGTCCGGCGGGCGCACGCGTGCCGCCTCCCAGTCCATGCCCACCGGGAGGTCCCGCCGCAGGCGGATCAGTTCGACGTTCCGCAGCACCTCCGCGCGGTGCGCCTCGAGCGCTTCGCGGAGCTTCGGCTTCGCGATGCTTCCCAGGTCTTTCCAGAGGTTGTCCAGGGAGCCGAAGCGCGCGAGGAGTTCCGCCGCCGTCTTGGGGCCCACGCCGGACACGCCGGGGATGTTGTCGACGTTGTCCCCGGTCAGCGCGAGCCATTCCACGATCATGGCCGGCCACACCCCCGTCTTGGCAAACACTTCCGCCGGCCCCATCTTCTCGCCGGCCTTCGAGGGCGCCACCATGACCACCCGTTCGCCCACCAGCTGGAACAGGTCCTTGTCGCTCGAGGCCATCAGCACCTCGACGCTCCGCGGACCGCTCTGTTCGACGATCGTGGCCATGACGTCGTCGGCCTCCTGCCCCAGCATCCGGATCGAGGGCACGCCCGAGCGGGCGAGGTAATCCTCGATCGGCGCGAACTGCTCGCGCAGGGGGTCGGGCATCGGGGCCCTTTGCGCCTTGTACGTGGCGAGCCGCGCCAGCCGCTCCTCCGGCACGCCGCCGTCGAACACCACGGCCCAGTGGGTCGGCTTCCACAGCTGCTCGAGCTGCCTCAGCATCTTGATGAAGCCGAAGACGGCGTTGGTGGGCCGGCCGCTCTTGGTGGAGAGCTCCTTGATGGCGTAGAAGGCGCGGTAGGCCACGCCCGTGCCGTCAATCAGGAGGAGTGTGTCCGTCGACATGGTTAAACGTACGCGAGCTCGCTGTTTCTACAGGCCCCGGACTGGAAGCTGGTGCCCGGGGGAAATTCGCACACAGGGATCCGATGAAAAACCGCCTGCCGCCCCACGCAGGGAAGGCCGGACTTCACCCTCTCGCTGAATCACGACCGCGGCGCGGAGCCTCAGGGCGCCGCCGGCTCGTTGGGCTGCGCCTGGGCGGCACCGCCGGGCATGGCCATCGCTTCGGCCTTGTGAATCGGCTTGCCCGCCGGGTCCACCAGCCGCGCCGTAACGAAGATCAACAGGTTCGTCTTGCGGCTCCTCTGCCCCTCGCTCCGGAACAGGCGCCCCAACAGCGGGATGTCGCCCAGGAACGGGATCTTATCCTTGACCGTGACCAGTTCCTCGCGGATCAGGCCGCCCATGACAACGGTCTGGCCGTCCCAGATCACGATGCTGGTCGTTGCGTTGCGGCTGCTGAAGATCGGCTGCGGGATGTTGTACCGGAACGTCCGCTCGCGGCTGCCGATCAGCAAGCCCGTCAGGGGGTTCTGGATCGGCTGGGACAGGGTGATCTCGGATCCGTACTGGATCCAGTCCACGAGCTCCGCG
Source organism: Verrucomicrobiota bacterium (assembly GCA_043803015.1). Classification (GTDB taxonomy): domain Bacteria; phylum Verrucomicrobiota; class Kiritimatiellia; order CAIQIC01; family JAGNIJ01; genus JAZDKK01. The sequence goes on from JAZDKK010000016.1 coordinate 10,649, forward strand.
ACCTCCGGAACGAGCGTCAGGTCGATCGTGTAGCCGTCGGGACCGACCGTCGGGGTCACGTTCAGGATGACGCCGATCTCGCGGGTTTCGAACGAGCCCGGCGTCACGGTCGGCGGCGTGACCAGGTCGCCCTGGCTCTGCACCGTCGGCTGGGTGACCTCGAATTCCGTGGGATAGATGATTTCCCGGACCACTTGGATCTGCGCGTTCACGCCCGTGCGGGTCGTTACTCGCGGAGCGGAGAGCAGGTCCGCATTGCCGTGCTGGGACAGCGCCTGGAGGATCATCGTGACCTCCGGGTTGGTCAGCACACTAGAAATGCTGAGGACGCCGCCGAGCGCCGCCTGGTTCACGCCGCGCGTGACCGCGGAAGCCGGGTCCACGGCCCCCGTGGTGCGGTCCACCCCGAAGAAGCGGAGGCCCTTCGTGAAACCCTCCTCGTCCGCGTTGACCTGCACCCTCTCGAGGCCGGACATCGCCTGGAAAGCGTTGCCCTTCTCCTGCGCGACCTCGTAGTTGTCGGTCAGGATCCACTGCAGGCCAAGCTCCTCCAGGTCGTTCTCCCCGACTTCGACGAAGCGCGCCTCGATCTCCACCTGGTTGGGGACCACATTCAGCTGGGCCAGGATGCGCTCGAAGATCTCGAGGTTCTCCGCCGTGTTCGCCACGATCAGCTGGCTGATGCCCTGGTTGTACGCGATGGAGGTCCCGACCGGGAACGGGACGCCGGCCTTCTCGAAGAACTCCTTGACGTCGCCGCGCTTGATCGTCGTCCGCGTGCCTTCCATGCCCACGAACTCGCCCGTGCGCTCGCCAGCCCCCTGCGTCTCCTCCTTCTGGACGATCACGTCGAGGATGGAGGGCTGGACCGGGTAGAACCGCGTGATGATCCGGCCCGAGGCCACGTTGGCGGGCGTAATGATCACCGCGTTCTCTTCGATCCGGAACTTCAGGTTCGCGACTTCCGTGATGTACTTGATGGCATCCAGGAGCGAAATCCGGCGGAGGTTCAGCGTGATCGTGCGGATCGCCGCCGCGCCGGTCGGCGCCTCGAGGGCCGCTTCCGGCGCCGCCTCGAACATCGGGAATTGCTCGCCGCCCGCCGCGGGACCCGGCGTCGCCGCAACGGCGCCCCCTTCCCCGGGGACGCTGAGGTTGAGGATGATGTTGACGCCATTGCCTTCCGGGTCGCCGGCGATGCTGGCCTCGACCAGGAAGTTCACCACGTCCACGATATTGGCGGCGCGGAACTCGATGGACGGGATCATGATCTTGGACATCTTCTCGCGCAGCCGCATGGCGGCGGTCGTCGTCTGGGTCGGCCCCTGCCGGCCGATCACGGCCGCCGGGAGCTCAACCTCCTCGCGGATGGGCGGGTTCCACGTCTCGCGAACCCTGGCCATCATCTTCTCGGCCGTCGCCGCGCGCTCCTTGCTCCGGATCTTGTACTTCTCCTCCTCGATCTTCTTGAGGAACTTCATCGCGTCGGTGTTGTACTGGTCCTCCAGGAGGACCCTGCTGAACAGCACCTCGGCGCGGTCGTAATCCTGGACCATGTAGTACTGCTTGCCCTGGGCGATGAGCTCGGCCGTGGTCTTCTTCTTCTCGACGACCTCCGGGCGCTTCGGAACCGCCACGGGCATCGCCCGAAGGGTCTCTTCCCGCTCGATCTTCTTCAGCAGGACAACCGCGGGCTTGTGTTCCGGCACCAGCTTCAGCGCGCGCTCGGCGTCCTGGCGCGCTTCGACGAGGCTCCCGCCGCGGCGGAAGATGTCGAAGGCGATACGGTAGTAGGCCTCGGCAAGGCCCCACCGCGCCCGCTCGCGGTCGGCCACGGTGGCGGGCCGCTCGGGCAGGTTGGCCATGGCGTCATCAAAGCTCTTCACGGCCGCAGGAAAATCGCCCGCGGCAAGGGCCTTGTAGCCCGCCTCGAGGCTCTTGAAGCCCTGGATCTCCATGTTCTGCCGGCGCACTTCCTCCTGCTCGGCCAGAGCCTTGGCTTCCCTGGGGCTGGCCGGCTTCTTCTTGGCCTCAGCGGCCTTCTCGGCGGGCGCGGCCACAGCAGGTATCTCGGCAGGCGCTTCGGCAGGCGCTTCGGACGGAGCGGCCATGGCGGGGGCCTCGGCCGCAGCTTCCATGGGCGCCTCTTCCGCCGGAGCCATTTCAGCGGGCGCGGGCTCCATCGGAGCCGCTTCCGCCGGTGCCGCTTCAACGGGAGCCGCTTCGGCGGGCACAGGTTCAACCGCAACCGCTTCAACGGGGGCTGCTTCAGCGGGCGCGGCCTCGACGGGGGCCGCTTCGGGCAGGATCGGCTCAACCGGGACTGCTTCAACAGGAGCTGCTTCAGCCGGGGCCGCCTCCACGGCAGCTGCCTCCAACGGCCCCGCTTCCGGGGGCGCTGCTTCGACCGGGGCCGCTTCCACCGGCGCTTCCTCGATGACCGGCACGCTTTCCACAACAGGAGTCTCGCCCGCGGGCGCCAACTCGGCCGGGGCAGCCTCAGGAGCGGCGGCAGGAGCTTCCGCGGAGGGGGCGGCAACAGGAGCAACCGCTTCAGCCGGCGCGGCTCCCGTGTCCTTGCTGATGTCGCTCAACAGGGACTCGAATCCGGAATCCTGCTGAGCCACCAGTCCGATGCCCTGGACCAGCCAACATATCAACGAGAGCACAACCGTGGCTTTTGGGACTCTCATCGAAAACTCCTCCTTGCGCGTTTCAGTTAGTATTGTCCGCTCCTGCTTTTTATGACTTGTGCGAAAATCCGACCGGCGCGGCACGATACTCCCCTCCCCTCAGGGGCCTGCCCTATTTCAGCGGCCGGGGCATGCCCGGGGGCGCCCCGCCGGCTGGAGGGGGTATCTCCTGCCCGCCTGTCAACGCCATCTTCTCGCTCTCTGAAAGCGGGCCGATCAGCGTTTCCTTCTTGTTCTTTATGTCGCGTATTGTCACGCCATTGGGCTTGATGTCAATGACATTGTACTCATGTTCCTTGACATTAATTGCGTCCCCGACGCGCACCCGGTAGGTCGCCCGGTCAATCAGGAACACGAGGTCGGCGACCATCTCGAATTGCGTGATCGCCCGGCCCTTGACGAGACGAATCCTCTGGTCGCCCTGCTTCAGGACGATCACCGGACCTTCCGGCGCGTCCGCCACGAACTCCTCGACCTTGAACCCCTCGATCTCGTCGCCGATCCGGACGAAATACGTGCGTTCCAACGTCCTCAGGTTCAACTGGTAGCGCACGCTCCCGTCCGGCAGCTTGGCGGTCCCCTGGAACCGCAGCTTGAACGGGTTCGGCGTGATGCGGACGTAGCGCAGCTTGCCGACAGCCGACGGCAAGTTCTGCGCATCCTTGATGTCCGTGCCCGACTGGTACTCCTCGAGGTTCGAAAAGCCGTCCTTGTCCCAGTCCTCCGCCGCGTCGTCCGGGCTGTACGGATTCATCCCGTGCGCCACCTCGTACTCGTCGGGCAGGAGGTCCTGGTCGGCATCTTTCGAGACGACCGGCTGCACCGCGCCGCAGAAGGGGCATTTCTCGGCGCTGAACAGGACCGGTTTCCCGCATTCGACGCAGCTCACGCGAAGCGCGCTCACCAGCATGAGGTTCGAGTAGGATGCGCCCTGGAACGGCTTCGTGAGGGCCTCGCGCTCCTGGTCGAAGGCCGCCAGGTCCACCGGCTTCACCATGTTCGGCGCCGCCAGCGGCTTCTCCCAGTGCGCCTCCTGGAGGTCCTGCTTGACCCGCGCGATCTCCAGGACGAGGAACAGGGCGGACCCGAAGAGACTCGCCAGCACGACAAAGAGAATCAGCTTGTCGTAGTTCTGGTTATACCAGGAACCGCCATGACGAGCCGCCGTCACTTCGCCTTCTCCTCTTCCTCTGGGGTGACAAACCGATACACGTCCACGTCCACGATCGCCTTGATGAGCTCGCGGCCCGCCACGATCCGCTCCTCGTGGCTCAGGGCCTTGTCGGCCGGCGCCGCCTGGGGCTGGGCCCCTCCCGCAGCACCTCCCATGATGCCCCGCGCCACACCCGGAAACACCATGCCCGGTTGTTCGGTCCTGCCCCCCGGCCCGGCGGCCGGCGCCGCCGGCTTGGCGGCCACAGCGGGCTTGGGCAGCGGGCTCTCGTTGGCCAGCTCCACGCGGGACACGACGGTGAACAGCTTGCTCCGGTCCAGCGCGTTCAGCACGGCCCAGATCGCCGGGTCCTTCGCCTTGAACGTCAGGGTGTAGCGCTCGCGGACAAACAGCCCGCTCGGATCGCGCCACTCGCTCTGCACGGGCCTCTGTGCTGTTTCCTCGGAAGCCATGTCGAGCATCTGGCGCCGCGCGCCACGCCCCATCGGCCCGCCGACGAACGACTCCTCCGCGGCTCCCTGCTCAAACAGCGGCCTCTGGAACGAAGCGATCTCGGAAACACCGCTGTCATACAGCAGGCCGCACAGCTCTTCGATGGTCTTGAGCTGGATGACCAGCCGCGGCACGTCCTCCTGGTTCGGGAGCGCGCCGACCGCGTAGCGGTCGAACCCGAAGGCGAAGCGCGCCGGGAGCAGGGCGTTCGGCGCCCTGGCCCGGAGGCGCAGCTTCCCGATCGTCTTGTCCAGCAGGAGCGGGAACTCGGCCGGCTCCATCTTGCTGGGCTCAATCTGGCTCTTGCGAAGGGAGGCATAGAGCTCTGCGAAGTAGCCCTGCAGCACGGCCAGGTTCGTCTGCACGAGGAGGACGTTCTCCTCCGACGGGTACGGGTCGAGCCGGTAGAGCCTGTCCAGGCTGGACATGGCCGATTTCAGGTCGCGGTTGACGCGCTGGTACGCGCGCTGGAACCTGAGCAGCATGAGCAGCGCGATGATCAGCAGGACGGCCGCCACGCCGCCGCCCACGATCAACACCATGTTCTTCCGTACCTTCATAGCTCCAGCGGATTCTTGAGGCCGACGCGGACTTTGAACTGGATCACGTACTCCTCCGGGGACGGCGCGGGCAGCCAGATGATCTCCGTCGTCTGCGCGGACAGCCGCGGCACGCTCCGCAGCCTGTCGCGGAACTCCCGCACCGGCGCGCCCGAGGCGACCTTGTCGCGGTACCCGAGCCCCGCGATCTCGATGGCCTTGATCGCCGGGGCCTCCGCCTGGGCGGGTGCGCCCTCCGCGGACTCGGAGGCGCCCGGCTGGGCCTCCTGCAGAGGCTTCACCGAGGTCAGCCATACGCCGTCCGGCAGGCACGCATGGATCGCGTCCAGCACCTGCAGCCACTCCGAGCGTTTCTGCGCCAGCCCGAGAAGCCTGTTGATCCGGCCGTCCACTTCGGACACCTGCTGCTTGGCCTGGTCCAGCCGCGACTCCACGGCTTGCAGCTGGCCGACGCGCGCCGCGACCTTGTCCAGGCGCTGCTTCGAGAGTCCGGTCATCCTGAGGAAGTAGCCGCACCAGACCACCAGCACCACGATGAGCGCGACGGCCGCCAGGACAAACATCGGCTGCTTCTTGCGGAACGCCTTGTCCGCCAGAACCTTGGGCGGCATCAGGTTGAGCTCGATCGGGCACGTCAGCACGCGCCGCAGGGCCAGGCCGACCACCTGCCCCATCAGGTTCGCGTTGCGCCCGATCTCCTCGGCCTGGATACGCTCGCTCACCGCCACGTTCAGGAACGGGTTGAGGTAGTCGACTTCGACCTTCATCTTGTCCTTGAGAAAGCTGTCCGTGTACGGGATCACCGAGGTGCCGCCCGTCAGCAGCACGATCGAAGGCGCCTGGCCGGACTGCTGGCTGCGGTAGAAGTTGATCGAGCGGTTGATCTCGGCATGCATCCTCGTCATCACGCTGCGCACGCTCTTGGAGACCTTGTCCACGACTTCGCTCTTCGGCCCCTCGTACGCGCCGCCGAAAGCGACGAAGGCGTGCGCCTTCTTCAGCTCCTCGGCGTCGAGGAACGAGAGGTTGAACTCGGCCATGATCTGCTGGGTGATCGCGTTGCCCGCCACGGGGATGCTGCGGCTGAACAGGCGGTTCTGCTCGATGAAGATGAGGTCCGTGGACCGCGCGCCGATGTCCACGACCAGCACGCAGCCGGGCAGCTCCGTGTAGTTGTAGCGCACGGCGTTGTAGAGCGCCATGGGCGCCACGTCCACGAGATCGGGCTCCAGCCCCGCCTGCTCGATGCAGTCGGTGACGTGCTCGACAATCTCCGCCTTGATCGCGGCCAGCATCACGTCCACTTCCCCGCCGGCGCCGCGGATCAGCTGGTAGTCCCACACGACTTCCTCGATCGGGAACGGGACGTTCTGCTGGGCCTCGTACAGGATGATCTGGTCGATCTTCTCCTTGTCCACCGGCGGGAGCTTCACGAAGCGGGAGAAGACCGACTGGCCGGAGACGGAAAGCAGGACCGGGCCGGTCTTGATGCCGCGGTCCTGGAGCAGCTCGCGGACGGTCGTCGTGATGTAGGTTTGGCGATCGCCGTCGGACTGCGGGTCGAGGTTCAGGGAGGCCACGCCGAAGTTCACGAGCTCGACGCCGCCGGACCGAAGGGCCACGAACTCGGCGATTTTCAGGCCGCTGGCCCCGATGTCCAGCGCCAGGATGCGATCCTGTCTCAGCATCAGTTCAACCCTCTGTCAGAAACCACATCAGCAACAGGGAGATTCTTCGTCCCGATCCGATCGGGACTCAGAATGACAACTCCCCCCGGCGCGCGGTGCGGCCGTAGCCCGGCTGAACCGGGCTCTACCGTAGCCCGGCTGAACCGGGCTCTACCGCGCGGCGCCGGCCTTCACGGCTTCGTAATCGTCGAAGTTGATCATCGCGAAGGGCGTTTGCATGCGATTCAGGACGTAGCCGTCCACGGGCGTCAGCTGTTCCCACCACCGTGTCGTGAGCGCGGGCAGGCTCTCCATGGCCACGATGCGGCCCTGGGAACTGATCACCACCGCCACCCGCTCCACGTCGCCGAATCGGACCATCGTGCTGGGGTGCAGGTACATATCGCTCTTGTGGTCGCCCTTCTGAATATTGGCGTAGGTCACCTCACCCCGGAACAAGTTGTACTTGGCGCCGGCCTCTTTGCCCTTGACAAGAACGTAGTAGGTGAAGGTGAGCTCATCGATCCAGTCGGGGGCCGTCTTGTAGGTCGTGTTGACCTGGAACCAGTCGCGCGTGCGGGCCATGAACTGGCCTTTCAGCAGCTGGTACTGCGGCGTCTGGACCTTCAGCGGCTCGATCTTGCGGATGATGACAATCCTGCCGGGCTCGGGAGCCTGCTGGGCGAAAACGTCGGTCGAGCAGGATACGCCGAAGATCGCGATGAGCAGAAGGCACGTAAGCGAGATGCACGTCCGTTTCATAAAGGCACCCCCAACGGATCAGTTCACCGGCCGCAGCCGTCTCCGGCCTTTTGTAAATTGTTGCCAGTATAGGTATTCGCGACGGCGTGCGTCAACATTTGAAAGCCAGTAATCAGTATTCAGTATTCGGTGTTCAGTATTCAGTGTTCGATCCGCTCGTCGCGGGGTAAACCCGCTCCTACACATCGGAGGGCAGGCCCGATACTGAATACTGAACACTGAACACCGAACACTCCCCGCCCCCGCTATTGCCACGCACGTGCAGGAGGGGTATTTTGTGGTAGAAGAGTCCGGCGGAAAGAAACACACGTTCATGCGCCTCAGACAGCCCATCCTGGCAGGCGTAACCGCCCTGCTGGCGCTGGCCTATAGCGCCTGCGCCCAGACGTCCCTGTGGTCCAGCATGGCCGTCGCAGGGGACCTGAACGGCTGGAATCCCGTGCCCAACATGACCAACACCGCCAACAACCAGTGGACGCTCGAGACGTATGTCTACAAGGCCAGCCGGATCGCGTTCAAGTTCGTCGCCGACAACACCTGGGACGGCACCAACGAGTGGGGAAAAATAAACCAGACCAACTTCGCCGTCCCCCTCTACGATTTCGCCGACTTCGAAACCAACGACATCTACGGGAAGGACATCGTCATCAGCAACACCGTGAGCGGCATCTACCGGTTCTGGCTCGACGATTCCACGGGCGAGTTCTCCGTCGAACTCATTGAGACGATCGCCGCGTACAACTACCAGCAAGTGGCCGTGGCCGGCGACCTGAACGGGTGGTCCAGCGTGCCCAACATGGACCTCGTGTCCAACAGCACGTGGCAGGCCGAGCTGTACGCGCCGGCGGCAAGCAGTTCGAAGTTCAAGTTCGTCCCGCACACCCGGTGGGACCTGAACTGGGGCGAATCGAACCAAACCGTTGTCACCGTCCCCATGACGAACACCGCCGAGTACCTAGCCGACTACGGCAAGGACATCCAGATGCAGAATATCGTCGCGGGGCTCTACCAATTCACGTTCAACGATTCGAACGGGCTGTATTCGGTGGTGCTGATCAGCACGACGCGGGCCAACAACGCGAGCATGGCCGTGGCCGGCAACTTCAACGGATGGAACGAGAAGGACCCCAACATGGAACTGGTGGCGCCCTACACCTGGCAGGCCACGTTCCATTTCACCAACGAGCCGACCGTCTACTTCAAGTTCGCCCGGAACGGCAGCTGGAACGACCACTACGGCGAGATCAACCAGACCCTGCTCGGCTCGCCCCTCCGCGGCACCAGCGAGGTGCACAACGGGACCGGCGGCGATATCGTGATGGAGGGGCCGTTGGAGGGCCGGTACTTCTTCCGGATCAACGACCAGACCCGCTACTACGAGGTGATGCCCGAAGGCATCCTCCAGTCCTTCGACACCTGGTTCACGCCGTACGCCTACGGGAACTACAACAACAACGGGTGGCTGATCGGGGACGGGCTCACCTTCAACGACCGGTCGCGCTACGGCTGGTACTGCCGCCTGGACAGGGCCCCCGCCTCCGGCCAGTACCTCCAGACGCCGTTCATGGCCAACGGCATCAAGGGCATCTCGTTCTGGTACCGCACCTGGGACACCAACCAGCCGGCGGTGACCTACCAGATTCAGACCTCGACGAACGGCACAGCCTGGGTCACGAACGGCGTCATAGAGGACTTCAAGGGCACGAATTACGTGAGCTACTCTCTTACGCTCGACACCAACGTCGGCCTCTATGTGCGCCTCTACCACACCGGCGGCGGGAACCAGTTCCTGATAGACGATTTCGTCATTACCGAGCCCTTTGCCGACGTGGTCTATTCCGGCGTTGCCACGGTGCCGGAATTTCCCTGGAGCAACGATGCCGTCATCGTCTCGGGCTACATCTACACCAACCGGACCGCGACGGGCCTCACGGCGAGGACGTATTGGCGCGCCGGCGCGTCGGGGCCGTTCGCCCCGATCAACATGAGCAACGCGGTCGACTTCTTCACGACCACCAACGCCATTCCGGCCCAGCCTCCGGGCACGATAGTCTACTACTACCTGGTTGCCTTCTTCGGGGGACCTGGCGGCCGCAGCCCGGTCTATTGGCCGACCCGCGGATCCAACAACCCCGCCTCGTACGGCATCTCCCGAAACCGGCACGGAAGTATATGGGTTAACGAGGTCAATTTCCTCGGTGATTGGGTCTCGAATGAGACCAACGAGTTCATCGAGATCTGCGGGCAGTCCGGCAGCGACATAGGTCTCTGGACCGTCGAACTGCTTGACATCTACGTCCCGTACGCCGCTTACAGCATCCCCGCGAACACGCTCCTTCCCCCCGACACGAACGGGTTCGGGTTCTACGTAATCGGAGACAGCAATGTGCCGAACGTGAACATGTTGTTCACCAATGTGGTCTCGGGATTCCGAAGCCTTGCATCGCGCGGCGCCATACGGCTCAAGAACGAGCTGGGTGCCCAAGAGTATCTTCTCACCTACGGCGATCCGCCCCCCTCGAATCTTTCGGCGGCCATCTACATCGGCACCGAGCCTTGGGACTTCGTGGACAGCTCATTGTCTCTGACAGGCACGGGCGGGAACTACACGAACTTCACGTGGGGCACCAACACTCCGATCTCCGCGGGCGTGATGAACGCAGGGCAGACTCTTGCCGGCGGGTACCTGGGCGAGCTGCCGAGCCTGTCCAACGCGACCATCCTGTACGTGTGGGGGCGCACCAACATGATGATCCAGGTCACGGGCACGAACGGCTGGAACGCCGCGCCGTACTACACGACCCGGATCACGAACCAGTTCCCGCAGTGGATCGCGATCAGCCCGTACAACAGCACCTACGCCAACGGCATCAGCACGATCAACTTCGACTTCCCCGCCGGCGTGACCAACGTGTACTTCCGCATCAAGACCGAGCGGAGTTGGTAGACGGAAGGTTCTAGGTGCTAGGTGTTAGGTGTTTGGGATTCCCGTCTCGGCTCGCTCCCGCTGCCGCCTACCACCTACAACCTAACACCTGCCAGGAAACCGATCACGAGTAACGGGGGTAGCGAGAATCCTCGACTCTGGAATCCCCTACTCCGTCAGCCATCTGAAGAACCGCACGAAGGTGCGGTGTCGACTGTTGGGCCCGGACTCCGGATACGGGTCGCGCCAGACCACCGCGACGGCGCGCTGTTCAGCGCGGACTTCGTCTGCGCCGATCGATCCGTCGCCGTCCACATCATCTACCGACTGCACCGCAAGGATGATCGTGAACAACTGCTGGCGGGTACTGAGAAGCCCGGCCGTATTGCGGATGATTCCCTCCAGTTCCAAGGGGTTCAGGAGGTTAGTGCCTGCCCCGCGAATAGAGTCCCCGAGTTTCGCCTCAGTCATCCTCGCAATATCGGAAACATTCACGTAAGGCCTGAAGCAAATCATGTTCGTGGCGGCGGCGAGGGCCTCCTCGGCAGTCAGGCCCGGTCCGCCCTCACCCGGCCAACCCTCGGGAACCACGTCGTAGAACACGGCGGCCAGCACATTGGAATTGAGCGTGTTCGGGTTGACCAAGCCCTTCCGGAACGCATTAGTTGACGCTGTGAAACGATCGAGAATCGGGAGGGCTCCAGGATCCAGCAGGCGGATCGTGCGCCAGGGCGTGTTCCCATAGAGGAGCATACCCAGTTCGCCAACCACCCGCAGGTCGGCGTAGTTCCGGACGTACATGTTGGTCTCGGCTGAGGAGGAGTAGGTCAGGGCGCTGTTCTGCTGGCCCAAGCTGTCGGACGCTGCAGACCTGTCTCTCCACTGCGTCACCCAGTCCCAGTTGATCCGCGGATCGTCCGCCTCTTTTCGATACACCGGCGTATTGTTAGTACTCCCAACCGCAGGAACCGCAGCGACCAGGGCGGAATTCCACTGAATAACGGTGCTCTGCGGCCGGATGGCATCCACAATGACACCGTTCGGATTGTTGTTTCCCTCCCTCACCTTCAGGTCAAAACCGACCTGTGTCGGCAGGCTCGGAACGGAAGGACTCGCCGACGGAGTCGAATACGTGGCGATGACCGGCGGCATGGGCACGATCCGGTAGCGCCCCCCCCCACCCGGCCACGGCTTCAATACGACCGCCTTCGCCGCGGGCGGAGGGCGCATCGGGCAGAACTGCGGTGTCGGACCGGAACTCAGGACGATCAACTCGACCGTGTAGTCGTTCGGGTTGCTGTAGCCGACGAAAGGGTACCACAGCTCGACCATGATATCCAAGCGGTTGATGTAGACGTCGTTTCCGGCACCGTCGTTGTATGCCCCGATCGTATTCGTGATGACAATCTCGTTGATCATGGGCACCGGTTCCGTGCAGAAGTTCTCCACGCCGATGCCGTTTCCCGGCTCGTTGTTCGCATCGAGATAGTCCACGACGTTGCGCGCCGCGATCGCGGCGTCTGCTGGCATAACACCCATCGCCGTGAACTCGGCCTCGATCTGAGGGCGGGCGTTCATCACGCTGGCTTCATCCCCCCCGATGAACAGCGGGGCATGAAGCACGTCGACGGTGTCCAGCCATTGGTTGGACGCGAAGTAGGAGTACACAAAAAGGCTGTCCGGGTACGAAGCCGGGTTCATGAAAACCGGCGCGGAGCGACCCAGCCAGTAGAGCTCGGGCAAAGACTCGAATCGTTTGTTCTGCGTCCTGCTCAGGCGAAAGTTTCCCGAATCAGATATCTCGGCTATAACCACCGTGCTGTCGGAAATCTCCGCCGCGTTGGTTCCGTACGTGTGCGGCAAGCCGCCTATGCAGTTGGCGTCGAGCAGGCCGGAGCAGTTCACAGCAAGAAAACCATACCGGCCAATCAGCTTGTTGTCATTGTTCCTGATCGACGCCCACTCCACAGAGGGGGCCGCGTTTGAAGCGCTCCGCTGCAGGGACTTCGGGACGTAGCCGCATGCCACCCCGGAGAGAAGATCGGTGCAACTGCCGCTATCGGTCGAGTAGTAGTTGGTCCACGCGGGGTACTCGGGATTCGCCTGAGCGTTAAGGTCCGCGCTGATGCTACTGAGCGACCGGGCGACGGCCACCTGCATTAACTGGTGGGCTTTGACGTTGTCCACGTAGTTCCGCGCCGCCAGCCGTTCGGTCCGCATGGAGATGGCGAAGGCCACGCCCAAGGTGAGCAGAACGGCCAGGAAGCCGAGGACGATCACCAAGGCAATGCCCTCTTTCCCTTTCCTGCTGCGGGGCCTTCTCATGGATGTCTACCTGTCGGGTGCGTAGCCGTTGCGGTTCTGCAGATTAATCCGTATCTCGTGACGCTTGGCAGTCCGATTGACATAGTCCTGGACGGCGGCGTACGAGCCGCCCGCCGCCTTGAACATCTCGGCAGCCCTTATCGCGTCCGGCTCGTCCAGCTTGGTAAAGAGTATCTCAATGTAGGCGGGCAGCTTGTGGTACTGATAGCCGCGCGCCGAGATGTTTTGGCCGCCGTAGTACCACGGCGGGATGGCCTCGCTCAGCGTGTTGTAGCTTCCCAGGTTCTTGTAGACCGCCCCGTTCGGGCTGTTGCTCACACCCACGCACCACACTTCGAAGCTGGCCAAATTCTCGGCGACCACCTCGGATTTCCAACTGGTGTTCGTCCAGAAGTCGTAGGAGCCGTAGCACTTGACTGCGCCAGTCCTCGTCCCTCGCATAAGCCGGTAACGTCCCAGCAGGGGTGTGCTGCCGTCGATCTCTGTCATGTCGCTTACGTAGTACCGGATCTCGCGCGCAGCACGGGGAGTAGTAGTGCTGTCGGGATCGTTGCTGAGCGAGACAAACCAGATCGCGTCGTTGAGCCAGCCTTGTCCCCCCGTCCCAAATACCTCCTTGTCCTCACTGCACAGTCTGAAGGCCAAGACATCGTCCGCCACGGCCTGCTGAACATCGCGGGTTATGAAATCCAGGATCGCCCGCGCTTCTATGTTCTGCTCTGCCCTGCGCGTGCCCAGCAACCATGCCTTGCTGGCGTCGCTGAAGAGGCGGCCCAAGAGCATCACGAGAATCAGGAGAACCGCCATAGCGGAGAGAATCTCGATCAGGGTGAAGCCGGCGGGACCCACCCCGGCCTTCCGTGTCCGCGGCGAGAGCTTCGGCGGGCAGGCCGGAGGAGTGGACGCCCGCGCATGTCCTCTCCTTGGGAGGGGTCCGCGAAGCGGAGGGCGGGTTCCGACACCCTCAACTCCCGCTCTGTGGATCATCCCGTTCATGGCCCGATCACCCTGTAGTTGTAGAACTCAGTATAGAACTCCGCCGGCGAGTTGGTCGTGCCGTACTGCCCGTTCCATACTTTCAGACGGGCATACCTGATGTCGGGATGGCCAGCCACGTTCCCGACGATGAGGTTGTAACGCACCGCGCGCTCGATGACCCTGTTGTCCCATTGAACGTACACGTTCGTCTTGATCTGGGTCGGAGTTGACATCGGGCGCATTTCCAGCGCTCCAACAGTCCCCCCCTCCCACATGCCATACGTGACGGCCTCGAGATACACGGCATTGGGTTTGTCGATGAGATTCGCCCAGGCCACGGGGTCGCCGTCGATCTTCGAATGAAGCCCGTTCATCACTTCCTCGCCGAAGAGAGCGGTTTCCGTGTCGTCGATCGCGAACTTGTTCATGGTGAGTCCGGCCGGGAACAGGCTGTACGCCGCCAGGAGGCCCACGGCCACCACGAAGATCGCCAGCGTGACCTCGACCAGCGTGAAGCCGGTTGCCCGCACCTTGCGATATGGTCTCAGGCTCATGATCCACTCAGTATTTCTGTTGATAGTCGTGAAGCTTGATTCCGCCGATCAAGCCCGTCACCTCAACGCCGCGATTCATGCCGACGGAGTTCGTGCCGTAGTCGAGAGTCCATGTGTTGGTGTTCACCAAAGCCCAGCCTTCGCGCAGAAAGACTTCGTAGCCGATGGCGAGAGCTCCCCGAGAAACGGGCGTGCCGTCGGGCTTGAACACGATGCAGCAGATATCCCTGGGATGCGCCGCATCGGGAAAGGGCACGTTGGTGACCACGCAGTCGTCCTTGAACACGCTTTGGGGCCGGTCACTGTCATCGAACACAACGCCCTGCGGCAGGAACGTCCATTCCTTGATGTAGCGGCCCTGCCTGGCATCGCCGGACGCGGCCAACACGGCGTACGCCTTGCACGCCTTGTAAAGCTGGTTCTCAATCCCCGAGTAGTTGATCGCGCGGTCCGGGAAGACGACATACGTCCGCTGCCGATGGGTGACGGCCCACTGGCGCGCCAACGATAAGGTGGTCCTCAGCTGGGTAATCGCCCCCTCCGCCCCCGCCCCCCTGCCCAATCCTCGAAAGGCCGGGATCGTAATGGCAACCACGATGGCCATGATCGCAATGACGACCAGCAGTTCGACCAGCGTGAATGCGACCCGCTGGCGCCGCTTACTGTATGTGTCACCGTGTTTCACTGCCAGGACCTTATGTCGTCGCTCGTATTTGCCGTACCGTCCGGCCCCCTTGACCAGACGACGACGTTCCTGTTGGCCACGGTCGTATATCCGCCTTTCATGTTGTTGCACGTGTTGTCGAAGCCTGTGTCTGCCGTGATTTCGTATTGATTGCCCCAAGGATCCGTGAAATCGCCATTGGCGGTGAGGCTGCCCTGCGCCACTTCGAGGAACACGATCTTCCGCGGGTTGAATACATAGCCCGTGTTCGGTGCGGCGTCGATCGACCTCAGGACGTTCATCAGCTCGCGGTTGTTGACGTAACCGCCCAGGCCCCCGTACGAGTAGTCGGCGGCAATCCCGTTGCCGGTCGGGAATTTAGAGTACTCGTTGAGGTACGCCTTCACCGCCGTCTCGACGGACTTCACTTCCGACACGGCCTGTGCTTTCTCCCCTTGCTTCATCGCCGCATTCATGGCCGGGAGCAGGATGGCCGCCAGGATGGCGATGATGGCGATCACAACCAAGAGCTCAACCAGTGTGAAGGCCGAGCGAAGTGAATGGTGAGTGATGACTGGTGAAGGATCGCGTCTGATCTCGGACTTCTGATTTCTGATCTCTGTCTTCATCGCCACCCTCCGTTCATTTCCGACTCAACACTGATCTTTGAACACCGCTCGCCGGCCTTACTCCTGCCCGGTCCAGTTGTTGATGTTGTCCGAGTCGTCCAGGCGGTTCTGACCCGTGGACCAAAGCTTGTACTGGTAAGCAGACGATGCCTCGCGCTGGTACCAGTAGCCGTTTCCCCAGGGATCCACCTGAGATATCTCGGAAGTATCGTAGCCGCGCGGCAACCCGTTGGTGAAATTCTGGAAGAACTGCGCGTTCGTAAGCTGGTTTGAGCTCGTGGCCAAAGGTATGCCGGGCGGATAGGTGCCCCTGTTCACGCGGTACTCCTCCAACCCATTCTTGATCTTCTCCATCTGGGCGATAGCTTTGCTTCTGTCGCTCTTCCCCGTCGCATACCCCGCAACGCCCAGGACGATCCCCGCGAGGATGCCGATGATCGCGATGACGGTGAGGAGCTCCACCAGCGTGAAGCCAGTGTTCAGTATCCAGTGTTCAGTATTCAGTGGGCGCGGCCTTGTCTGCCCATTCCGCACTGAACACTGACCACCGAACACTGAATACCTGCCGTTCATCTTCCCTCTCCCACACGCGCCTGCGCGTCTTCCCACCCCCACAGCAGCCCCGAGCCCCTCCTCTGTTCGCGAAACTTCGTCCATTTGACCCCGCCCTTTCGGGCAATCTGCTCGAGCAAACGAGCTTTCCACTCATTCATCTCGCGATAGGAGTTGAATTTCTGAGGGCGAAACTTGACGCCCAAGTCCATGGCCGGCAAGGGAGCAACTCTCCCCTCCCTGGCCCAGATGCTCAGCTTGTCCCCTGTCTCACGAATCTTCATCGTGCCGTCTGCCTTCGCGTGAATTCGCGTTAATTCGCGGTTCTCCGATCCGCGCATCGTACCAGTCGCGCAGGGTATTGATCACGGAAATGTTTTCGACCGTCAGCCACTTGAGCCGGCGTTCGCTCGTGAGGAAGTAGCCCACGCCGAGGACGGAGGCGCAGGCCAGCTGAAGGGCGTCCGGCGGTTTCACGTCCGGGTACTGCGCGCGGATCTGGGCGAAGCGCGAGGCCTCCTCCACGCCGAACGGGAGCGCGCCGATCTGGCAGATCAGGTCGCGGTACCGCCGCGCCACGTTGTGCTTCGCCACCGAGAGCGGCCGCACCAGGATCTCCGCCAGGGAGAACGACGACGTCACGACCTCCATCCCCTCGTCCTTCTGCCACTCGATGAGCGCGTCCATCTCCTTCTGCCACTCGGGCATCTGCTCGATGTGGTAGATGAGAAGGTTCGTGTCCCAGAATACCTTCGAGCTCAGTCCCAGCCCCGCCGTGAACCGCGCACGTATTCATCAGCGTTGACCCCATCCCAGATCTCCCGGCCCAGGCCGGCCAGGCGGTCCATCGGGTCGCGGACGGCTCCGGCTTTCTGGTCGAGGACGAGGCGCAGGCCCTCCTCCACCAGCTCCCGCAGGGTCGCCCGCCGCTCCACGGCCGCCTTCTTGGCCCGGATCGCCAGATCGTCGTCCAAATCTATGGTCGTCCTCATCTTCCCCACTCTCCGCATATTATCATAGATGCATAAATATGTATTGTAAAGGGCTATTTTCGCCCGGCAAATCGATGAAAAAGAGAGGGGAACCGCGGATTTCGCGGATTGCGCTGATGCGGTCGTGGGTGGAGGGGACCGACGGTCCTGGCACCCGCGTGCCGTTAACCCTCCCCTTTCCTATCCGCGCTATCCGCGTAATCCGCGGTGGCCATCTCTTCCGTCGTTCGACGAGGACGATTGGGAGATTACCGACCCATCGGAAAGATATCGTCCGCGGTATCCGACTTCCGGTCCGGGCCGCAGGACCAGATCAGGACGCCCCCGCCGGTGCTCGAACTGCGGATGGTGCTCTCCGCCTTGCACTCGCCGTTAAGGTCCGTGTCGAGAAGAACCTGGTAGGGCTTCCCCCACGGGTCCCGGTATTCGCCGTCGCCGTCCAACCCCGACGCGCCCCCGGCCCGCGGCGGCGGCGACAGGAAAACGTAGCGGTTCGGGTTCACGACGTTCTGCTCGTTGCCGGACCCGTCCACGGCACGGAGCGCGTTCATCACCTCGCGGTTCGGGCTCCCGTCCCCGAAGCGACAGTCGCCGTAGCCGCAGGTGCGCCGGGTCGGCCACACACCGTATTCCACCTGGAACCGCGCCAGGGCATCGGCGAGGCCGAGGAGGTCCTGGCGGACCGCGCGGATGCGCCCGTGGATGCGGACGGCCCAGAGGGAGGGAAGGAGGATGGAGAGGACGATGAGCACCACGCCGGAGAGCATCAATCCTTCGGGCTTGGAGCGTGTTTTCAAGAGTGTTCAGTGTTCGGTGTTCGGTGTTCAGTGGGAGGCAGGAGAGAGCTCCGCGCCCTGCTGCCTCGCTGCTTACCGAATACTGAATACCGAACACTGAATACTGTCCGTCAACCCGACAGTTTCCCGATAATCGAGACGAGGGGCAGGAAGAGGGCGATGACGATCGAGCCCACCACCACGGCCAGGAAGATGATGAGGATGGGCTCGATGATCGACGTCAGGCCGGCGACGGTGTTGTCCACCTCGTCGTCGTAGCTGTCCGCGACCTTCATCAGCATCTCCGGCAGCCCGCCGGTCTCCTCCCCCACCTCGACCATGCCGACTACCATGGGCGGGAAGACGCCGGACCCCTCGATGGGCGGCGCCATGTTCTCGCCTTCCTTGACCGCATCGTGGATGACGGTCACGGCGCGGCCGATCACCTCGTTCTGCACGGTGTCCTTCACGATGTTCAGCGCCTGCAGGACCGGCACGCCGGAGGTCATCAGCGTGCCGAGCGTCCGCGAGAAGCGTGCAATGGCCGTCTTGCGGTTCAGGATGCCGAAGATGGGCATGTTCAGCTTCATGACGTCCAGGAGATACCGGCCCTTCTTCGTCGTGCCGAGCAGCTTGAGGAGGATCACCAGCACCGCGACCCCGATCAGCACGAGCGGCAGGCGCCGGGTCAGGGTCGTACTGATGGCCAGGACGAACTGGGTCAGCCCCGGCAGGGCCTGGTTCTCCAGCAGGTCCGAGAAGATCTGCTTGAACTTGGGCACGATGAACACCATGAGGAACGTGAGGATGCTGAAGGCCATGACCATGACGACGACGGGATAGACCATGGCGCTGATGATCTTGCTCTTGATGCGCTGGGCCTTCTCCATGAAGTCCGCGAGTCGGATCAGGACGACGTCCAGCACGCCGCCGAGCTCGCCGGCCCGGACCATGTTGACGAACAGCTTGTTGAACACCTTCGGATGCTGGGCCAGCGCCTCGGCAAAGGTACTGCCCGACTCGATGGAGTCCGACATCTCGCCGATGACGCGCTTGAGCAGGGGGTTCCGCTCCTGCCGGCTGAGCACCTGGAGTCCCCGGAGGAGCGGCAGGCCGGCATCGATCAGGGTGGCGAGCTGGCGCGTGAAGGCCGACATCTGCTTCGGCCCCACGCGCATGAGGAACGTCGGCAGGCGCAGCTCCATCTTGAGACCCTTGCCGCCGGTGGCGGAGGGGGCCGCCCTCGCGGACTTCTTCTTCAGCTGGCGGGCATCGAGCTCGACGAGATTAGTCGGGAAAAGGCCTTTCTCCCTGATCTTGCCGATGGCCGCCGTCTGGCTTTCCGCTTCGACCTCGCCTTGGCTTTCTACGCCCTTGGCGTCCAGGGCTGCGAACTTGAACTTGGGCATGGTGGTGCTCGTTATCGGTTATTCGTTATTCGTTATTCGTTATCAGTTAATCGTTGGTCGGCCTCAGTTTGTGCTGCCGGCGGTTGGTGCATCCCCCGAGCCAGCGCCGATTAACGGATAACCGGTCACTAGGTGTACTTCATCACTTCCTCCACCGTCGTTGCGCCGTCGAAAATGCAGCGGACGCCGTCCTCGCGCAGGGTGCGCATGCCCAGCTCGATGGCCTTCTCGCGGATCACGATGGTCGGCTTGCGCTCGCTGATCAGGTCGCGCACCGGGTCTCGGATGCGCAGGTACTCGAAGACGCCGCGCCGCCCCCGGTAGCCGGTCTGGTTGCAGTACGAGCACCCGGCACCGTAGTAGAAGCTCCGGTCGCCGGCCGCTTCCTCCTTGAGCCCGAGCTGCTCGAGGATGCTCTTCTCCGGCTTGTACGCGGTCTTGCAGTTCTGGCAGATCGTGCGGACCAGCCGCTGGGCCAGCACCGACTCCAGCGTGGAGGCGATGAGGAACGGCTCGACCTTCATGTCGATCAGCCGCGTGATGGCGCCGGACGCGTCGTTGGTGTGCAGGGTGCTGAAGACGAGGTGGCCGGTCAGCGACGCCTGGATGGCGATTTCCGCCGTCTCGATGTCGCGGATTTCACCCACCATGATGATGTCCGGGTCCTGGCGCAGGAACGCGCGCAGGGCCCGCGCGAAGCTCAGCCCGATCGGCTCGTTGATCGGCACCTGGATGATACCCTCGATGTCGTATTCCACCGGCTCCTCGGCGGTCAGCAGCTTCGACTCGATGGTGTTGATGCGCCGCAGGGCGGCATACAGGGTCGTGGTCTTGCCCGATCCCGTGGGGCCCGTGTTGATGATGATGCCGTTCGGCTTGTCGACGTCCTCGACGAAGAACTGGTACACGTCCTCGGGCATGCCGATGTTCTCGAGCTCGAGCGAGACGATGCTCCGGTCCAGCACGCGGAGCACGACGCTCTCGCCGAACTGGGTCGGCAGGGTGGACACGCGGAAGTCGATGGGACGCCCCGCGATCGTGAGCTGGATGCGGCCGTCCTGAGGCAGGCGGCGCTCCGCGATGTTCAGCCCGGCAATGACCTTGATGCGGGACGTCACCGGCAAGGCCAGGTGCTTGGGCGGCGGCGCCATCTCGTACAGCGCGCCGTCCACGCGGTACCGGATCTTGAATTCGTTCTCGAACGGCTCGAAGTGGATGTCCGACGCGCGGTCCTGCACGGCCTGGTACAACACGAGGTTCACGAACCGCACCACGGGCGTCGAGCTGGCCGCCTGCTCGATCGAGGCGATGTCCTCGCCCCTCTTGGAGGCCTCGATCAGGTCGCCGGCGTCCTTCAGCTCCGACTCGAGGGCGGAGAGCATGTCGCTCACCGACTCGCTCTCGTCGCCGTAGTAGCGGATCAGGTACGCCTTGATGTCCGCCTCCGTGGCCACGACGAAGTTGACGTCCTTCGTCAGCACGAACATCAGCTCGTCCACGACTTCCGGGCTGAGCAGGTCGTACGTCGCCACCGTCGCCGTCTGCGCCGTCGCCTCGACGGGGATCACGCTGTACATCCGCGCGACGCTGGCGGGGACCGCCTTGACCACCTCCGCGGGGACATCCATGTCGCGCAGGCTGATCCGCTTGGTCCCGAGCTGGCGCGCCACGACGTCGAGGACCTGGTCCTCGGAAACGATGTCCATGTCGATCAGGACCTCGCGGACCGGCTTGCCGGTCCGCTCGTGCTCGTCGCGGACCTCGTCGGACTGCTGGGGCGTGACCAGGCCTTCCTCGCCCAGCTGCTGGAGCAGTGCTTCGCCGTATTCGCCCGTCGCCATGCCGTGTTCCTACTTCTTCTTCTTCTCGCCCGCGTTGATGGCCTCGACCTTCTGCAGGATCGCCTCGGGGTCCTGGGCCTTGGTGATGACATCCTCGTAGCTGATCAAGCCGCGCTCGTACAGCGCGAGCAGGTGGGAGTCCAGCGTCATCATCCCCCACCGCGCCCCCGTCTGGATGTCCGAGGTGATGCGGAACGTCTTGTTGTCGCGGATCAGCGCCCGGATGGACGGCGTGGCGATCATGATCTCGAACGCCGCGATCCGGCCCGGCTTGTCCTTGCGGACCATCAGGAGCTGGGAGATCACCGCCTCGATGCTGGAGGCGAGCTGGGTGCGGATCTGCTCCTGCTGGTTCGTCGGGAAGGCGTCCACGATACGATCCACCGTGCGGGCGGCGCCGGTCGTGTGGAGGGTCGCAAACACCAGGTGACCGGTCTCGGCCGCGGTGATGGCCGCCTCCATCGTCTCCAGGTCGCGCATTTCTCCCACGAGCATCACGTCCGGGTCCTGGCGCAGGCCGCGCCGCAGGGCTTCCTTGAAGCTCTGCACGTCCACGCCGATCTCGCGCTGGGTGAGCACGCTGCGCTTGTGGACGTGGTAGTACTCGATCGGGTCCTCGATCGTCACGATGTGGACGCCGCGGTCCTCGTTGATCACGTTGATCATGGTCGCCAGCGTCGTGGTCTTGCCGGAACCCGTGGGCCCCGTCACCAGGACCAGGCCGCGCGGCTTGTACAGCAGCTCCTTGACCTGCGCGGGCAGGCCGATCTCCTCCAGGGTCATGAGGTGCGAGGGAATGAGGCGCAGGACGATGCCGATCTGGCCGCGCTCCTTGAACACGCTCACGCGGAAACGGGCGACGTCGCCGAAGCCGAAGCCGAAGTCCGTGCCCCCCTGCTCGCGCACCCGCTGGGTGTGGTCCTCCGAGATGATGCTCTTCATCAGGCGCTCGGTGTCTTCCGGCCGCAGGTTGTCCGCGTCGAGGGGCGTGAGCTGGCCGTGGATCCGCAGGATCGGCGGCACCCCCACCCGCAGGTGAAGGTCGGAGGCGTTCTCGTCCACCACGAGCTGGAGGAGATCGCTCATCTGGATTTCTGACGCTTTGATGGAAGGCATTAGTCCTGATCTCCCATGGTTACGCGGAGGACCTCCTGCAGGGTGGTCGTCCCGGCCACCACCTTGCGAAGCCCGTCCTCACGCAGGGTCCGCATGCCCAGCTCGCGCGCCTTCTGCCGAAGGTCCGCGGCCGAAACGCGCTCGAAAATCAGGTGCCGCACGTCGTCGTTCACCACGAAGATCTCGAAGATCCCGACCCGGCCGCGGTAGCCCGTGAACGAGCAGTCACTGCACCCCCGGCCCCGGTACAGCTGCACGCCGGCGAACTGCTTGGCGGTCGGGCCCAGCAGGCGCAGCTCCGCCTCCGCGGCCTGGTATTCCTCCTTGCACTTCTCGCAGATCCGGCGGACCAGGCGCTGGGCCATGATCGCCCGCGTGGACGACGCCACCAGGAACGGCTTCACGCCGAGGTCCAGCAGGCGGATGACCGCGCTCGGCGCGTCGTTCGTGTGCAGGGTGCTGAACACCAAGTGGCCGGTCAGCGACGCGTTGACGGCGATGTCCGCCGTCTCCAGGTCGCGGATTTCACCGATCATGATGATGTTCGGCGCCTGCCGCAGGATCGATCGAAGCGCCGCGCCGAAGGTCAGGCCGATGTCCGTCCGAATGTGGACCTGGTTGATGCCCGTGAGCTGGTACTCGACCGGGTCCTCCACCGTGATGATCTTGCGGTCGGGCCGGTTGATGTAGTTCAGGCACGCGTACAGCGTCGTCGTCTTGCCCGAGCCCGTGGGCCCGGTCACCAGCAGGATGCCGTCCGACAGGCCGATCAGCCGCTCGAAGGTCTGCTGGTCGTCCGAGAAGAAGCCGAGCTGCGGCAGGCCGAGGAGCAGGCTCTGCTTGTCCAGGATGCGCATCACGATGCTCTCGCCGTGGTTCGACGGGATGGACGAGACGCGCAGGTCCAGGTCGCGGCCCATGACGTTGATCTGGATGCGGCCGTCCTGCGGCAGGCGCTTCTCCGCGATGCTCATGTTGGCCATGATCTTCACGCGGCTGATGATCGCGGACTGCAGGCGCTTCGGCGGGCTGTCCACCTCGTGGAGCACGCCGTCGATGCGGTACCGGACGCGGAACTTCTTGCCGAGGGGCTCGAGGTGGATGTCGGACGCGCGGTTCCGGAACGCCTCGAGGATGACGAGGCTCACCAGCTTGATGATCGGCGCGTCGGCCTCGGTCACGTCGGTCTCCGCCGAGAGCGCCTTCATCGCGTCGTCCGGCAGGGTCACGCTGCCCTCGGTGATCTCCTCCAGCATGGACTCCACGGTGGCGCCGGAGTGCGCGTAGTAGTGGCTGAGGGCCGTCTCGATCTCGTCGGCGGGTGCGACCACGCCCTCGACGTTGCACTTGAGGATGTACCGGAGGCTGTCGAGGGTCTCGACGTCCAGCGGATCGCTCAGCGCGACCGTCAGCGTGCTTTCGTTCTTGAAGACGGGGACGATCTTGTACCGGCGCGCGACCTCGCCCGGCACCAGGTCGAGCACTTCCTGCGAGATGTCGAGGCCGGTCAGCGTGATGGTGTCCATCCCGAACTGGTTGGCCAGCGCCTTCAGGATGTCCATCTTGGACACGGTGCCGGCCTTCGCGAGGACGTCCACGACGCCCTTGTCCTCTTTCTGCGCCGCTTCGCGGGCGAAGGAGGCCTGCTGCCGGTCGATCAGGCCCACGCTCTCAAGGATCTCGAGAATGTATTCGTCGTTTGCCGTCACGGGTTCGAGCCCCTGCGTGCAAGTATAACGAACAAAGCCTGCCGTGTTCAGACGAAACTAGCATGGACGGGCTGGAGTTCCAAGTTCCAAGTTGGCGGCGCTCATCCGGCCAGCTTCTTCTTGAGCATCTCGCCGACGATCTGCGGGTTGGCCTTGCCTTTGCTCCGGCGCATGACCTGCCCGACGAGAAACTGGAGCGCCGCGGCCTTGCCGGCCTGGTAGTCCGCCACGGACTTCGGGTTTTCGGCGATGGCCTGGTCGGCCATGGCCTCCAGCGCGCCGGCGTCGCTGACCTGCGCCAGGCCCCGCTCCTTCACGACGGCCGCCGGGTCGCCGCCCTTCTCGAAGAGGACGTTGAACACCTCGCGCGCCCCGGGCATATTCAGGACCTTCCCGTCCACGAGCCGGACCAGGTCCGCCAGCGCCTGCGGCGTGACGCGGCACTGCCCGATCTCCAACTCCTTCTCGGAGAGGCACCTGAGCATGTCCGTCATGACCCAGTTGGAGGCCGCCTTGAAGTTCCCGCTCAGCCTCGCCGCCTGCTCGAAGAAGTCGGCCACGGCCTTGTCCGCCACCAGCACGCCCGCATCGTAGTCCGGGAGCCCGTACTCGCGCACGAGCCGTTCGCGGCGGGCGCGGGGCATCTCCGGAAGCGCAGTCTGCCAGCGCGTGATCTCCCCGCGCGGAAGCACGACGGGCAGCAGGTCCGGCTCCGGAAAGTAGCGGTAGTCGTGCGCGTATTCCTTCGACCTCATCGAGATACTCGCGCCGGCGTCGTCGTCCCAGCGCCGCGTTTCCTGCTCGATGACCCCGCCTCGCTCGAGCACGGCGGCCTGCCGCTGGATCTCGTGCTCCAGGGCGCGGTGGATGCCCTTGAAGGTGTTCATGTTCTTGATCTCGATCTTGGTGCCGAGCTTCTCCTGCGACTCGGGGCGGACGCTGATGTTCACGTCGCACCGCACGTTGCCCTGCTCCAGGTTGCAGTCGCTGATGTGGCCGTACATCAACATCTGCTTGAGCGCCAGCAGGAAGGCGAACGCCTCGTCGGCGGACGTCATGTCCGGCTCCGTCACGATCTCCATGAGCGGCGTGCCCGCGCGGTTGAAGTCCACGCCGCTCGAGGCCTCGAAGTGCATGTTCTTGCCGACGTCTTCCTCGAGGTGGATGCGCGTGATGGCGACGGTCTTCTTCCGGCCGTCCACCTCGACCTCGAGCGAGCCGCCCACGCAGAGCGGCTTGTCGTACTGCGAGATCTGGTAGTTCTTCGGCATGTCCGGGTAGAAGTAGTTCTTGCGGTCGAACTTGCTGAACTCGCTGATGCGCGAGCCGATCATCAGGCCCGTCATGACCGTCAGGCGGATGGCTTCCTCGTTGATCGCCGGCAGGCTGCCCGGGTAGCCCAGGCACACCGGGCACACGTGCGTGTTCGGCTCGCCGCCAAACGCATTCGGGCAGCCGCAGAAGATCTTGGATTTCGTCCTCAGCTGGACGTGGACTTCAAGACCTATGGAAACCAGGAAAGGCATGGTTAATGGTTAATGGCTGATGGTCTTTGGCGGTGCCATTCTGTCGATTGCTCGTAGGCGTGGCCCACGCGCAGGATGTTCTCTTCGCCGAACGCCGGCCCGAGGATCTGCAGGCCGACCGGGAGCCGGTCGCCCGTGAACCCGCACGGGACGGAGAGACCGCAGATCCCGGCGAGGTTCGCCGTCACCGTGAAGATGTCTCCGAGGTACATCTGGAGCGGGTCGTCGGTCTTCTCGCCGATGCGGTACGCCGCCGTCGGCGCCACCGGCGTCAGGATCGCGTCGCAGGCCTTGAACACCTCCGCAAAATCCTGCCGGATCAGCGTGCGCACCTTCTGCGCGCGGAGGTAGTACGCGTCGTAGTAGCCGCTCGAGAGCACGTACGTGCCGAGGATGATCCGCCGCTTGACCTCGGTCCCGAAGCCGGCCGCGCGCGTCTTGCCGTACATGTCGATCGGGTCCTCCCCCTCCACCCGCGCGCCGTACCGGACGCCGTCGAACCGCGCCAGGTTGGCGGACGCCTCCGCCGTGGCGATGACGTAGTAGGTCGCGATGGCGTACTTCGTGTGCGGGAGGCTGACCTCCTTGATCTCGGCCCCCAGCGTCCGGCACTGCTCGACCGCGGCGCGCACCGCACGCTCGACGTCCGCGTCCATCCCCTTGACGAAGTACTCCTTCGGCAGGCCCAGGGTCATGCCGCGGAGGTCGGTTTTCAGAGTGCCTGCGTAGTCGGGAACGGGGACGTCCACGGACGTTGAATCCATCGGGTCGTGGCCGGCGATCCCGCCGAGCAGGATTGCCGCGTCGCGGACGTCCTTCGCGAGCGGGCCGATCTGGTCGAGCGACGATGCGAACGCAGTCAAACCATAGCGCGAGACCCGTCCGTACGTGGGCTTGAGCCCCACGCAGCCGCAGAACGAGGCCGGCTGGCGGATGGACCCGCCGGTGTCGGTGCCGAGCGAGGCGATCGCCTCGTGGGCCGCGACGGCGGCCGCCGAGCCGCCGCTCGAGCCGCCGGGCACGCGGTCGAGGTTCCACGGGTTGCGCGTGACCTGGTAGGCCGAGTTCTCCGTGCTGGAGCCCATCGCGAATTCGTCCATGTTCACGCGGCCGAGGAAGATCGCGCCGAGCGCGCGCAGCTTGGCGACGGCCGTGGCGTCGTAGGGCGACGTGTAACCCTTGAGGATCTTCGAGCCGCACGTGCAGGGCTGGCCCTCGACGTTCAGGACATCCTTGATGGCCAGCGGGATGCCGAAGAGCGGATTGCCCGACCTCCCCTTCCGTGTCTTGTCCGCCGCGCATGCCTGAGCGAGCGCGGATTCGGCATCCAGCGTCAAGTAGGCCTGGACCTTGGGATCGGTCTTCTTGATTGCTGCCATCAGGTCGCGCACGAGCTCCTCGGACGAGCACTTGCCCGCCGCGAGCAGCTCCGCCGCCTCGTGAAGGGTGAGTGTGTTGAGGGAAGGCATGAGAGGTGTCAGGTGCTAGGTGTTAGGTGATAGGCTCCCATTCTCCCATTCCCCCATTCGCCCATTCTTCCTATTCAATGATCTTCGGCACCAGGAACTGGCCCTGCCGCTCCTTCGGCGCGTTGGCCATCGCCTTCTCGTGATCCAGGCACGGCCGGACCTCGTCCTTGCGGAAAACATTCTGGACCGGCAAGGCGTGGGCGGTCGGCTCGACGCGCTCCACGTTCAGTTCGTTCAGCTGGCGGACGTGGCCGAGGACCTGTTCGAGCTGGCCCTGGAACCGCGCGGCTTCGTCGTCCGTCAGGTGCAGCCGCGCCAGGTGCGCCACGTAGCGGACATCCATCTTGTCCGCGCGTTCTGAATAGGCTTGGGTCATGGGTTCTCCCCGTTCGGCGCCCGCAGTATAGGAGGAGCCGAACGCCGATGCAAGAAGCTGGAACGAGCGGCCGCAGGGCGGGCGGTGTTTTTTCCAATCATGCAGAGTCAACTTACAAGTGCAACACCAGCAGCCTGCATCATCTCCTTCGGTGTCTGATAGCCTAGACCTTTTCTGGGCCTGTTGTTGATCAACTCCTGGACCCGGCGGAGCTCCGCCGGGTCCAGGAGGGTGAAGTCCGTCCCGCGCGGGAAGAACTGCCTCAGGAGCCGATTGGTGTTCTCGTTGAGCGCCCGCTCCCACGGACATCCTTCGTGCGCGAAGTACACGGCCGCCGCCAGACGAGCCCGCAGGTCACGGAAGCATCCGAACTCCATCCCGTTGTCCACCGTCAGCGTTCGCACCGGCAGCCCCCTCATCGCCTCCACGGTCACCTGGTTGAGCGTCCGCCCCTCCCGCTCCGGAAGCCAACCGGCCACCACGTACCTCGTCCGACGCTCCACATGAGTCACTAAGCACGCTTTCGTTCTCATCGGCCCCCGCAACGTGTCGCTCTCCCAGTCGCCCACCCGCTCCCTCCGTTCGACCTCCACCGGCCGTTCATCGATCATCGTCCGGCCCCGTATCCGCGGGTGCCGCCGCCGGCTCTCCCGCCGAGCCCCATCCGGTCCTCTCAGGTACATCCGGTATTCCGGATGCGCCCCAACGTGCCGGTAGATCGTCGCCCGTGACACCCTCCCCGCCTCTTCCCTCCCCAACCGTCCGCTGATCTGCTCCGGCGACCAGTACGCCCTCAACCCTTCCTCCACCCGGCTCCTCAGACCCTCCTCGGCCAGCTTCCGCGGCCGTCGCGGCCGATGCCGCCGCTGCTGCGCACACCGTTCCGCCTGCCCGGCCAGGTAGCTCCCGTCCTCCCGCCCATTCCGCCGGATCTCCCGCCCGATCGTCGACGCCGCTCGCCCCAACTCCCGCCCCACCACCCGCCGACTCGTCCCCTGCCTTCTCCTCACCGCTATCTGTTCTCGCTCCGTTCTGCTAAGATGCTCGTACGGGTACGGCATTGCTTCCTCCTTCGTTGTGTCCTGTTGCCCAGAACACCCGAAGGGTGGACAATGCCGCTACCCGTTGCACTTGTATTGTGCATCTGCATCATTGGAAAACCGGCCCGGATTCCTTCCAATGTCTGGAAAAACTCCTTGAGCGCGGGCATTTCGGACATGAACACACCTCGCAAGGTGTGTTCATGTGGTCCCGGGGGCTTCTTCTTCCGATGATTGGAAGAATCCCGGCGTGCGCGGTTACTTCTTCACCGGCGCCTGGTTGTACAGCGACAGTACTTCGTTGGACGCCAGGATCCGGTCGTAGATCCTGACTTCATCGATCTTGCCCACGAAGCCCTGGCCGCCTGCGACGCCGATGTCGCCGATGGCGAACCCCACGTGATTGCGCCGCATGGGATTCAGCACGTAGAGCGGCGAGTGCCACACCTGGTTGCCGTTGTGGTAGAGCCAGAACAGCTCCCCGTCGTACGTGAAGACCAGGTGCTGCCACCGGTTCAGCCGGATATGCCCCTTGTTGATCAGCCCCCGGAGCTCCGGCTCCACCGGCGGCTTCATCCTCACGCGGACCTCGCGGTTGCCCGGCTCCACCAGGAAGGTGAAGACCATATCCTCGCCGCGGCTCTTGCCCATGATCCCGCGCTGGGCCTTGTCGGTCGGGTATACCCACGCGCACCAGGACGACCGAATGTGGCCCTGGCCGACGTCAGCATCGCCGAGGTCGATGCACGAACGCCCGTCGAACTGGTAGGCGGCACCGACGTGACCCTCCGGCGTGTACACGGCATGGCGGACGACGCCGGTGTTGCCGTGTCCGCTGTCGTCCAGCACGACGGCCCCGTTGTCCTTGTCGAAGCTGTAGTAGAGCACCAGCCCCTTCTGGAGCTCGACCGGCACCGGCGCGTTCATGACCGCCTTGGCCGCCTCGGCGTTCTTCTGCTGGTCCTGGACCCTCCCGTACAGGTAGAAGATCGTGATGAGGCCCGTGATCACGCGGTAGGCGACGTACAGCGACAGCATGCCCACGAGGAACCACTTGAGGTACTTCCCGGCCTCGGAGAACCGGCCCACGCCGGAGCCCGAGGGCACCAGCCGCCCGGCGCGCCGCGACCCGGCATCCAGCAGGGCCAGCTCGTCCGCCATGTGATCCAGCTGGACCCTGAGCGCCTCGTACGCGCTCCTCTTCTTCTCCGCCTGCGCCTCGAGGTCCGTCACCTGCCGGCCCCAATCCAGCGTCAGCTTCCCGTGGCTCAGCTCGGCGTCGGCAGCAACATCCGCCTGCCGCACGTCGCCTGCGGATACGGCCTGCTGGGATTCCTGCTTGCGGCGGCTCGCCTCGGCGGCGTGGTGCTGGGCCCGCTTCTTCATGTCCTCGATCTGCGCGAGCAGGCTCTCGTACGCCTGCTTCATCGCCATCGTGTCCGCCGCCAGCTTGCTCAGCGCCTGCCTCTTGTCCTTGTGCGCGTCCACCGCGCCGGCGAGGAGGTCCTTGACGACGCCCTGCACCTTGAGATCGGACGCCGCCCGCGCCTGCGCCGCGGCGTCCACGTAGTACATGCCCGATTCCGCGGCGCCGGGTTTCGCCGAGACCGGCTCCTGGCCGAGGGCTTCGGCGTCCAGGGCCAGCGATGCGGTCTGCAGGTCCTTCCGAAGCTCGACCCCGTTGGGGTACCGGCTCCCGCCGTCCTGCTGAAGGCACTTGGCGACGATGGACTCCACGCTCGCAGGGATTTCCTCGCGCATCTCGTGGAGAGGCGGGATCGTACCGCCCTCCTCCCAAGGGCGGCCGCCGACCAGCATCTCGCAGAGCACGAGGCCGAGGGAGTAGACGTCGCTCGCCGGCGCCAGCGGCTTGCCGGCTTCCTTCTGCTCGGGCGAGCTGTAGACCGCCGGCGCGCTCTCCGCTTCCGGCCGCGCGGTCAGCAGGGAAACGCCGAAATCCATCAGCTTCACGCTGAGGTCGTCGCCGACCATGATGTTGGCCGGCTCCACGGCGCGATGAACGAATCCCTTGTTGTGAATACAGCCGAGCGCCGCGGCAACCTGGGCGGCCACCTTCACGGCGTCGCGGACGGGCAGAGCGCCTTTCTCGGCGAGGATCTGGGCCAGCGTGCGGCCGCGCACCAGCTCCATGACGATGAAGGTGTGCCCTTCCTGCTGGCCGACGTCGAAGAGCTGGACCAGGTTGGGCTGCCCGATCTGGGCGACGAGCTTGACCTCGCGGTCGAACCGGGCCTTCGCCTCGGGGCTCACCGACAGGCCCGGCGGCAGGTCCTTGATCAGGACCTCGCGCCCCAGCGAGGCTTGGCGCGCGCGATAGACCACGCCCGTGGCGCCGCGCCCGATTTCCTCCAGGAGTTCGAACTTCCCCAGCGTGCCGATTCCCATGTCCCGCCTCCTTGGCCCGGCCAGCGACGGGGCCACAGCTCCTTTAGCTCAATCGCCTTCGCGGTACAACTGCGCAACCTCGTCCGCCGACAGGCCGCGATCGTACACGCGCACGTCGTCGATCACACCCAGGAAAAAGTCCCTCGGCGAGGCATCGGCCGAGGCCCCGATCTTCGGAGCCGTGGCGGTCTGGTTGATGCGGACATGCCGCTCGACCTCGGCGATCATGCTGCCGTTGAGGTACAGCCGCTGCCAATCCCCGTCGAATGTCCCGCAGACGTGGTACCACTGATTTGACTCCAGGGTCATCGTGACGCGAAGCGGCTCGTAGGAACCGGTGCGCATAATCATGAAGTCCAGGCCGCCGGCGAAGTAGCGGAGGACGTAGCCGCCGGCGCCGCCTGTTTGTTCCTTGCTGAAGAACACCACGTTCTTGTTCGTGTACCGCTTGCCCGGCCGGATCCACGCGCTCACCGTCAGGTGCTCCGGTTTCAGGCTCTCACTGTCGCGGAGCTGGATGTAGCTGGTCTCGCCGTCGAACTGGTACGCCCCGCCGATGCGCCCGTCCCTCACGTGCACGGCCCCCACGACGGTGGCTTCGTTGCCGCTGCCGCTTTCGTCCGCGACGCGCCCGCCTTCGTCGCGGTCGAACGAGTAGTGGAGCACGAGGCCCGACTCGCGCCGCGGCGCGGGCGACGCGAGCACACTTCCCTCCGCCGCCAGCGCGCGTATGTCGTCGGCCGGCAGCACGCCCCGGTAGACCCGGACGTCGTCGATCAGGCCCTTGAAGAAGGGCCCCCCGACCGGGCGGCACCCGACGTACAGGTCGAAGCCGGTCTGCGGCTGGTACCTCGACATGGGCTTCGACAGCACGAGGTTGCCGTCGAGGTACAGCGAGCCCTGCCCCGTCACGCCATCATAGGTGAGCGCCAGGTGATGCCATCGGCCCAAGGGCGGATCCATCACGCTGATGACCCTCTGCAGGTCGTTCTCCACACCGTCGGCGCCCACGACGTGAGAGCCTGTGCCACGCCCCTGCCATTGATAACCCGTCGTGTGCATCCACAGGTGCACGCCGCTGCGTCCATCGTTGCTCCACTCGAGGACCGGCAGCTGGTCCGAGTAGTTGTCCGGCTTGACCCAGACCGCCAGGGTCAGGCGGTTCCCGAGGCTCAGCGACGCGCTCCGCGACACCAGGATGTAGCTGTTCTCGCCGTCGAACCGGTAGGCCCCGCCGTTCACCCCGCCGGTGTCGAACGCGGCGTCGTGATTCACGCCGTTGTTCCCGTGCCCGCTCCCGTCGGTCACGGTCCGGCCTTCGTCGCGATCGAACGGAAAATGCAGGACCATCTCGGGCGCGGCGGCCGGGGCGGGGGCCGAAGGCGGAGTGGCCATCCGGTACAGGGCCGTCACCTCCTCCGCCGAGATCGCGCGGTTGTAAACGCGGACCTCGTCGAGCTTGCCCTTGAGGAACTGCAGCCCCCACCCGCCGCACTCCGCGGCGGCGATCATCGGCGACACCGGCTGGCTCGTGATGGTCAGCGTCGTGTTCGACTCGCCCACCAGGATGCCGTTCAGATAGACTCGGAGATGTGAGCCGTCGTAGACGCCGGCGACGTGCTGCCAGCGCCCCGTGGCCAGCGTGGCCTGGGAGAGAACAGCCTCGCGGGGCCTGCCCGCGCCGATGGCCATGTGCAGGCGCCCGCCCAGCTGGTAGCCGAACGCGTACTGGCGGAGGTCCACGTCGCCCGGCGACCAGTCCTTCCACTTCCCGAAGATGGTGCGGTACTGCGAGCCGAAGCCGCCGATGTCATACGGGTTCACCCAGGCCGAGACGGAGAACGGCCCGGTGAAGTTGAGGCTGCTCTCGGTGCCCACCGTGATCTGATCTTTCACCCCGTCGAACTCGCAGGCGCCGCCGGACACTCCGCGGGACGTGTGCTTCGCGCCGGACACGCGGCCGTCGTTCCCCTGCCCGCTCTGGTCGGTGACAACACCGCCTCCGTCCCGGTCAAAGGCGTAATGCAGCACCAGCCCCCGCTGGAGGTCCACGCCGGCGGACGCGGAGCCCCTCTGTTTGTAGAGCGCATCCACCTCAGCCGACGAGATCGCGCGGTTGTAGATGCGGACCTCGTCCATGGCCCCGTTGTAGAACCAACCGCCGTTGCCCTTGGCACCGATACGCAGAGCTTGGGCGCACCGGGCGATGCGGGTGCCCGAGAAGCTCTGCCGCGTGGTGACCAAGGGGCACTCGACCCCGTCAAGGTAGATCTTTGCTCCCGCGTTGGGCGACCCGTCCCACGTGGCTGCCACGTGTGTCCATTGTCCATACGCAGGGCGCCGTGCGGTAAGGACCTGGTACAGCTCGGCGCCGTTGCCGCTGCTGGAAAGCTGCAGGGAGGGCCCCCACACGGGCGCGTCGGCAGATTCCCACCCGGTTCCCTCCAGATAAAAGGAGTATGACCGCTCGATGTCTGCACCGGGTTCGTAGTTGAGCCGGGTAACAAGCCCTTGCGCCGAGGTGAGTGCGCGGAGTTTCACCCACATGGCGATCGTCAGCGGGCCTTCGATATCAAGGGATTTCGAAGCCGGCACCTCGATGTAGTCGTTCTCGCCGTCGAACTCGAGCCCCCACCCCCGCACGCCCTGCTTGAGGACGCTGGCCTCGAACACCCTCCCGTCGTTCTTGTTCCCGCTCTCGTCGAACACGACGTCCCCCTTGACCGAGTCAAAGCTGTAGTAGAGGACGAGGCCGCGCTGGAGGTCCACGCCGGCGGTTTGCACGACCTTGATCCGCGGGGGCGGAGGCACCACCGGCTTCACGGGCGGGGGGGCGGTTGCCGGCGGCGGCGCCCGCTCGGCGAGGAGCATCTTGTAGAGAAGCACGATACCGCCGAAGACCGCCACGAGAATGAACGCGATGACTGCGCCCGCGAGCAGGTACTTCAACCACCGCCCGAGCTCGCTGATCCAGCTCCCGCCCGAGCGAGAGGGCACGAGCTTGCCGGCGCGCTGGGCGTCGGCGTCGAGCAGGGCGAGCTCGTCGGCCGCGGAGTCGAGGTCGGTCTTGATCGCGTCGTACACCGCCCGGTTCGCCTCGGCCTGCTTGCCGAGCTCCCTGGCCTTCTGCTCGTAGTCGAGCGCGAGATTGGCGTGGTACGACTCCGCCTCCGTACTGCTCCGGACGCGCACCTCGTTACCGTCCGCCACGGCCTTCTGGCTGTCCGTGCGGTGCTTGGCCGATTCCCTGAGGTGGTGCTGCTGGCGCTTCTTCAGCTCCTCCACGTGCGCTTCCAGGTCCTTGTACGCCTTGCGCGCGGCCACCGTTTCCGTCGCCAGCTTGTCGAGGGCGCGCCGCTTCTCGCGGTTGGGATCCACCACCGCGGCCCACAGTTCGCGGAAGAAGCCCCGGATCTTGAGCAGCAGCTTCGCGCGGCCGCGCGCGACGTCGTCCACGTAGAACAGGCCCGACTCGGTCACCCGGGCCTTGTACTCCCCCGACACCGGGCCCTTCGCGAGCCCCCCCACCTCGAGGCCCAGCACCACCCGCTGGAGGTCCTTGCGCAGGGCGTTGCCGTCCGGGTACCGCTGTTTGCGGTCCTTGCTGAGGCATTTTGACAGGATCGCTTCGAGGTCGTCGGGCAGGTTCTCGCAGAACCGGCGGATCGGAGGCAGGGGGTCGTGCACCTGCTTGATCATCGCCTCGTTGGTGGTCGCGTCCCCCCACGGGTGCTTGCCCGCCAGCATCTCGTACAGGACCACCCCCAGGGAGTACACGTCGCTCGACCCGTCCAGCTTCTCCCGGGCCAGCACCTGCTCCG
>JAZDKK010000017.1:0-14810 GCA_043803015.1 Verrucomicrobiota bacterium
GCGGGCGGGCGGGGGGGTCCTGCGCCCCCCGCCTCGGGGCGCCACGGCCCCCCGGTTCCACCCGCTGGCTCGCCGTCACTCGTCCCCGTTCGAGCCGTTGCCGTTCCCCTTGATCTGAAGCTTCTCCATGCGGTACCTCAGAATCCGCCGCGTGGTCCCCAGCAGTTCGGCCGCGCGCGTCTGGACGCCGCCCGCCTCGCGCAAGGCGTCCTCGACCAGCTGGCGCTCGAAGGCGTTGACGGACTCCTCGAGCGAAGCCAGCCGGCCCTGGCCGGCGGACGCGCGCGAGCTGCTGCGCACCTCGTCCGGCAGGAACTCGGGCTGGACCAGCTCGCTGTGCCCGTGAAGGACCAGCATGCGCTCGATCAGGTTCCGGAGCTCGCGCACGTTGCCGGGCCACCGGTACTTGCAGAACAGGTCCATGGTCTTCGGCGCGAAATCGCGTGCGGACGCGTTGAGGCTCTCCTTGAAGAAGCCCAGGAAGTGGCGCGCGAGGAGAGGGATGTCCTCCGGGCGATCGCGGAGCGGAGGGAGGACGACGGGCACGACGTTGAGCCGGTAGTAGAGGTCGTCGCGGAAGTGCTTGGCGTTCACCTCGGCGTGCAGGTCCTTGGCCGTGGCCCCGACGATGCGCGCGTTGGTCCGGATGACCTGGGTGCCGCCGACGCGCATGTACTCGCGCTCCTGCAGCACCCGCAGGAGCTTGACCTGCGTGGCCATGGACATCTCGCTCACCTCGTCGAAGAACAGGGTGCCGGACCCGGCGAGGTCGAACCGGCCCAGCTTCCGCTTCTCCGCGTGCGTGAACGCCCCCTTCTCGTGGCCGAAGAGCTCGCTTTCCATCAGCGACTCGGGCAGGGCGGCGCAGTGCACCGGGACGAACGGCTCGTCGCGCCGGCCGCTCAACGAATGCAGGAGCCGCGCGACCAGCTCCTTGCCGGTGCCGCTCTCGCCCGAGATCAGGACCGTGGAGTCGGTGTCCGCGGCGCGGCGGATGTCGTCGAGGGCCTTCCGGAAGCTTGGCGACTTGCCCACGATGCCGTGCACGGGGTACTCGCGCCAGATCTCGGTCTGCAGGATCTCGACGCGCCGGCGAAGCAAACTGCTCTCGAGGGCGCGCTCCGCGAGCCGCCGCACGTCCTCGACGTCGAAGGGCTTCGTGACGTAGTCGTACGCGCCGGCGCGGATGGCCTCGACGACGGGCCGCACGGACGTCGACGCGCTCACCATGA
This sequence comes from Verrucomicrobiota bacterium, assembly GCA_043803015.1. Classification (GTDB taxonomy): domain Bacteria; phylum Verrucomicrobiota; class Kiritimatiellia; order CAIQIC01; family JAGNIJ01; genus JAZDKK01. The sequence continues at coordinate 1,233 of JAZDKK010000017.1, forward strand.
TCACGGGCAGCTCGGGATACAGATTCTGGACCTCCTTAAGCAGGGTGAGCCCGTCCTTGTCGGGCATGATCACGTCCAGGAAGATCAGGTCCACCTTCTCGCCGGAAAGGCACTGGAGCGCCTCCGCCGCGCTGGCGGCGAGCGAGACCCGGTGGTCGCGCGCGAGGATCGCTTTCAGCGACTCGCGGCTGCCGAGTTCGTCATCGACGACGAGAATGTGTTTCATGTTGTTCCTTCCGTTGTGCGCTCGGGAGCACGACGGTCACGCGCGTGCCCTTCTCGCTGGATTCGACGGTGATGCGCCCGTTATGGTCCACGACCGTCCGCTGGGCGATCGGCAGGCCCAGGCCCATGCCGCGCGCCTTGGTCGTGCAGAACGGCGAGAACACCTTGTCGCGCAGGTCGGTCGGGATGCCGCGGCCGTTGTCCTGGATGGACACCGCGATGCCGTTCTTGATCTCGCCGTCATGATACTCCTTGGCCGTGAGCAGGATGCGCGCGTTGTCGCGGTTCGCGAGGGCCTCCATGGCGTTCGTGATGAGGTGCGAAAAACACTCCGCGAGGGCCCGGTCGTCGCCGTTCACCGGCGGCAGGTCGTCGTCGATGGCGGTGTCGACCCATATCCCCTTCTGCTTGCTGGCATGAAGGGCCGCATCGAGGCCCCTCTTGAGGGCCTGCCGCACGTCGAAGGCCCTGAACTCCGGCGTACGCGGATGCGCGAACTGGTTGATCTGGTCGATCAGCCGGCCGAGGCGGTCCACCTCGTCGGTCACGATCCGGCTGAACTGGGTGCGGAACTCCTCGTCCTCGTACCGCTCGGGCAGGAGCTGGGCGAAGGTCTTGATGGCCACGAGGGGGTTGCGGATCTCGTGCGACATGCTGGCGGCCAGCTCGGTCCAGAACGAGGCCCGCTCGACGTGCTCCTGCTTCTCCTGCAGCATCCGCTCCGCCGTGACGTCCTGGACGAGCGCCACCGCGCCCAGGCAGTCCGCCCGGTCCATCAGCCGCTGGCTCTGGATCATCAGCGTCCGCCGGGACTTCGTGTCCGTCCAGTCCACGGGGTGCTCCGGGATGTCGTCGTTCAGCGCGCGGCGCAGGACGTCGGCCAGGCGGCTTCCCAGCACCTCGACCTTCTGGTTCAGGGCCCGCTCGCGCGGCATCTCGAGGACCTGCTCCGCCGCGTGGTTGTACCAGCGTATGACGCCGTCGGCGCTGACCGCCACGATGCCCAGCGGCATGGAGTGGAGAAGCGTCTCGGCGAGCGTCTTCTGGATGGCCACCTCTTCGTAGAGCAGGGCATTCTCGAGGTTGGCGGAGAGGTGCTGGGCCAGGACGACCAGGTTCTCGAGGTCGGCCGGCTCGAAGGGCAGGCCCGTGGCGCGGTGCCCGACGAAGAGCCATCCGAGCAGGCGGGTGCGGGCCTGGAGCGGCACGATGGCCTCTGCGCCCAGCAGGTCGAGCAGGTCCCTCAGCATCAGCCGCGCGTTCTTGTCGCCGATGTGCTCCAGGTGCGAGCGGGACACCAGGTGCGCGTGCAGGGCCAGCCACCGCGCGAGAGGGTCGTCCTCCTCGTACTCCAGCTCCTTCGTGTCCTCGAGGCAGCGGAGCCCGGCGCGCAGCTTGTACTGGGCGCTGTCCCGCGCGCGGCAGAAAATGCCGACGCGCGACACCAGGATGGTGCTGGCCACGCTGTCCACCAGGCTATCGAACAGGCTGCTCACGTTCTCGAAGTGGCGGAGCGCGCCGGGGAAATGGCGCGTATCGAAGGCCGGGGCCTCGGCGCTCCGCCCCGCCGCGGGGCCCGGCGCATGGCCGGGCGCGCGGCCGAGCTCTTGCTGGAGGAGCCGGTTCTCCTCCGCCAGCCGCAGGTGGTCCAGCGCGCGGGCGACCAGGGCCTGGAGCCGCGGGCGGTCCACGCGGAGGTCCTCCGTCGCGTAGACCCCGAGCGCGTCGGCCTCGAGCATGGGTTCGGAGGCGGGTGTGCCCAGCGCGACCACCGCGGCCTGCGGCCAGGTCTTCAGGAGGTAGGGCAGCATGTCGTGCGCGCCCTTGCTCCGCAAGTCCATCAGGACGAGCGTTGCGCCGCCGCGATCGAGGGCGCTCTCGAGCTTCTTGGGCGTGTCCACGGGCCGGACCGTCGCGGTGAAGGCGAGCAGGCCGCGGATCCGCTGAACGCAGCCCGCGTCCTGGCTGTAGAGCCAGCAGGAGGGGAGGTGGCTCATGGCGAGGCCTCCTTGCCCACGGTCGGGAACACGACGTAGATGGTCGTGCCCTTGGCCCACTCGCTCTCGACGTCGATCACGCCGCCGTGCTCCTGGATGATCCCGTGCGCCACGGAGAGGCCCAGCCCGGTGCCCTGGCTCTTGGTGGTGAAGAACGGGTCGAAGATCCTCGGCATGTGCTCGGGCTGGATGCCCTGGCCCGTGTCCCGGATGCTTACCCGGATGTGCCCGCCCCCGTTCCGCTCCCGCCACAGGTTGGGGGAGTACAGGTCGGACCGCACGAGGTCCGTGGTGACCGAGAGGTTGCCGTTGCCGTTCATGGACTCGATGGAGTTCAGGAAGAAGTTGATGAAGGCCTGGTTGAGCTGGTCGGCGTCGGCGAGGACGACGTCGCGCGGCGCGGCGTACGAGCAGACGAGCGTGATGCCTTTCTGGCGGAGCTGCTGGGAGATCAGGTTGAGCGAGTTGTCGAGCACCTCGTGGAGGTGCGTCGCGATGAGGTTGGGCTTGGCCGGCCGGGAGAACTTGAGGAGCTGGTTCACGATCGAGTCGATCCGCTTGACCTCCTGCCCGATGAGGGAGGAGAACGTGTCGCGGAAGTCGCTGTCGCTGTACCGCTCGGGCAGCAGCTGGGTGAACGTCTTGATGGTGACGAGCGGGTTCTTGATCTCGTGCGCCATGCCGGCGGCGAGGGTGCCGAGGCTGGCCAGCCGGTCGGTCCTCCGCACCTGGAGCTCGAGTTTCTTGATGGTGGTCACGTCGTTGAACACCAGCAGGGCGCCCAGGACCTTCCCCGCGTGGCCGCGGAAGGCCGAGCTGCCGACGCGGATCGGCGTCTCGTCGCCGGGCCCGTGGTGCACGACCATCTCCTGGTCGCGCAGGCCGTAGGCGCGCTCGAAGGTGAGCTCCAGGGCCCGGGCGAGGGGGGGTGGGAGCACGTTCATCGGGTGGTTCAGCACGCTCTCCGTGGTCAGTCGCGTGATGCGCTGGGCTTCCCGGTTGAAGACCGTGATCAGGCCGTCCGCGTTGGCAGCGACCACGCCGCTGACGAGGTTGTCGAGAAGGATGTCGTTGTAAATCTTCCCGTCCTGGACCTGCGTGTAGAGCTTCGCGTTTTCCAGGGCGACGGCGAGCTGGCTGCACAGGATCTGCAGGGTGTCCTGCTCCGTGGCGCTGTAGATGCGCCCCGACAGCCGCGGCCCGAGCAGCATGATGCCGTCGAGGCCGCGCTTGGAATGGATGCCCACGGCGATCGCCGCGTGCAACTCCCCGAGCCGCTTCCCGGCCTCGGTCAGGACGGTGCTCGGCCGCAGGCGGGGGATGCTGTCGGCCACCGCCGGCTCCCGGCTGCGTTTCAGGATCTCGGCGAGCGGGTCGGCGCCGGCGATCGCGGTGCGGGGTTCTTCGGCAAGGACCGGGTACTTCTGCTCGTAGCGGTCCTTCTCCAGCAGCAGGATGGTCACGCGGTCGGTGCCGACGGCGTCGGCAATGCTCTGCGCGAACTGCTGGAGCAGTTCGTCCAGCGTGCTGATCGAGTGGAGGATGCGGTTGGCCTTCTGCATGGCCGAGCCGACGTCGAGCGGCTGGACGTTGATGAAGAGGCGGTTCGCGAAACGCTGGAGGTGCCCGTGCGCGGGCGCCATCGAGAAGGCCACCGCCAGGGCCGCCAGCAGGTGCGGGAACGACGAAACGACGCCCACGGCGTTGATCAGGGCGAGGTGGGAGAGAAACCAGACGCCGCCGTAGAGGAGCACGAGGTAGGTCGTCAGCAGCGCGTACGCCGTGGCCCTCCTCAGGAACTCCGCCACCTCGAGGATGCGGCGGGTCGCGATGCCGTACGCGATGATCGCGTTCATGAGGATCGGCCCGATCGCCTCGTACGGCGCCAGCTGCGACGTGCCGACGATGGCCGGGAGCACCAGCGCCAGCGTCATGCCCGTCAGCACGCCCACGAAACAGCCGAGGAAGACGAACTGGAACTCGAGCTGCTGCAGCCCGCGCGTCATCCGCGCGTTGCGCGTCACCGCCAGCATGAGGAACCCGACGGCCAGGACGTAGTAGGCGTTGAACACGCTGAAGCCGAGCCCGTAGGTGGGCTCGACCACGGCGCCGGGCGGGCTGCCCGGCAGGGGAAGAACCACCCCCTTGATGAAGAAGGGCGTCTGGCACATGGCCCCGGCGAGCAGGCTGATCCCGATGAACCAGCGGGAGCGCACCACGTCATCCCACCAGGATTCCTGCGGGTGCTTGATGGCGAGCCGCAGCAGGTTGAACCCCGTCGGGATCAGGGCAGCCATGACAAAAGCCTGGCGAAGCCAGAACTCGGAGGCCATCTCGGAGTCGGCCAGGAGGACGAAGAGAACGCACGTCATCCAGCCGACGATAATCAGGGACACGGTAAGGAACTGCTGGTTGATCACCCGCCTCGTGTTGTTGAAGAAGACGAGCAGGCCGAACCCGGCGGCGACCAGGATCGCCACAATCACCAGTTCATGGGCGAAAGTGATCATGCGCCGTTCACCCTCTGGGCCACCATGCTGCCGTTCACGCCGCCCAGGCCGTGGACGTTCATCAGGGCCGTGTTGATCTCCGTCGACCGGGCCCGGCCGGGCACGAAGTCCAGGTCGCACGCTGGATCCCTGTGCTCGTAGTTAGCCGTAGGCGGCACCAGGCCATCGCGGACGGCCAGGGCCGCGCTGATCAGCTGGAGCGGGCCTGCGGCGGCCAGCGGGTTACCGGTCACGCCCTTGATGGACGTAACCGGTATGTCGTAGGCGCGCGGGCCGAGGACCTTCTTGATGGCTTCCGTTTCCATCCGGTCAATGACGGGATCGCTCGGGCCGTGGGCGAAGACGCAGTCCACGTCGCCGGCCGAGCGGGCCGAGTTGGCCAGGGCCATGGCCATGGAGGCGTCCAAGCCGGAGCAGGGCTCGGTGCCGGGCGCATCGGTGCTGTTCCCGTAGCCGAGGATCTCGAGGTAGGGGTTCATGCCGCGCGCCAGGGCGTACTCGAGGTTCTCGAGAACGACGAAAGCCGCGCCTTCCGCAAGGATTCCGCCCCTGCGGTCCCGGTCGAAGGGCCGGCTGGCCTTCTGGGGCGAATCGTTCCAGTCCGGCACCATGCCGGTGGCCCCGAAAGAGGCCACGGTGAGCGGGGTAATCGGCGCATCGGCGCCCCCGGCGATGGCCAGCTCGGTTTTGCCGGACTTAACGAGCTGGTAGGCGATGTTGATGGCGTTAAGCCCGGCAGGGCAGGCCGTAGAGGTGGTCTCGACTTGGGCCGGCACGCCCACGATTTCCGCCAGGGCCGTCGCGACAGCATGGGGCTGGCAGGCGCTTACGATGTAAGAACTCACTTTGGAGGGCCCGTGCGCGGTCATTTGGTCCTTGCCGCGCTCGATGACCTCGATGGCGCTGGTGCTGACGCCGACGACAATAGGCACGGGCGCGTGGGCTGCCAGGATCTCCCGGCTGAGCTGGGCATGCTGGAGTGCCTGCTGGAACGCGGCGAGTGCCAGCTGGGTGTGTCTTCCCAGCCGCTTGGGTTTCGCGATGCCGCTGACCAGGCGGGTGAGGTCGAAGTCCTTCACCTCGCCGGCGATGCGGATGGGAAAAGTTGTGGCGTCGAAGAGGGTGATGGGGCCGATGCCGCTTTTACCGGCGAGGAGCGTTTTCCAGAAAACGATGCTGCCGATGCCATTGGCTGCGAGTACCCCGAAGCCCGTAACAACCACCCTATTGCGCCTGGCCGATATTGCCATTTGCGCGGGACCTTCCGTTGTTAAACTCAGCTTCCGGTTTTGTGATCCCGCAACCTCGCTCCCTGACTGTTAACAAATGCCTGTTGATAACTGTCCCGCTCGCGACCCGCAACCTGCACAAAACTGTACATCCGCGACCATTCGCGACGTACAAATTTGTACACAGGTAAACAGAAATCCTAGAGTTCTGCAACATCAAAAAGGCAGGATTCACAAATTGAGCAAAATGGACTTTGGGCCAGATTGGCAGCCTCAGCCTGTTAGTAACCCTGTTGATAAGAGACTTCACCTCGGTTCTGCAACGGTGCGGCAACTGTTGAAAAAATGGCGGCGTGATTCGCGCGGCGACGGCTTTTTCTCGTTGGCAATCAAGCGCGAACTCGCTGCGGAGCTGCAGGCCAGCCTATCGGCTAGGCGGGAGATTCGCCCTCCGGACATCCAGGATGTTCGACCCGGGACTTCGCGTGCGAGCTTCGTCGCGCGCCGCCGTGCTCGGCGACGTCTCAGCGGGAGCCTGCTTCGAGTGCCCGTCACAACCGGCTCGCCGGACGGAGTTTCCTCGGTCTGCGCAAAAGTGTGCGCGAGCTCCTGCGGGCGCGAGCTGCAACGCCCACCACCGCCACATGTAGGGGTTCACCGACAAGGGTGGCACTACATCATGATCCGGGCGTTGGCATGTAAGATGCTACTTATCCCCCCGCCATAAGCTATCGGTTGCGTAATCCCGCCGAGCTGGTGATTCGTAGTTCGTAGGAGGAATTGGAGACTATGAGGACACACTGGCACGGACGTACTGCAGGGCGCTGCCGTCAAATCGTCGTATTCGTCGCGGTTCTCACCTTGGTCCTTTCCGTCGAGGTCCTGGCGCAGGGCTTCAGGAACCCGCCCGAAGGCGCGGCCGCGCTGGGCAAGGCCGGGGGCAAGATCGTGTTTGTGGATGATGCGACGGCCATCTCTCACAACCCGGCCAACCTCGCGGACCTCCGGGAGCCGCAGGCGCTGGCGGCGCTGACGATCCTGAATGCCAAGACGGAGTACACGGCGCCCGGGGGGCAGAAAGCCGACACCGAGGACCCCTGGAAGTTCCTGCCCAACCTGTACGGGGTCTGGCCCGGCGCCTCGGGCAAACTGGTGGCCGGGATCGGGATCACCACCCCGTTCGGCCAATCGACGGAATGGAGCAAAACCGGCGCCTTCCGCTACACGGCTCCCTACTTTGCTCAGCTCCGGGCGGTGAACTTCAACCCCACAGTGGCCGCCAAGCTCGGCGACAGCGTGAGCCTGGGCGTGGGCGCGGACGTGCTGTGGTCCGACCTCAACCTGAAGCAGGTCTTCCCGTGGTCCGCCGTGGCCGGACCGGCGGCGCCGGATGGCGAAGCCAAGTTCAGCGGCGACGGGGTGGGCTTCGGCGGAAACATAGGCCTGACCTGGCAAATGGCTGAGAAACACAGGCTTGCACTGACATACCGCTCCCCGGTCAGCGTGGACTACGAAGGCGATTTCAAAATAAGCGGCACTCCTGCTGTGGCGTTCCTCCCGCCACCCCTCCGGGCGGTCACCGCCCGGAGCGATTTTGATGCCGAGATCAAGTTCCCGGCCGTGGCGGCGCTCGGATACGGGATTCAGGCCACCGACCAGCTGCGGTGCGAGGCCAACGTGGAGTGGATCGAGTTCTCGAGCTACGACACGCTTGCGCTGGATGCCGGAAACAACAACGTCCTTCTTCCTTCCGCGACCATTCCCCAGGACTGGAAGGACGTATGGACCTTCGGCGCAGGCGCGGACTGGCAGGTGAACCCGAACCTTGTGCTCCGGGCGGGTTACCTGTTCATCGAAAGCCCCATCCCGGACGACACGCTCTCTCCGACGCTCCCGGACGTCGACCGGCACGCCCTCAGCGTCGGCATCAGCTGCCGGCAGGGAGCGCATACGCTCGACATCGCTTACGTCTACAGCCTGTTCGACAAGCGGGAGATCCGGGACAACCAGAACCCGGCGTACAACGGCGAGTACGACATTTCGTCACACATCCTGGGCGCGTCGTGGAGCTACGTCTTCTAGGAGGTGGCCTATGGCATCCTGTGAAGCTCTGCCGAAAGTGCTGGTGATCGACGACGAGCGGGGACCGAGGGAAAGCCTCCGGATCCTGCTCAAGAACGACTACTGCGTTCTGTGCGCGGAATCGGTGAACGCGGGCCTCGAGCTGATCAAGCAGAACGTGCCCGAGGCCGTGGTCATGGATATCCGGATGCCCCTGAAGAACGGGCTGGACGGCCTCCGCGAGATACGGCAGCTCGATCCGGACGTATCGGTGATCATGCTGACCGGCTTCGGGACCCTCGAATCCGCCCAGGAAGCCATCCGGCTGGGCGCCAACGACTACGTGCGAAAGCCCTTCGACGCGCGGGAAATGGAGGCCGTCATCGGGCGCAACGTCCACCGCACGCAGTTGGAGCGCAGACGGTCGCGGGCGGAACAGGAGCTGGCCAAGCTGAACCAGCGGCTTCTCGAGGAAATGTCGAGAAAGGACCGCCTAGTGGCCCTGGGCCAGCAGTCCGCCGAGCTCATGCACGACCTGCGCAGCCCGCTGTCGTCGGTCATGGGATACGTCGAACTCCTGGCCAGCGAGCTCAGGGAATCGCGCGAAGGACTCGGCGAGCACTGGCAGGAAACGCACGAATACCTCGAGATGATCGAGAGGAGCGTGGTCCGCTGCAAGGAGCTGGCGGACATGTGGCTGCACGGAGACAAGAACAACGGCCACCGCATGCGGCCGATGCTGATCTGCGAGCTGATTGGGGACGTGGTGAGAAGCCTCAAGCAGGCGGCTGTGGGGCGGGGGGTCAGGATCGATTGCCAGGTGGGCGCCGTGGATTGCGAAATCGTTGCGGACGGCGTCCAGATTTTCCGCGCGCTGCAGAACGTGGTCATGAACGCCATCGAGGCCGTCCCCGCGAACGCCGGGGTGGTCCGGATCTGCTGTATCCAGAACGGGACGCACGCGCTGGTCAAGGTGGACGACAACGGGTGCGGGATGGCCCCGGACCAGATGGAGCATGCTTTTGAGCCCTACTTCACCACCAAGCAGTACACGGGCACGGGGCTGGGGCTGTTCATCACCAAGCGGATCGTGGAGGAACACCACGGATCCATCATGCTGCAGAGCCAGCCCAACCAGGGGACGAGCATCAGCATACGCCTGCCGCTGTCGGGCCAGCCGGAGATCGCCATAGCCTGAGAGGTCACCCATGCACAAGGACGCACTGGCCAGGCTGATCTACGCGGCGCACGAGGCACACGCCGAGCAGCGCGCGGTCCGGTTTCACAAAAACTTTGACTGGACACGCCTGTCCGGGTTTGCCAAACGTCTAGTCCATGGATCGGGAAAATTTCTCGGCCGCCCTCAGCCGTTGGAAAGAGATCCTTGGCGGTGAAGACGTCCTCACCGACGCGGCATCCCTCGAGCGCTACACCAGCAACGTCAGCGGCCTGAAACGGGCCGTCCCCGCCGTCCTGCGCCCCGCCTCGACCGAGGAGGTCCGGAAGGCGGTCGTGGTCGCCAACGAGTTCAAGATCCCCCTGCACCCCGTCAGCTGCGGCAGGAACTGGGGCCTGGGCTCGCGCCTCCCGGTGCGCGACGGCACGGTCGTGGTGGACCTCGCGCAGATGAACCGGATCCGCGAGGTCAACGTGCAACAGCACTACGCCGTGGTCGAGCCGGGCGTCACGCAGGGCGCGCTGTTCGAGCACCTTCGCCAGGGCGGCCTGCCGCTGGTCCTCAACGTCACGGGCGCCTCGCCCGACACCAGCCTGATCGGCAACGCGCTCGAGCGGGGGGTGGGCTACTTCGCCTCGCGCGCCGAGTCGCTCGCCGGCCTGGAGGTGGTGCTGGGCAATGGGAACGTGATACGAACCGGCTTCGCCCACTTCGACGGCGCGAGGACCGCGCAGGTCTACAAGTACGGGGTGGGGCCGGGGCTCGACCAGCTCTTCTTCCAGTCGAACTTCGGGATCGTGACGGCGGCCGGCGTGGACCTGATGCCGAGGCGGGACGCGCACATGGCGGTGATCTGCAAGATCGGCAATCCCGCCAGGCTGCCGGCCTTCATCAGCGCGCTCGCGGATCTCCGTCGGCGCGACGTGATCCAGACGGTGGCGCACGTCGGCAACAGGAACCGGACGGAGATCGCCATGGCGCCGCTGGTCTACCGCCAGCTCCTGCTTCGCGGCGGCGGCACCGAGGAGGAACTCCGCCTGCTCGCGGTGCGGCTGCTGGAGCAGGAGGGGTTCGGCGCCTGGAGCGCGGTGGCCGGCGTCATGGGCACGCCGGGCCAGCTCCGCGAGGTCCGCCGCCAGGTTCGCAAGGCGCTGCGCGGCCTGGCACGGGTGATGTTCCTGACGGACGGCCTGGTCCACGCGGCCAAGGCGCTCTCCAGCCTTCTCGCGTTCATGCCCTACGTCCAGCGCAAGCGTGCCATCCTCGAGGCGGTCGAGCCGCTGTACGGCCTCGCCAAGGGCGTGCCGACCGACGCGCCGATGATGAGCGTGTGGTGGCCGCTCGGCGACATGCCGCACCGGGCGAACGAGGATCCCGACCAGAGCCGGTGCGGCCTGCTGTTCTGCTGTCCGTTCATCCCCGCGGACGGCGAGGCGGCCCGGGAGGTGGTGGAGCGCACGGAACTGGTCTACCGGAAGTACGGGTTCACGCCGTACATCACGCTGAACATGGCGGACAGCCGGTCCATGGAGTGCGTGATCAACCTGGCCTTTGACCGGAGCCAGCCTGGCCAGGTGGCCTCAGCCCACGCCTGCAACGACGAGCTCACGGCGCAGTTGGTGAGCCTGGGATTCGTGCCGTACCGCGTCGGCATCCAGAACATGAACCTGGTGGTGAAGGAAGACGACCCCTTCTGGCAGACCGTCCGCGACCTCAAGAAAGTCCTCGACCCGAACCACATCATCTCGCCGGGAAGGTACAATCTGGTGTAGCGCCGGCGCCGGATGCCGGCTGCGGGGCAAGGGCAAGGTAGGGTAGGGTCGGCCCGCTGGGCCGGCCGCGGCCGAGGCAGCGCCTCGGCCCTACCTCCCGGCGCTACAGGACGGTCTTCTGCCAGTCGACCTGGGCCTTGAGCCCGTCCATGACCTTGGTGGTGGGCCGGTAGCCGAGGAGCTTCGAGATCTTGTCGATGTTGGCCGCCGTGTGCTTCTGATCGCCCGGGCGCGGCGGCTTCCGCTCGATCTTCGCCTTGCGCCCCGTCAGGCCCTCGAGGACCTGGATGACCTTGTTCAGCGAAACCACTTCGCCGCCGCCGACGTTGAAGACCTGGCCGACCGCCAGATCCCGTTTTTCGAACGCGAGCATCGTGGCCGCCACGCAGTCGGCGACGTAGGTGTTGCTCCGCGTCTGCTCGCCGTCGCCGTACATCGGGAACAGCTCCTCCTTGAACAGGGATCGAACGAGGATGTTGTACGCCATGTCCGGCCGCTGGCGCGGCCCGTACACCGAGAAGTAGCGCAGGATCGTGACGGGCACGCCGAAGTTCGCTTCGAACGCGCGGCACAGGTTCTCCGCGGCGACCTTGGTGATGCCGTACGGCGAAAACGGCGCGAGCGGCATGTCTTCCGGGCCCGTAGCCTCGCGCCCGTACACGCTCGACGTGGACACGTGGATGAACTGGGGGACCTTCAGGTCGCGGGCCGCCTCGAGCAGGCGCTTGGTGCCGAGGATGTTGCAGGAGCTGTAGAGCTCGAAATCGCTCCAGCTCCGCATGAGGCCCGCCATGGCCGCCTCGTGAAAAATCACGTCGCACCCGTCGGCGGCCTTGCGCAAGTCCGCGTCCCGGATATCCAGCTCCTGGAACCGGAAGCGCGGGTGCTTCCGCGCGGCCTCGAGGTTGGTCTCCTTGATGGGGCGCGGGTAGTAGGGGATGAACGCATCCAGGCCGACGACCTCGTGGCCCTTGGCGAGCAGCGCCTCGCACAGGTGCGATCCCACAAACCCCGCGGCCCCGGTTACCAGGCAACGACTCATGAATCCGTCCTTCGGCGCTCGATAGAACAACATCGACACGGCTGAAGCCAGCGCAAAATCGCCGGGCGTCTTGCCTACCGCCAGGCGAAACCCTAGCCTGCATTTTGCACGAGTGCTCGTGCAAAATGCACCCGACGGGCCGTCGGGTGCCCGTTGCACGGGCACCCGAAGGGCTAGCCACTTGCGAAATGCCCCGCGTAGAAAGCGGGCATTTCGCGACGTGTTCCGGTACGGGAATTGCGGTTGCAATTCCCGCAACCGGAACCGCTTATTGCATGAGCGTCGTTGACGCTCATGCAATAAGCGGGCTAGCATGCTGGCATGCCGAAGATCCGACACGGCCCGCTGAAAGGCTTTCACCTGCCCGACTACGACGGGGGCAGCATCGTGAACCTGATGTCGTCGGTCATCCGTTCGCGCGGCGGACGATCGCCGCACCCCGAGCTGAGGGTCCTGCCGGCGCGGGAGCTGGCCGGAGCCCGGAACGTGATCTACGTGGTCGTGGACGGCGTGGGCCGCGAGCAGGTGGACCGGCACGTGGCGGACGGCCGGGGGAAAGCGTTTTTCGCCGTCCATCCGTCGCGGACGATCACCACGGTGTGCCCCGCGACGACTGCGGCGGCGGTGACCACCTTCGGCACCGGCGCCACGCCGGCGGAACACGGCATCCTCGGATGGTTCCTCCACCTCCACGATCTCGGCCTGGTCAGCACGATCCTCCTCACGACGACGCGCACCGACTCGTCGATGGCGGCGCCTAGCTTCGATCTGGGCAAGTACCTGCGCGTGCCGGAACACCTGGCCTCGGTGAACTGCCGGCGCGCGCTGATCTCGTGGGGCCACATCCCGGAGAGCCGGTTCTCGCGGGCCGGCACGCCCTGGGATGAAGCGCGCTCGTTCTCCACGCTGACCGGTCTGGAGCGGGAAGTCGCCGCCTGCGCCCGGAAGCCGGGCCGGAGCGTGGCGTACGTGTACTGGCCGGAGTACGACACCTTCTGCCACGGGCACGGCTGCCGCCACCGGAAGACCGTGCAACACCTGGAGCAGATCGACCGCGTGCTCGCCCGCCTCGTGAAGCTGCTGGAGGGTACCGACACGGTGCTCCTCGTCACGGCCGATCACGGGCTCGTGGACCTGCCGCGAGGGGCGGGGGTCGAGCTCCGGGACGTGCCGGGTTTCTACGACTGCCTCGCGATGATTCCCTCGGGCGACGCGCGCCAGGTACAGTGCTTCGTCAGGCCGGCAAAAGTGGGGACCTTCAAGAACCTGGTGCGGCGCCACCTGGGCAAGGCCTGCGTCTGCGTGCCCGGCGAGTACCTGATCGGCACGGGCGCTTTCGGGCCCGGCCGCCAACACCCGTCGTTGGCCAACCGCGTCGGCGATTTCGTGCTCGTAGCCCGCGGCGGACACGCCTTTGCGTCCAACCTGCCCGGCGCCCGGTCGGCGTTCAACGCGGCCAACCACGGCGGGATGTCGGCGACGGAGATGTTCGTCCCACTGTACGTGGTCCGGTGCTAGCCCGCTTATTGCATGAGCGTCAACGACGCTCATGCAATAAGCGGTTC
>JAZDKK010000018.1:0-3262 GCA_043803015.1 Verrucomicrobiota bacterium
AACACGGCCGGCCTCACCGCCACCAACACCTATGTCACGATCCAGAATCTCTCCACCAACAACCTGACCAACTACGTGGCGACCATGAGCACGGCGACGGCGACGACGTTCACCGCCACGAGCGTCTGGCAGTGGACGAAGGCCACCGAGCCGACCATCCTGAGCATGATGGCGGCCGTCACGAACGCGGTCCGGGCGACGCTCCGGGACAGGGACTTCGACCGCCAGAACGACCAGTTGAGCGTCACCAACACGCTGTTCGGCTACCTGCGGGTGACCGACGACGACACCAACGCGCCGCTGGCCGGCTCGGAGATCTCCACCTTGTACCGGTTCGCCGTGAGCGTGGACGGCTACTACGCGAACTTCATCAACGACTACTTCGAGGGCATCACCCTGAAGAACCAGTGGCGGTGGGAAGCCGAGGACAGCACCGCCGGCCGCGTCAACAACGGCCTCCTGGAGCTGTACCCGACCAGCGCCTGGCGGCAGGTCGCCATCGGCAGCACGCACCAGTACACGTGGGTGAACAAGGGCGAATTCACCTACAGCTTCTCGGTCCGGCGGATGTTCGCGAGCAACCAGTTCCAGGCCCAGATGTTCCTGGTCGGCCAGGACGCGGGCGGGCAGCCCACCACCTACGCGGACTACGACAGCCCGTACGTCCTGTTCATGCGGGTGCTGGACACCGACACCGGCAACATGACCAACTGGAACCAGGAGCTGTACCTGAAGACCAACGGCGCGGGCCGGGCCGCCTACGACACCGGCCAGCCGGGCGTCCGCCTGATTGCGAGCGTCACCAACCTGGCCTACGTCACGAACATGACGTTCGGCTTCCGGATGAACGACACGAACGTCCTGCTCTTCGCGACCAACCCGAGCGTGTACCTCACGTACATCACGAACATCACCGCCGTCATGCGGGGCTACTTCTCGACCCAGGCGTACGTCTACGTGGGCGGCAAGAACGACAACGCCAGCCCTGTCGCGGGCGAGTACCTCTACATCACGAACGTCCGCGCGATGCCGACGACGATGACTTCGAACACGATCCACGAGCTGCTGGACGGCGACCTCGGCTACGTCAGCGGGAGCGACCCGCTGCGCCTCCTGTTCAACGTCTACGACCCGGTCAGCGGCATCGCCCGCGGCACGACCGATTCCAACAGGAACATGAATGTGTCGGTCGCGAACCTGACGACCAACAACGTGAGCAACTACTGGGCGGCCGGCAGCTCGGCGGATTCCACGCCGACCACCGCGACCAACGTCTGGAGATGGACCAACTTCAGCGGGACCGCCATACAGACGCTGATCGACGCGCTCAGCAACAAGGTCACCTCCACGTACCGCGACGACGACCTCGACCGCACGAACGACCAGCTCAGCGTCTCGAACCAGCTCTTCGGGTACATCCGGATCACGGACGACGACACGATCGCCCCGACCCTCGGCGACCTGGTGGTGATGGTGGGAGGGACCGCCGCGCCGATCATCGCGGGGTCCGGAACGACCAACGTGACGTTCCGCGTGACAGACGGCGAACTGAGAGGGGCCACGACGGTGCCCGTCCGGCTGAGCTTCAAGGTGTGGGACAACACCGGCATCAACCGGGGCAGCACCGCCGGGACCAACATGAACATCACGTGGGCGGACCTCGTGACCAACGACGTGTCCCGCTACAGCCCGCCGCCGACCAGCAGCTATGACACCATCTACAACTGGTCCACGAGCGTGTGGACGTTCAGCTCGTTCACCTTCACGGAAATCACGAACCTGTTCGGCACCAACCAGTGGGAAGGCACGGGCACGAGCCACCGGATCAGCGCCAACATCCCCGACGCCGACTGGGATCGCGCCGGCGACGCCCTGTGGCGGAGCAACGCGCAGTTCGGGTGGATCTTCGTGACCGACGACGACACGAACCCGCCCGTAACGAGCACGTTCACGCCGGGCAACATGCTGCCCAACAACAGCTTCGAGCAGCCGGGCCGCATGATCGCCTCGAGCAACTATCCCTATTACTGGTTCTACGACGACCCGGACCATCACGGCGGTTACTGGGGCAACTTCGCCCGCGAGAACTGGGGCCACTACCCCTCCGACTACGGCGGGTGGGAAGCGCGCTTCGGCGGCACCAACATGGGCGGCGCCACGAACGCCGGCGCGTGGAGGCAGGTGACCAACGAGCTGGGCGCCGGCTCCGTCTGGGAAGCGTGGGCCTGGATCTGGCGCGACTCCTGGACGGCCCGCGTCGTGGGCATCACCCTGGAGTTCCGCGACGTCAACGACAACCTGGTCGGCGGCCGCACCAACGCGTTCGCCCTGCCCACGCAGAGCAACTGGACGTACGTCTCGGTCGTCGCCACGTCGCCCGCCGCCGGGGTGTTCGCGCGGTGGGTCATGTGGTGCGAGGATGTCAGCGCCCTGGGCGCGCTGTCCTTTGACGACATCGGCTTGCGCCCCCTGACCAACGTGAACATGGACCTGCTGATCGGGCTGCGCAGCTTCTACATCTCCGGGTCCGGCACGAGCGCGTGGTTCAGGGTCACCGACGGCGACCTGGCCATGGTGAGCCCCAGCAACTACCCCATGAAATGGGTCTTCTCCACCTACGACCCGACCAGCGGCGTGTACCGTTCCACCGACCTCACGAAGACCGGCGTGAACTACGACGTCGGCACGCACGCCGAACTCCAGAACATCTACACCACGTACTGGGCGTCCTGGAGCAGTCCCGACGTGGACACCAAGAGCGCCGGCGCCACGAGCGTGTTCCGCCACGTGACGAACTTCACGATCGGCTACAACGCCGCGACCGAGACCGGCCAGGTGAAGAGCCTGATGGATATGGGCGGCCTGTGGATCTCGCTCTCCGCGCCGGATGACGACTTCGACCGCGACTACCTCGACAACAAGTGGCTCTACGACTCCAAGGTCGGCCAGCTCGTCGTCATCGACGACGACATAACCGGGCCGTGGGCGTGGACCGTGTACCTCGGCACCAACTGGACGCCGGGGAGCTGGGACACGACCGACGTGTCGGACGCCGAGATGGCCGGCGGGTTCGACTTCGCGCACGGCTGGTGGGACTATTCCGGCCTCTTCCTGACCAACCAGAACGCCGCCGCCACGAACACCGACGGCCTGCGCGGCTGGATCAGCCCGAACCTCGACCTCGTGAACCCGGCCGGGGTCACGCAGGTGACGGACTGGATCGTGCCCGCCACCAACCTGTTCGCGCGGGAAGGCAACGGCA
>JAZDKK010000019.1:0-4680 GCA_043803015.1 Verrucomicrobiota bacterium
CGGAACGGGTCCGACAGGTCGCTCAGGCGGGGATTGAGGAAACGATCGATCGCGGAGGCCTCGGTGTAGCCGCGGGAAACGAGGAGGGCCGCCAGCGGCGCGGGAAGCTTCGAGTCGGCGGCCACGTGCCCCGCCAGCTTCTCATCGCACGCGGCCGTTTTCCAGACCTTGGACATGTAACGGAGGGCTGAACCTTGCGTCGGAGGCACCGCCCCCTGACCTCTGATCGCTGACCTCTGACCTCTAGTCGTTAGCGACCTTCTTCTCCCGGTGCCAGATCATCACGACGGGCGTGGCGATATAGACCGTGGAGTACACTCCCGAGATCATGCCGATGAACATCGCCAGCGCGAAGTCGTTGATCGCGCCGCCGCCGAAGACCAGCAGGGCCACCACGCTCAGCAGGGCCGTGAAGGACGTCAGCAAGGTCCGGCTCAGTGTCTGGTTGATGCTGAGGTTGGCGATCTCCTTGAAGCTCTTGCCCCGGTACAGCTTCATGTCCTCGCGGATCCGGTCGAAGATCACGATCGTGTCGTTGACCGAGAAGCCGATGATGGTCAGGACAGCCGCGATGGTATTGAGGCTGAGCTGGCGGCCCAGCAGGCAGTACACGCCGACCGTCACGAGCACGTCGTGGAACAGCGCCACCACGGCCCCCATCGAGAACGCGAACTCGAACCTCCAGGAGATGTAGATGATCATGCCCAGCAGGGACACGCCGATGGCGATCAGCCCCTTCTTCTGAAGTTCCTTGCCGACCTGCGGCCCCACGCTGTCCTGCTTGACCACCTGGAAGTCGGGGAAGCTCGCGGTGATGGCCTGGACCGCCTTGTTGCCCTCGTCGAAACCCACCTTCACTTCGAGGAATTCCTTCGCCTGGCCGGAGGCCTCCGCGCCCATTTCCTTCTGGTACTGCGGCGCCGTGTCCACCCCCGCCAGCAGCAGGGCCGCGCGGAGCTTCTCCACAGGCTGCTTCTCGGTGAACGTGAACGTGGCCGTGGCCCCGCCCGTGAAATCCACGCCTAAGTTGGCCTTGCCGCGCATCACGAACATCGCCAACGAGCCGATGATGACGACCAGCGAGAGCGCGATGGCCATGTAGCGCACGCCGATGAAATCAATGCTCGTTTCCCTGACCCAGCTGAACATCTTCAGCCGCTGAACGTTCGTATGCTTCGCTATCAGCTCGAAGACCATGCGCGTCACGACGATCGCCGTGTACATGCTCACGAGGATGCCGGCGGAAAGCGTGATCGCGTACCCGCGCACAGGTCCCGAGCCGAGCCAGAACATGATCGCCGCCGCGAGGACCGTGGTGATGTTCGAGTCGAAAATCGCGCTGAACGCCTTGTCGTAGCCGGCCTGGATCACCGTGGCGAACCGCTTGCCGAGCTTCTGCTCCTCGCGCATGCGCTCGAAGATCAGCACGTTCGCGTCCACCGCCATGCCGACGGTCAGCACGATGCCCGCGATGCCGGGCAGGGTCAGGGTCGGGAGACTGATCGCCCCGCCGGTGCCGGTGTTGTCGAGCAGGCTGAAAAGCCCCGAGACCGCCATCATGCCCAGGGGGAGCAGGATCAGGTTCATCAGCAGCGCCAGGTTGGCCACCAGCCCGCCCAGCAGGTAGTAACCGGCCATGAACACCACGACCGCCACGCTGCCGATGATCGCCGCGCGCTTGCCGCTCTCGATCGAGTCGCGGCCGAGCGTGGGATCGACGCTCCGTTCCTCAACGACCTTCACCGGCGCGGGCAGGGAACCCGCACGCAGGACGATGGACAGGTCCTGGGCTTCCTTCAGCGTGAACGCGCCCTCGATGATGGCCGAGCCCCCGTGGATCGCCGTCTTGATGAAGGGCGCCGAGTAGAGCGTCCCGTCGAGCACGATGGCGAGGTAGCGACGCCCCTCCGGGCTCGGGTTCTTGGCCCCGCCCGGCGCGTAGTCCGAGGTCAGCGTGCCGAACCGGCGCGCCCCCTTGGCGTCGAACTTGAGCGTGACGATCGGCTGGCCGAACTGCTGGTAGTCCACGCCCGCGTTCTTGAGCGCATCGCCCGTCAGCTCGCGGCGGCGGCTGACGAAGTAGGGCCGGAACAGCTCCTGGTTCTGCTTGACCTCCTTCATCAGCATGCACTCGTAGCCCGGCGGCGCCTCGAAGGTCCTCAGGCGGGCCCGGATGTCGGCTTCGGTCGCGCCGGCCGGGTCTTTCGTCTTGTCGCGCTTGTAGTAGTTCTCGGTCCGCCAGTTGCCTCTCCCCCCCTGCTCTTCCAGGGAAACGGCCTTGTAGCCGTCGGGGACCTTGCCCTGGTCGAAGACCTCGGCGATCAGTTCATCGTTCTTCGGATGCACCATCCGGAACTCGAGGAACGCCGCGCTCTGGATGTTCTTCACCGCCCGCTCGCGGTCCTCGGCCTTCAGCCCGGGGATCTGCACGATGATGCGGTTGTTGCGGGGCTCGGGGTAGATGATCGGCTCGGACACGCCCATCGCGTCCACGCGGTTGCGGATCACCTCGAGGGCGCGCGCCTGGGCATCCTTGACGGCCGGGGCTTCCAGGGAGGAGGTGTCCACTTCCAGCACGAAGCTCGTGCCGCCCCGCAGGTCGAGGCCCAGCTTCACCTTCTCGCGCAGGGGGGTGACCAGCACGATCGACCACGCGGTCACCAGGATGAGGATCAGCCATTTCCAGATTGAGTTCTTGTCCATGTCGTTTCCGTCCCGTGTCGCTCCGTTCACAGAAGGCGGGAATCCGCTACTTCTTCTCGGGCTCGTCCGCCGGCAGTTCGCCCTTCTCGAGGACCTGCGTCACCGCGCCCCGGCTCACCTCGATCTTCACGTTGTCCGCGATCTTGATCGTAAACGTCTTTTCCTTGACGTTGGTCACGATGCCGATGATCCCGCCGCTGAACACCACCCGGTCGCCGCTCTTGATGTTCGCCATCAGTCCCCGCCGCTGCTTCTCGCGCTGCTGCTGGGGGCGGAAGAGGACGAAGTAGAAGAAGGCGAACATGAACACCAGCATCACCGGGAAGAACAGCGGGGACTGCTGGTTCTGTCCGCCGGGCGGCGGCGCCATCGCGAGCAGGTCGCAAAGCAGCGTCATGTCGAATCTCCTTCGCCGTTGTTGTTCTTCAGTTCATCGAGCACGGTCCGCCGGAACGCGCCGAACGTGCCCCGCTCCAGCGCGGCCTGCATCTCGCCGATGAACTGCTTGTACCGGTACAGGTTGTGCAGGGTCAAAAGCCGGATTCCCAGGATCTCGTTCACGTTCATCAGGTGCCGCACGTAGGCCCGGGAGAAGTTCCGGCAGGCGTAGCAGCCGCACCCTTCCTCGATCGGCCCCGCGTCCTGGCTGTAGATCGCGGCCTTCACGGGATACTTCCCCTTCCGCGTGAACGCCGTCCCGTGCCGCGCCAGGCGCGTGGGCATCACGCAGTCGAACATGTCGATGCCCCTCGCGACGGCCTCGACCATGTGGACCGCCGACCCGACCCCCATCAGGTACCGCGGCTTGGCCGCCGGCAGGTGCCGGACGCTGTCCTCGATGCCGCGGATGATCAGCTCGTGGGGCTCGCCCACGCTGACGCCCCCGATGGCGTACCCGTCAAAACCGATGCGCTCGAGCTCCCGGGCGCACCGCGCCCGGAGGTCCTCGTACACGCTTCCCTGCACAATTCCAAAGACCAATTGCCCGGCAGCGCGCGCCTGCCGAGCACATAAGGCCGCCCATGCTAGGGTCCGGTCCACGGCTTTGCAAGCGTAATCCCGGTCGCAGGGGTACGGCGTGCACTCGTCGAAAACCATCGCGATGTCGGAGCCCAGACGCCGCTGAATCGACATCACGTCCACCGGCCCCAGGAAGTGCACGGCCCCGTCAAAATGCGACCGGAACTCGACGCCCTCGTCCGTGATCTTGTTCAGCTTCGCGAGGCTGAACACCTGGTACCCGCCGCTGTCGGTCAGAAGGGCACGCCGCCAGCCCATGAACTTGTGGAGGCCGCCGCACTGCTCGATCGCCTCGATCCCGGGCCGGATGTCCAGGTGATACGTGTTGCTCAGAACGATCTGCGCGCCCAGTTCCTCGAGCTCGACGGGCGTGACCGCCTTGACCGTCGCCTGCGTGCCGACCGGCATGAACACGGGCGTATCCACCGGCCCGTGGGCCGTGTGCAGGCGGCCCCGCCGCGCGCCGGTCGCGGGGTCGGTGGCGAGGATTTCGAACGTGCCGATTGAAGACATAGGGGGTTCAGGTGCCAGGTGTCAGGTTTCAGATGTCAGGTGTCCCGCCTTCGCCAAGGCTTCCGCGGACGCAGGTATCGGGTTGAAATGGCAAGTTTCAAGTTTCCAGCCCGCCCTGCGAAGCCTTGGCGAAGCAGGGTTTCAAGTTTCGCCCGCCCCCATCACTTCCTCCGCAAAGTGGCATGCGCTGGCCCGGCCGGGACCCACTTCCCGCAGGGCCGGCACCTCCTGGCGGCACCGCCCTTGCGCTCGCGGGCACCGCGGATGGAACGGACAGCCCGGGATCACCTTCGTGGCCGACGGAATGTCGCCCTTGAGCACGATCCGGCTCGCGCCCTTCCCTTTTCGCGCGCGCAGGCCCTTGTCCACGTCCGGCACGGCCGAAAGCAGGGCCTCGGTGTACGGATGCGCCGGCCGCCGGTAGAGGTCCGCCGCGGGCGCCGA
>JAZDKK010000020.1:0-2413 GCA_043803015.1 Verrucomicrobiota bacterium
CGAGGATACGGGCACGTCGTGGGATCGCAAGCTGGTGTACGTCACTACCGACGGCACAAACTGGTCGCCGATCCTTCAGATTTCCGGCCCGAACAAGCAGTGGACCTCGCAAATCGTCGAATTGAGCCAATTCGCCGGCCAACGGATCCGGCTGCGGTTCTTCTTCGATTCGATCGACGGCGTGAACAACGGATACCGCGGCTGGTACCTCGACAACGTCATCGTGAACATTGTCGGCTCCGATACTCTCTTCGTCGAAGGGTTCACCTCGACGAACCTGGCGGCATGGACCCGCGCGGCCGGCGCGGCCAACTGGATGGTGACCGACGGCGCCGTGCGCGCGTGGCGAATCGGCAACGATGACAATATCCTCTACGCGGGCGACGCGAACTGGAGCAACTACACAGCGAGCGTCGACATCCGGTACAACAAGCAGGGACCCTACTTCAACAACGCCGAGCTGTATCTTCGCTATCTCAACCGCGACAACTTTGTAAAGGTCGACGTCGAAAACTATTACGGCTTCTGGCGGCTGAAGTACACGGTCCGCGTGGCGACGAACAATAGTGAGCAAGGCTGGATCTACGAGTTCAAGAAGACCAACAGCCCGGTCGAGAACACCTGGTACAACCTGAAGGTCAGGGCCGAGACGACCAACTTCACGGTGTTCTTCAACGGGGAGCAGGTGGGTGGCTTCACGTCGAAGGAGTTCCCCTATTCGAAAGGCAAGATCGCCGTCGGAAGCCGCGCGGTCCAGCTCGGCGTCTGGGAGCCGCAGCAGGGATACTTCTTCATCGATGACGATGAGTACAGCTATTACTCGGCGGTCGAAGACGATGACGTGACGATCGGCGCGCCGCTGAACCTCGACTGGGGTTACCTGCAGCAGTTCTACCCGACTCTTATCCTCCCGAGCACGTATGTCATGAACGACACCGAAGTGGCGAACGTCCAGACGTGGATCACCAACGGGCTGCACAGCGTGCTCGCGACGGACGGCGGTGTGGCGATGAAGAACGAGACCAACGCGTTCGACCTCGGTCGGATCGAGAACCTGTTTGGCGTCGGCACATCCACCCGCACCATGAGCGGGATCAACCGGACGGTGCTGGGCACGCAGGACCACTACGTCACGCTGGACTACGCGCCCGACGCGTCGCTTTCCGCGACAGGTAGCGCCGTGGCGTTCAGCGCCCTGGCGGGCGGTGTGAACCTGGCAACGGCCTACACGGCGACCAATAACGCGCTGGCGTTTGTATGCAACGTGATCACCAATAATGCGGGGGCGCCTGCGAAAGTGTTCTGCTTCAACTTCGGCGTGGATACGCAGGGCCAGCTGACGAATTCCCTCAAGGACATTGCGAAGCGCGCGTTCGAATGGTCGCGCGGCGAGGCGCACAAGGTCCGGATCGAGCTGAAATACACGCCCGTTCGCGGCAGTGCACTGGACAACTTTGTCGTGCAGTCGTGGGACCAGTGGGTACTTGGCGGCACGGGAAGCAACCAGTTAAGCCTTGTCCTGCCGGACGACGGCATCATGACCGGCAACAACATGTACTGGGTCATATACACGTACGCGTGGGACGCCACGAATGCGTGGATCGCGCACGACGGATTCTATACTTCCGCCAACGATGGGACGAACGGGTTCTACACGAGCATCCCCGGCAAAGGCCTGCAGATCCTCGGCATCACGGACAAAGCGTTCGCGGGCCGCGACTGGGATACGTGGGTCGCCTACAACACGACGACGAACAACAACTTGAGCCTGGCCTACGGGATCAAGGACAAGGGCACCACGCAGTACGAGGACAACTTCAACGACGGGAACTACACCGGGTGGAACATCGAGGCGAGCCCGCGGATCGCGTGGAGCGTGTCGAACAACGCCCTGCAGGCCAAGGTGACGAGCGTGACGACCGGCGGCTACTCGTACATCTACTGGAACGGGTTGGCCGTGACCGGCAAGAACATCACGATCGAGTACGGCACGACGTTCACCAACGGCGCGCGTGACGGCGGCGTGATCTTCCGCGGCCGTGTCCTGTATGTGAACCCGAACCTGTGCGGCTGGGCGGACAACACGCCGAACTACTTCTCGGTGAACCGGCCGGTGACGGGCAAGTGGCAGAAGGTCATCGTCCACATTCGCGACGGGTCGCCGTACCTGATGAGCGACCTGTACGTGGACAGCAAGACGGTGTTCCTGAGCGAGCCGATCCAGGTGAGCTCGTGGACGACGAACACGGTCGGGTTCCTGAGCCCGTACTCGAACCTGAACGGCGTCGTGCAGTGGGACAACGTGCGGATCGCCGACGAGCAGTACACGGTGACGTACACGAACGTCTCCGGAGAGAAGGTCCCGACCGACGCAGCCCAGCCGCCGTTGTGGGCGAGTATCCCGGACTACGAT
>JAZDKK010000021.1:0-9331 GCA_043803015.1 Verrucomicrobiota bacterium
CGCCGCGACGGGTGGTAGAGGCTGGGGGACTCGAACCCCCGACCCGCTGATAAAGAGTCAGCTGCTCTGCCAACTGAGCTAAGCCTCCGGGTTCGTTCATACATGAAGCCCGGAGAGAAATCAACCCCCCAGAGAGGAAACGAACTCAGGGAGCGGCTCCCATCGCTTCCACGATGGAGCCGCAGAGGTACTCGATGTTCTTGGAGGTGATGCCGGCCACATTGATCCGGCCGCCGACGACGATGTAAATGCTCTTCTTCTCGCGGAGGTACGCCACCTGGGCGTCGCTCAGCCCGCTGAACGAGAACATGCCCCTCTGCTGGTTGATGAACGAGAAATCCATCGGCGCCTTCTTCTCCCTCAATTCCTCCGCCAGCGACCACCGGACGGAGGCGATCCGCTCGCGCATCGCGCTGAGCTCGGCCTCCCACTCAGCGCGGAGCTTGGCGTCCCTCAGAATCGTGGCCACGATCGCGCCGCCGTGGGACGCCGGGTTCGAGTAGAGCACGCGCACCACGACCTTTACATGGCTGAACGCCGCTTCGGCCGACCTGGCGTCAGCCGCAACCAAGGTCAGTGCCCCCACCCTCTCGTTGTAGAGGCCGAAATTCTTGGAGAACGAGCTCGATACGAGGACATCCACGCCGGCCTCCAGCATCGGCAGGAGCCCGGCCCGGTCCTCGATGAGCCCGACCCCGAGCCCCTGGTAGGCGAAGTCGAAGAAAGGTATCCACTTCTTCTCCTGCGCAATGGCGGCCACCTCGCGCCACTGCGAGTCCGTCAGATCCACGCCCGTCGGGTTGTGGCAGCAGACGTGCAGCACCACGACATCGCCGGCAGGGATGCCCCCGAGCGCCTCCTTCGTCCTGGCGAAGTCCAGGCCGTGAGAAGCGGGATCGTAGTAAGGATAGTCCCCGACCTTGAACCCGGCGGCCGCGAAGATGCCCCTGTGGTTCGGCCAGGTCGGCGCGCTCAGCCAGGTCGTCGCCGAGGGGGCGAGCTTCTTCAAGAAGTCCGCGCCGACCCGCAGAGCACCCGTCCCGCCCGGCGTGTGCGCCGTGCGGGCGCGGTCGGCCGCAAGGACCGGGTGGTCCTTCCCGAAGATCATCTCCTGGACAAAAGCGCCGTACTCTGGCGAGCCCGAGATCGGCAGGTAGGATTTCGTTTTCTCCGACTTGAGGAGGATCTTCTCGGCCTCCTTCACGGCCTTCAGGACCGGTGTGCGGCCCTCGTTGTCCTGGTACACCCCCACCCCAAGATTCACCTTCTTCGGATGGGTATCCTTCCTGAAGGCCTCCGTCAGGCCGAGGATCGAATCGGGCGGCGCCGGCGTGATGGATTCGAAGATCATGCTGGGTCCGGGCTCAGGGGTAGTACTTCCGCACCCATTCCCTGATCAAGTCCTCTTCGACTCTCACGATCTTCAGCTCCCGCGCGGCGTTCTCGGGCGAGTCGGACGCGTGCGCCGCATTGACCATGATGTCCTGGCCGAACTCGCGCCGCACGGAGCCCGGCTGGGCCTGGCTCGGATCGGTGGGCCCGAGGATGCTGCGGATCTTGTTCACCGCGTCGCGGCCGGCATACACGAGCGCAAGGCAGCGTTCCTTGCCCGGCGCTGTCTTCTCGGCCGCGGGACAGTTCGGGCCCCACTGCCCCGTCATGAACTGTACAATCTGGTAGAACTGCTGGTCGCCGTAGAGCGGGCCGAGCTTCTCGCCCAGCATCTTGACGATGTCCGGCGGCAGGTCGAACCCGAGCTCCGTCGCCAGCGCTTTCCTGGCCCGCTCCGCCACCTTGCCCGTCAGCTTCTCGCGCAGGGGCTGGCGGACCGGCCCGTAGAAGTCTTCCGCCTCCGCCACGCTCATCCGGTGGACCTTGGCGCCGATGATGCGGAGCCCGGAGCCGGAGAAAAGGTCGATGATGTTGCCCGGGCGCGCGCTGGGAAACCGGAAGTTGTCGGGCTTGATCAGGACCAGCGTCTTCTGGAGCTGGTCCCTGGGAACGTCCGCGGCCTTCTCGATCAGGCCGCCGTCGCGCTCGCTGAACTCCGCCCACAACTGCATCACCAGCCCCGCGCGGTCGGCCTGGTGAGCCACGAAGACGGCCGGCTCCACGTACTGCACCTTGCCCTCGTCGTCGCGAATGTAGTCGCCGTAGGTCCCGCGCACCGTCTCGGCCGACTCCATGCTGAAGCGGACGTGCCCGGCCGCGCGGCTGACCTTCTGCACCGCGTCCTCTCCCTCGAAGACGAGCATCATCACGCGATGGCGCTCGCCGGTCTTGGGATCCGGTGCGTAGTTCCGCAGGACGTAGCGGGCCAGCAGCTCGCGCTCCTCGGGATCCGCATCCTCGTTGCTCCGGAGCAGCTGAGCGTAGCGTTCGGCCAGTTCGCGGCTGGGCCCGAATATGCGCGCCGCCACGAGGTCGAGGCCGGTCCGGCTCATGAAGCGGCCGATCACGCCGCCGGTCCGGGACTTGCCGATCGTGTACGGATTGATCAGCGCAAAGGAGAGTTCTTTAGCCATCCAGCAACCTCCACGTTGCCGACGAAGGGTACAGACCCGACGGACAACAATCAAGTCCTCTCGGGAACCCGGGTCCGGCTGCAGGTTGCACATCCCGGCGCGGGACGTGCTATGATGCGGCGTGTATGGAACGCCATCCCCTGCCCGCCAAGGCGGCCCGGCGACTCGCCGAGCTCGCCCCCGACGTCGTGCGGCACGTGGACGATGCCGTGGCGCAGGGCCGGCCGGCCGACGTCACGCTCGCCGCCTACTTCCGGGAGCACAGGGAACTTGGGGCGCGGGATCGCCGGTTCCTTTCCGACCTGCTTTTCTCCCACTACCGGTGGAAGGGCTGGACCGGCGGCCCGGACCAGGCCGGGCTGGCGGCTTCCTGCCTGCTCGATGCGGCCAACCTTCATCCTGCGGCTGAACTGCTGGCCCAGCGGGCCGCCCTTCCCGGCGGGCCCCGCCCGCTCGGAGCGGCCACGCTGGACGAGAAAGCGGCGGCCTCCGCGGCCTGGCTTGGCCGGCCGCTGGGCATCGAGTCGCTTGTCCCCGATTGGTTCCCTTCCGTTCTTGCGCAGCCTTCTGTAGCCGGGGGCGCCGACCCCGGCTCGCCGCGGTCACCCTGCTTCGCTAAAGCTACGCAGGGCAGGCCGACCGCGGCTACAGCCCACTTGGCCCGGTGCATCGCGTCCTTCCAGCAACGTCCCCCCACCTGGCTTCGTTTGAAGCGCGGCGCCGAACAGAACGTGCTGGACGACTTGGCACGAGCCGAAGTTCGGATCATCTCTCAGGTCGGTCCGGCAGTTGCCGTCGATGGCTCCTCCGCTCTGAATGCCCTGCGCGGCCTCGCCCGATCGCGGTTCGAAGTGCAAGACCTGGCCTCGCAGTGCGTCGGGCGGGTCTGCTCGCCCGCGCCCGGCCAGCGCTGGTGGGACGTCTGCGCCGGCGCAGGCGGCAAGACGCTGCATCTAGCCGACTTGATGGAAGATCGCGGACACGTCCTCGCTACGGACGTTCGTCCCGAGGCGCTGGCCGAGCTCCGGCGGAGGGCCCGCCGAGCGGGTGTCAGCTGCATCAAGGTCGAACGTCGCGGGTCAGGCCGCGGTGGGTTCGACGGCGTGCTGGTGGATGCCCCCTGCTCCAACATCGGTACCTGGTCGCGCAACCCCGATGCCCGCTGGCGCACGAGCGAGACCGATGTTCAGCAAAGGGCGGACGTGCAGTCCAAGTTGTTGCGTGACGCAGCGGACGCCGTAAGACCTGGCGGCGCTTTGGTTTACTCCGTCTGCACGGTCACCTCTGCAGAAACCGTCGGGATCATCGAGCCCTTTCTGAGAGGCCGGCCTGACTTCACGCTCGAACCAACAGTCCATCCGCTGCACCGGGAACCTGCGAGCGGGATGATCTGGATATGGCCATGGCAAGGCCCCTGCGACAGCATGTTCATCGCGCGGATGAAGAAGGATGCGGGCTGAACGGGCGGCTCAGTAGTTGTACCGGACGTGCTTCTCCTTGAACTCGCACTGGCCATCGGGACCCACCAGCTTGAGCAACTCCACGTGTCCGTCCACGCGCAGCGTGTTCATGGCGTTGTCATGGCGCCAGGCAGGCCAGTGGTCTCCGTCGCTGAGGTCCTCGGAGTTGTGCTCGGCGAAGCTGCCGTCTTTGGGGTCCATCGTCTTGTCGGCGTCCGCCGGATTGCCGTTCCAAGCCTCCACGGCGTAGGGATCTACCTTGATGAACGTGGCATCCGCGTTCGAGCTGTCGCTCTTCCGAAGTCCGTCCACGACGAGCACGATGTCCGACGGGCGCTTGAACATCGTGTAGACCACCCCGTCGTCCGGGAACCTATCGGGCGGGTCCCAGCCCGGGTCCACCATGATACCCGGGTGCGCGCTGTAGTTACACTCGAGGTCCCGGCCCCTCCTGGGGGCGGCGGGACAGTGTATGACGGGGCTCCGCTTGCCCGGGTCGCTCCACCCGGGCAGGGGCTCCCCACCCAGGTATCCGTTCAGCGAGTAAGACCATTCACCCCACATCGCCTGGTTGGTCGTGGCGGCACCGCCGCAGAAGCCGAGCGGATAGTGGCCTGTATCCCGGCCGTAGGACGAGATCGCGATGCCGATCTGGCGGAGGTTGGAGGCGCACTTCAGGGTCTCGGCCCGCCGGCGAGCCCCGCCGACCGCCGGCAGGATCAGCGCCAGGAGGATCGCGATGATCGCGATCACGATCAGCATCTCGATCAGGGTGAAAGCTCGAAGCCTTCTGTTCATGCCCAACGCTTCTCCCTCCGTTGCTGTGGTTTCAGGGCGCCAACCGCCATGTCACGTGCCCGCTAAGGTAGAACTTCTCCGGGACCGTATTGTTGTCGCTGTCGTTCACAGATCCCATCTGTGCATCGGGCACCCAGGCCGCGTGGCCGTCCAGATAGGCGCAGTTGACGCCGTCATGATAGCGCGTCTGCCAGCCAGGGTCCCCCGAGGGGAATACGCGGCCGTGCGCCCGGCCGCTTACCCACCACTTGTACGGGTAGTCGTACGCGTAGGCCGCACGGGAATAGTCATTGATCATGTTCTGACGCCGGGCACCGGACGTCGCCGAGTCGCCGCATCTGCACAGGTAGCCGTTCATCTCGTACTCGGTGTGGAACCCGCTGGCCATCAGGCACTCGGGCAGCGTATTGCCGGGGTTGGCCGGACAATCGAACACCTCCGTGATGTTCTTGACGTAGGGCAAGAGCTGGTCGGCGGCCTGACCCCAGTTCTGGCACCCGTCCCGCCACGGCAGCTTGTCCCCCATCTCCCCGAACAGGTTCATCGCGCCGATGGCGATCTGGCGGCAGTTGCTCAGGCACTTGGTCTTGTTGGCGCGGTCCTCCACGGCAGCCAAGGCGGGAAACAACAGGGCGATCAGGATGGCAATGATGCCGATGATGACCAGCAGTTCGATAAGCGTGAAGGCGGCCCGGCTCCTGTCCCGCTCCGCCCCTCGAAATTGGATCAGCGTCATGGTCTCGTCCCCCATGCCGAACGGGCTCAGTCCTCTATCGAAACTACGTACACTAATCCGGCGGCACAGTCCAGCCTGCTCAGCCCTTGCGGCCCCCTCGCGGTGTGGTAAACTGCCAGATCGTGGCTGAAGCAGTCCTGAAACAGCCTGCTCGGCAGGAAGGATTCTGACCCATGATCGCGATCGTGTTCGCCGCCTGCTTCGTCCTGTTCGTGCTCGCCTACGTCTTCTATGGCCGGTTCATCGAGAAACGCCTGGACATCAACCCCGACCGGCCCACGCCGGCGCACACGCTCAAGGACGACGTGGATTACGTCCCCACCCCCACTCTCATCCTCTTCGGACATCACTTCA
This sequence comes from Verrucomicrobiota bacterium, assembly GCA_043803015.1. GTDB lineage: Bacteria > Verrucomicrobiota > Kiritimatiellia > CAIQIC01 > JAGNIJ01 > JAZDKK01. Next base: position 5,874 of record JAZDKK010000021.1, read on the forward strand.
GCTCGATCGCCGGCGCGGGGCCGATCGTCGGCCCGATCATCGCCGGACTCGCGTTCGGCTGGCTGCCGGCCATCCTCTGGATCGTCGGGGGCGCCATCTTGGTGGGAGGCGTCCACGACTTCTCCGCGCTCGCCGCCAGTCTCCGCCACCAGGGCCGCTCCGTCGGCGAACTCTGCCGCGACCTCCTGAGCCCTGTCGCCTACCGCCTGTACCTTCTCTTCATCTGGCTCACGATGATGTATATCCAGATCGTGTTCCTCGACCTGACGGCCCTGACCTTCGCCCCACTCAACCCGGCGGCCGTCGAGAACACCGACGCCGTCGCCCTCACCCTGCGCCAGGGCGGGACGGTCGCCACGGCCTCGCTCATCTACATCATCCTAGCCGTCTTGTTCGGCTTCACGATCTACCGCCTCAAGAAGCCCGTCTGGCTCGGAACCCTCATCTACGTCCCGCTCGTCTTCGCCGCCCTCTGGGTGGGCCACGTGTTCCCGCTCGCGGCGGACAAGATGCCGGCGCTCCTTGGTTCGCCCAAGAACACATGGCTCATCGTCCTGATGGTCTACTGCTTCCTGGCAGCGGTCCTCCCGGTCTGGATCCTGCTCCAGCCGCGTGACTACCTGTCGTCCTACCTCCTCTACGCCTCCGTCGGCGGCGGGGCGCTCGGCGTCGTCTTCGCCGGTCTCACGGGCAAGGTGACGATCCAGTACCCGGCCTTCATCGGGTGGTCCGACCCACAGCTGAAGTTCATCTTCCCGGCCCTGTTCGTCACCATCGCCTGCGGCGCCGTCAGCGGGTTCCACTCGATCGTCGCATCCGGCACGACCGCCAAGCAGATCAACCGGGAGTCCGCCGCCAAACCCGTGGCCTACGGCGCTATGCTGGTCGAGGGCCTGCTCGCCGTGTTGGCGCTCGCGGCGGTGATGATCCTCGTCCAGAAGCCCGTCGGGGCGACACCGCAGGTGATCTTCGCCCAGGGCCTGGCGCAGTTCCTTGCGCCGTTCGGCATCTCCACCAACGCCGCCGTTACCTTCGGCCTGCTCGCGGTCAGCACGTTTCTGCTGACGACGCTCGACACGTGCACCCGGCTCGCGCGGTTTATCTTTGAGGAGCTCTTCCAGCTCCGCGGGTTCAAGGCACGCATCATCGGCACGGCCGCCTCGCTGCTCCTGCCGGCCCTGGTCGTCTTCCGGCAGGTGCCCGGCGCGGGCGGGAAGATGATGGCCGCCTGGCAGGCGATCTGGCCCGCGTTCGGCACCACCAACCAGCTCATGGCGGCCCTGGCGCTGATGGTGGTCTTCGCCTGGCTGTTCGAGGAGCATCGCGGCGCGTGGTTCATCGTCATCCCGATGGTCTTCATGTGCGTGACGACCCTGACGTCGCTGACCCAGCTCGTCCTGAGCAATCTCCGCGGCGGCAGCCCGTTGATCGGCTGGCTGAGCCTGGTGCTGTGGGTCCTCGCGATCGCCTTGATCATCGACACCTATTTTAACCTCCGCAAACGCTGGCGCGGCGAGCACGTGGGCGCGTCAACCTAGCCCGGCCGCCGCCATCGCCGCTCTGCGGCTCCGCGGTGAAGGGGCCGTTCGCCAGAGCCGCATCCCCCTCGCCCCGGCAAAAAAAGCCTCGCTAATTCTTCCGAGGATTGGAAAAATGCTTCGGAATTTTTCCAATCCCTGGAAAAAAAGGAGGCCGATTTGGTCCGCCGTTCAGTCCAGAAACGCAGCCGCGGCTCAACGTACGCCGCGAAGGCCCGGAAGGTCATCGACGTCGAGATCGATGGCCTGCGGAAGGTCCGTGACGGCCTGGGGAAGGAATTCGACGCCGCGGTCAAGCTGATCCTCGAGCGCCTGACCCGCGGCGGCAAGATCGTGGTGACGGGCGTCGGCAAGAACCAGCCGATCGGCCAGAAGATCGCGGCCACGCTGACCAGCACCGGCTGCCCCGCGGTCTTCCTGCATCCCTCCGACGCGATGCACGGCGACCTGGGCATCCTGCAAAGCCACGACGTCCTCCTGGCGCTCAGCTACAGCGGCGAGTCGGAGGAACTGGTCAACCTCGTGCCCGTGGTCAAGCGGAGCGGCGTGGCCATCGTGGCGCTGTCGGGCGACAAGGACAGCGCGGTGGCGCGGCACAGCGACGTGGTTGTGTCCGTCGCCGTGGCTCGCGAAGCCTGCCCGTTCAACATGGCGCCGACGGCGAGCACGACGGCGACCCTCGCGGTCGGCGACGCCCTGGCCATGAGCCTGCTCCAGGCGCGCGGGTTCCGGAAGGAAGACTACGCCAAGCTTCACCCGGGCGGCGCGATCGGGCGGGCGCTCCTGCTGCGGATCGCGGACATCATGCGGACCGGGGACCGGCTCGCGAAGGTCCGGTCCGGCTCCCAGGTCAAGGACGCCCTCGTGGCGATGACCAGCGCGCGGGCGGGGTCGGCGGCGGTGGTGGACAGCCAGGACCATGTGCTCGGGATCTTCACCGACGGCGACCTGCGCCGGCACATCTCGAGCGCGACCAACATCGCGGAACAGACGATCGATGACGTGATGACGCGCCATCCCATCGCGCTGACCACGGACCAGCTGGCCGTGGACCTGCTGGCGCTCTACGAGAAGTACAACATCGACGACATCGTGATCGTGGACGGGCAGGACCGCCTGGCGGGCATGGTGGACATCCAGGACCTGCCCAAGTTCAAAATCCTCTAGCTTTGGACCCCCATGGCGCGCGCCGAGCCGTCAATGCTCTCCCAAGCCCTGGAAATCTAGGTGCAAGGCGTCCAGCCGCCGCTGTCGGCCCTGCTCCGCCTGGAAGTCATGGAATACGTCGGCGGCGGGCCCACCAAGCACGTCTACCGCGTTTGCGTGCTGAACGAGAAGGCCGCCGTGATAGGGCTGGTCCCGGGCCAGAGCTACTGCCTCAAGATCTACCGCCCGGCTTCCGGCTTCGCGGCCCGCTTCCGCAATCCCATCGCGAACATCGGCTCGCACGGCGCAGGCCGTGCCGCGGCCCTCTGGCAAAAGCTGGTACGCCGGGCGGCGCGCACCACGCTCGGCTGGGAGGCCTGCGTGACGGACGTCTACGCCACCTTCTACGATCGGCGCCTTCACTGGTACGGCACGATCGAGGAATGGATCGGCGGCCGCTACTGGAAACTGGAGATCGAGGACCGGCTTTTCGACCGGGAGCGGCCGCCCGCCCAGCCGGACTACACCAACCCCACGTTTTTCGATTCCGAGTACACCGCGAAGTGGTTCTTCCAGGCCCGGCTCGTCCGCCTGCTGCGCGACCTGGGCGCGCACGGCCTGGCGCGCCGCTACACCTGGGGCACGTGGAGGAGCCAGCGGAAGATCCTTAAGCGATCGGGCACGGATGCCGATCCCTACGCGGGATTGACGGCCATCGACTTCCGGTACACGCCCGGCAACGCGGCGCAGCTGAAATCGTACGTCCACGCGCGC
>JAZDKK010000022.1:0-2198 GCA_043803015.1 Verrucomicrobiota bacterium
ACGGCGACGTCCGCGCGCACCGGACCTCGTGCCTGAAGGACTGGTGGGCCTCGGCCAACAACACGCAGTACATCAACGCCGTCTTCACGGCGGTGGACTGGACGAACGGCTGGCGGCTGACTTCATCCGACACCGCCGTGCGGAAGACCGTGACCCTCGCGCCGAAGGCGTGGCAGTTCGAGGTGCAGTACACGTTGTCCGGCACAATGGCCGGCCAGCCGCTGTACGTCCGCCACGGCTTCTCGCCGCACCTGTACGACCTGCTCCTGAGCGGCCAGGCGACGCTCGGCGGCGAGAGCCACGCCGCCGGGGTGATGACGCTCGAGAACACGAACTACGAGACCAAGGTGTACGTCACGATCGGCTACGGCGACGCGGGCCACACCACGGGCTTCAACACCAACGCGGTGGACGACGACCCGTCCAAGAGCGTGTACTTCAATACCGTCAACATGCGCAACCAGGCGCAGACCCACCAGGTCGAGCTCGTCGGCACCAATAGCTTCTCGTTCTCGCTCGGGTTCCGCGCGGAGCCGTCGGACTGGGACGCCGACGGGATGCCGAACACGTTCGAGGACGCGGAGGGCTTCGACCCGGCAAATCCCGGCGACGGGGCGGATGACGGGGACGGCGACTTCTTCATCAACTGGAACGAGTACGTGGCGGCCACCGACGCGGGCGACAGCAACGACTACCTGCGGGTGGGGACGGCGAACGCCAGCGTGACCGGCATCGTCGTGCGCTTCCAGACCGAGCTGAAGCGCGAGTACTCCATCCGCTACGACAACGAGCCGCTGACCAACGCCGACTGGAAGCTGGCGAACTCCAACGCGATCGTCGGGACCGGCGGGCTGTACGAGTGGCTCGACGACGGAAGCCTGACCGACCCGGATCCCCTCCAGGTCACCAGCCGGTTCTACCGGATTGAAGTGGAACTGACGGAGTGAGTGGGGGAGGAGTGGGAGAGTGGGGGAATGGGTGAATGGGTGATCTTCTCTCCCACTCTCCCATCCCCCCGTTCTCTACTATCCCTTCTTCTCCACCAGCCGGCCGGACGCATACCTGTGCACCACGCTGGAGATCAGGGTCTGGTAGGGGATGCCTTCGCGGACGGCCAGCGTCCGGATCTCGCCCAGGTCCTTCGATGACATTCGGATGTTGATCCGCTGGTCCTTGGCCAGGGTACTGCGGGCGTATCCGCGGAGCCGGGCTATTTCCTGCTTCGCGTCCTTCCCCGACTTCCACTCTCCCCGGTCGTACGAAGCCAGGAGGGCTCTCTCCTCCGCATCAAGTCGCGTCTTCTTCATGCCTTCCCCCCCAGATATGACAATGTGTGCCTTTTGTCAACAGGTCGGGCCATGCCCGCCAAAGAAGAGGGTCACGTCAGATTTCTCCGGAAAAATCGCGACCTCACGCCTTTCTAGTAGAAGCGTTCTCCAGAACGCTTCTACTACCAGGTCATGAGCCGGTTCTATCGCATAGAGGTGGAGCTGACGGAGTGAGTGGGAGAGTGGGGGAATGGGTGAATGGGCGATCTTCTCCCCCGTTCTCCCTTTCCCCCATTCTCTTCAATACGCGTTCTCGCGCGAGAAGAACGTCTTCACGAAGATCTTGAAGTCGAAGGCGAGCGACCAGTTCTCGAGGTAGTAGAGGTCGTACTTGATGCGTTCGCGGATGTCCGTGTTGCCGCGGAGCCCGTTGACCTGCGCCCAGCCGGTCATGCCGGGCTTGGACACGTGCCGCCACATGTAGCGGCTGATGTCATCCTTGAACTGCTCGACGAAGTGCGGCCGCTCGGGCCGCGGGCCGACGAGGCTCATCTCGCCCTTCAGCACGTTCCAGAACTGCGGCAGTTCGTCGATGTTGTGGGCCCGCAGGAAGCTCCCGACGCGGGTCCGGCGCGGATCGTCCTTTGCCGCCCAGACCGGCCCGGTCTCCTCCTCCGCGCTCTCCTTCATCGTGCGGAGCTTGTAAATGGTGAACAGCGTGCCGCCCTCGCCGCAGCGCTCCTGACGGTAGAACACGGGGCCCCGCGAACTGCTTTTCACGGCCACGGCCGCGACGGCGATGACCGGTGCGGCGAGGACGAGGCCGATCAGCGCGCCGGTGACGTCCTCGAGGCGCTTGGCCGCGCGGTTCCAGAAGTAGTCGAGAGGCCACTTGCCGACGCCGAGCAGGGGGATCTCGTCGATCGTCTG
>JAZDKK010000023.1:0-97722 GCA_043803015.1 Verrucomicrobiota bacterium
CTTTTTTTCCACGGGTTGCAAGAATTGCCGGCCGCATAACCCCGCCCGTGCGGCGCGAAGGTCTTCGACCTTCGCGCCCTACAAGACCCCCGTTGTAGGGCGGGAATGCCCGCGAGGGCTTCCCGCCGCAGGACCGGCGCGAACCCCTAGCCGGGTTTCGCGCCCTACTTCTCCGCGTTGGAGTAGAGCTCCTCGCCGGTTTCGGTGTGGATGATCCGGAATTCCTCCATGTGCCGGCCGGGCTCGGCCACGAAGGTCAGCTTCCCGCCGTACTTGTGCTCCAGGTCGATCAGTTCCGCCTCGTCCTCCTTGCGCAGGCGCTCCATGACGACGGGGTTGACGATGACCTTCACCGGCAGGGCTTCCTTGCCGTGGTGGTGCCGGCGCATCACCTCGGCGATGTGCCGCTGGATCTCCACGCTCATGCTGAGCGTGGACTTCACCTTGCCGCGGCCCTGGCAGTACGGGCAGTCCATGTACGTGCTCTGCCGGATGCTCTCCTCCATGCGCTGGCGCGTCATTTCCAGAAGCCCCAGCTGCGAGATGGGAAGTATGTTCGTCCGCGCCTTGTCGCCCCGGATCGAGTCCTTCAGCGCCCGGTAGACGGCGTTCTGGTGCCGCTTCTGCTTCATGTCGATGAAGTCAATGACCACCAGGCCGCCGACGTTGCGCAGGCGGAGCTGGCGCGCGACCTCGGAGGCGGCCTCCAGGTTGACCTGGAGGATGGACTCCTCCTGCGTGTTGGCGCCCTTGTGCCGGCCGGTGTTCACGTCGATGGCCACCATGGCCTCGGTCTCGTCGAACACGATGTACCCGCCGGACTTCAGCCACACCTTGCGCCGGAAGCAGTTCTCGAGCTGGCGCTCGATCTCGAAGTGCTCGAAGATCGGCGCCTCGCCGTCGTAGACCTTCACGCGGCCCTTGGCGCGCCGCGAGATCCTGGACGCCATGGTGCGGATGCGCTCGAACGCCTCGCGCGAGTCGATCACGATGCGGTCGATGTCCTCGGTCAGCGAATCGCGCACGACGCGCTCGACGAGGTCGGGCTCCTCGTAGAGCCGGCACGGGGCCGGCTTCTCCTTGATGCCCTGCTCGATGTCCTTCCACGTTTCCAGCAGGCCGCGGACGTCGCGCACGAAGCTGACCTTGCGGGCGCCGGCGCCGGCTGTGCGGACGATCAGGCCGATGCCCTCGAGCACCGGCAGGCGGGCCAGCACCTTCTTCAGGCGCTGGCGCTCCTTGACGTCCTCGATCTTGCGGGACACGCCCTTCAGGCTGGTCCCCGGCATCATGACGAGGTAGCGGCCGGGGACGCTCAGGTTCGCGGTGACCCGCGGGCCCTTGGTGCCGATGGCGTCCTTGGTCACCTGGACGACGATCTCCGAGCCGACCGGGAAGCGCCGGGTCATTTCGCCGGGCTGGAACCGCTTCTGCCGCCCGCGCCGCGAAACGCCCTCCTCGGCCTCCAGCCGCGCCGAGTCCTCCGGGATCATGTCCCAGTAGTGAACGAAGGCATTCTTCTTCATCCCGATGTCGATGAAGGCCGCCTGCAGCCCGTCCTCCAGGTTCTGGACCCGGCCCTTGAAGACGCTGCCGACGAGGCGCTGCTCGGTCGGGCGCGCGATGTAGAACTCCTCCAGGTTGCCGTCTTCCATGACGGCGACCCGGGTCTCGAGGCTCTCCGCGTTGATGATGATTTCCTTCTTAATTTTCTTTCCCAGTCCGAACATTTTCAGGTACTCCCACATGGTTGTTGACACCTCGCTGCTAGTAGCGGCGCACGTAGACGCTCTGCACGATGCCCAGCCCCGTCATCGTGCTCACCATGAACGAACCACCGTAGCTGATCAACGGCAGGGGCAGGCCGGTGATCGGCAGCAAGCCGATGGTCATCGCCATGTTCACGAACACATGGCAGAACAGCAGGCTGGTCATACCGACGGCCAGCAAACGCCCCAAGGTGTCCCGGGCCTCCAGCGCCGCGCGAATCCCGGCGATCAACACCATGGTGTACAGCACGATCAGCCCCAGCGACCCCATGAACCCCATCTCCTCGGCGATGACCGAGTAGATGAAGTCCGTGGGCGCCACCGTGCGCGGCAGGTAGCCGAGCACGTTCTGGGTCCCCTTCAGGTAGCCCTTGCCGGAGAGCCCCCCCGAGCCGACCGCCAGCTCCGACTGGATCTTGTTCCAGCCGGCGCCGAGCGGATCGCGGCCCGGGTCGAAGAAGACCAGGATGCGGTCCTTCTGATAGTCGCCCAGCCCGAACCAGGCGAACGGCATCAGGACGACGCCGATCAGGACCAGCGTCGCCAGGTACCGGAACGGCACGCCGGCGACGAACATCATCAGGAACGACATCGGCAGGAGGATGGCCGCCGTCCCGAGGTCCGGCTCCTTGAAGATCAGCGCCATGGGCACGCCGATGATCATCAGCGTCTGGAGCACCACCTTCGGGTTCTTCACGTCGCGCCCGGGGCGGCCGAGGAACCGGGCCAGCACGATCATCGTCGCCAGCTTGGCGAACTCCGACGGCTGGACTTGGATGCCGAAGAAGCTGAGCCACCGGTACGCCCCGTACACCTTCTTCCCCACGCCGGGCATCAGCACGAGCGCCAGCAGGACCACGCCGATCGCGTAGAGCCACCAGGCCGCGTCGCGGAAGCGGTGGTAATCGATGATCACCAGCATCAGGAAGAAGCCGGCGCCGACCATGGCCCACACCATCTGCTTCTCGTAGAACGGCGCCACCGGCAGGTCCTCGCTGCGGAACGAGGCGCTGTAGATGAAGACGATGCCGACCGCGAGGAGCAATATGAGGGCCACGACCATCGACCAGTCGATGCGCCGCACCAGGCGGTTGACGAGTCCCCAGTCCATCAGCCCGCCCCCTTTTCCTTGGCCCGGTCCTCGAACAGCCCGCGCAGGATCTGCTTCATCAGCGGCGCCACGGTGATGCCGCCCGACACCGCGTCTTCGATCATGACGGCCACGGCATAGCGCGGGTTGTCGTAGGGCGCGAAAGCGATCATCCAGCCCAGGTTCCGGTTCTCCTCCTTCTTGCCGTACTCCGCGGTGCCCGTCTTCCCGGCCACCTCGACGTTGGGTATGGCCGCGAGCTTCCCGGTGCCGCGCGGCGACATCACGACGTCCCGCATCCCCTCCCTCACCACCTTCAGGTTGGCCGGGGACCAGTTCAGGTTGTTGACGACCTCGGCCGGGATGGCCCGAACGCTCTCCTGGCCCAAATCCCGGATGCCCGTCACGACCCGCGGCTTGTACAGCCGTCCGCCGTTCGCCAGCGCGGCGGCCATCATGGCCATCTGGACCGGCGTCACCAGCAGGGCGCCCTGCCCGATCGCCAGGTTGCAGGTGTCGCCGTCGCGCCACGCGTCGTGGTACATCCGCCGCTTCCAGCCTTCGTCCGGCAGGAGGCCGGGCGTCTCGTAGTCCAGGGCGATATCGGTCCGCTGGCCGAAGCCCAGCGCGGCGGCCATGTGGAGGATGGGCTCGTAGCCGGTCTGCAGGGCGAGGCGGAAGAAGTAGACGTTGCAGGAATGCTCCAGGCCCTCGCGCAGGTTGAGGAGGCCGTGCCCGGGCTGGTACCAGCAGCTGAAGTGCGCGCGCCCGAGCATGAAATAGCCGGGACAGCTGAACGACGTGCGCGGCGTGGCCTTGTGGTTCTCCAGCGCGGCCATCGCCACCACCGGTTTGAACGTGCTGCCCGGCGCATACGCGCCGGCCACCGCGCGGTCCAGCAGCGGCTTGCCCTCGTCTTCCACCAGGGACTTCCACTGCTCGGGCGAGATCGACGGCATGAACGCGTTCGGGTCGAACCCCGGCGAGCTGGCGAGCGCCAGCACGTCGCCGTTCGACGGGTCCACGATCACGGCGGCCCCGTGCTGGTTGGTGAGCGCCTGCTCGACCAGCTGCTGGGCGCGGATGTCGAGCGCCAGGAGCACGTCGTGCCCCGTGTGCGGCTTCCGGAGTGCGAGGTCCTCGTGCCAGTAGCCGGACACGTCCACGCGCACCAGCCGGCCCCCCGCCTCGCCGCGCAGCACGCCGTCGAAGCTTTTCTCGATCCCGCTCTTCCCCGCCATCTCGGTGAGGTAGTAGTGGAAGGGCTCGTCCTCGTCCGGCGCCACCTCCGCCCGGCCGGCATAGCCGATCAGGTGGCACGCCGCCCGGCCGAACGGGTACTCGCGCAGGGGCTCGGTGTAGAAATCCACGCCGGGCAGGGTGGCCCCGCGCTCCGCCAGCTTCGCGAGCGCGGCCTCGTCCACGTCCTTCCACGCCAACAGCGGCAGGGGCAGGCGCTTCTTGATGTGCGTCTTGATGTCGTTGGTGCTGAGCTGCCGCGGCAGGTCGAGGACGCCGGCGAGCTGGTCGAGCATCGCGTCCACCTTGCCGATCGTCTTCGTCCACCGGCCGGCCTGGCGGAGCTCCTCGAGGTAGATGGCGATGCAGTAGCTGGGGCGGTTGTCCGCCACGCAGACGCCGTTCCGGTCGAAGATCCGTCCGCGCATCCCGGGCACGCGCACGCGCCGGACGCTCTGCCTGGTCAAGTCGCGCTGGTACCGCTTCCCGTGCGCCACCTGCATGCTCCAGAGCACGGCCAGAAGTACGCCGAACGCGGCGAGCAGGACCACCAGAAGGATGCGGATCCGCATTTGTTCCTGGTCGTATGGATCGCCGATGGCCATCAGGTCTCCCTCTCCTCGACGTTCCCGAGCATGCGGTCCGCCGCCTCCAGGATCTCGAATTCCAGCGGCACCAGCACGGCGCCGAGCAGGGCAGCGCCCACCGTCTTCCAGATCGCCCAGCCCGCGCGGAGCACGATCAGGTCATCCTTCCCCAGCAGGCCGTAGAGCGTCAGGGTCACGCCGCCGCTCGCCAGCGCGCCGAACAGGGTGTGCGTGACGAGCTCGTGCACGAACACGATGTCCTTGAACCGGCTGGCGACGACCGCCACGACGCAGAAACAGAAGGAGGAGTAGCCCAGGGGAATCATGCCCAGGGCATCCTGCATGAGGCCGGCCAGGATCGCCGCCTGGAGCATCATGCCGCGGGAGTGCTCCAGCGCGTAGTACAGCACCACGCCGAGCAGGATGGGCGCGTGCGCGTAGCCCAGCCAGCGCCAGGTCGGGAACACGGCCTGGAGCAGGGCGCCGGCCACCAGGGCGAAGTACAGCAGGAGGCTCTTCATGGCGGTTCCTGCGCTCCCTCCTGCTGGTCCCGCTGGAGCAGGTACTCGTCGATGGGATTGCCCTGCCCCGCCACGACGAACACGTAGGACAGCGCCCCCACGTCCGCCTTGGGAATGATGTCGGCTTTCTGGAAGAGGCCGCTTTCGTCCGTGTAGACCTTGTCCACGTAGCCGACGAGAAGGCCCTTGGGAAAAACGCCGCCGAGGCCGGACGTGACCACTTCGTCGCCGGCCAGGATGGGCGTGTTCTTGTTGATGAAGTCCATCTGGCACGCGACCTGGCCCGCCGCCGAGGCCCCGCGGCCGGACACGATCCCGAAGGACCCGGTCCGCGCGATCTGGGCAGACACCTTGCAGCCGGGGTCGGAGATCAGGAGCACGTCGCAGGTGTGCAGCGAAACGTCGGCGGTCCGGCCGACCAGCCCGTCGGTGGTGACGACGGCGGTGTTCAGGGTGACGTCGTCGGACGACCCCTTGCCCAGCCGCACCGTCCGCCACCAGCCGGTGATGTCGCGGGCGATCACTTCGCACGGGATCAGCCGGTAGTTCGACCGGCTGGCGAACTGCAGCTGCTGGCGCAGGTCGGTGTTCTCCTGCTCCAAGGCCTCCAGGTCGCGGACCTGGTTCCTCAGGTGCGCCAGCTCGGCCGCCATCTTCTGGTTCTCGCCCAGGAGCCCGCCGATGCCGCGGATGGACTTGACGCTCTCCCGGACTTTGCGCGAGAAGCCCGACAGGACGGACTGGATGGGGGCGACCGCCTCCCGGAGGACGCCTTTCGCGCGGCCCGAGACGGCGGGAGGCAGGTTCAGCACCGTGAGGAGCACGGCGGCGACCAGCACCCAGACTACGATGCTTCTGTCTCTCATGTACGACCCAAGTTCCTGAAATCGCGAAAGGCCGGAGAAGGCCCCGATGAGGCAGGCAACGAACGTTCGGCAGGTGCTCGGAAGCGCTTAGTAGCTGCGGCTGCCGCTGGCCACCTTGCGCAGGAAATTGAGCTCGTGGAGGACCACGCCCGTCCCCTCCGCGACCGCGCTGAGGGGATCCTCGGCCACGTGAACCGGCAGGCCCGTCTGCTCGGCGATCAGCTTGTCGATGCCCCTCAGCAGGGCACCGCCGCCCGCCAGCACCAGCCCCCGGTCCACGAGGTCCGCCGAAAGCTCCGGCGGACACCGTTCCAAGGTGATGCGGATCGCCTCCACGATAGCCGAGATCGGCTCCTGCATGGCGTCCCGCACCTCTTCCGACGTGATCGTAAGGGTCTTCGGCAGGCCGGCCACCAGGTCGCGACCTTTCACTTCCATGCTCGTTTCCTCCCCCATGGGGTAGGCCGAGCCGATCGCAATCTTGATTTCCTCCGCCGTTCTCTCCCCGATCATCAAATTGTACACCCGCTTCATATACTGGACGATCGCCTCGTCCATCTCGTCGCCCCCGACGCGCACGCTGCGGCTGAGCACGATCCCCGCGAGGGAGATCAGTGCCACTTCGGTGGTGCCACCGCCGATATCCACGATCATGTTGCCCGCAGGCTCCTGGACCGGCAGACCCACCCCAATCGCAGCGGCCATCGGTTCCTCAATCAAGTACACTTCGCGCGCGCCGGCATGGGTTGCCGAATCCTTTACGGCGCGCTTTTCAACCTCCGTAATTCCGCTGGGGACGGCCACGATGACCCGCGGCCTGACCATCATCCGGCGGTCGTGGACCTTGCGGATGAAGTATCGGAGCATGGCTTCCGTGATCTCAAAATCGGCGATCACGCCGGATTTCAGCGGCCGGATGGCCACGATGTTACCGGGTGTCCTTCCCAGCATTCGTTTCGCTTCTTCACCAACGGCTAAAACGCGATTCGTGCCCGCCTGGATGGCTACCACAGAGGGTTCCCGGATCACAATGCCCCGGTCCTTGACATAGACCAGGGTGTTAGCCGTACCTAAATCGATACCGATGTCGTTGGAGAACAGACCCAAAATGCGATCGAACATGGAATCGTCCTTAAACCCCTTACTCGTCGGAAGTTTCGCGTACTTTGCGAAACTGGCCGCGGACCGTCAAGCGATAAAACACCTTGACGTAACGGTAGTAGCGTCAGCAGCCGGGCGGGTCATTCGCCCGCGACCGGCTCGACGATCGACTTGGCCAGCAGGCTCAGCGGTTCATCGGACACGGGCCGGCGCTCGACCTTCGCCAGGAGCCCCTTGATGAGCGTTTCGCGCCGGGCATCGCGCTCCTCGGGACTCAGCCCCGCCAGGTCCACGTAGCCCGCAGCCATGAGGTCGTGGCCGCCGACGGAGCCCTGCTTCCGGACCAGGCTCTTCAGAAGGCTGCCGCAGCGCGCCCCCTTCTGTTCCGAGCGCAGCGAGATGAGCATTCTGTCGCCGTGGTAGGCGGTGCACACCGCCCAGAAAATGCGCTCCATCAGGAGCAGCAGCTCGGCGATCTCGGCCACGATTTCCGGCTGCTGGGCGGTGGTCAGGTGCGTCCAGGCCACGCGGCCATACGCACAGGCGTTGCGAAGCGCCTCCTGCAGCTGGACGTAGTAGCTCTTGGGAAGCGGCGCGTGCCGGATCCTGCCGATGATCGTCATGTTCGACCGGGCCAGCAGGGACATGTAGGCCTCGAGATCGAGGTCCGTGGACGTGCGGTACAAGTCGAGCGTTTCAGCGGTGATCGCGTAGGCCATGATCGAGGACAGCCATTTGGGGAGCGCGATGCCGGCCGCGGCAAGGTACTCATAGAGGATGCTGGCGGTCGCGCCGGTCCCGGCCCGGACATCGGCGAAGAGGTCCGCCCAGCGTTTCCTGCTCCGGAACGGATGATGGTCGATCACCGCCACGGGTTTCCCGAACGGCGGGATCGTCACGTTGCCCGACCACGGCGCGGTGTCCACAAAAAAGCAGGGCACGCGCTTCTTCGGGACGCGGATCTCATGGAGGAGATGCCAGCGGTACCGGCAATGGCGCAGCAGCTCCTTGGTCTCCGCCCGCGAGACCTCGCCCGTGAAGACGATCTGGCCGTGAAGGCCGTATTTCTCGTGGAGCAGGAGATGCAGGGCCGCCGCGGAGGCCAGGGCGTCCGGGTCCGGGTAATCGTGCGGGATGATCAGGACGCGGCCTTTCGCAGGGAGCGCGGCGCCCAGCTGTTCGAGGGTCTTCCGAGCCTGCTCAAGAGTGGCTTCGTTCATATCCACCCCCGATCGTACTCGAACTCGTCCTCGTCGTCGTCCTCGAAATCGACAGGCCGAGAACGAGGACCCGCCTACGTGGCGCGTTGCGCGCCGCTACGGCGAGGCAGGCGAGGACGACGACCCGCCTTCGCTAGGACGGCTTCGGCGAGGCAGGCGAGAACGATCCCCTGGAACCCCGTCAGACCGCCTTGAAACAGATCGTGGCGTTGTGGCCGCCGAAGCCGAGCGAGTTGTTCAGGCAGGCCCTGACCTTCGCCTCGCGCGCCTTGTTCGGTACGTAGTCGAGGTCGCAGGCCGGGTCCGGGTTCTCGTAGTTGATCGTGGGCGGAACGATGCCCTTGGTGATCGTGAGCACGCAGGCCACCGACTCCACCGCGCCGGCCGCGCCCAGGAGGTGGCCGGTCATCGACTTCGTGGAGCTGATCATGACCTTCTTCGCGTGGTCGGGGCCGAGCGCCGACTTGATGGCCATCGTCTCGCACTTGTCGTTGAGCTCGGTGCTGGTCCCGTGAGCGTTGATGTAGTCGACCTGGCCGGGCGTCAGCCCGGCGTCCTCGTAGGCCAGCTTCATGCCGCGCGCCGCACCGGTCCCCAACGCGTCCGGGGCGGTGATGTGGAACGCATCGCAGGTCCGGCCGTAGCCGGCCAGCTCGCAGTAGATCCGCGCGCCGCGCTTCTTCGCCCGCTCCAGCTCCTCGAGCACGAGGACGCCCGCCCCTTCGCCGACGACAAAGCCGTCGCGCTGGGCGTCGAACGGGCGGCTGGCCCGGGTGGGCTCGTCGTTGCGGGTGCTGAGGGCGCGCATGGCGCAGAATCCGCCGACGCCGAGTTCGCAGATCGGCGCCTCCGTGCCGCCGGCCAGCATGACGTCGGCCTCGCCGTGCTGGATGATGCGGAGGGATTCACCCAGGGAATGGGTGGCCGTGGCGCACGCGGACACGATGCCGAAATTCGGCCCGGTCATGCGGTACTCGATGGCGATCAGCCCGCTGACGATGTTGCCGATCATCTGGGGGATCATGAAGGGCGAGAAGCGCGAGGGGCCTTTCGAGAGCAGGATCTCCATCTGCTCCTGCAGGACCTGCAGGCCGCCGATGCCGGTGCCGACGATCACGCCGATCCGCTCGCGGTTCTCCTTCTCCAGGTCCAGGCCTGAGTCGGCCATGGCGAGCTTCGCGGCGGCCACGCCGTAGTGACCGAAGGGATCCATCCGCCGCTGTTCCTTCTTGGGAAGGAACGCATCGATGTTGAAATCGACGACTTCGCCGGCGATCCTGGACGTGAACCGGCTGCAGTCGAAATGCGTGATGGCCCGGATGCCGGACTGGCCGTTGATCAGCCGTTCCCAGAACGTGCCGAGCTCGCATCCCAGCGGGGATACGAGTCCCATGCCTGTAACCACGACTTTTCGGCGTGTCATGGCGGTGCCCCCCAAGCGAGAAGTGACGGGTTGAAAAAAGGCCGAGGACGGCTTGGAGGGCTATCCTCGGCCAAATCCTTCGGACCCGAGGTCAGGCGTCGAAGCCCTTTTCCTTCAGGTAGGTGATCACGGCGCCGACCGTCGTGAGCTTCTCGGCGTCTTCGTCCGGGATCTCCGCCCCGAACTCCTCCTCGAACGCCATCACGAGTTCGACCGTATCCAGGGAATCCGCGCCGAGGTCTTCGATAAAGGAAGCTTCGGGGGTCACCTGCTCGGGATTCACGCCAAGCTGTTCGACGATGATGTCTTTTACTTTCTCTTCCAGGGCCATGTACTGTCCTCCTTCTCCTTAACTACATTACCATACCGCCGCAGACCGTCACAACTTGTCCCGTCACGTAGGCCGAGGCCTCGCTCGCGAGGAACAATACCACTTTCGCCACGTCTTCAGGCAACCCAAATCGGCCGAGCGGGATCAGTTCCAGCATCTTCTTCTTGATGTCCTCGGGCAGCTTCTCGGTCATCTTGGTCTGGATATAGCCCGGCGCCACCGCGTTGGCCCGGATGTTCCTGGACGCCAGCTCCTTGGCCACCGACTTCGTCAGGGCGATCAGCCCGGCCTTGGACGCCGCGTAGTTGCACTGCCCGGCGTTGCCGATCAGGCCGATGATGGACGCGATATTCACGATCGTGCCGGACCGCTGCTTCATCATGCCCCGGGACACCGCCTTGGTGAACAGGAACGCGCCCTTCAGGTTCACGGTCAGCACGGCGTCCCAGTCCGCCTCGCTCATGCGGGCAATGAACATGTCCTTCGTAATGCCCGCGTTGTTCACCAGGATATCCACGTGCCCGAACGCCTTCTCGACCGCCTCGACCACGCCCTGGACGGCTTCGGACTTGCTCACGTCCACCGCGAAACACTCGGCCCGCCGGCCGAGGCCGGTGACCTGGCCGGCGGTCTCCGACAGCCAATCCGTCTGCAGGTCGCACAGCGCCACGTCGGCGCCCGCCGAGGCCAGCTTCACCGCAATGGCCTGGCCGATGCCGCGCGCAGCGCCGGTCACAATCGCCACTTTTCCGTCGAGTTCGTACATAAGGCCCACAAAAAACTAAGGGTTGCCGAGGGCGGCAACCGCTGCTTCCAAGCTTGAGCGGTCGAGAATGTTATTCAGGAAAGCCGCATTGTCAATACGCTTCACAAGCCCGGTCAGCACTTTTCCGGGGCCGCATTCCACGTAGCGGTTGACCCCCTGCCCCTGCATCCAGCGGACGCACGAGACCCAGTGCACCGAGCCTGTTACCTGCTGGACCATCAGTTTCCGGATGCTGTCCGGCGCCGTGTGCGGGGCCCCCGTGACGTTCGACACCACCGGCATCGTCGGCGCCTGGAACCGCACGCCCGCCAGAAATTCCTCGAGGCGCCGCGCCGCCGGGGCCATCAGGGAGGAATGAAAGGCGCCCGCCACGTTCAGCCGGATGCCCTTCTTGGCGCCCGCCGCCTTCACGAGCTTCTCCGCCAATTCGATCCCTTCGCGCTTCCCGGAGAGCACCGTCTGCTCCGGCGAGTTCAGGTTCGCCATCTCGATGCCGGCCTCGGCGCAGACCTTGCGCAAGCCGTCCTCGCCCAGGCCGATCACGCTCAGCATGGTGCCGGGGTTCTCCTCGCACGCCTGCTGCATGAACCGGCCGCGCGCCTGGAGGACCTTCAGCGTGTCCTCGAACGTCACGGCCCCGGCCACGTGAAGGGCCGTCCATTCCCCGGAACTCAGCCCGGCCGCCGCCGCGAACGTCAGCCCCGGCTTCAGCTTCTTCAGCGCGGCGAGGCAAGCCAGGCTGACCACGAAAATCGCCGGCTGGGCGTTCGAGGACTTCGTGAGCTCCTCGATCGGGCCTTCGAAACAGAGCTTCGCCAGGTCCTGCGCCAGCACCTCGTTGGCCCGGTCGAAAATCGCCCGGCACTCCGGAAACGCCTCGGCCAGGTCCTTGCCCATCCCGACGGCCTGGGCGCCTTGTCCCGGAAACAATATCGCGGTTCTGCTCATGGATTCCCCCTCGGGGGTATCAGGTGTGCCGCACTCGGCACTCGGCATTCCTACTTGTCCCATTCAACCACGGTGGCGCCCCACGTGAAGCCGCCGCCGAAGGCGACCATCAGGATCTTGTGGCCCTTCTTCAGCTTGCCGCTCCGCCACAGTTCGTCGAGGGCCACGGCGATCGTGGCGGCCGAGGTATTTCCGTACCGGTCGAGGTTGATGACCAGCTTCTCCTTCGGCTCGCCCAGCCGGTCGGCGATGGCGTCGATGATCCGGAGGTTGGCCTGGTGCGGGATGATCCAGTCGATCTCATGGGGCGTCAGGCCGCACCGCTGGATGGCGCTCTTGGCGGCACGAACCATGTTGGTGACGGCGTGCTTGAAGACCTCGCGCCCGGCCATGCGCAGGTAGTGCTGGCGGTCCTTCAGCGTCTGTTCGCTGGCGGGACGCCGGCTCCCGCCGGCGGGCAGCATCAGCAACTCGCCCAGCGAGCCGTCCGAACCAAACACCGACGCCATCACGCCGTGCGGCGCGCCGCGCGCCTGGAGCACAGCCGCCCCGGCGGCATCGCCGAAGAGGACGCAGGTGCCGCGGTCCTTCCAGTCCACGAACGCACTCATCTTCTCCGCGCCGATGACCAGGGCCGTTTCCACGGTCCCCGCGGCCACGGCATTCTTGGCCGTCTCGAGCGCGTAGATGAAGCCCGAGCAGGCGGCCTCGAGGTCGAAGCAGAACGCGTTCTTCGCGCCGATGATGTCCTGGACGAGGCAGCCCGTGTTGGGGAAGCCCATGTCCGGCGTGATCGTGGCCACCACGATCATGCCGACGTCCTCGGCCTTGACGCCCGCGTCGGCCAGGGCTTTCTTCGCCGCCTCGGCGGCGAGGTCCGACGTGGCCTGGTCCGGGCTGGCGATGTGCCGCTCGCGGATGCCCGTGCGGGTCACGATCCATTCGTCGGTCGTGTCCACCATCTTCTCGAGCTCGGCGTTCGTCAGGATGCGCTCCGGCGCGTAGGAACCCACCCCCACAATGGAGACCGCCCGGCCGGAGACCTGTCTATCCGCAAGCTTTGTCATTGGGCTTCCCAGACTTTCTTCAAGCCTTCCACGATGCAATCGGTCACCCGGTGGCTGACCGATTCGGACGCCACCCGAATGCCGTTGCGCACGGCCTGCGCGTTCGACGCGCCGTGCCCGATGATGACGATCCCGTTGACCCCCAGCAGGGGCGCCCCGCCGTACATAGAGGGGTCGGACTTCTTCTTGATCGAGTCGAGCCCCGGTTTCACCAGCAGGGCTCCGAGCATCCGCAGCGGGTTCCTGGTAAACTCCTCCTTGATCCAGCGCCCGATGGCGTGGACCGCGCTCTCGCTCGCCTTGAGCACCACGTTGCCCACGAACCCGTCGCACACCACGACGTCCATGTGTCCTTCGAACAGGTCGTGGCCCTCGACGTTGCCGTGGAAGTTCAGGCCCGACTTCTCCAGGAGCTTGAACGCCGCCTTGGTGTTCTCGTTGCCCTTCGAATCCTCGGTGCCCACGCTCAGCAGCCCGACCAGCGGGTTCTTCGCCCCCACGATTTCGCGCGAATAGACCGTGCCCATCACGGCGAATTGCACGAGGAGCTCGGGCGTGCAATCCGTGGTCGCCCCGGCATCCAGCAGGACGAACGGCTTGACCGGCGTCGGCAGAACGCAGGCGATAGCCGGCCGGTCCACGCCCTCCAGCGTCCTCAGCTTCAGCGTCGCCGCGGCCACCGCGGCGCCGGTGCTGCCGGCGGAGAACACGGCGTCGGCCTCGCCGGCCTTGACCATCTCCACCGCGCGGCTGATCGAAGAATCCTTCTTGCGCCGGATCGCCACGGCCGGCGTCTCGTCCATCGAGACCACTTCCGACGCGTGCCGGATTTCGACACTGCCGGGAACGTCGCCCCGGGACTTGAGCTCCTGCCGGAGGACCGTCTCGTCGCCCACGAGATAGAGTTTGTCCAGGCCCTGGAGCGTCCGGGCCGCCTCGAGGGTGCCCGCCACGATCTCCCGGGGGGCGTAGTCCCCCCCCATCGCGTCGACGGCGATGCGCATGGTCACTCGTCCGCTGAGATGATCAGCACCTGCCGGCCCCGGTACGTGCCGCAGTGAGGGCACACCCGGTGCGAGAGGCGGGGTTGGCCGCATTTCGGGCACGGCACAGTGGCCATGATCTTGGTCTTGTGCGACGCGACCCGCATGCGAATCTTGCTCTTGGATGATCTTCGTTTCGGTAAACCCATCGAAAGTCCTCCTTCTCCTCTCTGCGTCTGTAGCCGGGGCGTCAGCCCCGGCCCGCCGCGGCTTACGCCGCAGCTACAGGTCCAGCTTGTCCAGGGCCGACCAGGTCCCCTTCGCGCCCTGCCCCAGCCTGCAGGAACACGGGCCCTCGTTCAGGTTCTTCCCGCACCGCGGACACAGGCCTTTGCACGCCGGTGAGCAGAGGGAAACGACCGGAAGGTTGAGCAGGATATCCTCGCGGATATCCCCTGTCAAATCCACCGTTTCCGTGCCCTCCGGCACCGGGTAAGCGCGTAGGAAAGACGAATCCTCCAGCGTTGTCGAGAAAAAATCCGCGCAGCGCGAGCATTCTACGGCCAGCGAAAGGCCCAGCTTGCCCTGCACGATCAGCTCGGGCCCCGCTTTCTGGGCAAACAGGTCGAAGCGGACGGGCCCCTCGACCTTGAGCCGTTTCTCCTCTCCCAGCTCGAGGATTTCCGCCGGCTCCTCGCCGATAAGGCGCTCGCCGTCGGGGGAGATCCTGGAAACATTGATGATCATGGAGATCTCAGGCCCGCGTTGTAGCGGCGGGGCTGCGCCCCGCCGACGGCGGGCCACAGGCCCGCCGCTACACCTTCTTCTTGAACTTCGCCGCCAGGGCCTTCTTCACCGGCTCCGCTACGAAGTCGCTCGTGTCGCCGCCAAGCTCAGCCACCTCGCGGACGGCGCTGGAGCTGACGTAGCTGTAGTCCTCCTTCGGCATGAGGAACAGCGTCTCGATGTCCGGGGCCAGCTTGCGGTTCATTAGTGCCATCTGGAACTCGTACTCGAAGTCGGAGAAAGCCCTCAGGCCGCGGACCAGCACGTGCACGCCCTTGGAGCGCGCGTACTCCACGAGCAGGCCGTCGAAGGAGTCCACCTCTACGCTCTTGAACGGCTTGACCACCTGGCGGGCCATGGCCACCCGTTCGTCGAGCGTGAACAGGGCGTCCTTCCGCGAAGTCGCCGCCACGGCGAGGATCAGTCGCGGAAAAATCCGCGCCGCCCGCTCGATGACGTCGAGATGTCCCAGCGTGATCGGGTCGAAACTCCCGGCGTAGATGGCTGCCTGATTCATAGCGCCTCCGATTCAAGTTCGAAACCCGAATATCGAAATCC
Source organism: Verrucomicrobiota bacterium (assembly GCA_043803015.1). Taxonomy (GTDB): domain Bacteria; phylum Verrucomicrobiota; class Kiritimatiellia; order CAIQIC01; family JAGNIJ01; genus JAZDKK01. The sequence continues at coordinate 15,256 of JAZDKK010000023.1, forward strand.
GAAGCAAATTCGAAACTCGAATGACCGGAATCCCAAACTCTGGCCTCGCGGTTTCGAACATTCGGATTTCCCCGATTCGGTATTGCTTCGAGTTTCGGATTTCGTGCTTCGGGCTTCCGGGCTCTCACGCCCGCTTGTACACCAACACCCTCGTGTCCCCGTACGTCTTGTCCTTCAGGAGAACCCAGCCCGGCCGGCGGGCGGGTTCCTCCGACGCGCCCTGCTCGAAGACGAGCAGGCCGCCGGACGCCAAAATACCACCCTGCTCCAGTGCCAGCAAGAGTTCCGGCAGACACGTCTGCTCGTACGGAGGATCGGCGAGAATCAGGTCAAAGGGCTCCCCTGTCCAGCCTTTTCGCAGGAAGCCCAGCGCGTCCGCCTGCCGGATCTCGGTACGGCCGCCTGCCTCGGTGCACAGCCCCCCCACGTTCTCCTTGAGGGTGTTCAGCACGCGCCGGTCCGACTCGACCCAGCACACGAAGCTCGCGCCGCGGCTCCACGCCTCGAGCCCGAGCGCGCCGGAACCGGCGAACAAGTCCAGCACGCGCGCGCCAGGGACCTCCGCGGCCAGCGACGAGAAGATCGCCGCCCGCACCTTGTCCTGCGTGGGCCGGATGCCCTTCGGAACCGTAATGTCCCGCCGGCCGAGCGTTCCGCCTGTGATTCTCATGCCGCGAGGTTAGCCGCGGAGTGCGGAGAAGGCACGGAAAAAACCTTTGCTCCAGCCCGAGGCTCACGGCGAACCCCGTCCGCCTTGACCTTCGCCCGGCAACAGTGAACTATTCCCCAGATGACCTCGAAGGACGTGCAAGAGAACGTATCTATCCAGTGGTATGCCGGCGGCGTGATCGTTGCCCGGGCCCTCGTCAACACGGTCCTCCACGACCCGGACGTGTTCGCCGAAACCGCCGAGGTCGCGCGGCATGCCGAGCTCCTGGCGACCCGGCTGCGTCTCCCGCCCATCGACGTGCACAAGATCATCATCGCTTCGTGGCTGACGGCGTTTGCCGAAAGACCCGAACTGGCAGAGACGCTGGTCCGCGACTGTCATCTCGAGGACATCCTCGGCTCACCGGATCTGCCGGCCGGCATGGACCGGCTCTCGGTCGGCGCCGACGTCCTGAACCTCGTGCTGGCGCACCGGGCGCTCAAGGAGGAACACCCGGACATCGAGAGGAACCTGGACGCCACTCGCGCGGGCCTCCGGGAGATGTGGGCCAAAACGCCCGAGCAACAGGCGATCCTCGCGAAGTTCATGACCATCCTGCGGGACGAGGCGTTTCTCTTCGACCTGCAGGCGCCGGCCGCGAAAATCCTGATCGTGGACCCGGCCGAGGTGGTCTCTGCGACGCTGACGCTCCCGCTGATGGGCCGCGGCTACCAGGTCCTGGCGGTCGGCAACGTCCCCGAAGCCGAGCAGGTCTTCCCGCAGGAAACGCCGGACCTCATCCTCGCCGCGCGGGAGATGCTCCTGGAGGACGGGATCGCCCTCTGCAAGAAAGTCCGCGCGCGGCCGGAGCTGCAGCGCACGCCTTTCGTCATGCTGACATCCAGCAAGAGCCAGCGCGTCGAGCGAGAGTGCGTCAAGGCCGGCGCGGACGACGTCATCGTGCAACCGGTGGATTTCGAGCTCCTCTTCCTCAAGCTCCAGAAGCTGCTCGCGGCGAGGCCTGCGCCGCTGGCACCCGCCGCGCCCGCCCCCGCCGGCGGCGGCGTGACCGGTTCGCTGAAGGAAATGGTGCTGACCGACGTGATCCAGATTCTCTGCGGCGGCAGAAAGAGCACGAAAGTGATCCTCACCCACGACGGGAAGGAGGGCACGATCTACATCCAGGCCGGCGAGATCATCGAGGCCCGCGTGGCCGACGTCCAAGGCCCGGCCGCGTTCTATAAACTCATGAACTGGAAAGAGGGCGCGTTCGTCGCGCAGGCCTGCACGGACTTCCCGCCGCGCACCATCACCGCTCCCGCCATGTCGCTCCTCATGGAAGGCGCCCGCCTCAGCGACGAGGGAACGGCCTGAGTGGGCCTATTTCCGCAGCAGCTTGAAGGCGTGGTTGCGTGTGTTGTCCCAGCGCGTACGTGATCCACAGCATCGCGAACGGTTTCAAGAGTCGCGCGCTCTCGATACCGCCCACGTCCACGACGCCCCGGCCGAAGCTCCGGCAGACGTCGGCCGCAGTTCTCTTCGCCGCCGCGTCGCGCGCGCCGGGGACCTCCGCGGCCAGCGACGAGAAGATCGCCGCCCGCACCTTGTCCTGCGTCGGCCGGATGCCTTTCGGGACACGGATTTCGCGGCGACCGAGAATGCCACCTGTAATGCGCATGATGGAGAAGACTAATGGCGAAACCGGAAACTGGAAACTGGAAACTTACAACGGCGAGCAGAATCCGGGGCTCGCGGGTCTCCTCGCGTCATTTCCCGGGCGGCACGGTCAGTGAAACGTCATCAATCTGCAGCGACCCGGCTTTCCCAACGCCCGAAGCGAAGATCTCCAGCCGGACCCAATCTGCTTTCTCGGGCGCCGTACACCGCACCACCTTCTGAGTCCAGGCTTCGCCTAAATCCGCGAAACAGTTCGTCACCGCCCTCAAGAGCTCCCGACGCGCGCCGCTACCCGCGTAGACCTCGATCTTGATGCCCTGCACGCTGCTGGTCCACGTGCCGTACTGGCCGCGGTCGGCCCAGAACCAGGCCGAGGCTTCGTAGGTCCGGCCGGGGACGGCGGCCACCTCCTGCCACCAGCCCCCGTCAGCAGATCCCGCCCACTGCCCCCCAATGGTCCCTTCCCATCCGTCCTGACGGCCCCGCCACGGCTGCCTGGATGCGGTACCCCACCTTCCGCCTCTCTCGTCGGGGCGGCCCAGCTCCCAGCAGTACGCTTGCTGCAACGATGATCCTGCGATCCCGAAGCTTGCGTTCCTGACCAGGTTCGAACCAGAAGCAACAGCCTGCCGAACAGCCGTCGATATGACCGGGCGTGCTTGAGCCACGGCCGAACCCGCTCCAAGACTATTGAAGTACTTGCCTGAGGCGTCCCAGAGAACAGCTCTGCCGTCGGCACCGCCCGACAGCAGCTTCTTGCCGTCCGCCGAGAAGGCCACGTCCCAGACCGACTTGTTGTGGCCCCGGAGCGTGACCAGCGAGCGCCCCGTTTCCACGTCCCAGATCTTCATGGTCCCGTCGCGGCTGCCTGTGACGATTCGTTTGCCGTCCGGCGAGAATGCCGCCGCCGAGATCCACGCCGCATGTCCCTTGAGCGCCCACTTCTCACGTCGGGTCGCCCTATCCCAGATGATCCCATCGGCGAAGAACAGGGAGCCATCGGAAGACACCGCGCAGGCTTCGGGCTCCGCCGCTTTCCGGAACAACGTCCATACGCAGTCCCCGCTCGCCGCGCTCCATATACGCGCGCCATCAAAACCCATACTGAGGAGGTGCTCCCCATCCGGGAAGAACGCGATATCCATGACTGGCGCCGTGTGTCCTTTGAGGATCAGCGTGCAGGTGAGCGTCCTTACGTCAATGAGCCGCACGGACGTGTCGCGGCATGCCATGACGAGCTGCGCGCCGTCCGGAGAGAGCGCGGCGTCGTTAGCCTCCACATCAAACGGCCGCGACTTGCGGAGAGTCCCGGATGCCGTATCGACGACGACCACGCTGCTGCGATTACTCGGGTTGCCGGCACAGATCAGGTGGTTGCCGTCGGGAAGAGCAGCCAGGGAGAAGATCCACCCGTCCGCTTGAGGTGACAGCAGGAGCTTTGATGGGGAGACTCTCCAGAGTCGCACCCGGCCCTCCGTGCCCGCCGCAGCAAAGCGCTTGTCATCGCGGGAAAACGCCACCGCGAAAACGGCTGATGCATCAGCCCTGACCGCGGAACGCGCGTCGGGATCGGTCAGGTCCCATATCTTGAGGGTGCCGTCGCCGCATCCCGTGGCGACCTGACAGCCGTCGGGCGCGACCGCCACGGTCTCGACCGGTGAGAAGTGTCCGCGAAGAACCCGATCAGGAACGGCCCGATCGCGGTCCCAGACGATGCACGAACCGTCCTGCGAAGCCGTGATCACGCGCCGACGGTCCTGCAGGTCTGCGACCTCCGACACGAACGCGCGGTGCCCGGTGAGGAAGACGATGTTCGTGGTGGAGAGATCCAGGATCCCCGCAAGTCCAAGACCGCCGGCGAGAAGCAGCGACCGCCCATCGCTCGAATAGGCCAGGGAACTGATCCACCCGAATTCATCGTAGCGGCCGGCCTGCTTCTCTTCGCCGGATGCCACGTCGATGAGTTTTATCAAGGGGGGGCCACCGCTGGCCGCCAGTTGTCCCCCGTCCGGTGAGAAGTCCACGGCATTGATGTCATTACCGCCCAAGTCGAATTCCTTTATCTTCTTCCCGCTGGCCGCATCCCACAGCACGACCAGCGTGCCATGCACGGTGGCCAGCTTCTGGCCGTCCTGCGAGGCGGCCAGGCTCCGGGCTTCGGCCTTCGGCCCCTGCACTGACCACAGCTCGCGCCCCGTCCCCAGCTCGAACATTTTCAGCCTGCTCTCCGCGCCGACCACGGCAACGCGGAGGCCGCCGCGCAGCACAGCCATGTCAATCACCCACGTACCCGGGAATGCCTTGATGGTGCTCAGCGGGGTGCCCTTGGCCAGATCCCAGACCTTCAGCGTGCCATCCACGCCGGCGGACACGAACTGCTTCCCGCCCGGCAACACGACCAAATCGATGACCGCCCCTTGACCCGTGTCGATGGTCATTCGGTCCAGGTGCAGCAGTTTCATCAGGTAGGCCCATTCCCAGTGTCTATACCGCGGAGAGCAGCTCTCGAGCAGGCGCTGAGCTTCGAGATACTCCCCCCGCTCGATGTACTCGGACGAAAGCGCGACCTTGGCGACGTAGGCGTCGTACTCCGCCGCCTCGCGAAGCCGCAGTTCGGACTCCCGCGCTTCCTGGGCGGCGACCGCAGACTCGACCGCGCGAGACCGCTCGGCGCGGATCCAGAAGAAGGCCACGGCCATGATGGCGAACACGGCGGCGGCCGACCCCGTCACGACGCGCCGGATCATGAGCAGGGTCGCTCCTTTGCGGTCCCGGCCAACGCAGGCCGCATCGATGCGGGTGATCAGCGAGTGGTGCGACGGATCGTCCCTGACCACGAGAGAGCGTGCCAAGTCGAGATCCTGCTTCTTGAGAGCGCGCTCCGCGTACTTCCGGCGCGCCCTCGAAAGCCCCCGATGCGCCGCTCCGTTGTCCTTCCACAGCGCAATGGCCTGGCCGTACGCGGCCACCGCCTCAGCAAAGAGGTCGTACCTGACCGCCGACTCCTCCGCCTCGGCAAGGAGCTTCCCCGCGTGTTCGCTCAAAGCGATGCTATCGGCGTGCGAGATGTACTCTCGAACCACCGCCTGGAAATCTTTCACGCTGGGGTATCTGGACGCAGGCTCCGTCGCCGTCGCATGCAGCGCGATGTCCAGCAGCTCGCCCCTCATATTGGTCGGTTCGATGACATTGTTGGCGGCGTTCGCCAGGCAGTGGTACACCGTCTTGCCCCGGTGCGGCCGAACACCCGTCACAATCTCGTAGAGAACGGCACCCAACAGATACACATCACTGCTTACCCCGATCTTGTCGGTTTCTCCCCGGGCCATCTCGGGAGCCATGTAAGCCGGCGTCCCAGCCAGCGCTGTCGTGCTGGTCAGCACCTCGGCCTTGCCCTCGCGCGATACGGCGGCAGCCAGGCCCCAATCGATCAGGAGCACTTCCCCGTAGTCCCCCAGCATGACGTTCTCGGGTTTCACGTCCCGATGAATCACCCCCCGGCTGTGCGCAAACGACACGGCGTTCGCCACCGCCATGAAGATCTCCAGGTTCTCCCGAAGCCCCTTCTGGCCGAGCGACTGCGACCAGGCCCTCCCCCGGATCCGCTTCATCGCGTAGAAGGGCAGGCCCTCCTGGTTCAGGCCCAGTTCGTAGACGGGGACGATATTCGGGTGCTCCAACGCGCCGGTGGCAACGACCTCGGACAGAAACTTCTTCCGCCGTGGCTCGTCGAAGCCCGGCTCCGGCTTCATCACTTTCAGGGCAACCACCCGGTCCACCGATGTCTGCCGGGCTTCGTAGATCACGCCCATGCCGCCTTCTCCCAGCGGTCCCAGCAGTTCGTAGTGCGGATGCGCCCCCGCGCTCTCGGCCTCGCTCAGGACTTTCTGCTGGCGCAGGGCCAGGCGCGCGGAGACGCCTTCGACTTGCTTGTCGACGGCCTCTGGGCGCCGCAACTTGACGGTCACCTCCGGCCGCGCGTTGTCATCCGTGAGCCCCCGCCAGAGCGTGGCCACCTGCTCAACCGTCAGGGCGTCGGGTGATGGCAACGGCGAAACGGCGGGGGATGCGTCGGCGGAGGCGTCGCCGGTGGAAACGAGGGAGCGGCCGCAGGCGGGGCATGCGCCCTTAAGAACGTCTGTCTCCTGAAGCTCCGTCTGGCAATGCGCGCACCTGCGCATCGTACCCCCCTCCCTGCGCGTATCCTACCCCGGGGGGCAAGGGGCGGAAAGCGAATTAGCAAGGACTCCGAGCCGCGAGCCCCGACCCGCCGTCCTCGGAGGTCGAGCGCAACAGCCCGGCGGGAGCGGGGCTAGTAGCGGTAATGATCCGCCTTGAATGGACCGCTGGCGGGAATGCCGAGGTAGTCGGCCTGCCTCTTCGAAAGCTTCTCCAGCTTGACGCCCAACTTCTTGAGGTGCAGGCGGGCGACCATCTCGTCCAGCTTCTTCGGCAGGACGTAGACGCCGACCGGGTACTTGCCGGGGTTCGTGTAGAGCTCGATCTGGGCGAGCGTCTGGTTCGTGAAGCTGTTCGACATCACGAAGCTCGGGTGGCCGGTCGCGCAGCCGAGGTTCACCAGCCGGCCCTCGGCCAGCAGGATGATGCTCCGGCCGCTGGGGAACGTGACCTTGTGCACCTGCGGCTTGATCTCCTCCCACCGGTACTTGTGGATCGGCTCCACCTGGATCTCGTGATCGAAGTGGCCGATGTTGCAGACGATGGCCAGGTCCTTCATCTGCCGCATGTGCCGCTCGGTGATCACGTCGCAGCAGCCGGTGGCCGTGACGAAGAGGTCGCCGATTTTGCAGGCCTCGTCCATCGTCATCACCTCGTAGCCTTCCATGGCGGCCTGGAGGGCGCAGATTGGGTCGATCTCCGTGATGATCACGCGGGCGCACTGGCCCTTCAGCGACTGCGCGCTCCCCTTGCCCACGTCGCCGTAACCCGCTACCACAGCGACCTTTCCAGAGATCAGGACGTCCGTAGCGCGCATGATGCCGTCCACGAGCGAGTGGCGGCAGCCGTAGATGTTGTCGAACTTGGACTTGGTGACCGAGTCGTTCACGTTGAACGCCGGGAACAGCAGTTCGCCCTTCGCGTTCATCTGGTACAGCCGCTTGACGCCGGTGGTCGTCTCCTCGCTGACGCCGCGGATGTGCTTCACAATCCGGTGGAACCGCTTCGGGTCGCGCCGCAGGGACTTCTTGAGCTGTGCCAGGAGGACCTTCTCCTCGTGGCTCTCCGGCTTGCGGTTGAGGATCTTCGGGTTCTCCTCGGCCCTGTAGCCGAGATGAATGAAGAGCGTCGCGTCGCCGCCGTCGTCCACGATCATGTTCGGGCCCTGGCCCCCGCCCCAGTCCAGGATGCGGTCGGTGAAGACCCAGTACTGCTCGAGCGACTCGCCCTTGTAAGCGTAGACGGGCGTGCCCCGCGCGGCGATGGCCGACGCGGCATGGTCCTGGGTCGAGAAGATGTTGCAGCTCGCCCAGCGCACCCGCGCCCCGAGCATCTGCAGCGTCTCGATGAGCACCGCCGTCTGGATCGTCATGTGGAGGGACCCGGTGATCCGCGCGCCTTTCAGGGGCTTGGAGCGGCGGTACTTCTCCCGGATGGCCATCAGGCCCGGCATCTCCTGCTCGGCGAGCTCGATCTCCCGGCGCCCGAAATCGGCCAAGCGGATGTCCTTAACAACGAAGTCTTTGCTGCGTTTCATGGTGTCACCTCGCACAACGGATTCAACGTCCAACATCCAACTCTCAACGTCCAACGTTCAACGGGACGCCAAACGTGCGCCCGAGAATAGCATTACTGCTTGGGTTTTCTAGCTGTTTTGATGGAAGAGACAAAGATTGCGATCAACTCATCTGTTTCCGTGAGGAGGCCGTCGAGTCTCGACACCGGCTTCAGCAGAGGCACCCGCTTACACAGCCGGAGCCACCGGTAGGACTCGCGCAACTCCTTGAGGCAGACTTTTATCTTGTGGATGAAGTCACTGCGCGACTCCGCCGCCTGGGCCTCGCCATGATTCGGCAGGGGCGAGGTGCCGGACCTCAGCAGCTGGTTGGCCACGTGATTCCCCGCCCGCGTCGAAGGCAATGCTTCAACCAGCCGGATGATCCTTGCGGCGTATTCGAGCAGGCGTTCCTCGAGGTCGAACTTCCGGACCGATTTCATGCTCCCCTCCTCGTTCGATGTTGGACGTTGGGCGTTGAGCGTTGGAAGTTCAATCCGTTCTACAGCCGATGCGCCGCGTCCCGGATGAACCTCGATTCGGAGCCCTCGGACTCGCCGCCGACCTGGCGCGCGATGTTGACGAGGACGCCGATCATGGCGAGGGACATGACGAGGCTGGAACCGCCGAAGCTGATGAACGGGAGCGGCAGTCCCTTGGTCGGGAGGCTGCCGGTGACGACGCCGATGTTGATGGCCGCCTGGAGCGTGATCATGAGCGTGACCCCGAAGCCGAGCAGCTTGCCGAACTGGTCGGGGGCGCAGAAGCTGATGCGCACTCCGCAGAGGAAGAGGCCGAGGAACAGGAGCACCACCGAGAGCGAAGCGGTCAGGCCCAGCTCCTCGCCGATGATCGCGAAGATGAAATCCGTGTGCGCCTCGGGCAGGTAGAAGTGTTTCTGCAGGCTCTGGCCCAACCCGACGCCGGCGCCACCGCCGACCACGAAGGCGTAGATGGCGTTGAGGAGCTGAAACGCCTCGTCCTTCGCGTACCGCTCCGGGTTCAGGAACGCGGTGATGCGGCGCATGCGCTCGGCGTTCTACATGATGGCCAGGGTGAAGCCGGCGAGGCCGATCACGCCGGCGATCAGCAGGTAGCTCGGCCGCGCGCCCCCGACGAACATGATCGTCATCCCGACCATCGCCACGAGCATCGTCGTCCCGAAATCCGGCTCGATGAAGATCAGACCCAGCAGGAGCCCCAGGCCGGCCAGCGGCAGCAGGAGCCCGCGCCCGAGCTCGCCGGCGTGGCGCTGGATGCGCGCCATCCACCACGCGAGGAAAACGACGGCGGCAAACTTCGCCAGTTCCGACGGCTCGAACGTGACCGGCCCGACGCGGATCCAGCGGCTGCTCCCCTTCACGTTCAGCCCGACGCCGGGGAGCAGCGCCATGATGAGCAGGGCCGCCGTGAAAAGCATGAGGGGGACGGCGAGCGGGCGCCAGTAGTGATAATCCGCATGCGACGTCGCCAACAAGGCGATGAACGCCACGACCAGCCAGGCGATCTGCCGCTTCAGAAAGTAGCCGGGATCGTCAAACTGCGACTTCCCCTGGACGCCGCTCGTGCTGGCCAGCATCACAATGCCCACGGTGACCAGGATGAGGACGATAGCGATCAGTATGCTGATGGTCTTCCACATCGAACAACCGGACCCGCTCAAAACAAACCGACCGCCCCGAAGTCGTCGGACGTCAGGACGGTCGGAGCTGTTCTATCGTTCACAGAAAGCTTACAGGGCCGTCGGCGGAATTCTCAGCTTCTGCCCCGGCTTGACACTCGCCGCATCCGAGATCCCGTTCAGCTTCATGAGATCGTCCTGACGCACCAGGAACAGCTTCGCAATGGACTCGAGCGAGTCGCCCGGCTGGACCGTGTAGTCGAGCGGCTGGTCCTGCGAAGAAACCTTGGGCTCCGCCGGGGCCGGCATCGGCGGGGGCGCCATCTCGACTTTCGGCGCGGCGGCCGCCGGCATGCCTTCCAGCGACTCGGGGGCCAGCGGCCTGCTGGTGGGGATGATGAGCTTCTGCCCTACCATGATCTTGTCGCCCTTCAGCTGGTTGGCTTCGCGCAGGGCACCGAGCTTGATGCCGTGCCGGGAGGCGATCTTCGAGAGGTTGTCGCCCGCCTGGACCACGTAAGCGTTCCCGCCCTCGGGAACCGCGGCCGCAGGAGCCGCCTCGGGCTTGGCGGCCTTCTTCTTGTGCACGGGCGCCGCGCCGGGCGGCACCGGCTTCGCGTACTCCGGCAAAACGATCTTCTGGCCGACGCGGATCTTGTTGGCATCCTTGATGCCGTTCAGCTCGGCGATCTCGCGCGAGCTCACGCCGAAGCGGCTCGCGATCTTCGAGAGCGAATCGCCGTTCTGCACCGCGTAGGTCCTGCTCTCGGCGGGCACCGCCATGGACGGCGCTGGCTCCACGGCCACCGGGGGCTGAATCGAGGGCTTGAGCACGGTCGGGGTGCCCGTTTCCGTCTTCGGCGGCATCACGGGCGTCGGCGGGGGTTCGACCTTGCCGGCACGCTTCGTCGTGCCGCACCCCTGGATACACACTACCGCGCTGACCGCCATGATATGTACAGCAACAACAGCAACCACTAGTATCGGGGCCCTCATTCTGTGTCTCCTTTCTGAAACGGGTTGTAGCATATCGTTCCAAGTCATTCCGGAGTTCATGCGGCTTCCTCCTCGGCCAGGTCTTTGACGAGTTGCGCGAAACGCTGCCCACGCTCCTCGAAGTTCCGAAACTGGTCGAAACTCGCGGTCGCGGGCGACAACAAGACCGTTTCGCCGGCGCGTGCATCGGCCCTTGCTCTCCTGACGGCTACATCGAGTGTGCCGCACCGAAAGCAAGGAACGACATCGGACCAGGCCGAGGCCATAGCCTCCGTTGCCAGCCCGATAAGGTAAACACCCAGCACCTTTTCCGCCAGCAATTCTTTAACAAAACCGAAATCTTTTTCCTTGACAAGTCCACCAGCGATGAGGCGCACCCTGCCGGGGGACATCCGAAGCGCCGCCGACATCGCCGACAGGTTCGTGGCTTTCGAATCGTTGATGAATCGGACGCCCGAAAACTCGGCCACCAACTCCGTGCGGTGCGGCAACGGCTCGAACGCCCGAGCCGCGCGGACCACGCAACCCGCATCCGCACCGCACGCCTCAATCCCCGCCACCACCGCCGCCGCGGTGACGCCCAGGATCTCGTTGCCGAAGTAGGTGCCGCCGACGTCCGCCAGGACTTTCCCTTCGCGCGTGATGCGCCCGGCCTCGTACCGGTAGTCGGCCGCCGCGGTGCTCCCGAACGTCCGCCACACGCCGCGCCCGCCCGCCAGCGGGCGAACGGCCGCCGCGAGCGACTCGTGGACAATACAGACATCCTTCTCCGTCGTGCGGGAGAAAAGGCGGGCCTTCATGCGCGCGTAGGTCGGCAGGTCCCCGTGCCGGTCCAGGTGGTTCGGGTTGATGTTGAGCAGAATCCCAACTTCCGGCCGGAAGTCGCGCACCGTCTCCAGTTGGAACGAGCTCACCTCGAGGACCAGCCAGTCCAGGTCCCGCCGTTCCCGCACGACTTTCGACACCGCCGGGCCGTAGTTCCCTACCGGCGCCGCCTTCAGCCCCGCCTGCTGGAGCGACTCCGCGAACCATTTGACCGCCGTGCTCTTGCCGTTGGAACCCGTGATCGCCACGGTTCTTCCCGTGCGCCGGCTCCAGCCGAGCTCCAGTTCCGACACCACGGGCACCGCGCGACGGCTCATGTCGGCGATCCAGGGAGACGCCACGGGAACGCCGGGGCTCACCACGCAAAGGTCGAACGCGCCGTCGGGGACACCGGCCGCCCCGAGGAGCACGCGAGCGCCGAGACCTTGAAGCCGCTGCGCGCGGGCGCGAAGCTCCGGGCTGTCCGCCTTGTCGATCGCCGTCACCTGCATTCCCTCGGCCTGCAGGAGAGCCGCGGCGGCTTCGCCGCTGTCGCCCAAGCCGAGGACCAGCGCTTTGGAGCCGGACTGCATCATGAACGATGGCTCATGGCTAATGGTTGATGGTCAATGGTTGATGGTTGATGAGAAGTCAGCGGGCGAACAGCCGCAGCGTCCCTCTGCCCTCTCCTCCGTTAACCATGAACCATCAACCATTCCTCCTACCTGATCTTCAGCGTCGCCACGCCGATCAGCGCGAAGATGATGGACAGAATCCAGAACCGCGTCGTGATCATCGTCTCCACGACCTCGACGTCGCGTCCTTCCCTCTCCGCGCGCTCTTTTTCGAGCACCTCAAAGTGGTGATGGATCGGCGAGCATTTGAGGATGCGGCGGCCGCCGGTCAGTTTGAAGTAGGCGACCTGGAGCAGCACGCTCAGCGCCTCGATGACGAACACGCCGCCGACGATGACCAGCGCCAGCTCCTGGCGGATCAGGATCGCCACCATGGCGATCGCGCCGCCGAGGGCCAGGCTGCCGGTGTCGCCCATGAACACGCGCGCCGGGTGGCAGTTGAACCAGAGGAAGCCGAGGCCGGCCCCGAGCAGGCAGGCGCAGAACACGGCGAGTTCCCCGCTCCCGGCCACGTGCGGGACCTGCAGGTACTGCGAGAACTTGAGGTGGCCGGCGACGTAGGCCATCACCAGGTACGCCACGGCCACGGAGTTGCTGCACCCGATGGCCAGCCCGTCCAGGCCGTCGGTCAGGTTGACGGCGTTCGTCGAGCCCACCATGACGAGCGCGAGGAAAAGGAACGTGAACAGGATCCCCATGTCGCGGATCACCGGCTCCTTGAAGAACGGGACCATGAGCTGGCGCACCGGCTCGCGGGTCTCCGGCCAGGCCAGCAGCACCAGGAAGATCACGAGGGCCCACGCGGTCTGGAGGACCAGTTTGCTGCGTGCCCCCAGCCCCTTCGACTGCTTGCGGGTCACCTTGAGGTAGTCGTCGCGGAAACCGACCCAGCCCATGTAGCAGAGCGTGGCCAGCGTCAGCAGGACGTACAGGTTCGTCGGCACGGCCCAGAGGAGCGTGGAGACGACGACCGACGCGATGATCAGGAGCCCGCCCATGGTGGGCGTGCCCGCCTTCTTGCCGTGGAAGATGTACAGTGGCGGCACCTCGCCGTTTGAGCGGACCTGCTGGCCGATCTTGAATTCGCGGAGCTTCCGGATCACCCACGGGCCGAGCAGGACGCTGATGAGAAAGGCCGTCGCCGCGCCCGCCAGCGCGCGCACGGTGATGTACTGGAAGATGCGCAGCGGCGAGAAGTACTGGGTCAGCAGATGCAGGTAGTAAAACATGTCACAGATCCTTTCTCCATGCTTCGAGCACCCGCTCGAGGCGCTCGGCCCGCGACGCCTTCAGCAGGACGGCGTCGCCGGCGGCCACGTGCTGCTCCAGGACCCGCGCAACCTCCGCCGGATCCGAACACCGGAAAATGCGCCCCACCTCCGAATCCCCTGTCTCCGCCCCGTCGGCGATGAGCGCGCCGAGCGGGCCCACGGCGACCAGCCCTGCCCACGTCCCCTTCGCGATCTCGCCGCCCAGCGCCAGGTGTTCCTGCTTCGAGCGGGCGCCCAGCTCGAGCATGCCGCCGAGGACCAGCCAGCGGCGGCCGCGCACCGGCGTATGGACGAAAGCTTCGAGCGCGGCCCGCATGCTCATCGGGTTCGCATTATACGCGTCGTCGATGATTTCGACACCATGAAGCGCCAGCCGGTTCCAGCGCATCGGCAGGGGCACGTATTTCCTCAGGGCCGTGCGGATCGCGTCCCACGGCACCCCGTGCCCGCGCCCGACCGCGACGGCGAAGAGCGCGTCCCGGATGACGTGGTCGCCGGGCAGCGGGACCTCGAACTCCTCGCGCTCGCCCGTGGCCTTCTCCAGCACCGTGAACCGCGCGGCGTCGGACGGGAGAACGTGGGCCCGGTAGTCCGACTCCCGCGCCAGCGAGGTGGTGATGATCTTGCCGGGAGCCGCCGCCCGGAGCACGTTGAAGTACGGCTCGTCGCGGCTCGCGACGGCGACGCCGTCCTGGGGCAGGCTCTGGAAGACCACCGACTTCTCGTACGCGATGGCCTCGACGGAGTCGAAGAACTCGATGTGGACCGGGCCGACGTTGGTGATGACGGCCCACGAGGGCTTCAGCACGTCGCAGAGCGGCGCCAGTTCGCCGGGATGGTTCATGCCGAGCTCGAAGACCCCGTAGTGATCCGCCGCGTCCATGCCGAGGAGGCTCAGGGGCAGGCCGATCTCGTTGTTCCAGTTGCCGCGCGAGCGCGCGGCGTGGGCGCGCGTGCCGAGGACGTCGCCGATCATCTCCTTGACGGTGGTCTTGCCGACGCTGCCGGTGACCGCGATCATCTCGGCGCGCAGGCTGCGCCGGTAACCCGAGGCGATCCGTCCGAGCGCCCGGAGCGTGTCGTCGACGCAGAGCACGGGCCCGAGGGAGGGGTTGGCATCGGCGAACGCGCGGGTCACGACGGCGGCCGCGGCGTTCCGGGCGAAGGCCTGGGCGACGAAGTCGTGCCCGTCATGGGTCGGGCCGCGAAGGGCTACGTAGAGGTTGCCGGGCTGCAGCGTGCGGGTGTCGTTCGAGACGCCGATGATGTCCGAAGGCTCGGAGGGCCTCCAGGTTCCGCCACTCCAGGTGGCCAGATCTCTCGCGCTGTATGCCGGCATAGGTCCGAAACCATATCACGCCCGTCAAGCAAGTCACGGGAACGCCCGAAGCTCATGGACCCGAAAACAGCTGGACGACCTCCAGGTCCGCGTGGACCTTGATCAGGCAGCCCGGGCAGTAGCTGTGCGAGTATCTCCGATGGGCCGGGTCCTTGCCTTCCTCGTACTCCCACCGACCGTCGGTCCTGACCCGATGGCATTTGCAGCATTTCACGATGATCTCTGCGCGTTCCATGGCGACGCCTCCTTCCGAACCGTACTGCCGCACCTCCTGCGGACGTGTTCTCACATGTTTCTCAGCAGCCGCTTGACCACCTCGCGGTCGTCGAACGGCACGATCGTATTGGCGAACTCCTGGTAGTTCTCGTGGCCCTTCCCGGCGATCAACAGCGCGTCCCCGGCCCGCGCCTTGAACAGCGCCTTCAGGATCGCCTTCTCGCGGTCCACTTCCGTCTCGAAGTTGTCCGCCTCGCCGAAGCCCGGCACGATCTCCGCGACGATCGCCGCCGGGTCCTCGTTCCGCGGGTTGTCGCTGGTGACGATCGTGTAGTCTGCGAGGGCCGCCGCGGCGGCGCCCATCATCGGCCGCTTCGCGCGGTCCCGGTTTCCGCCGCAGCCGAACACCGCGATCAGGCGCCCCGCGGTGACCTCGCGCAGGGTCCGAAGGACATTGGCGAGCGCGTCCGGCGTATGCGCGTAGTCCACGAAGATCAGGACGCCGCGCGGATTGGCGATCCGCTCCAGCCGGCCGGGCACCGCCGTCATCCGCGAGAGGACCTCGGCCATCAGCTTCGGCTCGATGCCCAGCGGGCCGCAGGCGGAGACGGCGGACAGCGCGTTGCCGACGTTGAAGCGTCCCAGCAGGTTCAGGCGCACGCGCGCCTGGCCCCACGGGCTCACCACGTCGAACGCGGAGCCGAGCGGCGTCAGCTCGATCTCCTCCGCGCGCACGTCCGCGTTCGGATGCGTGCCGAAGGTGACCACCTGCGCGCTGAAGCCGTTGATGTTGGCCAGCTCCATGCCGAAGGGATCGTCGATGTTGATCGCGGCGAACGCTTTCTTCTCGGCCTGCCCGAGCCCCCGGAAGAGAAGGGTCTTGGCGGCGAAGTACTGCTCCATCGTGTGGTGGTAGTCGAGATGGTCCTGCGTCAGGTTCGTGAACACGCCGACATCGTAGTCGATGCCCCACACGCGCTTCTGGTCGAGGCCGTGCGACGAAACCTCCATGACCGCGCTCTGGCAGCCGGCCCGCACCATCTGGTCGAGCATGAACTGGAGGTCCGGCGCTTCCGGCGTCGTGCGGCTCGCGGGGATCACCCGCTCGCCGATCTCGTAGCGGATGGTCCCGATGAGGCCCGGCGACCGGCCGGCGGCTTTCAGGATGTCGCGCACCATGAAGGCCGTGGTGGACTTGCCGTTCGTCCCGGTGATGCCGATCATCTGGAGGTGCTCGGAGGGCTCGCCGTAGAACGCGCAGGCGATCTCGGCTAGCGCGCGCCGGGCGTCCTCGACGCGGATGTACGTGACGTCCCGCCGGCCCCGGCCGTTCGGGTCCTCCGACACCACGGCCACGGCGCCGCGCTGGAGGGCGTCCTCGACGAACTGCGCGCCCTCCCGGTGCTGGCCGTGCAGGGCGACGAAGAGGTAGCCGGGGCGGACCTGGCGCGAATCGTAGGCGATGCCCTCGATCTCGGCGGTCTGCGGCCCGTGGATCGTCAGGGGCTGTATGATCTTCGATATGTATTCCAGCCTCATGGTCTCAGAACAGAGCTGGCCCAAAATCACGGCGGCACTCCTTACATCTGGCCCGACGATGTCTCTTCTTCACGCGTCTGCGCACTCTCCGTTGAAGCCGGGGGGATATCCAGGTACCGCGCCGCCTGCGCGGCGATCTCCTGGAAGACGGGCGCCGCCACAACGCCGCCCGTGTGCAGGGGCTGCGGCTCGTCCACCACGACGATGATGCCGATCTCCGGGTTCTCGGCCGGCAGGAACCCCACGAAGGACGCCACGTTGTCCATGTCGGAGTATCCGCCCGGAATGGCCTTCTGCGCCGTCCCGGTCTTCCCGGCCACCGAGTAGCCCTCCACACGCGCCCGCGTCCCGGTCCCGCCTTCCTCGGTCACGCGCGCGAGGAGTTTTTGCATCAGCCTCGCCGTGTCCTCGCGGATCGGCTTCGATACCACCTCCGGTTGGAACTCCATGATGGTGCGGCCCTGCTTGTCCACGATGCGCTGGACGATGCTCGGCCGCATGAGGAAGCCGTTGTTGCCGATGCAGCACAACAGGTTCAGCATCTGCAGCGAGGTCACGCCGACCTCATGCCCCATCGGAATGCGCGAGATGGTCAGGCTGCTCCACTTCGTGCGGTCGCGCAGGATGCCGGCCTCTTCGCCCGGCAGATCGAGGCCGGTGGACTTGCCGAACCCGAACGCGCGAAGGTAGTTCTCGAGGTTCCGCTCGCCGAGCTTCAGGCCGACCTTCGCCGCGCCGATGTTGCTGGACTTCTTGATGATGTCGGCCACGGTGAGGCGCCCGTACGGATGGAAATCCCTCAGCCCGCGCCCCTGGTAGAACCACATCCCGTTCTCGCAGTCGAACACGTCGTCCGGCGAGACCACCCCCTCGTTCAGCGCCGCGGTAATGACGGCCGCCTTGAACGTTGAGCCCGGCTCGTACACGTAGCCGATGGCGCGGTTCAACATACAGTCTTCGGGCGCGACCCGGAAGTTGTTCGGGTCGTACGCCGGCCGGCAGGCCAGCGCCAGGATCTCGCCGGTGCGCACGCGCTCGATGATCGCCCACGCCCCCTTGGCGCGGTGCTCCTCCACCGCCGCGTCCAGCGCCTTCTCCACCATGTACTGCAGGTTCTGGTCCACCGTGAGGTACACGTCCGCGCCTTCCTGCGGCGCGATGTCGAGGCGCCGCCGGCTGTACACCTCGATGCGCCGGCCGTCCTTCTCGCTGATCCGCAGGCCCGTCCGCCCGCGGAGGTACGAGTCCATGCGCTGCTCCACCCCGGCACTGCCCACGCCCTCGAGGTTCGCGAACCCCACGACGTGGCAGAGCATCGGGCCCTGCGGGTAGTACCGCGCGGACACGTCCTCGAAGAACACGCCGGTCAGCTGGAGGCGCCGGATCTGCTGGACGGTGTCGTCCGGCACCAGCTTCTTGATGTACTCGAACTGGCGGCCCGGCCGGTTCAGCCGGGCGAAGACCATGGCAGGGTCGAGCTGCAGGAGGCGGGAAAGCTGGGCCGCCACGAACCGGAGGTGCCCCCGCTCGAGGATCGTTTTCGGGTCGGCCACCACGTTCTTGACCGCGAGATCAAGGGCCAGGATGTTCCCGTGGCTGTCGAGGATGCGGCCGCGGCCGACGAGGATTTCCTCTTCCACCTTGCGGATCTGGTCCACGCGCGCGCGCAGGCCTTCGTTGGGCCCCAGATGCAGAACGGCCAACCGCGCTGCCAGCCCGCCCCAGCCGGCCAGCAGTACGACGACCGCCAGCACCATGCGCCACGTGTAGCCTCGGTCAGTCATTAACGACAACCCCGGCGTGTCCAACGTCCCGCCCCCGGTCCGCCAGGACCCGAACCGTCTCGGGCTCCTGCGTGCGGTACCGGAGACGGACCACCCGGTCGTGTTGAGGCCAAGTCATTGCCAGGTTGAAGCGCTGCAAAAGGTTTTCGATGTTGCGCGGCGATTTCAGGTTCGA
The DNA here is from genome assembly GCA_043803015.1 of Verrucomicrobiota bacterium. Taxonomy (GTDB): domain Bacteria; phylum Verrucomicrobiota; class Kiritimatiellia; order CAIQIC01; family JAGNIJ01; genus JAZDKK01. The sequence continues at coordinate 33,696 of JAZDKK010000023.1, forward strand.
CCACTTGTACTCTTCGTTGATCACGTGCTTGTGGAGCTCGCCCTTCTTGGCCTCGAGCACCTTGATCTGGTTGCCCAGCGCTTCGCATCGGCCGTTGAACCACAGGTAGACCAGCGAGAACACGGCGAACAGCACCAGGATCGAGGCGAAGGGCGCGGGAACGATCAGGCCCTCGGGCTGTTTCTTCCGGTTCTTCTTGTGCCGTCGAATCATGATCAGCCGACCTTCTCCACCACGCGGAGCTTCGCCGACCTCGCGCGCGGGTTGCTCTCGATCTCCTCCTGGGAGGCCGTCACCGGCTTGCGTGTCACCCACCGCATCGCCGGCTGCTCGCCGACCCATTCTTGACCGCCCGCCGGGAGCGACTCCCAGCGGCCGACGTGCCGGGCGAACGTCTGTTTCACCGTGCGATCTTCCAGGCTGTGGAAGGCGATGACGGCCACGCGCCCGCCCGTGGTCACCAGCTTCAGCGCGCCTTCGAGCCCCGCCGTGAGGCTCTCGAGTTCGTGGTTCACCGCCATGCGAAGAGCCTGGAACGTCTGGGTCGCGGGATGGATCTTGCCGCGCCGCCCGCCCTTGGCCTTCGTCACGATCTCCACCAGGTGCGTCGTCGTCTGGATCGGCTTGCGCCGGCGCTCGGCCACGATCAGCCGCGCGATGCGCCGCGCCGCGGGCTCCTCGCCCAGCTTGCGGAGGATCTCGGCCAGCGACTCCTCGTCCAGCGTGTTGACGACCGCCGCGGCGGTGATCTGCTGGCTCCGGTCCATCCGCATGTCGAGCGGGCCCTCGCGAAGGACGCTGAAGCCGCGTTCCGCCGAATCCACCTGCGCGGACGACATGCCCAGGTCCATGAGCACGGCGTCGGCCCGATCCAGGTTATGACGCTTGGCGATGATGATCATGTCTGCATAGTCTCCGTGTTCGAATTCGCAGTTTGCTCCCCACACCGACAACCGCTCGCGCGCCCGCGCCAACGCTTCGGCATCCCGATCGATCCCCAGCAGCTTCGCCTTCCCCCCCACTTCCCTGAGCACGGCTTCAGCATGCCCCCCCTCCCCCAGCGTCGCGTCCACATAAACTCCACCGGCCTTCACGCCCAACAGCCCGATCACCTCCCTGACCAGGACGGGTCTATGCATCAAGACCTTCCCCTCCCCCTGTCCCGGCGCACCGGGCGACGGCCCGGGAACGAAATCACCCGAACTCACCAGCTTGCGTAAGTATTGGCGTTCTTGCCACTTACGCTCGAATAGCTGCGGGGGCCCGTCCGCCGCTCCCGCGGGGAATCCTCGGAGGCGATCTCCTCCTTGATGAGCTGGTACCGGCAACGGCCCGACTCCCGGCCGGGCAGAGACAGCCAACGCCCCTGGTCGCTGCCGCCGTTGAGTGATCCGTTGACGTGGAGGAACTTCGCGATCTTGAACGTGCTCATACCGGTTCCTTTCCTAGAAATCGTCTCGTCCGCCACGACCTTCACCGCGGGCTGTCTCGGCCGATCGCTGATCGGCTCGACTCTGCTCGCCGCAGGCGCCTCGACCTTCCTCGCCGCAGGCGCCCCGACCTTCCTCGGCTCGATCTTCTTCGGAGCGGCCGGCGCCGCCTGAGACTCGCCCCAGAATTCAGTTTGTTCGAGAGCCTTCTTCCTCGTCCGCGGGCGGAGATCCTGTTCCTGGTGCCGTGCGATGCGTTCCGGATCGTCCCACCACGCGACCTCTCCCGTCTCTTCGGCGGGCACGCCGAGAAGCTGGAGACCGACCTGCGCTAGAAGCCGACGTAGCGCGCCGCATCCCCGAGCTTGGGCTGATCCATAGAGCCAGTCTGTTCGTTCCATCGATCGGGATTCCATAGTTCGAAACCGTCAAACGTGCCGACCATGACCACCTGGTTCACGAGTCCGGCGTAGTCGAGAAGATCGTCCTTGATGCGAATGCGGCCCTGGGAATCCCAGGGCACCAGATCGGAGCGAGAGGCGAGCGTGCGAGCGAGTTGCCGACCCTTAGTGTCGGCGATGGAGAGGTTGCGGAGTCTCTCCAGGCGACGGGTCATTTCTCGAGCGGGGTAAACGCACAGGCATTTGTCGTTGACTCCAGGGAGGACGAACAACCGCTTGGGCACGCCCGCCAACTCGCGCCAATCTGAAGGGATGGTTAACCGTTTCTTGGAATCCAGGGAGTGCACATAGATATTGACGAACACGCCCTGCGCGGCCATGTCGCCATTCTGAGTCTGTTCCCTGTCCTCCACTATAGTTACCTCCTGCGACACTTTAAAACACTTCGACCCACCTCTTGTCAACAGCTTTTGAACATTTTTTTCTTCCAAGATGCCGCCGGAAGGGGCACGTTTGCCCGGAAACGCGGGGAATATGGAGGAACTATTAACAGGGAGGTGCACGACCTGACGGATTGGCGTCCCGGACCCGCTGTCCCCCACCAGGCCCCACACGTATTTGACACTCTTTTCGTCCACCATGTCCGCCGCGGTCATCCGCCTTCGCCAAGAGGCTACGGCGGACAAGCCGTCCGCGGCTGCAACTCATCGACATCGACAACCAATTCATTTCATCACGGAGTCACGACCATGGAAGGAACACGCATTCTCAGAAATTCGCAGATCATCGTCCTCGGCCTTTGCATCAGTCTCGCCACCATCGCTTCGAGCCTCATCCTCTCGCAGGGCTTCATGAAGATCATGAAGTTCACGCGCGAGGTGGTCGGCGTGACCGGCTCGGCGCAGCAGACCATCACCAGCGATCTCGCCGTGTGGCAGATCGAGTTCTCGCGGCGCGAGACGGACCCAGCCATCGCCTACCGCGAGCTCGAATCGGACCTGTCCCGCGTGAAGAAGTACCTCTCGTCCAAGGGGGTTCTGGAGCAGGAAATAGCCATTTCCCAGGTGTTTACAGCAACCCTCTTCAAGAAGAACAACGAAGGCTACGACACGAACGAGGTCGAGGGTCACCGGCTCAGCCAGCGGATCACCGTGCGCTCGCGCGACGTTCAGCGCGTGACCGCCGTTGCGCGCGACATCACCGAGCTGATCAAGGAAGGCATCTACCTCGCGTCCTTCGCGCCCGAGTACTTCTACACGAAGCTCGACGACCTGAAAGTCGAGATGCTCGCGCGCGCGACGGAGAACGCGAAGCAGCGCGCGGAGAGCATGGCGGGGTCCACGGGCAACCGCATCGGCGTCATCCGCTCGGCGAAGATGGGCGTCTTCCAGATCACGCCGCCGACGTCGACCGAGGTCTCCGACTACGGCGAGAACGACACGTCGTCGCTCGAGAAGAAAGTCATGGCCGTCGTGTCGGTGACGTTCTCTATCGAGTAACCAACGCAAAGACGCAGAGATAACAACAAGGCGCAAAGGAGGGACCACTCTTCTTTGCGCCCTTCCGTTTCCTTGGCGCCTTTGCGTTACTAAGCACCACCGATTGGGTTTGAGTCCGACTCGCACCACGATATATTGTGGTCTCAATCGGAGAGCGACCATGAAAGACACTCGAGTTCAGAACCTGGCAAGGATCCTCGCGCACTACAGCGTTCGGGCGAGGAGCCGTGAGCTCATCGCCATCGACGGCACCACGGAGGCCGAGCCGCTGATCGTGGCCGTGTACGAGGAACTGCTCCGCGTGGGGGCCTACCCCGTCATCCGCATGGCGCCCGCCGGCGTGGCCGAGGTCTTCTTCCGTCACGGCAAGCCGCATCACTTCGACACCATCTCCCCGTTCCAGCGCCTGCTCGTGGACCACCTCGACGGATCCATCTTCATCGAGTCCAGCCCCAACACCCGCTCGCTCTCCGCGGTGGATCCGAAGAGGCAGGCCCGCGTGTCGAAGACCACGAAGCCCCTGCGCGAGAAGATGGTGAGGAAGAAGTGGTGCCTCACGCTCTTCCCGACGCAGGCCTACGCGCAGGATGCGGAGATGAGCCTTTCCGATTTCGAGGACTTCGTCTACGCGGCGACCTTCGCGGACCGGAAGGATCCGATCGCCGCCTGGAAGGCGCTCGAGCAGAAACAGCAGAAGATGATTCACAAGCTTCGCGGCGGGCGGACCATCCGCCTCGTCGGTCCGGAGACCGACCTCACGCTCTCCGTCAAGGGACGCGTGTTCATCAACTCCGCGGGCCGGCACAACATGCCGTGCGGCGAAGTGTTCACCGGTCCCGTCGAGAACTCCGCGGAAGGCCACATCCGGTTCGACTACCCCGTCTGCCACGCGGGCCGCGAAGTGGACGGCATCCGTCTCGTCTTCCGCAAGGGCAAAGTCGTCGAGGCGTCAGCGGAGAAGAACGAGAAGTTCCTGGTGACGATGCTCGACATGGACCCCGGCGCGCGGCGCCTCGGCGAGCTCGGCATCGGCACCAACTACGGCATCCAGAGGTTCACCAAGAACATCCTGTTCGACGAGAAGATTGGCGGCACGGTCCATCTCGCGGTCGGCGAGTCCTACACCGAAACCGGCGGCCGCAACAAGTCCGCCCTGCACTGGGACATGATCAAAGACCTCCGCCGCGGTGGTTGTATGTACTTGGACGGCAAGGTGTTCCAGAAGGACGGCCGGTTCAGGGCGTAAGTCCTGCTCGCTCTCGTTCTCGATCTCGTTCTCGATCTCGAGGATCGCCGCAAAGAGGCTCAAGATGCACAAGGAGTGGACCTGCGGTCCGTCCGTTCACCCTCTTGTGACTCTTGCCTGCCCTGCGAAGCCTTGGCGAAGCAGGGCGCCTCTTTGTGGCCATCCTGGCCTTTCCGTTGCCCCTTGCGATCTCTGCGTTCTCTTGCGGCGATTCCTTTTCCGGCGAAGCCGGGCTCGTCATCATCGTTTCTGGTTTGCGCTCCGCGCGCGGACCGCTAGGATGGCGGCATGATGCGCCGGTTCCTCGCGCTTCTCCTTCTGGCCTGGCCCTGCACCGTGCGGGCGCAGACCGCCACGAATCTGATCCAGCTCCAGCGTCAGGCCGCTGCGTTCTCGGTGAATCCCCCGCACGAACAGCGGGGCTACTTCGCCGCGGGCGCACAGCTGCAGGTCCTGGGTCCGGCGACCGGCGGCACGGTGCGCGTGCGGTGCACCACGTCGGACGGCCGGATCATCGAGGCCCTCTGCCGCGCCGCGGACCTCGGCTCGGCCCCCCCCACCCCTTCCGCCTCCCCCTCACCGGTCGTCCCCCGGTCCGCCACGGTCCCGGTCGGCCGGACCGTCCCGGGAAGCATCTACGAGAACCCCGAGTGGCTGGAGGACAGTTTGGGGCACAAGCTGGCGGTGGAGGCGCAAGCGAGATTCGATGTGAAGATGATTGTGTTCTTCTACGCGGACTGGAACGAGGAGTGCGAGCTGTTGTGGAAGGAGCTGCTCAGCGACCGCGAGTTCAGGCGGCAGACGAGGAATCTCATCAAGGTGCGGATCAACCCGGAGCACGGGAAGGCGGAGGGCCTGCTCGCGCGGTACTACCGTTTGCGGAAATATCCGACGACGTTCGTCGTTCGCCGGCCTCATGCCGAACCGAAGTACGTGGACCTCACGTACTACTCGTTCGGGAAGCTCAGGGTCTCCAAGCTCGACTACGCGATCGCCGATATCCTGGCCGCCGGCACCACGAACATGCCCGCTTGGCGCCATCCTTCGGTCACCAACCAACCGCCAACCCCCTGATCGGCCTCGGCCTCGGACTCGGCCTCGAAGCGCCCAGGAAATCGAGGCCGAGACCGAGTACGAGACCGAGGGAACAACTTCCCTGTCCCTCCCAACCTCCGAGGAAGACCAACCGCGGATTTCGCGGATTGCACGGATAGGTAATGCGGAGTGGACCTCTGGTCCTTCCGTTTGCCCTTTGCGCTCTCTGCGTTCTCTCGCGGCAATTCCTCTTTCGGCGAAGGCGCGAAGGAATAAGGGAAGGCGAACCGCGGACTTGTCCGCGGTGGCGGATTTCCTCGAAGCAGATGCTTCGCATCGCTTCGGGGCACGGCACGGATTTCACGGGCGCCTGCGATCTGCCCACCTCGCACGCCTAATTTGCAACTCAATCACCGGCCCCGTTTTGGAGACTGCTATTCTAATTCTCCTTCAAGCTCTTCTCGTACTGGATGAACTCGTCTGATTCGAGGATCTCCCGGAGGTAGGACGTCGGTACGACAAGGGAGATCTTCCCCCCGGTTGCGTCAGACAACCCACCGCTGAGGATGCCGACGAAATGAAGCTCTTCTCCGCCCTTCATCCGCTGTCCGGCGATACTAACGTTCGACATGATGTCTTCAGTGTAGAACACAGGAGCTCCGCTGTATCCCTGGGCGAGAGCCTGATCGAGAAGGATGAAGAGAAGTTCAGATGATACGTTCGGGTTATCTACCGATGTAAGCCTGCTTGCTATACGAGTTTCCTTTGCCAATGGGCTCAGGTTCTGTTGAACACCTTGTCCCAAGGGAAACCCCAAAACATATGCTGCTGTCAGTAGGGGAATCTCCTTCTTCTGCTGCGGGAAGAGGTCCTCGCCAATCACTATTTGTTCGGAATCCGTTGGGTAGCAGAGTGGGTGAATGGAGATGTCGGCTTTCGGGTGATGAAACCATCTTGCCCCTTTGATGATCTGTTGTTGCGAAATCCACTCAAACGTGAGGCTCGTGCTCTTGCCCCCAGAGAGATTCATAACGATCTCTGCTTTGGCTGAAAGGGCCTTGGCGACATGCTTTGCGGTGACGAGGTAGTCACTTCCATGATATCGGATTATGAGTCCTGATCCTGACATCACGTCCAGTTTCGGCTCCAGTTTCTCCGTTTCAGGATCGCGGTACCAGACTTCGACTTGCTTGCCACCTTTCATCTCGATCGACTGGGATCGCTGGCGCAAGAACACGACGGTCTTGCTTAGGCTATCGATTGAAATCGCGTAGGCAGTCGCATGAAGTGAAAGACCTGCAAACAGATAGAGCAAGAGTCGTTTCATATGGTACTTCCTTTGTGTATCGTGTTGTCTTCCCAACAATGCGGCTGAGTTTCGTTTCTTCCGCCGCGGAAAAAACACAGACTCCAGCCGCTGGTCGGAGGCTCAATTCTCCCCGCCAACAAGCGACACACTGCGTCCGCGAACAACCAAGGCTTTAGATCCCTTGTTTCTTGCGGCTAGTTCCGCCGCGTCTTTGCAGGCGTTCGTTTTATCATCAAGGGGTTCGGGCACATCAGGCGCGAAATATTCAAGCGAGTATGCCGTGAGTGCCGGCTTGTCGATCTCATCCGTTTTCACTTCGATAATCCACTCGCATTCGCTTCGAGATTTGTAGCCGCTCTGCTGTTTGAATGTGTCCGTGCCGTAGTACTTCTGGCCAGCTGAATCTGTGACTTCAAAGGCGGACTTGAGGGTGCCAAAAAATTGGACGCCGTATTGAGTTGTTTTGACAGTGATCAGATACACCCTCTTACCCGCTGCATCTTTCCCGAGGTTTCGAGAAACCGATCCGATATTGGCATGGGCCTTCGACGCGGCGATTGCGTCGCGGCAACACATGGTACCGACCAGGCAAACCACCAGACACGTAACGATAGTCGTCTTTGTCTCCATTTCGATCCCCTTTCCTGCAACGTCTGCCTTCAGCATCCGTAGTCTGGGGTAGTCCGGGGTCGAACCATAGCTTTCTCTAGAGCACCAACCACTTATGACTCCCAGAACCCACTTTTCACCCCTTACAGCTTCTTTTTCAGCCCGAAAATCGCTGCTAAGGCTCCCGTTCCTTGCGCAACACCCTCCCACCCGCGCCCTTGGGAGCTCAAGACGTGGCCGAAAAGAGCCTGTAAGCCCCCGTCTTAGCCCCTCTTGCCGTCGTAGGTCGTTGCCTGCCTAGACCGACCTGCTGCGCCTCGCCGAAGCCCCGGGCGAAGGCGGGTGGTCCAACCTCGCCATCCTGTCTTCTTCATCCTTCAATCCACCATCTCTGAGGTCCTGGCAGGGGAAGTGAGCTCGCGATCTGGTTGACAGCTTCAGCTGCGGACCGCACCAATCCTTTCATCCAGTCAAAATGAAAACAGATCTGTTTGTAGTGCTCTGTGGATGGCGAGGACTCGGTCACGTTTACATAGCTGACATTTGCCTTCCTGTCGGTCATGGGTCTGGAAGTGGCGAACTTGCCGAGCGAGTAGTTGTGGACAAGGCCGCAACGCGCTTCACGGTAGAGAAGGTGCGCGTAGCTGAATTGCCGCAATTGTTCCTTGGAGAGTTGGGGGCATTCTATGAGAAGGTCGTCTTCCATGCCGTCAGCGTCGTCACCTGTAATAATCAACGCGTGATGCGGTGGTAGGTACTTCTGCCGGATTGAATCTGCGGCCTGTCGTTTGATGGGGTCTGTGTCGCGTGCGAATTCCTGAACTAGCATCGCCGTGCTTATGAACTGCGTTTGGAGGGTTGGTTTGCAGTAGGTGACAAGGAGTTCAACGAAGCGCTTGCGATCGATTCTCTCGCCCGGCCAGACGAGCGAGGCGATTCCACTCAACACGGCAAGAAGTAGGATTACGGCCTCAGGGTAGCCTGCGTCGCAGGCTCCGTCGGCGAGTCTCTCTGCGATGCCGATGCGGTGCAGGGCGAATTTGTTGATCCAGTCATTCATGTTTCCGCCTCCGGGGTCCTCCGGGGTCGGACCACAGGTTCCTCTAGAGCACCAACCAGTTACAGTTCCCAGAACCCCGCTTAGCGTCCAAGTGGGGTTCGCCTTCTACGACCCCGGCAGGAAACGCAGACTTCAGACACAAGATCGAGCCTTGGTCTGGCTAACGCCTAGGCGTGGAAGAACTCGATCAGTTCTTCCCAGCTCTTCCTCACGCCGTTTCCTCTACGCGTCCGGCCAGCGCACCACTCGATTGTGGCCCTGCCGATTCGGAGGTCACCTAGGTGTTTGTTCTGGCCGTCGTACACATCCAGTTCAATGCCGTTGTTCCCAATCTCCATACTAACCTGGAACTCCTTCACGCTAACCTTCATGTTATCCTCCCTGCTTCGTCGCTTGAACGTTACGGGCGGGCCGGCCGCAAGACCCGTTCGATGGCAGCCTTCACTCGCCCCGTGGCCCGCACGTCAACTATCTCTTCTTGGGGCGACCGGGGCGATTATGCGGGACGAGCCGCTTGACTTGGCTGAAGCCTTGGTCAAGTTGTTCGAACGCCTGCCGGGCGCCATCCTTCCTCCCTTGAATGTACACGGCTTGCATGATCTGGGCGAGTTTGACGCCTTCGTACAAACTGGCATTCCTGACAATGTCCTCTACGGCTTGCACCAAACGCCTCCCGGCGTACAGCGTTAGCTCAGTGGTTGCCAATGCGACTTTGACGGTCTTGAAACCGCGTTTGCCCATGATAGCTCTCCTTTCTTCTCGCGTCCGGGGTCGGACCACCCGCCTTCGCCAGAGGCTACGGCGGGCACGACAGGTTGCTCTAGAGCACCAACCAGTTACAACTCCCAGAACCCCGCTTTTCACCCCTTACAGCCTCTTTTTCGGCCCGAGAACTGGCCGCAAGACTCCCGTTCCTCAGGCAGCACCGCCGCTCACGCCCTTAGAAGCTCAAGACGTGGCCGAAAAGAGCCTGTAAGCCCCCGTTTTGGCCCTTTTGCCGTCGTAAGTCGTTGGCTCCCTAGACAGACCTGTGGTCCGACCCCGGCAAAACACCTTGTTTCTCTGGCATGGCTTTCAAGTACTCGTCCGACTGAATCACGAGATCGATCCAGTTGACTGTCATGTTCACGAGTGCCTTGAGATCCCTGAGATCCTTCTCTTCCCATTTTCTCGTGTAGTGCGTTTCATCATTCCCTAACCATGCGGCACGCTTCGCGCAGTGCTTGATGCGATCTTCGTCAATGAACTGCTCGATGCATGTGGCAAGAAATGCCTTGGCCACCGCCGCAGCCTTTGATGCATCGCTTCTGAACTTATAGTGGATGATGAAGTCCTTAATCAGGAACTCTAGCGACTTGCGATATCCCGGACCGGCAATCTGGTCCAGGCCGTTTTCCTCGGCCACGAGCGACTGGTTGTATGTCGTGCAGAAGACAGGGGAGAGCTTGGCAACCGCGTCGGGGAACGTCACGGCGTTCGCGGCGCGGAGTATCGTTGTTTCCACGAGATTGCACATAGCGTTCTGGACGGAGGTGCTGCGGGTATTGTAGGCGGCGATGAACATCTCCTTGCAATCGTCAGCGGGACATATGAAGGAGACGCGGATCTTGTGATCTCCTTCGCTCAGGTAGTGCCCGATAATGGGTTGTGGCTTCACGGATGTCTGGCATGCAGGGCACGTGTCGGGAAACTTGTTGATGCTGATGATGTGCTGCTGTCCCGTTTCATCCACGGCTGTGATTTGGTGCGGCATGTTCTGGTTCTCCTGGAGCTAACGTCAAGAATCACCGTGCCCTGAACCTGCGCAGCAGGTTCAGGGCACCGTGGATTCTCTGGTTCGGCCGTGTTTGGTCTCGAAGGATCTGAATCTTGACTTCCCCTCCTTGCGCAAGGACGCCAATTCCTTCTCAAGCCACGCGATCTGTGCGTCGAGTTCCTCGTAAGTCACACACTCGGCGCCGAGTAAGGTGTGGCGACCTTCCGTGAATCGGCATTTCAGACGAATGTGGGCGCGGGGTCGGCCGGGGAGATCGCCTTTACGTGGGGTTTGAAACAACAAGCCGAAGTATAGCGTCCTCATTCGTTCCTCCTTCTGATGGCGCTTCGCACAACTTCTGCGAGAAGCAGCAACAATCCCACTGACAAGGTGATCCAGCCTCTCCCCCATTCGGCACCTTGGTCGGCAATCTTCGCAAATGATGCGACAAACCGGTCACTGGCATTTGCCAATCCGAGCACTCGGTGGGCGGCTGCGTGGTAGCTGAAGATGGCCCACGCAAAACCCCCGAAGGCAAGAAGACAAAGTGGTCCGGCGATGCGTTCTCGGCCGGTAAACCAGAAGTAGAACGAGAGAACGCCCACGGCTGAGAGGAAGAGCGCGCAGAAGGGATCTAATGTCCAGAGGACTGTCCCACCAAAAAGGGCATGCTCTTCTACCCTAATCCGCGGTGCGAGCGCGAGGATGACCGATCCGATGAGCCCGAGACCATGCGTTTGTTCTTCTGGCATCTTTGTTCTCCTGCAGAACAGTTTGCATTACTCAGTTAGGTTCACGCTTCCCTATCCCTGCCGAATCCGGTGCCAGGCCAACCGTTGCCTATCCTGGCTGAGGTTGTCTTCCCCTCCTGCCGCGATCCGGATGCAGTCCGCCGTAGCGGGGGCGAGTATAGCGGGAGGGAGGGAAGCGCGCAATGCGCGCTTCAGGTTCAGAGTTCAAGGTTCAACCCGCCTACGGCGGGCAAGCATCGAACTAGGAAGCAGGCGCGTAGAAAGGAGGATCGGAGGTCCACCCCATGTTACCTATCCGTGTAATCCGCGCTGTGCCCTGAAGCGATGCGAAGCATCTGCTTCGGGGTAATCCGCGGTTAGGCTTTTCCGGTCTGTCCGTTAACCTTGCGATCTTTGCGATCTTTTGCGGCAATCCGGGGCCGTCCGTTAGCGCAGGCAGGCTCTTCTTGTGGGTGATCTGAGTGTTCTGTGGGCTCTCTTCACTTGTCCTTTCGAGCACGAGGCCGAGAACGAGGCCGAGAACGAGCTGAGCAATCTGCGTGTTCTGTGGGCCCCTCTTCGGCTGTCCGCGGCGGCCGGTTCGCGGTTTACTTCACCACGGCCCCGCTGGAGAGATCGCCGTCGAGCGTGATGAGGCGCATGGTCTCGCCTTTGGACGCGGCGAGGAGCATGCCCTGGGATTCCACGCCGCGGATGGTCGCGGGCTTGAGGTTGGCGACGACGACCACGGTCTTGCCCACGATCTGCTCGGGCTCGTAGTGCAGAGCGATCCCGGCGATGAGCTGGCGGCGCTCCTCGCCCATCAGGACCTCGAGCTTCAGAAGTTTCGTCGCGCCGGGGACGCGCTCCGCGGCCATGATCTTGGCCGTGCGGAGCTGGACCTTGGCGAAATCGGCGTGGTCGATCAGCTCCGGCGGCGGGGCAACTTCTTTCGCGGGCGGCGCGGACGGCTGGGCCTCGGCGGGCTTGTCTTTGGGGGTGGTCTCGTTCACGGGGGTAATGTCCTTCGGGTTGGCTTCCAGTTCAAGCTGTTCCGGCGCGGGCGCCGCGTCGGCGTCCGCCACGCGCGGGAAAAGCGCGCCGATCTCCTTCACCGCCGCGCCCGGTTTCAGATGGCCCCAGGTCCGGAGGTGGGCCAGGTCGGGCTCGGCCTTCTTGACCCCCAGCGCAGTCCGGAGCTCGGCCATCTTGCCGGGCATCACGGGGTAAAACAGCGCGGAGGCCACGCGGAGCGCTTCCGCCGCCGTGTAGAGCGTCGTGCGCAGCGGCGCCTTGTCCTTCTGCTTGGCCTGCGTCCAGGGCTGTTTCACTTCGAGGTAGCGGTTGATGGCGCGCACCGCGGCCAGGACGTGCCCGACGCCCTCGTTGACCTTCATCCCGCCGACGGCGACCTCCATCCCGGTCACCGCATTCTGCGCGGTCTCCCAGAGGGCCTGCTCGTCCTTTCCCTCCATCGCGTGCGGCTCGCACTCCGGGATCTTCGCGCCGCAGTAGCGGGTGATCATGTTCAGGATCCGGCTCAGCAGGTTGCCGAGGTCGTTCGCGAGGTCGGCATTGTACCGGCGGACAAAGGCGTCCTCCGTGAAACTCGCGTCCTGGCCCGGCGCCATCTCCGCGATCACGAAATAGCGGAACGCGTCCACGCCGCACTTCTCGATCATGTCCAGCGGGTTGACGACGTTGCCGCGCGACTTGCTCATCTTGCTCTCGCCCGAGAGCCACCAGCCGTGCGCGAAGACCGTTTCCGGCAGGGGCACGCCCATCGCCTTCAGCATCGTCGGCCAGTACACCGTGTGCGTCGTCAGGATGTCCTTGCCGATCAGGTGGTACGTCACCGGCCACCACTTGGCGAACAGGGCCTCGTCGCTGAGGTAGCCGATGGCGCTGATGTAGTTCACGAGCGCGTCGAACCACACGTAGCAGACGTAGTCCTTGTCGAACGGCAGGTCGATGCCCCAGCTCATCCGGCTTTTCGGGCGCGAGATGCAGAGGTCGGTCAGCGGCTTGCGCAGGAAGCCCAGGGTCTCGTTCGCGCGGAAATCGGGCTGGATGAAGCCCGGGTGCTCCCGGATGTACCCGATGAGCCAGTCCTGGTGCTTGCTCATGCGGAAGAAGTAGTTGGCCTCCTTGATCCGCTCCACCGGGCGACGGCATTCGGGGCAGTTGCCGTCCACCAGGTCCTTCCCCATGAAGAACCGCTCATCCGGCACGCAGTACCAGCCGTCATACTCGGCGCGGTAGATCTCGCCGCGGTCGTAGAGGTCCTGGAGGATCTTCTGGACGACGCTCTTGTGGCGCTCCTCGGTCGTGCGGATGAAGTCGTCGTTCGTGATCCGGAGTTTCTTCCAGAGCTCCTGGAACCGGAGGACCATCTCGTCCGCGTGCTCCCGCGGCGTGATGCCCCGGGCTTGGGCGGCCTTCTGCACCTTCTGGCCGTGCTCGTCGGTGCCGGTCAGGAAGTACGTCGGCGCCCCCAGGAGGCGGTAGGTGCGCGCCAGCACGTCGGCCAGGATCGTCGTGTACGCGTGGCCGATGTGCGGCTTGTCGTTTACGTAGTAGATCGGCGTGGTGACGTAGAACTTCGCTCTGTCCATGGTGCGGTGATTATAGGCGGGCGGACCGCCAAGGGAAGCCTGAACCGGGGACGGTGTCTAGTGTTCAGGGGGCGGCGACGGGCAGGGAAACGACGAAGGTCGTGCCCTTGCCCGGCGTGCTTTCGGCGGAGATGGTGCCCCCGTGGTTCTGGACAATGCCGTAGGTCATGGCGAGGCCCAGGCCCGTGCCGCCCAGGCGGCCCCCTTCCTTCTTCGTCGTGAAGAAAGGCTCGAAGAGCTTCCTCTGGACGTCCTCGGTCATGCCGAGACCGTTGTCGCGGATGGCCACGATAACGAACTGTTTCCCGTCGGACCGTTGCAGGCTGGTGCTGATCTCGATGAACCCCGGCTCTTCCTTGCGGAAAGCTTCGATGTCGTTCAGGAGGATATTGATCAGAACCTGTTTCATCTCGCTGGCGTCGGCGAGCACCTCCGGGAGGTCCGGCGCAAGCTGGGTCTCGCAACGCCCGCCGGCCTTCATAATCTCATGACGAAGGAAGGAGACCGTCTCCTCGATGATCGCGTTGATCTGCAGCCGCGTCTTCTCCGGCTTCGACTGCCGCGCGAACTTGAGCAGCTTGTCGATCACTTCCTTGCAGTGCAGCACGCCGGTCTGGATCTCGCCCACGCACTCCCCGACGTCCAACGTTCCCGCCTTCTCGACCCCCGCTTTCTTGAGAGACTGGCCGAGCAGATCGGCGTAGCCCAGGATGACCGTCATCGGGTTCTTCACGTCGTGGACGATGCCGGCCGTCATACGCCCCATCGCCGCGAGCTTCTCGCTTCGGACCAGCACCTCCTGGGCGGCCTGGAGCGCCCGATGGGCCTTGTCGAGCTCCGCCTTCTCGCCGGCCAGCTTCTCGTAGAGCAGCGCATTCTCCAGGGCCGCGCCGGCCTGCATGCCGATCGCCATCAGCAGACGCAGATCGTCCGGCTTCAGGCAGTCCGCCGCGGCGGTCGAACTCGCGTGCAGCACGCCGAGCAGGCGGTCCCGGCTTTTCAGCGGCGCGCACAGAGCCGAACGAATCCCCTGCGCGGCGATGCTGATCTGGTCGCCGAAACGCTTGTCGACGCCGGCGTCCCGCGAGAGCACCCCCCTCCCATCACGCAGCACGACCTGGGCGATGCTCCGGCTGAAGACCGGATTCTCGCTTCGGCTGTTTTCCGCGCGGCTCCAATGGCCGACACAGCGGAGCTCGCCGGTGACTTCATCAAGACAGTGCATGGAGCAGTGCTCGACGGACGACATCTCGTGGATGACCATCTCCGGCACCCTGCTGTAAAGCTCGGCCGTGTGGATGACGGCGTTGATCGCCTGGCCGGAGCGGTAGAGGGAGGCCAGGTCCGCGCGCGCGCGCTGCACGGCCGCCGGATCGGACTCGTCGATGCGCCGCGTCGCCAGGTCGCCTTCCTGCGCCTCCAGCGTGACCGTGTCCCCTATCCTGCCCGAGACGTCCCACGGCACCCCCGAAGGACCGGCCGTGCCGCGCGAAAAGCGCGCCACCGTCTTGCCGATCCCGATCCGATCGCCATCCGCGAGGGTGGCCCGGGGGGCCGGGTTTCCGTTGACGAGCGTGCCGTTGCGGCGGCCCGCGTCCTCGACGATGTAGTCGGAGCCTTCGCAGAAGACGCGCGCGTGCACCCGGGAGACTTCCTCGTCGGCCAGCGTGATGTCACAGCCCTTCCGCCCGAGGGTTATCTCGTTGGATGTGAGAAAGAGGAGCTCGCCTTTTCGCGGCCCCTCGAGGAACAGCAGGTAGCTGCCCGCCTGGGATTCCATGGCTGCCCCGTCAGCCTTGATCGTCGCCCCCTTTTTCTGCTAGAAGAGGGTACCCGCGCGCAGGTATCGAGTAAAGCAATGAGCTTCGGCCACGGCGCGGAGAGGATGCTTCTCTGACGTCTGACGCAGAGGGAAGTCCAGTCACGGCGTAGCACATGGACCCGGGGCGGAACTGCAAGGTATGCGGAGCAGCGCTTCTTGACGACGCGCGGGAGGGACTTTGTCCCGTGTGCCTGCTGATCGGCGGGTCGAAGGCGGCAGGCGACGAGGGCGAACCGGCTGCCGCCGACGCGAACCAGGAAACACTCTCCCTCGTCGACAACCTCTGGCACGAGACGGTCCAGGGCACGGCGACAGCCGAGACGACCCTGAAGTCCCCGCCGTCCACGGATACGGCGGCGCCGCCGGCCGAATCCAGCCGGCTTTGCCTTCGCGCCCAGGAGGTCTCCAACGCAAAAGCCCCCGTGGTTCCCCCCGCGCACTACGAAGTCGTCCGCACGATCGGCGAGGGCGGCATGGGGACCGTGTACGAGGCACGCCAGACGTCGGCAGACCGGGTGGTCGCCATCAAGGTGATGAAGACGGGTCCGACCCGCGGCACGGAGCGGCGGGAAAGATTCCTCAGCGAGGCCGCGGCCACGGCCGACCTGGAGCATCCCAACATCGTGCCGGTGTACGAGGTGGCTACGGACCGGCAGGGCGTGCCGTTCTACGTGATGAAGCGCGTGCGGGGGGTTCCCTGGAGCCAGGTCCTTCGGCTCAAGAGCCTGACAGACAATCTTGAAGTCCTGCTGAGGGTGGCGGACGCGGTCTCCTTTGCGCACAGCCGCGACGTCATTCACCGCGACCTGAAACCCGGAAACGTGATGCTCGGGGATTACGGCGAGGTACTGGTGCTGGACTGGGGGCTTGCCGGTTCCGTGAGCAGGCAGGGCAAGGCGGAGCAGTTGAAGCCCGGATCCGTGCGAGGCGGCACGCCGGCGTACATGGCGCCGGAACTGGCCAGGGGCGACATCAGGCACACAGGCAAGCACAGCGACATCTACCTCCTGGGGGCCATCCTGTTCGAGATCCTTGCAGGTTACCCACCCCACCGGGATCCCGACGTATGGAAGAGCCTCGCCCTGGCCGCCGACAACGTCATCCTGCCGACGCGGGCTTCCGGCGAGCTGCTCAGGATCGCGCTGAAGGCCATGGCCGCGGACCCTGCGGCCAGGTACCCCACGGTGAAGGACTTCCAGGCCGCGATCCGGCTGTACCTGTCTCACGTGAACAGCGTGTCCATCGCGTCCCAGGCGCAGAAAGCCCTCGATCGCGCCACGGCCTCGGGCCAATACGACGATTTCGCCGCGGCCGTCTTCGGATACCGGGAGGCGTTGAGCCTGTGGGACGGCAACGAGGCGGCCGCCGAGGGGCTTTCCGAGGCATGCCGCGCCTACGCCGAGTGTGCGTTGCGGAAGGGGGATGTGGACCTGGCCGCGTCCCTCGTTTCCGGGGACCGAGCCGAGGACAAGGATCTCGCGGGGCGGATCGCCGGGGCGCGCCGGGAGCGGGATCGGAGGCGGCGGGTCATCCGCTCGCTGAAGGTCCTGGCGGTGAGCCTTACCGCGGTGGTGGTCATCGTGGTGACGGTGGCGTTCTTCTGGATCCGGGGCGAGCAGGCCCTGACGCTGGCGGCGAAGAACAGGGCGGAAGGCGCCCTTGCCGCGGAGGAGAAGATGAGGCGCGAGGCGGAAGGGGCCCGGGCTTCCGAGGAGCGATTGAGGATCAGTGCGGAATACGATGCCTACGTGGGCCAGGTGGGTCTGGCCGCAAGCTGCCTCGAGCATGGCGAGGTGCTGGAGGCCAGGCGGCTGCTGGCCGCCTGCGCCCCGAAGTACCGGAATTGGGAGTGGGCTTACCTCGCGCGTCTCCCTTTCCTGGACGAGATGACCTACAAGGCCAGCCAGAGGTTTGTCACCCATCTGGCCGTTCTCCCGGATGGGCGGCGGTTCATCACCGCGGGAGCGAATGGATCGCTCAGGCTGTGGCAGATCGGCACACCCCAGTGCTTGCGCGAGACCCGCGCCCATGCCGGCTGGGTCGACGGCATGGCCGTCTCGCCGGATGGCAAGTACGTGGCGTCCGCCGCCGGCGACAACCGACTTACCGTGCATCGCGCGGACGATTTGAGTCTTGTGCGCGAGACGAAGCTACCTGAGAAACACTGCGCTTGCATCGCCTTCTCGCCGGACGGCCGCACCATCGGAGTCGGACAAGAGGGCCTCGTATCGCTGTACGACGCAGAGAACGGTACTCTGAAGAAGAGCATTCCCCGAAAAGGTGATGATGTCACGCTCGCCTTCTCTCCCGACGGCAAGAGCCTGGCCACGGGGGGGGTGAACCCACCACTCGAGATCTACGACATGGAGCAAGGTACGGTCAGGGGGATTGACCGCAGCGATATCCCGTGGGTCCGCTCGGTCAACTTCAGTCCCGATGGCAAGAAGTTGCTCATTGCGCCCGGGTTCGGAGGCGCCCTCGTTCTGGACCTTCCAAGCGGCGACGCCGTTCACCTGCGAGGGCATCGGGCGCCGCTGACGCGCATCGAGATGCTCCCGGACCAGTCGCTGGTCGCTACGGCGTCCGAGGACACCTCCTGCATCCTCTCGGATCCGGCCACCGGCCAGCCGGTGCGCACCTTGCTCGGCCACACCGCGAGGATCACCGCCCTGGGTGTTTGCCCCGACGGCAAGAGGCTGATCACGGCGGGAGCCGACGACGAGATCAAGGTCTGGAACATCCGTGGTCCCGACCGGTTCTCCTCGTTCAACATGGGTAACACCGTGCCCCTTTCCCTCGCGTTCTCCCCGGGTTCATCCTTGCTGGCGGTGGGAACCGCCGGCGGGGGGATCCGAATGCTGGAGACGGCAACGGAGCGCGAGGCAAGCGTCCTGAGTCTTGGGGGATGGATCTTCTCGGTCAACTTCTCGCCGGACGGGAAGTACCTGCTGGCTGCAGGCGGGTTCGCCGGGTGGGGCAAGGCGTGGCTGTACGACGTTGCGGACCGCTCCAAAATCCGGGAGTATCAGGTATCCAACCGCGACTTCGATTCGGCGGCCATCTCGCCGGACGGGAAGCATATCCTGATGGGCTCGCGCGACGCGGCGATCCGCCTCCTTTCACTTGAGGGTGGGAACGTGGAGAAGGTGTTCACGGGCAGTTCCGAGGCGGTGTTGGATCTGGCTTTCTTCCCGGACGGGCAGCACTTTCTGAGCTGTGGCCGCGATGCGACGCGATGCTGGGAGATCGGGACGGACCATGAAGTGTGGCGCGCTTTCGAGTTGGGCCAGCCCTTTGCCGTTGCGGTGTCACCGAAAGACAACGTCTTCTACGCGGACGGAACTCTGTATCGTGGGGTGGAGCGCGCCAATCTTCACGCCCTGCGCGGGCAACGCGGAACGATTGTTGCGGCCGGCTTCTCCCCGGACGGCGAGCGGATCGCGACGGGAAGCAGGGACGGATCCATCAAGATCTGGGATGTCCGCACGGGACGCTCGCTTCTGACCTTGCGGCAACACAGCGGAGAAGTGAAGGATGTCCGTTTCTCGCCCAGCGGCCTCCTGCTGGCAAGCGCTGGAGCGGACGGGCAGGTCGTTCTCTGGAGGGCCGCGGACCGTGGCTCCCTGGAGGCCAAGGGACGCATCGGCGCCGCGCTCGTCGCCGAGACAGAGGCGCCGGCTCCGCTGGCGTCCAACCTGCTCCGCAACGCCGGCTTCGACATCGCCGGAACGCAGGAGAAGAAAGCGTACGCGTGGGAGGCCGGCAACCCCGATTCCCGCGGGGACGCCTGGGGGGCCGCCTCGAGGGAGTCCTGGCGAGGCCGGAGCGGCGGCTGGGAAGGGACGATCTGCGGCTCATGGTGCGGAAAGGACTCGGGCGGCTGGTGGCAGGAGGTCGCCGTCAAGCCCGGCCGGCAGTACCGCCTGACCGCCTGGTGCTACGCGGACTGCGGAATAGCAGGCGCGTGGACGTCCGCATGGCACGGAGCGACGCTCGAGTTCTTCTCGCACGAGGGAAAGGATCGCCGCCCGCTGGGCGCCGTTTCCAGCCACTTCGGAGTGTTGCAGGAGCAATGGAGCCCCAGGGAGTTGTCAGCCACGGCACCAGCCGGTGCCAGCTGGGCACGGCTGTCGATCCTCGCGGTAACTAACGGCAACGAAGGGGCACTCCAGTTCGACGATCTCTCCCTGGAAGAAGTTCCCTGAGGAACACCCGGCGGCCGGCCTTCCGTCCCGCGGTCCACCCCTTCTTCCTGTGGCCTTGCGGGGGCGCCGTGCTATAATCCGGGGCGGTTCAGCACGGCTTCGTTGAACCGGGAGGTGCCTATGCTGGAACTGACAGTATTGAGCACGGCGTTCGTCATGGGGGCGGTCATCCCGCCGAAGTTCACCTGCAAGGGCGAGAACGTTTCGCCGCCGCTGATGTGGGGCCAGGTGCCCGACAAGACCCAGAGCATCGTGGTCATGTGCGACGACCCGGATTCGCCGGGCGGAGACTGGGTTCACTGGCTGTTGTTCAACCTTCCGCCCGAGACCCAGAAACTGGACGAGAACGTCCCTCGGACTCCGCAGCTCGTCAGCGGCGCGATCCAGGGACTGAACGATTACGACAAGAACGGCTACATGGGGCCCTGCCCGCCGCCGGGCAGGCCGCACCGGTACTACTACAAGGTCTACGCGCTCGACATCAAGTTGAGCCTGACCATCTCGGCCCGCAAGCCCGACGTCCTGGAAGCGATGGAGGGCCACGTCCTGGGGCAAGGCCAGTTGATGGGGACGTTTAAGAGGTAAGTAATCGTTCTCGCTTGCCCGCCGCAGCCTTGGCGGAGGCGGGTTCTCGATCTCGTGCTCGTTCTCGGGTGCTGCGATTACGAGAACGACAACGAGAGCGAGAACGATTGTTTACCCTTCATACAGCGTGTCGTCTCTCCCTGCCCCGCCGGGACCACCTTCGCCCTCGTCACCCATCAGGTTGCCCATGTCCTGCTCGATCTTCTCCGGGTCCTCGCCCGATTCGAGGCGGCGGCACATTTCATCCATTTCCGGCGGCATCGCCTCGCCGGATTCCGCTGCGATCTTCCGCATCGCGCGGCCCAGCGAGCGGGGGTCGTTCTCATCCAGCCCCTCGAGCGCGGAAAGGTCCGACATGTCGCCAGGCGGCATCCCACCCTTGGGCCCCGAATCGGCCGGCGCCTCGGCGCCGGACTTCGCCCTGGCGGAAGGCGCCGCAAACCGCGAGAAGAGACGGCTCGTGTTCGGATGCCCGCACTTCGGACACGCGGGCGCCTTGTGCTTCGTGACATCGCGGACCAGGAAGTTCGAAACCTTCCGGCACTTCTCGCACTGGTATTCGTAGATCGGCATGGCCAATCGCTAATTAGCACGAATTCGCGCGAACTGTCCACGCATCACGCGGGCGCTCGCTCGCGGTTCACAGCAGCGATAACGCGTCCACGTCCACGGCGCACGTCACGTCGTCGGGCCACTTGAAATCCTTCAGCACCTTCTTCAGCGGGGCCGTGATGGAGTTCGTCCTGGGTGCCCGGAGCATGATCTGGTAGCGGTACTGTCCCTTCGCCCGCGCCAGGGGCGCCGGCGCCGGCCCGGCGAGGAGAACGTCCTTGGACAGCGCCGGCGCAAGGACCTTCGCGAACGCGTTCCCGGCGAACGCGACCCGCTCCTCCACGGGGCCCCGGAGATTCACGCACACGAGGTGGGCGAACGGCGGGTACGTCAGCTCGCGCCGGAACTCGATTTCCTGGTCAAAGAACCCGTCGTAATCCAGCCGCCGGGCGGCCTGCACCGCGGGATGGTGCGGCGTGTAGGTCTGGACGATGACCTCGCCGGTCACCTCGCCCCGGCCGGCGCGGCCGGCGACCTGGGTCAGGAGCTGGAACGTGCGCTCGGCCGCGCGGAAATCCGGCATGTGCAGGCTCAGGTCGGCGAACACCACGCCCACGAGCGTGACGTTGGGAAAATGCAGGCCCTTCGCGATCATCTGCGTTCCCACCAGGATGTCGATTTTGCCGGTGCGAAAATCGCCGAGGATCAGGCGGTGCGAGTCCTTGGCCGTGGTGGTGTCGGAATCCATCCGCCGGATCCGCGCCTTCGGGAAGATGCGGCCCATCACGCTCTCGACGCGCTGGGTGCCGAAGCCGGCGAAGCGGAAGGCGGGGTCGCGGCACTCGGCGTTCGGGCACCGCGCCGGCACCTTGCGCCGGGCGCCGCAGATGTGGCAGACCAGGTCGTCGCCCTGCTTGTGGTACGTCATGGACACGCTGCACTGGTCGCACTCCGCCACGTAGCCGCACTTGGGGCAGATCAGCGACGTGGCGAAGCCGCGGCGGTTGAGGAAGAGCATCGTCTGCTCGGAGCGCTCCAGCCTCGCCTGGATCGCCTGGACGAGCTCGCGCGAGAAGACGTTCACGTGCCCTTCGCGCTCGGCCTCGACGCGCATGTCCACCACGCGGATCACCGGCATCTTCCGGTGGTCCACGCGGTGCGGCAGGCGGATCAGCCCGTACTTCCCGCGGTCGGCATTATAGAGCGACTCCAGCGAAGGCGTCGCCGAGCCGAGGACGACGGCGCAGTGTTCCATGCGCCCGCGCATCACGGCCACGTCGCGCGCGTTGTAGCGCGGGGCCTCCTCCTGCTTGTAGCTGGGCTCGTGCTCCTCGTCCACGACGATGAGCCCGAGGTTCTTGACCGGCGCAAAGAGCGCCGAGCGGGCGCCGATCACGATTTGCGCCTTGCCCTCGTGAATGCGGTGCCACTCGTCGTGCCGCTCCCCCTCCCCGAGGCTGCTGTGCAGGACGGCGATGCCCTCGCCGAACCGGCCCCGGAACCGTTCCAGCGTTTGCGGCGTCAGGGAGATCTCCGGCACGAGCACGATGGCGCCCTTGCCCTGGCCGAGCGCGTACTGGATGGCCTGGAGATAAACCTCCGTCTTGCCGCTGCCGGTGACGCCGAAGAGCAGGACGACGGGCGGCTGGAGGGTGTCGACGGATTTCCTCACCAGCGTCAGGGCCTCGGCCTGCTGGGGCATCAGCTCGAGCGGCAGGGTGCGCAGCAGGCTTTGGCTGGCCATCGGGTCGCGGCGGACCGCGCCCCGCCCGATCTGCACGAGGCCTTTCTCCTCCAGCGAGCGGATCGTCCCGCTGGTTGTGCCGGCCGCGCGGGCGAGATGGTGCAGGAACATCTGCTTCCCGCCCAGGAGGACGTCGAGCGCCGCGGCCTGCTTCGGCGCCCGCTTGCGGAGCTGCTCGACCGCCATCTCATCGGTCGCCCTCTCGGTCGGGATGACGAGCAGGCGCTCCTTGAAGCCGGCGCCCTTGCGGCGCACGGCTCCCGGCAGGACCGTGCGCACTGCCCGCTCCACGGGGGCGCAGTAGTAGTCGGCCATCCACTTCGCGAGATCCAGGATGTTCTGCTCCACGAGCGTCTTCTTGCCGACGCGGTCGCGGATCTCCTTCAGGTCCTTCCGGTCGGAGGATTCCGCCAGGGCCACCACGTAGCCGCGTGCCTCGGAGCGGCCGAACGGCACGACGACCTGGCTCCCCACGTTGATCTCGCCCTGCAGCCGTTCGGGAATCAGGTAGTCGAACTCGCGGTCCACCGCGATCTCCACGACCACTCTGGCAATGCGTGCCATGCCGGCCCCATTGTTCACTTGCGGGGGCGGGTTTCAAGCACCGAGAGGCGCAAGAAGGCGGTGTCGGGCCGGGCTCAGGGACCGGAGCTTAGCCGCCGCCTATGATGTGTTCGGTAGGAACCATCTTGCACACAGGGTCCGTGGCGAGGTCACCGATTTCGTAGGAACTGGCGAATGTCTTCAGGGGATTCGCGGGGCAAAAACAGCGGGCGGGGTCACCTTTCAAATAGGGCTCGAGTCCGTTCTGGGGCGGCGTGGCGTCGGGCGGCTGTAGATACTCTAGGCCCCACTGTTCCTTGGCGGCGTCGATGAGCCGCAAGTTATTGATGCAACCCTGCTTCTGGGCGGCTCTGCGTGAGCGGACATAGGAGGGTATCGCGATCATCGACAGCATGCCGATGATAGCGACGACGATCATGATCTCTACAAGAGTAAAAGCCCTTTTCCGGCCCGCTTTCATAGCGGCTGCAGTCCTTTCCGGTCTGGCTCAGGGCAATTACCCGCTCTCTGCAAAACAGGATACACCACAAAGGACCTTTCTGTGTAGGGCACCTCCTACAGACTGAAGCCGTGTACATATAACAGCCTGGGCGGGAGATAGTTACGCTGCCGAGACTACGGCTGGGTGCGCACCCGGTAGAACCTGGCGGCCGCGCCCGACGTCGCGTCGGTGTAGACGTTCTCGGGGGCCGTGGCCGGGATGCCCAGTTGGAGCTGCTGGAACCCTCCCTCCGTGTCCACGAGGTCGGTCGAGCGGAACAACCCGTACTGCCTGCCCGACACGCTGTGCCAGCGCACCACGAACCCGGTGCTGCCGCTGGAGAGCGGCGAGTACAGGCGGAAGTACGAAACGGCGTCCTTGGGGTTCGTGCCCGCGTAGCTCTCGTCGCGGTCCTGCGAGTGATCTGTGTCCCAGTCGGAAACGGCCGAGGCGATGGCCAGGCTGGCGAAATACTGCATCTCCCAGCCGTCGGAGATCCCGTCCCCGTCCGAATCGGCCAGCGCCATGCCGACCTCGATCGGGTTGAGATCCACCATGCTGAACCCGTAGTTGCCGCTGGACGTGGGCGAAGCGGACCGGGCGAGGTAGTTGCCCGAGATGTACCGGTCCTGGTTGTTCGTGCTCGTGTTGACGACCAGCCCGGCCAGCACGCAGTTCGTGATGACGCCGATCCCGTTGGTCGAGCACCCGAGGCTGGCCAGCGGAATGCCGCACTCCCAGCGGAGCATCAGCCGGCTGCCGTCCATGTCCGTCGCCGTCACGGCCAACGTGCCGGTCCCGTCGAACTGCGAAAGCCGCGCGCCGGCCACCGGGTCGAACCGGCCGTACCGGGACAGGTAGAACACGCCCTGGCCGAAGTCGTAGCCGTCCCCCAGGTTGAAGTTGGTGAAGGTCCCGTCGCCGTACTCGTCGCCGATCACGATGGCGATGTCTACCGGCTTGGCGAAGGTGACGTTGTGCAGGAAGTCCAGCCCGCTGGGGAAACCGGTGATGCCCCAGAGATTCGGCTGGTCATCGGGCAGGGTGTTGAAGCCCAGGAAGATGATCATCGCGTTGTTGCTGCCGGCCATGTCGCAGCCGATGCCGCCGATGTAGAAGTTGTTCGGGTCATAGTTGACGTAGACCCGGCCGAAACTGCCGAACCCGGCCTGGTTGGACGTCTGCGCGTACCCGCCGCCCTTGTTCAGGTCGAAGTTGTCGCCGATGTTGTTCTGCTCGCCGGCGTCATCCGTGACCGTGGGCGAGCCCTCGATCAGCCGGATGCCCGCCTGGGCTACCGCGCCCGTGCAGCCGACCACCACGACCGACCAGTCCTGGGCGCCGTTGTTGTCCCAGGTGTTCGAGCCGTCCTGGAAACAGCAGTTGATCTGCTCCGTGGCTTCGGGCGGCGAGTACGTGTAGGTCCATGTGCTGCCCACCTTCCCCATCGCCACGTCCGTTACGTCCTGCCAGTTGTTCCGGCCGACATGGATGTATACCTGCGCCGCGGTCTTCAGCGGGCCCTGGTTCGGGTGATACGTGATGCCGACGTTCCCGCAGCCGACCGGGCTGGCCGGACTGAACGCGACCGAGGACGGCCCGCCCGTGCTGCAGGACGAGACGGCCACGGACCAGTACTGGCCCGTACCGCCATCCACGATCGTCGGGCTCGCGTTCGAGTTGGCGAAGAAGACCCTCATCTCGGCCGTGCCGCTCGCCACGCCGTTCGAGAACACCCACGCGCTGTTGGTCCACGCCATCTGGAACACCTCCCACCCCAAACCCCGGTGGAGGCTGACGTACACCGGCGAGGCGTTGGAGAGCGGCCGCCCGGCGGGGGTGTACGTGGTGGTGATGAAATCCGTGTCGCAGTCGCGCGGAGCGGCGGGCGAGAAGACCACGGGCGAGTTCGTGCCGGCGCAGTTCGTGACGGACACCCCGTAGTCCGAGCCGCTGTTGTTGTCCCAGGTGCCCGCACCGTTGTTGAAGCAGCAGTTGATCTGGTACGTGCCCGGCGGCGGAGAATACGTATGCTTCCACACGACGCCCGTCTTCGTCATGGCCGGGTCCGGGCTCAGCACGCCCTGCCAGCCGTTGTAGCCGATGTGGATCCGGACCTCGGCCGCGTTGGAGAGCACGCCGTCGTTCGGCGCGTACGTGATCTCGACGGGATCGCACCCGCTCGGCGCCGGCGGGCTGAACGTGGCCGCCGCGGCCACCTGGCAGTGGGAGATCGCCACCGACCAGTTGTCGCCGTTGTTGTTGTCCACCGTCCCGCTCTCGTCCGCCGTGTTCCGGAAATACACGATCGCGTTCGTGGAGCCGGATGGAATGGCGTTCGTGCGGATCCACGAGGCGGTCCCGGCGGAGCTCATGACGTAGTTCGAGGCGGCCGTGGCGAAGTTGTCGAACGCGATCTTGAGGTAGACCGGCGAGGCATTGCTCAGCGGCCGGCCCGAGGCGGCGTAGCGCGTCACGAGGTTGCCGCAGTCCTGCGGCTGGGCCGGCGTGAAGTCCACGGCGGTCGTCACGTTGCTGAGGCCCACGAACACGTGCAGGATGTCGCTCCGGTTCGTGTTGCCTTTGCCGTCCACGGCCTCGACGAAGTAGTCGATGAGCACGTTGTTCTGGCCCGCGATGGGCGCGCGGTACTCCTCGGCGCGGTACGTCGCTTCCGGCACGATGTTGTCGGGGCCCTTCACCTTGGGATCCCACTGGTTCGTCATGGTCTGGGTGTTCCACGCGTTGACCTCACCCCCGCCGAAGTAGGTCTCGTTCTGGATCGAGGAGATGGGGTTGCGTCCGTCCTTGTCCGTGCGCCAGTAGAGCCGCGCCACCGCCACCGTGTTGACGTCGTACACGTACGTCCAGACCTCGAAGTCCGACGACGCCGGCGTGGCCTCGTTCCACATGTAGCCGCCGGGGTTGTAGGAGTTCCGCTGCGGCGGGAAGAGGCTGGGCCCGTTGGTGTCGACGCCCGGATGCCGGCCGATCACCTGGTCCGCATACCACACGGCCGTGTTGCAGGCGCGCGTCGCATTGCCGTCCCAGGGGTTGCCGCGGTCCAGGTCCCAGTACCAGTAGCAGGACGTCTCGCCGTTGAGGTAGAAGTGCCAGGCCTTGGCCGTGTCCGAACCGATGCCCCACTCCACGTCGTTCATAGAGTAGCTGTTCTCCAGGCTGTCGGCCAGGATCACGCGGTTCTGCGCGGCGACGAGCACCGACCACGACCAGTGGTCCGGGTTCTCCCCGTTCACGTACGTCGAGGAGAGCCATTTTTCGAAGTACGGAGTCCCGCCGTCGATGCCCACCCATGAACCCGGCTCCACGTGGATGACGACGCCGGGGTCGGGCGGATACATCTGGAGGTAGTCCTGCACCGTGGTGTTCTCGAAATCGTTGTTGTTCTGGCACATGTCGAGGAAGTACCCGTGCTGGGCGTGCCAGGCGTCGGAGTTCTTCAGGCCGTAGTTGTCGCCGTCGCTGTGGCAGAGCAGGAGCATGGGATGCTGGGCGTTGTTGTTGACGGCGGACACGTGGGCGCCCCACACGTTCTCCGGCTTGAACGCGCCGTACCCGCCGCGCCCGTTCTCGTTGCCCTCGTACCGGCCGGCCGGCACCGCGACGATCTTCTGGATGGTCCCGTTCCACGGGTTGACGTGCTGAACGTAGTGCGGCTGGTACGCCCAGGGCGCGAGCACTTTCGTGGGCGCCCAGACGTTCTGGAGCTGGACCCACTGGCTGCCCAGAGCCTCCGCGCTCGGGTTCAGCACGTCCGCCGGGTTGGGCCGGCAGGAACTCCCGCTGTTCCAGGGGAACCCCTCGACGGCGCGGAACAGGTGCCCGTTGTCCACGATCACCCATTCCATCCCCTCCTCGACCAGCGCGGGGATGATCGATTCGGCAAAGGCGCACTCGGGCGGCCAGAATCCCTTGGAGTAGTCGCCGCCCGTGTTCCACAGGTCCTTGTACTGCTCCTTGTGCAGGCGGATCTGCATCTTCATGGCTTCCTTGCACGTCAGCGGCATGAGGCTGTGGTGGTACGGGATGCCGACCATGTCCAGGCGCGGGTTGTTCCGGCTCGTCCTCAGGCCGTTCCGGGCCCACCGGTAATCGCCCGGCCACGAACCGCCCCACATGTTGTTCAGGTTCTCGCCCAGCGACCCGGAGAAGCTGCACTGCGCGCCGGCGTGCGCCATGCTGCGGTCTGCCCCCTGCTGGACCGCGTCTTTCGGCCACGACGTGTAGTTCGGCGTTCGGTCGTTGATCACGCCCTGCACGCTGAAATTGAACCGCCCGTTGGCGTCGATCGTCTGCGGCGACTCATACGGGAAGTAGATCGGCTGGTGCATGTGCCACAGGTAGGTCACATGGATGGGTTCGGAGGCCCGGGCGGCGACGACGGCCGACGCCGCCAGCGCCACCAGGCCCAGCTTGAGGGCAGCGCGAGTCTGCTTCATAAGGAAGAGAATACCCCAATCCGCCCCGCCGTAGAGCCCCCTTTACGCGGGCTACCCTAGCCCGGATAAACCGGGCTCTACTAGTCGAGCCGCTTGTGGAATTTCATGACGGCCAGGCTGAGAATGCCCACGCCCCAGACCAGCAGGATCGCGGCGTCCGGCCAGAGCTCCGCCCACCCGGTCCCCTTGAGGAAGATCCCGCGGACGATGATCAGGTAGTACTTCAGCGGGATCATGTGGGCGATCCAGCGGATGGGCACCGGCATGTTCTCCACCGGGAAAATGAACCCGGAGAGGAGCACGAACGGCATCATGACGAAGAACGCCGCCAGCATCATGGCCTGCTGCTGCGTCTTCACCAGCGTGGAGACAAAGGTGCCCAGTCCGAGCGTAGTGAGCAGGAAGAGGCCCGAGCAGAGGTACAGCAGGAGCAGGCTTCCCCTCAGGGGCACGCGGAAAACCAGGAAGATCACGGCGAGCGCCAGCGTGACCTCGATGAAGCCGATGACCACGAACGGGAGCAGCTTGCCGGCGATCACCTCGCTGGACCGCAGGGGGGTCACGAGGACCTGCTCCATCGTGCCCTCCTCGCGCTCCTTGACCAGCGCCATGCTGGACACCACCATCGTGGTGACCATCAACAGCAGGCCCATGAGCGCGGGCACCGTGAAGAAACGGGAGAGCAGCTCCGGGTTGTACCACGCCCGGGTTTCCGAGACCACGGCCGGCAGGCGCACGCCCCGCCGCGCGAGCTCATCCGCCACCACCTGCACGAGCCGCTGGGAATAGAGCCGCGTCGCCTTCTGGAGGTAGTTCAGCCCCTGCACCGCAAAGTTGCTGTCTGCACCATCCACCAGGACCTGGACCTGCGAGGGACGCCCGCCGACGAGCTTCTGGCCGAATCCTCTCGGGATGACCAGCAGCAGGCCCGCACGGCCCTCGACCAGCAGGTCCCCGTCGCCGCCTTCGGCGCCCGTCAGCATGGTGGTCTGGAAGTAGCCCGACGACGCCACGGTTCGGACGTACTCGCGGCTCTGGTACGAGCGGTCCTGGTCGCGGACCGCCAGCGAGATCTGCCGGAGGTCGGTCGTCACCGCGAAGCCCATGATCGTCAGTTGAATGAGCGGCGCGATGATCAGGATTCCGAACAGGGTCCTGTCCCGCCGGATCTGCTTAAGTTCCTTGATGACAAGTACTTTGATGCGTTTCATGTCAAATCGACTTCCGCGTGTTGTGCGCCGCCAAGATGTTGAACAGGATGCCGAGGGCAAGCATCCCCCCGAGCTGCGGCCAGAGATCGTGGAGCGCCGCGCCCTTCAGGATGATCTCGCGCAGGGCGGCCACGAAGTACCGCGGGATCACCACCACGGTCAGCGCCTGGATCGGGACCGGCATGTTCTTGATCGGGAAGATGAGCCCGGAAAGGATGACCGACGGCAGGAGCGACGTGATGATGGCGATCTCGAAGGCCACGCGCTGCGACTTCGTCACCGACGAGATCAGCACGCCCATCCCCAGCGCGGCGAAGAGGAACAGCAGGGTGGCCAGGCCGAGGAGGAAGAACGAGCCGCGGACCACCACGCCGAACAGGACGTAGCCCAGGATCAGGATGATCGTCATGGTGACCAGGCAGATGAACACATACGGCAGGAGCTTGCCCAGGATCAGCTCCTCCGGCCGGAGCGGCGACACCATCATCTGCTCCATGGTCTCCCGTTCCTTCTCGCGCACGATGGACATCGAGGTCGCCACCACCGCCGAGAGCATCAGCAGCATGCCGATGAGGCCCGGCACCAGGAACCGCGCGCTGATCAGCTCCGGGTTGAACCAGATGCGCGGCTCCGGGACCACGAAGGGAAGCGCCGCCGGCACGCCGGCTTTTCCCAGCGCGTCCGCGCGGAGTTTTCGCGTGGCGCGATCGGTCAGCGCATCCATGTAGCCCACCGCCGTCAGGGCCGCGTTCGCATCGGATCCATCCACGAGGAACTGCACCTTGACCGTTTCGCCGCGCGAGAGCCCACGGGCGTATCCCCGGGGGACGGCCAGCACGGCCCGCACGCGCCCGCGGTTGAGCAGGTCGTCCGCTTCCTGGATCCTCGAGAGCGTGCGGACGCGGTCGAAGTAGGGATTCTGAAACAGGCTGTCGAGGAAGGCCCGGCTCTCCTGCGTCCGGTCGAGGTCGAGCACGCCCACGCGGATATGCTTCACGTCGAACGACAGGGCATAGCCGTAGATCACCAGCAGGAAGGCCGGCACGAGGATGAGGACGCCGAGCGACAGCGGGTCGCGGCCAATCTGCCGGAACTCCTTCTTGAAGACCGCCCAGAAGCGCCTCATGATTTCTGCCTTTCAGCCTGCCGCTGCACCAGCCGCACGAACGCATCCTCCAGGGACACCGCCACGGCCTCCACGGCGCGCACGTCAAGCCCGCGCCCGCGGATCGCCTGTTCCAGCGTCCCCGGCGTGTACGCCCCGCGCCGGCAGAACACGTGCAGGTGCTGGCCGAAGTACGTGGCCGCCGCCACTCCGGCCAGTCCCTCCATCTCGTCGAGGGCGCCGCGAAAACGGAGCAGCGTCACCTCGAACAGGTCCTCGTCCACCGCCGTCCCCTTGATGGCCCTGGGCGTGTCGAGGGCCACCAGTTGTCCCCCGCTGATGAAGCCGAGCCGTCCGCAGTATTCCGCTTCGTCCATGAAGTGCGTGGTGATCAGTATGGTTACGCCGCGAGCCGACATGTCCTGGATCAGGTCCCAGAACAGGCGCCGCGACACCGGATCGACGCCGCTCGTGGGTTCGTCGAGGAACAGGATGGGCGGCTCGTGCAGAATGGCGCATCCAAGCGCCAGCCTTTGCTGGAGCGCGCCCGAGAGGGTTCCGGTCAGATGGCTCTCAAACCCTTTGAGCCCCGCCATCCCGATGACTGATGCCTCCCGGTCGCGGAGCCGGCGGCCTTCGAGCCCGTACACCCCGCCGAAGAACGCGATGTTCTCCTCCACGGTCAGGTCCTTGTAGAGACTGAACTTCTGGGACATGTAGCCGATGTTCTGGCGCACCTTCTCCGGGTCCCGGTTGATGTCGAACCCGCCGACGGTGGCGGTGCCGACTGTCGACGACAGCAGCCCGCAGAGCATCCGGATCGTGGTGGACTTGCCGGCGCCGTTGGGCCCAAGGAAGCCGAAGATCTCGCCCCGGGTTACGCTGAAGCTGAGCCGGTCCACGGCGGTGAACTTGCCGAAGACCTTGGTCAGGTCCCGCACTTCGATCACCGGTGCGCTGTTATCGCCTAGGTCCACGGCTTCGATTCCTTTCGCTCATGGCTTCCCGGCCCGAAGCAGGCCCATGGCGTGGTCCAGCCCAGCCCGGGCCAGGGCCACGTCCGCCCGGGCCGCGATGACTTGGTTCTGTGCCTCGGTGAGCTGGGCATGCGCATCGAGCACGTCGGAATGACGGGCCAGGCCGTTCTTCCAGAGGTCCGTTGCCGCGGCGAGGTTGCGCGTGGCGCTCAACTCCGCGCGCTCGGCGACGGTCACCCGCTCCAGGGCATCCTTCAGGTTGATGCCCGCTTCCTTGACCTCGAGCGTGATCTGTTCGTTCTTGTGCTGGAGCCGCAGGTGGGCCTGGGTGGCGCGGGCGGCGGCCTCCGAGGCTCGCGCGCGGGTGAGTCCCCAGTCCAGCAGGTTCCATGTCACGGCCACGCCCACGTACGTGTCGTCCTGCCACTCGTCCGCCGGCGGGATGTTGAGGATGTTCGGATTTGCCTGTTCGTAGTGCGCGGTCAGGAAAAGCTGGGGCCGTAGGCCCGCTCGGCTTGCCTTCGCTGCGGCTTCGGAGGATTTCGCCTCCAGTTCGCCCGCGGCCCGGTCCGGCCGGTTGGAGGCCGCCGCGCCCAGCGACTCCACTTCGGGCGGCACGGTCTGGCCGGGCGGCACGGCGGCCTGCTGGGGAACCGCGTTGCCGGGGAGCTCGCGGCAGGTGAGGAAGGTGATCCGGGCGCGGGATACCTCCGTGCGGCGCCGCGCTTCTTCAAGGCGAAGGCGGGTCTGGTCGAGCAGCACGTCGGTGGCCAGCGCGTCGTTGTCGGTGGCGAGGCCTGCCGCGTGGAGGTTGTGCATGTCCGTGGCGTGGGCCGCCATCCGGTCCGTCGCCGCTTTCAGCGCCTCGAGCGAGTAGTAGGCTTTGGACCAGTTCCAGTAGGCTGTCAGCGCTTGCAGGGCGAGATCCGACTCGGTGCTGCGGCGCGTCTCGCGGACCGCTTGACGCTGGTAGTTCGCTCCCTTCTTCTCGTTCCCGATCCGGCCACCGGTGTAGACCGGCTGGGAGAGCCGCACGGCGGCGCCGTAGCGGTCCGGGATGGCCGGGATCACCATGCCGGGGCCCAAGGCCGAATCCGTCAGGCCCTCGTAGTGTCCGGCGTGGGCGTCAAGGCTGAGCGAGGGAAACGCCTGGGCATCGGCCTGTGTCTTCTGCGCCTGGGCGACAGCCACCTCCTGATCCGAGAGCTTGAGCACAGGGCTGTACGCCAGCGCGTCAGCCACCACCCGCTCGGGACTGACGGTGGGGTTGTTCTCCTCGGCTCGCACCAGCGCAGGCAAGCCGACCAGAAGCAGAGTCAACCCGCCCAACAGGACCCGACATTCGGCATTCGGCCATCGGCCATCGGCCATGGTGCGTTTCATGTCTTGTCTCCTTGTCCCAAAAGCGCCACGAACACATCCTCCAGCGACGGCGGCACTTCCCTGAACGTGGCCGGCCCCAAGCCCTGCTCGCCGAGCCACCGTTCCGATGCTCGCGCGTCCTGCTCGCCTTCCCGGGTCCAGTAGTGCACGCGGTCTCCGTACAGCACGACGCTGGCCGTGGTCCGCTTCGCGCGGAGCGCCTTGTACACGGCCGCCGGTGCGTCCGTCTCCACGCTGTACACCTTGCCCGGCATGGCAGCCTTCACCTCGTCCGGCGTCCCCGTCATGAACATCCGGCCGTGGTGGATCAGTCCGATGCGGTGGCAGCGCTCGGCCTCGTCCAGGTACGGGGTTGTCATCACGATTGTCACGCCCCGCTCGAGGATCCCGCTCAGGATGTTCCAAAACTCGCCGCGGGAGACGGGATCCACGCCCGTGGACGGCTCGTCCAGGAAGAGGAGGTCGGGCGTGTGGACCAGCGTGCACGCGAGGGCCAGCTTCTTCTTCATGCCGCCGGAGAGCGCCTGGGCGAGCCGGCGACGAAACGGCGTCAGCCGGGTGAACTCCAGCAGCTCGTCCCTGCGCGCCTGGAAGCCGCTGACCCCATGAAGCTCCGCGAGGAACTCGATGTTCTCGTCCACCGTGAGATCGCCGTACAGCGTGAAGTTCTGCGAGAGGTAGCCGATGCGCTTCTTGATCTGTTCGGCTTCGCGGCGAAGGTCGAACCCCAGGACCTGCCCCTGGCCGCCGGTGGGTTTCAGGATGCCGCACAGGAGCCGGATAGCCGTGCTCTTGCCGGCGCCGTCCGGTCCGACCAGTCCGAACATCTCCCCCCGCCGTACATCAAGGTCCAGGCTCGCCACGGCGGCCACGTCCCCAAACAGCCGCGCGAGACCTTGGGTCGTCACTGCTGGAACATCTTCTGTAGTAATCTGTTGCATCACTTCGCCGATTCAATGTATCCGTCCGCCGGCATTCCGGGCTTGAAGACACCTTCGGGGTTCTCGAGCGTGATCTTGACGCGATAGACGAGCTTCGCCCTCTCGTCCGGCGTCTGCACGTTGCGCGGCGTGAACTCCGCCTCCGGCGAAACGAAGGTTACTTTGCCGAGGTACATCTTGTGGTCGCCGTCGATCTTCACGTTCGCCGGCTGGCCCAGTTTCACCCGGCCCAGGCGGTCCTCCGGGACGTAGATCGAAAGCCACACCTCGTCGAGCCGCGACAATGTCACGAGCGGCGCACCGATGGCAACCATCTCCCCTTCTTCTCGGCTCCGCACGGTAACCACCCCGTCCATGGGGGCCCTCACCGTGCAGTCGGCAACGGCCTTCTCCGCCAGCGCCAGCCGGGCGCGGGCCAGGTCCAGCGCGGCCTGTGCATCATCCAACTGCTTCTGCGTCGCGCTCTTCCGCTCGAAGACCTGCTGGATGCGTCTCAGGTCGGCCTCCGCGGCGCGGGCGGCCGCGGCAGACTCATCGCGCCGGAACTGGTAGTCGGTCGGGTCGATCTGGGCCACGAGGTCGCCCTTCTTCAGCGCATCGCCCTCCTGGGGCGGAAGGCTCTGGAGCCGTCCCGCGACCTGCGGCGCCACCTCGACCTGCGTGCACTCGATCGTTCCGGATCTGTCGGGCTTGCCGTTACCCAGCCCGCAGCCTGACGCCAGCAGGGCCAGCGCTGCAGCAGCCATGAGCCATCTTGCGTTCATCGGTGTGGTCTCCTTGTTCGGTCAGTGCTCGACACTCGAAGGCAGCGCCCAGCCGTGCACCAGCAGGTCCACGATCTGGGCCCTTCTTTCTTCCGGGTCAAAGGGCGGAATCGGCGCTGATTTCAGGGTCATGTACGGGATGATGTCTTTCACCTGCAGGTTGAAGAGGCATATGCCCATGATGCTCCACCAGGCGTGGACAGGGTGTATTTCCCTCAGCTCCCCGGCTTGCATCCCCTCCCTTAGGATTTCGAGCGGCGTGAGCACTCTGCTCTTGAGGAAGCCAGCCAGCGTCTGTCCCAGGAGATCGCCATGCACGCTGAACGCGAGCAGCATCAGGCGCATGCGATGCGGGTACGCGGTGTAGTAGTCAAACACACCGTTGACCAAGCAGGCGAGACGCTCGCGCGCGCCGCGGAAGGCGCGCTTCTGCTGGCGCAGGTGTTCGAGAAATCCGGCGAGCACCATCCGGATGCACTCCATGAACAGGGTATGCTTGTTCTCGAAGTAGTAGTAGATCAGCGCGCTGTTCACGCCCGCCGCCCGTCCGACCCGGCGGATCGTCGCGCCCTTCCATCCCTCCTTCGCGAATATGTCCACGGCTGAATGGAGGATCTTCTTGCGCTGTTCCGACTCGTATCTTCCCATGGATCCATCTCCTTGCCATTCGGCCGCCGGCTCCCGCGGCGGCAGTCTGACGTCTCAGTCCTCGCCTCGTCCCTCGCCCATGCCGGCCTCTTTCACGAACCGCTCCCACAGCAGGCTCCCATGGCAACCCCGAGAACATGCGCCAGCGCGATGCTGCCGGCAAGAAGGCCAGCCAGCGTCCTTGTGATTCGGCCAGAGAACACTGCTACGCACCTGTTCATCCCTTCTATCCGTGTGATGTAATCGTCTGATTAAATTATGTCATCAGCATGCTTTTGTCAATGGCGTCCCGGCGCTTAGTTCCGGCCCAGCCTGATGGCTCCCACCCACCGTCTCCAGCCTGTCCCCCCCACCGTCCGCACGCCCCACTCAATGTGTCCCCACTCAGCGTGCCCCCAGCCCGTCGGCGTGTGGTCCGCAGGCACGCAGCTATTGGGCCGGAAGTCCCTGCCCCTTGACCCCGTCCGCGCCCGCGAGACCCCCCCTGCCTGCTCGGTGGAACTGGGACAGACCATCTCTGATGGAACGCGTCCGCCTGCAGAGAGCGAAATACGCTGTGCGCGTCCGCCAGGGCGGGAAGCTTGTCCCCTATTCCCCGATCACTTTGACCAGGACCCGCTTCCGCCGTCGGCCATCGAATTCCCCGTAGAAGATCTGCTCCCAGGGGCCGAAGTCCAACTCGCCATCCGTCACGGCGACCACCACCTCGCGGCCCATGACCGTCCGCTTGAGGTGAGCATCCGCGTTGTCCTCGCCGTTGTTGTGCGCGTACTGCGAGTACGGCTTCTCCGGCGCCAGCTTCTCCAGCCATTTCTCGAAGTCGGCATGAAGCCCGCTTTCGTTGTCGTTGATGAACACGCTGGCGGTGATGTGCATGGCGTTCACCAGGACGAACCCCTCGCGGACGCCGCTCTCGCGCACGCACTCCTCGACCTGCGGCGTGATGTTCACGAACGCCCGCCGCGTCGGCGTGTTGAACCAAAGCTCCTTCCGAAACGATTTCATATCCCTCCCCCGCTGCTGACAACCCATCCTATCAGAGCCCCGGGGGCGCGGGCAATCCGGACACAAGCCGGGGTGAGGGTGGGGTGCTTTGGAACGTGGACAAGACAGAGCCGTCAATTGTAGACTCCGGCCATGCGGACCGTCTCCCGTTCGACAGCGCTCAAGATCATCTACTGGAACGTCGCGCTGGCCGTGACCATCGTGTGCATGGCCGGCGTGTCGTTCATCCGCCGCATCCACCGGTACGACGACCTGATCGTGAGGATCAGCCGTGAGCGCGGCCTGGATCCGCGCCTCGTCTCCTCGCTCATCTGGCGCGAGAGCCGGTTCGAGGCCGACCGCGTCGGCACGCACAAGGAGGTCGGGCTTATGCAGGTCACGGAGACCGCCGGCCAAGAGTGGGCCAAGGCCAGCGGCGTCATCGGCTTCTCGCGCGACACGCTCTTCAACCCAGCCACGAATATCCAGGCCGGCACCTGGTACTTGGCGCGGGCGATCCGGCGCTGGTCCGACCGCCCCGATCCCCTCCCCTTCGCCCTGGCCGAGTACAACGCCGGCCGCTCCAACGCCCAGCGCTGGTCCGCCGCCAGCGGGCCCAACAGCCGCAGGTTCTGGGAAACCATCGACTACCCCACCACGAAGCGGTACATCCGGGACATCCTCAGGCGGTACCGCGGAGGCGTGTAGCCTTATGCTCCGGGCAGTCCTTTTCGACAGCGATGGCGTGCTGGTGGACACCGAGCGGCCGTTCTACGAAACGACCCGAACGGTGTTCGCCGCAGACGGGGCCACGCTGACGGAGCCGCAGTGGGCGCGCTGGTACCTGGCGGAGGGAAGGCGATCCAGGGACATCGCCGGCCTGGCCGGCATTCCAGCCGGCCGTGTGGACCGCGTGATCGAGGACCGCGACAAGGCTTTCTGGGGGCGGATTGCGCAAGGCGTTCGCGTGCTGCCCGGCGTGCGCCGCACCCTCCGCGCTCTTGCCGAACGCTTCCGCCTGGCGGTCGTCACCGGCGCCTCGCGGGCGCATTTCGAACGGGTGCATTCCTCCACCGGCCTCCTGCCCTACTTCGAACTCGTAGTGACCAGCGACGACTGCGGCGAAGCCAAGCCCAGCCCACAGGCCTACCTGACCGCCCTCCGCGGCCTCGGCCTGCCCGGCCGCGAATGCCTGGCCGTGGAGGATTCCCCGCGCGGCGCCGCGTCGGCGCTTGCCGCCGGGATCCGCTGTCTGGTCGTGCCGCACCGTCTTACGGCCATCGAGCTCTGCCCCCGCGGGTCTGAGATCGTGGACCGCGTCGACCGCGTGATCGAGGCAACCACCCAGCCATCAGGGGGTATCGCATGAAATCCTTGTCGCACCTCTTCGAGAACAACCGCGCGTGGGCCGCGCACATGACCGGGTCGGACCCGGCGTTCTTCTCCAGGCTCTCTCACCAGCAGTCGCCGGAGTACCTGTGGATCGGATGCTCCGACAGCCGGGTTCCCGCGAACGAGATCGTCGGCCTGCTCCCGGGCGAGCTCTTCGTCCACCGCAACGTGGCCAACCTGGTCCACCACACCGACATGAACTGTCTCTCCGTGCTGCAGTATGCGGTGCAGACCCTGCGGGTCCGGCACGTGATCGTGTGCGGACACTACGGGTGCGGAGGGGTTCGGGCAGCCCTCGAACCCCACGCCCACGGGCTGATCGACAACTGGCTTCGCTCCATACGGGACGTCCACCGGGGACATGCGGCCGACCTGGCAGGCGTGGCCGACCGCGAGCGGATGCTGGATCGTCTCTGCGAGCTGAACGTGGTCCAGCAGGTCCTGAACGTCGCCCATACCACCATCATCCGCGAGGCGTGGGAGGGAGGCCAAGCCGTGGCCATCCACGGCTGGATCTACAGCATCACGAACGGGCTGTTGAAGGATCTCGGCGTGTCGTGCTCCTCGACCCGGGAACTGGAAGAGCTGGAGCGGCGCAACCCGGCGGTCAGTCCAGGTCCTTGAACTGCAGATCGTACAGGTACTTGTAAACGCCGCCGCGCTCGAGCAGTTCCCTGTGCGTGCCTTCTTCGACGATCACTCCCTTGTCGAGCACGACGATCCGGTGGGCGTGCATGATCGTGGACAGCCGGTGGGCGATCGCGAACACGGTGCGGCCGGCCATCAGCTCGTCGAGCGCGGCCTGGACCTGCCGCTCGGACTCTGTGTCCAGGGCGCTCGTGGCCTCGTCCAGGATCAGGATCGGCGGATTGCGCAGGATCGCCCGCGCGATGGCGAGCCGCTGGCACTGACCGCCCGACAGCCGCACGCCCCGCTCGCCGACCACGGTGTCGTAGCCCTCGGGCATCTCCAAGATGAAGTCGTGCGCGTGAGCGCGCCTCGCCGCCTGCACGATGGCGTCGCGGGATGCCTCCGTGTGCCCGTAGGCGATGTTGCTGGACACCGTGTCGTTGAACAGAAAGGTCTCCTGCGTGACGATGCCGATCTGCCCGCGCAGGGACTTGAGCGTGAAGCCGCGGATATCCTGCCCGTTGATCAGGATCCGGCCCGACGTCACGTCGTAGAAGCGCGGGAGCAGGCTCACCAGCGTGGACTTGCCCGCGCCCGAGCTGCCGACCAGCGCCACGAGCTGGCCGGCGTCGACCGACAGGCTGATCCGGCTCAGGACCGGCGCGGCGTCGTACGTGAATGTAACATCCTCCAGCTGAACGTGTTGCACGGGCCCGGCGAACTCGCTGGCGCCCTGCTGGTCCTTGACCGTGATCTCGGCGTCCATGACTTCGAAGATGCGTTCCGCCGCAGCGGAGCTCTGCTGGATGCTCATCTGGACCTTGCTGAGCTTTTTGACCGGATCGTAGAGCGCGACCAGCGCGGCGCCGAAGGCAAAGAACTTGTCCACCGTCATGTGCGCCCACCGCGCGTAGACCAAGACCAGCGACAGGCCGACCACGGAGATGAAAACGATGATCGGCTCGACGGAAGCGCGGGCCCGCGTGACGCGCATGGTGCGGCTGAACACGGAGCGCGCGCCCGTGTTGAACCGTTTGCGCTCGTAGTCCTCCATGCCGAACGCCTTGACGATGCGGACGCCGGTCAGCGTTTCCTGGAGAATGGACACCAGGTCGGCGAGCTTCTGCTGGCCTTCCTTCGTGAACTGCCGGACGCGGCGCCCGAACAGGGCCACGGGGATAATGCAGACAGGAAAGAGGACAAAGCTGATGAGGGCCAGGCGCGGGTCGAGCCAGAAGGCGAACCCGACCATGGCGATCAGCGTGAACGGCTCGCGGATGAGGTCGCTCAGCACCGTCGAGACCGCGCGCTCCACCATGCTCGTGTCGTTGGTGGTCCGCGAGATCAGTTCCCCGGTCCGGCTGCCGGTGAAGTACATGACCGACAGCTCCTGCAGGTGGTCGAACGTCTGCACGCGGAGGTCCATCACCACGCGGTTGCCCACCCACTCGATGAAGTACGTGCTGAGGAAGTACCCGATGCCGCGGATGGTCGCGAACAGCGGGAGGAGCGCGGCCACCGCCAGCGTCGCCTTGAGCGACATCGTGCCCGGGTCGAAGATCCGGGCGATGGTGCCCTTGAGCGCGGCCAGCATGCCCGTGGTCGAGCCGGCGAAGAGGAGGCCGAAGACCGCGCCGAGCAGGAGCCGCGGGAAATAAGGGTACACGTAGCGGAAGAGCCTGCGGTAGGTCTCCCACTCGCTCCCGCGTATGCCCAGGATGGATCGTCCCGAGTCGCTCATGAAGGATGCGCCTCCAGGTAGCGATGGACTTCCAGCGCCGCCATGCAGCCGGTGCCTGCCGCCGTGATGGCTTGGCGATAGACGGGGTCCTGCACGTCGCCCGCCGCGAAAACGCCGGGCACGCTGGTCCGCGTGTCCTCCGCCTTGATGTAGCCCACCGCGTCCATCTCCAGCTGGCCCCGGAACGGGTCCGTGTTCGGCTGGTGGCCGATGGCCGAGAAGTAGCCCTTGACCTCCAGGTGCGAGGTCGCGCCCGTCTTCACGTTCTTCAGCCGGAGGCCCGTGACCTCGTTCCTCGCCACGTCCAGCACGTCCTCCACCACGGTGTTCCAGATCACCTTGATCTTGGGATGCTTCAGCGCGCGCTCGGCCATGATCTCCGACGCACGGAACTGGTCGCGGCGATGGATCAGGTACACCGCGGAGGCAAAATGGGTCAGGAAGAGGGCTTCCTCCATGGCCGTGTCGCCGCCGCCCACGACCGCCACGGGCACATTCCGGAAGAAGGCCCCGTCGCACGTGGCGCAGGCGGACACGCCGCGCCCGATCAGCTTCTGCTCCGAGGCCAGCCCCAGGTACTTCGCCGACGCCCCGGTGGCGATGATGACGGTCAGCGCCTCGTACGGGCCGGCGCCCTCGACGCTGACCTTGAACGGCTTGCCCTTCAGGTTCACGGAGGCCACGTTGCCGGACACGAAACGGGCACCGAACCGCTCGGCCTGCTTGCGCATCTTGTCCATAAGCTCGGGCCCCATGATCCCCTGCGGGAAGCCGGGGTAATTCTCAACCTCCGTCGTGGTGGTGAGCTGTCCCCCCGGCTGGAGCCCCTCGACCACCAGCGGGCTGAAGCTGGCCCGCGCCGTGTAGATGGCCGCGGTCAGTCCCGCCGCGCCGGTACCCAAGATGATTACTTTCTCCATCCTGCCGTTTTCTCCTGAAAGACGTCCTTTCTCCTATAGCAGAAAAACGCGGCGCGTTCATAGCCTAATTGACGCCCCGCGGACCAGCGTCTATCCTGCCTTATCATTTCCTAGGAACACACGGAACGGGAGCGACACCATGACACAGCGAGACATGCTCGAGCACATTTTCGACATGCAGGCCCAGCTGAACCGGCGGATCGGCGTGGACACCACGAGCCTGCCGGAGGACCAGCAGAAGGTGTGGCTGCTGAACTACTGCCGCGCGATGACCCAGGAGATTGCGGAACTGACCGACAGCGTGCCCTGGAAGTGGTGGGCGAAGTACCAGAAGTACGACCGGCAGAACGCGCGCGTGGAGATCGTGGACGTCCTCCACTTCCTGGTTTCGGCGGCGCAGGTGGTCGGGCTCACGGCCCAGGACATCTACGAGGCCTACCTCGAAAAGAACAACGTCAACTTCCAGCGGCAGGATTCGGGCTACGCCACGAAGGACGAGAACGACAGCAAGCACATCTGACCCGGCAGCGCGACGGCAAGAGTATCCGCCCCCTGATTCCGCCCCGAGATTCCTCGTCGCTCCGAGCAGCTCGTCGCTCCTCGGAATGACAAACATGCCGGTTGAGGGGTTGTGTCATCCCGAGTCGCGCGCCGCGCGTGACGAGGGATCTCACGATTCACCCACGGGCACGTCCGCGCTGGGAGCAGCACCCGAAATAGGCACGGCAGGGATGCCGGGCCTCCCTGCCGTGACCGTCACTCCCACGTCTCGGAGGGTCATGGGAGGTTGTGTGATCGCGCTATTTCTTCCTCGACCTGCGGATCGCGACCGCCGCCAGCCCCGCGCCGACCAGCATGGCCAGGGTCGTCGGCTCCGGGATGGTCGAGACGATGTCCATTTCCGCCAGCTCCATCTGCTGGTTGCCGAGGCCCGTGCTGATGGTGACCTTGGGCTTGACCAGCTTGGTGTTGGCATCCCAGGAGAACCCTTGAAGCGCATGATTCGTGTTGCCCAC
This sequence comes from Verrucomicrobiota bacterium, assembly GCA_043803015.1. Classification (GTDB taxonomy): domain Bacteria; phylum Verrucomicrobiota; class Kiritimatiellia; order CAIQIC01; family JAGNIJ01; genus JAZDKK01. The sequence continues at coordinate 75,512 of JAZDKK010000023.1, forward strand.
GAAGGTTCCGTCGGGATGAATCGTCAGCGCGGACAGGTAGTTCGAGCTGGCGTCGAACTGATCGAAGCCGACCTGGTAGCTCATCGAGCCGGAGATGTTGCTGACCGCGAATGAGAGGGTGGCCGCGCTCCACGTGTTGCTGTCGAAGGCCAGGTACTCGACGGGCGAGTACGCGATCGCCGCGCTGTTCGACAGCACGGAGAACATCCCGTTCGAGCCGTCCGAGAACCAGAACGGCCCGGCATCGGGCTGCGACTGCCAGACGTAGGTCCAGCCGCTGACGCTTGAAAGGTCGTCGTGGTACAAGATGACGTCCGCCGAGGCCGCCCGGCCCCACATCAAGGCGCTCCCTACAACCAGCCATATCTTTCTCATCGCGTGCTTGCTCCTCTGATGGTGTTTCCTAGTTCCCGGGAACCACTCCCGTAAGAGTTACGGCGTTCTCACTCCCGCCGCGCCCGGGCCAGAGTGTGATAAACTTTATCAACCGTGTCAACCACAAAAAGGGCATCCGCTCCTCGCCGAGCGAATGAGGCGGCAGAATCTCCCGATTCACCCAGGGCCGCAGGACCCCAAAAGAGGCATGGCAGGGATGTCGGAGCATCCCTGCCATGACCGTCACTCCCATCTCTCGGAGGTAATGGGAGGTTGTGTGATTGTCGTTGTTCTATTTGCTTCGACGACGGCGCAGAACCGTCAACCCGGCGACCGCGAGTCCCAGCATACCCAGCGTTGCCGGCTCAGGCACGGCCTGCGCGAAGGGGTTATCGTCCCTGAACTGGACACGGCGCACCATGAACCCTTCCGTGCTGAGCTCTGAGTTGCCTTCGCCCACCAGGATGAATTGGGTGTTGGTGTAGGCACCGCCGACCCCTGGCTGCCAGATCGAGAGATCATAAACGTAGGCTCCGGGGTTGTAGATCACCGTGCCATTTCCCTGGTCGCCACCAGAAGTCCCGAAGCAGTTCGTCTGCATCTGGATCTCCATGTAGCCTGCGCTCGACTCCCCCGACACGCCGATCTTGACGTCGCCCCTCACGTCCCACAGATCAATGTACAGATATTTGTACGTCTGCAGGTTCGCCGCGTCCACGCCCGTGCCGTACCAGATGCTTCCGTAACCCGGCCCGTTCGTGATTGTCGCATTCCCGGCATACTCGCCGTTCGTGTAGTACGGCACAAAGGCTGTTGGCTCCAACAGCTTGTCTCGGCCCCACTCATCGATATTCCCATCCGCCGGGTTCACGTCGTTCGTCCACGTCTCGTACCCCCAGATGATGGTGGCCGGAGCCGTCACTGCTCCGCACAGCACCAGCCCTGCCACCATACCCATCAACAACAACTTCTTCATCACTCGTCCTCCGTCTGAGTACGGATTCCCAACAGCGGGAATCTCAACTCTGCCGTAAACCTTACAGCAGATTGATAAACGATGTCAATACAGTTTTCACATGTTTTGCCGCCTGCCCCTGCCCTTCCCCGTCTAACCCATGCTAGTCAGTAATATCGGGCGTATTCCTCGTATTTCGCCAAGCTATTTCCTTGTTGACATATTGACAGTATTTATCAATAATCGCTACCGCTGCGGCCGGGCGAGAGGGAAACCGTGAGGTTTACGCCCGCTCGGGCAGACCACAGGCAGGTGTAGGCAGTTCATGAGGCACGGAAGGCGGCTGGAACGGGCGGGAGGAGCGGCGCTTGGAGGCGCCGGCACGGTCGCGGGACTGTTGTCGGTCTTGTTTCTCTGCCGTGCGGCAGGCGCGGGCGGGCCGGCGGCGTCCTGGTCGTGGTCCTTCAACCGCCCTCTGCAGGCCACGGAGGTGATGTGGACAAACGTGACGTGGTCGCTGAACGTTGACGGTAACACGGCCCTTTCTTCGACCTCCGGTGCGGCAGGTTATGTCATGTTCACGAACATCGCCGTGAACCTCGACACCCACCCTATCCTGGAACTCGATGCCCCTGGGGCCCAGGGCCACTGGACGCTGGAGGCCGGCCTGCACGGCTCCTCCCTCTCCAACGTGCACGCGAGCGTGAAGCCGGGCGCCGTGTCGGTGAACCTGAGCGAGCGGTTCGGCTGGACCGGGGCGCAGAGCCTTGACCTCCGCGTGTCATGCTCGAACCGGGTCGAACTGCGGGAGTTGAGCCTTTCCGTGAAACCCGGCTGGGTGCTCGTGGACGGCTTCGACACGCATCACTGGGAGGGCGAGTTCCAAAGCCTCTTCTTCGGCATCAATCCGCACGTGACTAACAACGGCGGCTGGATCCATCCCTGTACCGGGACCTACTCCACGGCGCATCCCGTGGAGGGAGAAACTGCCCTGCGCGTTTCCGCCCCCATCGTCCCGGGCGACGCGGCCAATTTCGCCTACCTCAAGGCGGTGCTGCCGGAGCCGGAGGACTGGTCGAATCACCGGTTCCTGACCTTCGACGGCTACGTCGAGCAGGCTCCGCTAATCATGCCCTCCGGCGGCTTGGTCCTGAGGAACGATCGAGGCGAGGAGAACCACGTGACGCTGATCCTCGGCTGGCAGATGTTCGAGTGGGAGAACCGCCAGACCACGTTCCCGCTCCAAGGCAACATGATGAAGGGTGTCCAGAACAACTACACGAACTGGGAAATACGGCCGATACCCGGGAGCCTACTGACCAACGTGACCGAGGTCACCGTGGGATTCGAGTACTACTCCGACCCCGAGCTCCAAACCAACTTCGTGCACCTGGACAACATGCGCCTGGATTCGGTCCGCATGTGGGACGCGTTCGAGGGGCCTGAGTACGGGTGGCACGGCACGAACCCCGCCGTCCGAACGGGGATCAGCGGCAACCGGACGTTGAGCGGCAGCGCGGGGGCGCTCTGCATCAGGTGGACCAACTCCTCCGGCCGGATATCGGCGGACACGCGCGGGGCGGCCCGGGAGGACAACTGGAGCTCCTACGCCTACGTGAAAGCCCACGCGTGGGCCGATCAGACCAACACGCGCGTCCGTCTCGTCGTCAACGGAACGCACACGACCACCGTCGCCGCCGTCGGCACGACGGGGACGTGGAACGCCATCGCCTGGAACAGGCCCGCCGGCGTGACCTCCGTGTCCAACCTGGCGTTCGAAATCGTGGACCCGCCGGCCGAGGGGCGGGTCTACATCGACCAGCTCATGGTGGGCGCCTACCCGAGCCGGATCGAGTCCGTCCAGGCCCTGGCCCTCCGGGACCGCAACCGGCTGACGTGGTCGCTCTCCGACACCGCCGGCGTGAAGAGGGTTCGCGTGGTCTGCAATACGAACGCCCTGCCGACCGGCCCCTCGGACGGCACGGTCGTGCTGGACCAGCCGCCGGGGAGCAGCGGAGATTTCTCCTTCGACCACGAGGGCGTTTCGGCAGGCGTCGTATACCACTACGCCGTCTTCACGCAGTACGACGACGACAGCTTCTCGCCGGTGACGGCGGACGCCGCGGCCGAAGTGTCCCGGGATTTCCTGGCGTTGGACGGCGGCGGCTACGAGGCGGCGTTCAGCAAGGTCAACGGTGCCCTGTTGTATCTCTACGACCGCGGCACGGGCCGCACCCTCTCCTACGGCAACGAGGCGCTGAGCCTGTGGCGCGTGGTCTTCGTCCACGAGTCCATCCCGGCGATCGAATCCGGCTGGTTCAGCCCGGAGGAGGACACGCTGAAGTTCTCCTACACGCAGAGCCCCCTGACGCTCCGCTACAGCTACCTCAACGGCACGCAGTCGCTGGACGTCGCGGTGACGGTGGACACGTGGTCGACCAACCGGCTGGTCCTGCGGGTCGGCGTCAGCAACCACACGGCCGAGGCGATCCGGCGCGTCGGCGCGCCCCGGCAGCTCCTCTTCGCGATCACCAACATCAACGGCGTCGTATTCCCCGTGCAGGAAGGCGTGAGGCTGACGAGGGAGTACTTCGAGAAGGGCCACTACATGTTCGAGCCGCGGCCGTGGCTGTTCGCGGACTTCATCGGCCTGGACTCAAGCGACGGCCTGTTGAGCTTCTACGCCATCCAGGACAGCACGTACGAGGCCGAGCTGTTTCCGAGGCACGACCCGGCGCGCCCGATGTTCCAGCCCTGCGTGCTGGGCGTCGGCGCGGCCATGAACACCCGGGGCATGGCGATCATGGACTACGACGCCGTCACCTACATCCCGCCCGGCGGCCACTGGACCAGCCCTGCCCTGGTCCTGGAGACCGGCGGCGGGTCGACCCGGGACGCCGTGGCCAGCTACAAGCAGCTCAACAGCTTCAACGACACGAATCTCTTCCCGACGCTGCAGCAGAAGCTCGACGCGTTCGGATGGTTCGACCGGATCGCCCGGGCCCCCGTCCTGACCATCGAGTGCGAGCTCTCCGTGGACTGGCAGAAGGCGCCGCAGGGCCGGCTCTGGCAGACGATCGAGAACGAGTGGGTTAACGTGCTGCCTCGGGACAGCATCCTGCATTTCACCCACTGGCAGGAGGGAACGCTCGAGGACCGGCACCCCGACAGCCAGCCGATCGTGGAGTCGAAGTTCGGGTCCACCAACGACCTCATCCACATGCTGGCCGCGCTCCACCAGACCAACGACTGGCTGGTGATGCCCTTCTGCGATTGGCTGGTCTGGAACAAGCCCGAGGACCTGGTCTACCAGGACGGGAAGCTGGTCCCCCGCCCGGAATCCTGCACCAAGGTGCGCAGCCCCGACACGCCGCTCCTCGACTACCGCGGCTACATGGTCAAGCCCTGGCACACCAACGTCTGGCAGGCCAACACCAACCTCATGGGGTTCTACACGACGAACCAGCCGGTCGACCTGATGTTCATGGACATGACCTGCGAGCGGAGCTGGCGCTACACGCGCGTCGACCAGGACGCGAACGGGGTCGACGACCGGATCGTCGTGGGCTACACGCAGGGCGTCATCGACGAGAACCACGAGCTCAAGCGGCTCAAGCCCATCTTCACCGAGGGCCTGTTCGACCGGATGATGGGCGAGGTGTCAGGCTACTGCGGCTCCCTGCGGCAGAAACGACTCCTGGACTGGCTGGCCCACATGGGGAACGAGTTCGAGGACTGGGTGGTTTACCCGCTGGCCGCCGACGTTGCCCACCTGCACGTGGGCTTCTACCAGCACAACCTCAACACGCCGGTGTTCCCGGACAGGAAGCTGCTGCTCACGCATTACACCTTGATGGGCTACGGCTACCTCGTGGATGTGGCCCACTGGTACAAAGAGAACAACGAGCGCGGCGAGAACTGGATGTATATCTGCGACGCCTTCCAGAAGGCCGTGGCGGCCAAGTACTTCGGCAAGCCGCTCAGCGCGTACGTGCCGGCCGCCGGCGGCGACCCGCGCGTGATCCAGATGTCCTACGGAAGCGGCCCCGACGAGATCACGATCCTGGCCAACTTCCACAGCAACGAGACGTACAGCACCGGCGGTTACGTCCTATCCCCGGAAGGGTTCCTGGCCACCACGCCGGATAACCGCGTGATGGCCGACATCTTCACCAATCTCTTCCACGGCGCCGCGCTCACGCCCGGCGAGCACTTCATCGCGATCGACCGCACGTCCGCGACCGAGATCACCGTCCGGCACCCGCACGGGCCCGACACGCCGCTGCGCCTGCCGCGGCCGGCCGCCTGGACCAACAAGGTGTTCGCTCGCTGCGTGCTGGAGGACGGCTCGGAACTGCTCGCACCGGATTGGGTGTCGACGTCCGGCTCCGACCTGGTGCTGGACTGCCGCCAGCGCACGCCCGGCGGGAGCAAGATCTCGAAGTTCATCCTGTTCGATGCACCGCTCAGCGCCAACCTGCCGCTCTACTTCCTCTCGGAGCCCCTTTTCGAGCTCGAGAACGAGACGCAGACGTGGGTCCGCGTGCGCGCCAGTAAGCCGGTCACGGCGGTCGTCCAGTACGGCGTGAACGGCGGTTCGAGCTGGGCCGTGACAAACCATGTCTTCTCCTATTCGCAAATGAGCTTGGTCGACCTTCCAATCCTTGGAACCGACTACTGGTTCCGGGTCACGATCACGGACGCGCAGGCGAACTCGGTCTCGAGCGGCACGGCGACCTACACCGCGCTTCGGAGCTTCTGGGGAGATGATTTCCTGACACCGAAGATCCACGTGAGCTTCGACCTGGGTCCGTACGTCGAGAAGGATATCGTGTACAACGAGGGCGATGCCGCCAACGACGTGTTCGGCGACCGGCCGGGTGATGTCCACGGCTTCTGCGAAGACGGCTGGTCCAACGGCGCCACGCGGGCAGCCGGCCTGCCGGCCAACCGGATCGTGCGGAGCACGGCGCAGGGCCTCGAGTACCGCCTCCTCCCCTACAGCACCGCCAACGTCATCGAGCTGTGCACATGGAGCAATGCCCCGGCCGAATCCTATGTGCTCGATGCGCCGGTCACGGCGCGCTACGCCCGCATCGGCATCCTGGCGGCCTCGGTGGGAGGCGATGCGACCTTCACGATCCTGTTGCGCTACGCCGACGGCACCGTCGCGACCAGCACGTGGGAGGCGGCCGACTGGCGTCAGCCGGCGGCGACCAACGTCGCGTTCGTCTTCACCAACCTGAATCACGTGGTGGCCGCGGACGGCACGATCCAGGGCGCCGCTGAACACCGGCTGTGCGAGTACGTGCTCGACAGCAACCGGGGCCTCGACAGCACGAGAGATCTGGCCGGTGTCACGATCGCCAATCGTCCGCTCTACGGTCCCGCCGCGACCAATGCCTACGCCGCGATCTTCGCTGTCAGCGGCTACGAGATCACCAGCGGCTGGCGCGACGACTACAACCACGACGGCCCGTGGCCGTGGAATGCGCGGCTCTACACCAGCAACGGCTGGGGCGTCGTGACGGCGGACGCCGCGCTGTGGCAAAGCACGAACTACGGCAAGGTGCTTTCCGGCATCCTGCAGGCCGACCTGGTCCAGTTCCCGATCCTGGAAGTCTTTGTGCCGAAGACCGAGATGTGGGGCCGGAGCTGGTGGGTCCTCTCCCTGCAGGACCAGGACCCGCCCTACTCCAGGGTCCAGCTCTTCGAGGACCGCCAGCTCGGCACGGGCCGGCTGATCCTGAACATCCCGGAGATGACCGGCTGGTCCGGCCACAAGAAGTTCGCCGTTGAATTCGGGATCTACAACACCGAGATGGCGGAGCAGCACCTCTTCATCGACTACGTGCATCTCCGGCGGGACACGAGCGTGGGATGGGGGGACGGGTTTGCGCCGCCGCTCGATTCCTGGATCACGGAGGGCAATTCGCCCGGCACCCATGCGTGGCTGATCGACAACCACAACGGCACCGCCACGCTGGCCCAGGACGGCCATGCGCAGGGCTGGGGTGCCGCGTATTCCGAGCGTGTGGTCATGGACCTCGGGGACTACCCATGGCTCAACGTGCGCGTGGCCGGCATCACGAATCCGGCCGAGGGCGCCCATTTCAAAGTCAACGTCAACGACCAGCTCGGCCCGGCCTACCAGCAGGTCATCCCGGCCCGGTACGCGCCGTTTGAGGATTCGGGCCGCGTCGACAAGTTCGGGACGAACGCGCTCGACCAGTTCCGCGTGGCGATGGTCATCGGGGGCTCCAACCAGCTGGCCGTGGTCGACTACGTGGAGTTCGGCAAGCGCGGCCCGACGGCAGGACGGCTGGTGTGGGACTCGGAGACGGCGTCCCTCAAGGCCGGGCTGGGCGAGGCGATCTGGCTGGCACTGACCGCGACGGATGCGGACGGGAATCCCATCCACTACAGCCATCGCGGCCTGCCCCCGGCGGCCACCTACGACGGCATTCTCAGGTGGACCGCGCCCACGGCCGCCGGCACATACCGCTTCGACGTATTGGCAAGCAGCGACGGCCGGATCGTGACGAGCCGCGTTTCCGTCACGGTCGTCGACAGCACCATCCAGCATGAAGCCCCGGCCTGGGAAGCCCCCTGGAAGGCTGTGGCCACGGGCGCGGTCACCCTGGCCGGAACGTACGTGCCCGAAACCACCAACCTTCTGGTCGAAGTGAGCGTCAACGGCGACCCGTACAGCACCGCCGGCGTGACACAATCGCTCGACAGCTTCACCTGGTCGGGCACGGTCTCGAGCAGCCCGGTGACGCTCGACGCGCGTGTGCGCGACACCGACACGTCGAAGCTCAGCTCGGCCGACCGGTGCACGCTCTACTCCACGATCCTCGGTCCCGGGTTCCGCCACGCACCCGCGGTCATGATGAGGGATGCGACGTCGGCCTGGGTCCTCGTGAAGTCGCCGACGCAGGTCGCGGCGGAAGTCCGGTACGGGATCGGCGCCATGTACCTCGCCGCAACCAGCGCGGCCCTCTCGCTGACCCATGCCCTGCCGCTCCCGGACCTGTCCCCGGCCGATCCGTATTCCTACCAGGTCATCATCACGGACGGGGCCGGGGACGCCAGGATCAGCGGCGTGCAGGCCCTCCCCGCCGCCGGCGCGCACTGGGTTGAGGAGTTCGACGGCGAACCGGCGGGCTGGGGGGAATACCTCGGCGCCTCCATCACGGCCAGCAACGGCCAGGGCATCATGGTTTTCGAAGCGACGACCTCCACGTGGGCGAAGGTTCTCTCCCCCGCGCTCGACGTGGACGTGGACCAGTTCCCGGTTCTCGAGATATCGATCGCCGAGCCCTCCCTGTGGCCGGGCGCCTACGAGATCGGCCTGCAGGAAATGGAGGGTGACTGGACCTATGTCTCCCTCGCCAACAACCACCTGCCCGGTACGATCATCGCCAATATCCCGCGCCTATCCGGCTGGGGCGGCCGGAAGAAGTTCGCCGTAGAGATCCGGATCTACAAGGACCTTCTGGACACCAAGCGGCTTTTCATCAACTACGTCGAGCTGCGCAGCGCCGCGAACGTGGCCTGGTCGGAGGAGTTCAACCCGCCGCGCACCACCTGGGGCTACGCGTACAACGCGCTCCTCACGAACATCGGGGGCGGCACGGCGACGCTCCGGCAGTCCGGCGGCAGCGAGGGCTGGGGCTGGCTGTTCTCCGAGTTGATCGTCGCCGACAGCCGGGAATACCCGTGGATGAGGGCCGGCGTGACCGCCATGGACATGGGGGCCAACTTCAAGGGCGTCATCAAGGATGAATGGCGCACCAACTATGTGACGGCCATTGACCGATGGGACACCTCGTTTACCGCCTCGGGCCGTTTCGGCATCCCCCGGGCCGGCGTGAGCAGGCTCGACGTCCTCCGCGCGGGGCTCGCGATCGCCGGCGCGGGCGCTGATGCCGTGGTGGATTCGGTCGAACTCGTAAAACTGGCGCCGGGCGCGACGCTGGCCTGGGACCCCGTCTCCGCCTCGTACAAGTCCGGCCCGAGCGCTGCGCTTTCCCTCCCGCTTACGGCGACGGAATATGGCGGCAGCCCCATCCAATACTCGGCACAGCACCTGCCGCAAGGCGCCGTATACGATGGCTACCTGCGCTGGACCACGCCCACCAGCGCACCCGGCACCTACTGGATTGATTTCGTCGCGGGTAACGGCCGGCAGGCCATCACCAATCCGGTCGCCGTCACCGTGACGAACGCGCTGATCCAGCTCGAAGCGCCGCGATGGGACAGGTCGTGGCTGGTCGCGGACACCGCTACGGCCAGGGTCAGCGGCGCGTACCTTCAGGAGAACCCGAACGTCATTCTCCAGGTCAGCGTCAACGGCGGGGCCTACGGCACTGCGGGCGTCACGCAGGTGAACAACGTGTTCTCGTGGCAGGGCCTCGTGACCGCCAGCCCGATCACACTCGACGCGCGGCTCGTTGACACGAACGCAACGGTGTTCAGCTCGAGCGAGCGGTCCGAGGTCTACTCGACGCTGTGGGGTCCGACCTTCCTCTCCGACCCGGTCGTGGAAGTGCGGGACGCGACGTCGGTCTGGGTACTGGTCCGCGCATCAACGCAGATCACGGCGACGGTGCACTACGGTACCACGGGTCCGTTCGGCAGCAGCGTCAGCAACATTGTGCCTTCGTACACGCATGCCCTGCTCGTGACCGATCTCACGCCCGGCCAAGGCTACTGGTTCCAGGCCGAGATCAGCTACGGCGACGGGCACAAGATGCTGAGCCCGGAAATCTACTATCCGGCCGGCGGTGTGCGGTGGGCAGATGACTTCGACGCGGACGCCGGCGCGTGGCGCGATGAAACGACCGATCCGGGATTCTACGGCATGCTGACCGTCGCGGGCGGCCGCGGCACGATCACCGTCCCCGGCGTCACGGGGGGCGGCAACCGGTACGGAAAGATCCTGTCAGAGTCTGTGGATGTCGATCTGGACCAGTGCCCGATCCTCGAGATCTCGCTCACCACAACCAACATGGCGGACGCCAACTACATGGTCGCTGTCCAGGATGAGATGCCGCCATGGCCCAAGAAAGACCTGCTCATGGAAAACCGGGAGGGCCCCGCGACGCTGCTGCTCAACATCCCCAAGCTGACCGGCTGGTCCGGGACGAAGACCATCTCGATCGAGATCGCCATCGAGAACTGGTCAACGGAGGTCCGCAGCCTGGACGTGGACCGCGTCGTCCTGCGCGCGGACGGGAACCTCGCGTGGGCGGACGAGTTCGCCCCGCTCCGGACGAACAGCTGGGGCGACCAGTACTTCGCGACGCTCCAGGACAACGCCGACGGCTCGGCGAAACTGCGGCAGACGGGCGGCCCCGGGTGGGGACAAGTTCGCTCGGAGATGATCGCCTTTGACGCCGGCGACTACCCGTGGGTCGCCGTCCGGGGGACCAACATCGAGTCCGGAGGGCATTTCCTCCTGAACGCGTACGATTGCATCGCCTCCAACACGACCGCCCTGCTCGATTCGTGGGTCGCCCCGTTCGAGAAGTCGGCGATCCTGCCCAACAGCACCAACACCGTCGATCGCTTGAAGATGACCCTCGTGATCGAAAACCTGAACGGGTCGGCGGACCTCGACTACATCCGCATCCTGCGCGCCGTGCCGGGGCGGGCCCTGCGCTGGGACAGCGACAACGCGGTGTTTGACGTGCCGGGGTACGCGGACGTCGCCCTGCCCTTCACGGGGACCGACTATGACGGCGGCACGGTCTACTACACGGCCGTCTCCCTACCCCCGGGCTGCACCTACGACGGCATCCTGCGCTGGCGGACGTCGCCCCGCCCCGGCACGAACTATGTGACCCTCGTGGCCAGCAACGGCACGATGGTCATCACCAACACGATCGCCCTGAGAGTCGAACCCGTGCCGTTCGAGTGCGCCGGGAGGGCCGACACGAACGGCAGCTTCCTGGTATCGTGGGAGGCCATCTCCGGCGAGACGTACCGGGTGCTGTACAAGATGGACCTGCGCGATCCGGTGGACTGGGCGCCCCTCGGCCCGGACGTTGTGGCGACGAGCGCGGCGGCATTCAAGGCGGATCCCACGATCGCCACCAGCACACAGCGGTACTACCAGATCCGCCAGGTGTGGACGTGGTAGCGCGGGGGCCGGCTCAGAAGAACGTCCCGTACCTCAGCCTGCGCAGGCCCAGCACGACCAGCAGCGCGCCGGCGCCCCGGAAGATCATGGCCGAGGTCCCAGGTTCCGGAATGGCCTCGATGGCGAGGTCATCCATCCGCACCCACTGATCGCCGAATCCGGTCGTGACATCCATCTTGGGCTTCACGAACCGGGTGTTTGCGTCGAAAGTGAACGAGCCGAGGTTGGTAGACACGGACCCCGTGCGCGTGTCGAACGCCGTGAGGTTCCACGTCGTGCTGAAGTAGTTGGACGACGCGTCGTACAGATCGAGATGGATGTGGTAGCTGCACGAGTTGTCCAGGCTGTCCACCGCCCACGTCACGTCGTACGCGCTCTTCTGGCTGGGATCGAACGGGGCCAGGGTCTGCAGGCCCTCCGTGGGAATGAACGTGCCGATGCCGTCGTTGTTCGAGACGATCAAGTCCGCCATCGTGCCGAGGCCGACGATGCCCGCGTTGGTGGCGCTGCCTGACCAGACATGCCAGTCACTGATGTCCGAGAAGTCCTCGTGCCAGATGACGTCGCCGTAGACCAACTGCGCCGCCGCCAGCATCACGCCGATGGAAGCCAGACCCATCCGATTCATCCTGCCTGCCTCCTTCCGCTCGCGAAGACACCGCGCTCGTGCGGCCACATCCAGGATACTGCAACAGCTTGATAAAACATGTCAACCCTTATCAGCTGCAAGGGGGCCAAGGCTCAGCGGCCTGCCCCCGCTTCGACGGCCACCTCGCCGGCAGCAGGCGCCGCCGCCTCAAAACGGCCTTCCGAGAAGAGGGTCACCGCATCGTCCAGCCGACGGCCCAGCGCGGCCCGCCGAGGATCCGCGGCCGGCAGTCCGGCCACCGCCACCCGGGCGCGGTAGACCGCCAGCGGGACCCGGAGCCCCGCGCCGCCGTCGGAAGGAAGGCCCTTGAACCGCGCGGCGTAGCGCTCGGTCATCTCGAGGTACGTGAAACCGTAGTCGTCCGCCGGCTCGATCGTCGCGCCCTCGCCGAAATCGTTCCACGTGGCAATCTGCAGGAACCGGACGTCATTCGACAGCGCCGTCTCCCAGGAGCGCGCGTAGAACGCGCCGTCCTCGCGCGGCGTCACGTTCGGGCCGCCGCCCCACCCCCACACGCCCGTGTTGTCGAAGCCCGGATACACGAGGGTCGTGATAAACCGGTAGGCGCCCGACTGCCGTCGCTGCTGCACCTCCCGGTAGAACCGGTCCAGGCACTCGCCGTTGACGTCGAGCCAGGGGTAGACGTTGTCGCTGACGTCCCAGTACCGCTCGCGCACGTGGCAGTGAAAGTCGTGGATGAAGTAGACCTCGCGGCTTTTCCTGACCTCGGCCAGGATGCGGCGCCATTCGTCGGCCGAGAAGCCGTGGGCGTGAGGCCTCACGGAGTCCATCGGCTCGCTCCAGCTGAAGTTGACGATCACGGGCACGCCGTCGATCCGCAGATAGGCGGGGTCCTGCGCATGCGTGTCCAGGATGTACACGAGATTGCTGATCGCGTTCCGGACGGCCTCCTCGCGGGTCTGGACCGCGTAGCTGTAGCCGAACATCGTCTTGTCCTCAAAGCAGATGCCTATCTTGAAGCCGTGCTTCCCCGCGAGGTCCAGCAGGGCCGGGAGGCCCTTCTCTTCCTCCGAGGGTATGCCATACCAGTCCACGAAGAAGCCGTCGATTTTGGCCGCGAGCGCCGTCAGGACGTGGTACTCCATGACCTCGGGCTGCAGGGAGTCGTAGGGCCCGATCAGCGGGTAGTACACGGAGCAGATGTCGCGGCGCCCGTTGGTGAGCACGTTGTCCGGGCTGTGCTGGGGGCCGTTTCCCTTCCACTCCCAGTTGCGCCAGCTGCCGCCGACCTCGGGCGTCCGGAACCAGTTGAAGTAATGGCAGATCACGAGGCGATCGGACGTGTGCGCCCAGGGAGGCGCGCCGGCGGAAGACGTCCCTTCCCGCGAGACGATCCGGCATCCGGACAGCAGGACCGCCGCCAGGAGAATGCGCCATGATGCCGCCTTCACGCGACCACAGATACCCGAAGACCGCCGGGCAATCCAGTCGAATACGGGCAACCTGATTTGACCCGGGCCGTTTTATGGCGGATACTGATCGGTTACGGGGGACGCGGGATGCAGGATTCCTACACACTGGACATGCTGAAGATCGGGATGAGCGGCCAACTGGTCCGGCTCGAGCTGGAGCCGTCGGCCGGCCAGCGCCTGATGGAGATGGGGCTGACGCCGGGGACCCGCGTCGGCGTCGTCCGGATGGCGCCCTTCGGGGACCCCGTCGAGCTCGAGGTGCGGGGCTCACGGCTGAGCATCCGGAAATCCGTCGCACGCCGGATCGTCGTCCAGCCGCTGCCGCAGGCCCCGGAACCGGGCGTGGCCCGATCATGAAAGAGCTTGAGATCCCCCATATCGCCGTGGCCGGAAACCCCAACACGGGGAAGTCCTCCATTTTCAACGCCCTGACGGGGCTCCGCCAGAAGGTATCCAACTACCCCGGTGTGACCGTCGAGAAACACGAGGGCGTCCTCCAGTCGGGCGAGGACGGCGAGGTCCACGTGATCGACCTGCCCGGGACGTACTCGCTCAATCCCCGCTCGCTGGACGAGCAGCTCGCGCACGATGTCCTGCTGGGGCTGCGCGCGGACACCCCGATTCCCGCCCTGATCGTTGCCATCGCGGACGCCAGCAACCTGGAGAGGAACCTGTTCCTGGTCTCCCAGCTCCTCAGCCTCGGCCGACCCATGGTCGTGGCCCTGAACATGATGGATGTCTGCCGCGCGTCGGGCGCGGAGATCGATGTGGCGAAGCTGAGCGCCCGGCTCGGCGTGCCCGTGATTCCGATGGTCGCCAGCCGGCGCGAGGGCGTGAAAGAACTCAAACGCGCCATCCTCGAGCAGATCAAGAACCCGCGAGCGTCGGAGGACCCGGTTCCTCTGTCCCCCGCCGTAGCCCGGGAGATCGATCGCCTCGCTGAGCAGGTCGCGTCCTGCAGCTCCGTGACCGGTGAAGTCGCTCGCGGCGAAGCGCTTCGCCTGTTGTGTACCGAAGACTCGCTCGATGCGCCGCGCTGGGCAGGGCCTTCCGGGAAGCTGCGTCCGGCCGTCGAGGAGGCGCGGCTCAGGCTGCAGCAGGCCGGCCTCACCTGGTACGGGATTGAGGCGGAAGCCCGGTACCGCTGGATCGAGCAGGTCGTTGCCGAAGTCAGGACGGCGGGCCGGGCTCGGCCTGGCCTGACGGACAGGGCGGATCGATGGCTGACTCATCCGGTCGCAGGCCCCGCGGTGCTCGCCTTCGTGATTCTTGCGATCTTCGTTTCGATCTTCAAGCTGGCGCGCCCGCCCATGGACTGGATCAAGCACCTCTTCGGCTACCTCGCGCAAGGGGTCGTGGCGGCGGTCCCCCCCGGCCCGGTCCAGAGCCTGCTGACCGACGGTATCATCGCGGGCGTGGGCGGCGTCGTGGCGTTCCTGCCGCAGATCATGCTGCTGTTCTTCTTCATCGCGATCCTCGAGGACTCGGGCTACACCGCGAGGGTGGCGTTCCTCCTCGACCGGATCATGGGTCGCGTGGGCCTTCACGGCAAAGCCTTCATACCGCTCTTCTCGAGCTTCGCGTGCGCCATCCCGGGGATCATGGCGGCGCGGACCATCGACAACGCGCGCGACCGCCTGCTGACCATCCTGATCGCGCCGCTCATGTGCTGTGCCGCGCGCTGGCCGGTGTACCTGCTGGTGGCGGGCACTGTGATCCCCAACGTGTCCGTGCTCGGCTTTGCCCCTCTTCCCGCCCTCGTGCTCGGCGGCATGGTCATCCTGGGCGTCGTCGCCGCCCTCGTCGCGGCGGCGGTGCTCAGCAAGACGGTGCTGAAGGGCCAGACCAGCAACCTCGCGCTGGAACTGCCGCCGTACCGGCGGCCCAGGCTGCGCGTCCTGCTCCACCTCATGTGGGAGCGCAGCCTGCTGTTCCTCAACAAGGCCGGGACGGTCATCCTCGCCATGTCCGTGATCATGTGGGCGCTCGCCAGCTACCCGCGGCGCCCCGCCGCGGCGCCCGAGGAACAGGTCCAGCACAGCTTCGCGGGCGGTATCGGGCGGTTCATCGAGCCCGCTCTCAAGCCGATCGGGTTCGACTGGAAGATCGGCGTGGCCATCCTGAGCAGCTTCGTGGCGCGGGAGGTGTTCGTGAGCTCGCTGGCCACCATCTACGGCGCAAACGTCACGGACCCGGACCGCATGGCGGACCTTCAGACGCACCTGCGCAACGTCAAAGACCCCCTTACGGGAAAGCCTTTTTTCACGCCGCTGCGCGGCATCTGCATCATGCTTTTCTACGTCCTCTCCATGCAGTGCGTCAGCACCATGGTCGTGGTACGCCGCGAAGCGGGAGGCTGGAAATGGCCGATCCTGCAGTGGACGTACATGACGGGGCTCGCCTGGCTGTGCTGCTTCGGCGTCTGGCAGGTCGGGCTCCTGCTGGGCTGGAGTTGACCATGCAACAGGTCCAAGACATCCTGGCCGCGGTCCTCGTTGCGACCGCGGGGACCTGGCTGGCTTGGCGGCTCGCACGAAAGAAGCCCGGCCCCTGCTATGGCTGCGACGGCTGTGCGTTGCCGCCGCCGAGCGGACGCTGGGCGGGAAAAATCAACGCGCCGCGCGACGGGCCGGCGGGCTTTCCTCGAAGGCCGGGCAACACTCCCTCAGGCGGGCCCTGAGCCGGCGGCATGGAAGCTGGCCGGGCGCGGCAGAGCGGTCCACGTATCCATACGCCAGGCACGACCCCATGCACGCCAGGCTGATGCGTGTGGAAAGCCCCAGGGGGCCCATGCCGATCACGCACACCGGTCTCCGCCCACCCGCGCCGAGAAGCTGGAACAGAACCGCCGCATCCTGCGGACGCTGAACCCGCGTGGCGATCTTCACGATGTGGGCGCCCGCGCGCCAGCCGTCGGCGATGACCCTGCGAAGCTTCGCCACGGCCGGGGTCCCCCGGAAGTCGTGAAACGATCCCACTACGGTCTTCCCGCTCCGGCGGGCGGCGGCGGCCAGCGTCTTGAAGATGGGACTGCGGATTTCGATGTCGACGGCCGACACGTGCGGCAAGGCCTTGGCGTAGGCGGCGGCCCTCTCCTTCTCGGTTCCCGTCCACGCGCCGCCCTCCGCGGCGGACCGGACGGTCAGGATGACGGGGATCCCGGCCCGCTCGGCCCTCTTGCAGAACGCAAGCCATCCGGCTCCTTGCACGCCCGTTCTGTCCAGGCGGAGTTCGAGCAGGTCGAACGCGGGTTTCCGGAGTAACGCGGCGCGCCGGAGCGTACCGGGGGACGTAACGCTTCCTACAATTCGCGGCACCTTGCCGAGGGCCCAGCGTCCAATACGAAGCGGACTCACGTGATGGTCTCCCTGCTGCCTCCCGGCGCCCGCCGGCGACAGCCTACCGCCCGCCTCGCAGCGGACGTACTCCGTCCTGATGCACGACCGTGTGCGCAAGCTTGGCTTTCTCGGCCCTCTGTTTCTTTCTTTGCTTCGCTCCCTCGGGGTGCTGCAATCTCTCGTAGTAGGTTATCAAATCCGCGTTGTTGTACCCCTCGCATTGCCGGTGTTTCCACTTCAGGATCGGGTGCTCGAACACCGCGCACCGCTTGACCAAGTTCAACGCACATCCGCGACATTCCTTGACGGGTTTTGTGCTGATGGCAATCACTGGTTCTCCTCCTTCGTGAAGGCGCCGCTCGTCTTGGGGCTCCCAGCCAATATAGCCGTTCTGGACCGATTTGCACCCACGAAAAGGCGGGGGCCGCGCGCTTCAGGCGATGCCGCGGGGCACCAGCACCGTCAAGGCTTGGGGAAGCACCTCGATGGTCACGTCCTGCGTCGGCTCGATGAGTTCGCCGTCCACCTGGATTGGGGCCGCCGCCGTGCGGTGGACCCACATGCGGCGGAACTTCCGCGTGAACACGCCCGGAAGCTCGTCAAAAGTCCCGTCGAAGAGCCGGTTCACGCTGGCGAGCAGGCGCGGCACGTCCTGGCTGGAGATGACGACCAGCTCGAGCATCTCGTCGTGCGGACACGCCTGCGGGGCGATCTGGGCCCCGCCGCCGTACTGGGTTAGGTTCGCGGCCGTGAATACCACGGGATCAGAAAACGTCATCTTCTTCCCCCCGTCCAGCTCCACCTCGAACGGCTGGGGAACGTACCCGAGCAGTTCGGTGGCGGCGGCCACCACGTAACTCAGAACGCCCCGGAGCGGAAACTTCTCGAAGGTCCGAAGGAGGGCCGCGTCCCACGCCAGGCTGCACGTCACCAGGAAGGCCCGGCCGTTGACCAGCCCGATGTCGATGACCCTGCGGTCCGCCCCCAGCAGGGCTTGGACAGCCTTCTCCGGGCTCAGGGGGATGCCGAAGTGGCGGGCGAATCCGTTACCGCTGCCCCCGGGAACGACGCCGAGTGCAACCCTGCTGCCGACCAGCGCGGCCCCGATCGAGTTGACCATCCCGTCCCCGCCCACCACCAGGATCGTCTCCACGCCCTCCGCCATGGCCTGCCGGGCTTTTCGCTGTCCGTCCTCAGCGCTCTTGCTGAACTGGTAGGTCAGGTCCGTGCCGGGCTGGTCCCAGTACTGATTGAGCGCCTGTTGGACCGCGCCGCCGGACCACCACAGCACGCTCCTCGCATTGATCAGCACGCGTACCCGATTCATGGGATTCCCTCCCACGAAAGAATACTCTTCAGAAGCCTGATCGGCCAGTGTCCATGGCGACCGTGTCCAAGCCGCCCCCCGTGACAACACAGCATGGGACGGCCGATTTCGACTATGTCCCGCGGCCGGGCGCCGCTATAATGTGGTCCCGGTGAACCCATGGGCGTGAAGTTCCAGGATTACTACGAGATGCTCGGTGTTGCGCGGAATGCCACGCCCGACACCATCAAGAAGGCGTATCGCAAGCTCGCGCGGAAGTACCACCCGGACGTCAGCAAGGAGCCCGGCGCCGAGGCCAGGTTCAAGCAGATCAACGAAGCGTACGAAGTCCTGGGCGACGCCGACAAGCGCGCCAGGTACGACTCGCTGGGCTCGGGGTGGCGGGCAGGCCAGGAATTCACTCCGCCACCAGGATGGGAGAACGTCCATTTCGAGTTCCGCGGCGCCCCCGGCGGCGGGGAGAGTTTCTCCTTTGAAGACCTCGGCGGGTTCAGCGATTTCTTCGAGACCTTCTTCGGCCCCGGCTTCTCGCAGGGCCGGCCGGGACGCACGCGCGGCGCCCGCCGAGAGGCGCCGTGGGCCCTGCGCGGACAGGATCACGAGGCGAGCATCCCCATCACGCTCGAGGACGCCTATCGCGGTGCCCGGAAGACCGGCGCCCTCGAAACGCAGGAGGCCGACGCGGGGGGCGAGGTCCGCCGACAGCGGAAAACATACGACGTGCGAATCCCACCCGGGACCACCGAGGGATCGCGCATCCGCCTGGCCGGCCAGGGCGGGGCCGGCGCCGGCGAAGGTCCGGCGGGCGACCTGTACCTCAGCGCCCACATCGCACCGCACCCTGTTTTCAAGGTGCATGGCCATGATCTCAGCATGGAGCTGCCGATGACCCCGTGGGAGGCCGCCCTCGGCGCCAAGGTGAACATCACCACACTGGCGGGCACGGTGTCGCTGACGATACCGCCCCGTACCCAAAGCGGCCAGCATCTCCGCCTGCGCGGGAAGGGCCTGCCGAGGGGCGGGGACGAGGGCGCCGGCGACCTGCTGGTGGTTACGAAGATCGTGGTCCCTTCCCGCCTCACGACGAAGGAACGTGAGCTGTTCGAGGAACTGGCCCGGCAATCCCCGTTCAAGCCCCGGGAGTGAATGAAGCAGCCGCTGAAACATACGCGCCTGCCGCGACCGCGGGGGAACAACCCCTCCCCTCCGATCGTCAGCCTGATCAGCCTGGGCTGCGCGAAGAACACCGTGGACTCGGAATGCGTCCTTGGCAACCTGGTGCGGTCCGGTCTGCTGATCGCGGAGGACCCCTCCAACGCCGACGTGTGTCTGGTCAACACGTGCGGCTTCATTCACGACGCACGGGCGGAGGCCGCGGAGGTCTTCGGCAAGCTCGCAAGGCTCAAGACCGATGGGCAACTGAAGGCCGTCGTGGCGCTCGGGTGCCTCGTGGAGCACGTTGCCAACTGTCCCGAGATGGCCTCCTTCCTTCGGCAGGCCGATACCTGGGTTGCGTTCAAGGACTATGTGAACCTGCCCACCCTGTGCCGGGAACTGGCTTCCTCGGCCCCGCGCGCCGCGGCGCGGAAGGCGGAGCCCCCTGCCCCTGCCGCGCCCCGACGCATGCCGGACAGTTTCATGAATTTCCTGGCGTCTCCCCGCCTCCGTATCGGCAGTCCGCATACGGCCTACCTCAAGATCTCCGAAGGTTGTTCGAACCTGTGCCGGTTCTGCTCGATCCCGCGCATCCGCGGCCGCCAGGTCAGCAGGCCCATCGAGGACATCCTGTCCGAAGCCCGCACCCTCGTGGACAGCGGGGTCCGCGAACTCAACCTGATCGCCCAGGACACCACCAGCTACGGCACCGACCTGTACGGCAGGCGGCGCCTTCCGGAGCTCCTGCACCTGCTCGCCGGCCTGGATTCGGCCGTCTGGCTTCGCCTGCTATATGCCCATCCCCGATTCCTCGGCGACGACCTGCTGGACGTGCTCGCGGCCGGCGGGAACATCTGCCCCTACATCGACCTTCCGCTCCAGCACATCGCCGATCCGATGCTCGCCGCCATGGGGCGCGGCATGACGAAGAAGGAGACCCTGGTTCTTCTGGACAGGATCGCCGGGAAGCTTCCGCACGGCGCGCTCCGCACCACGTTCATCGTCGGCTATCCCGGCGAGACCGAAGAGCAGTTCGCGGAGCTCCTGGCGTTCGTCCGGGAGGGCCGTTTCACGCACCTGGGAGTCTTCCTGTACTCCCACGAACCCCAGACGTCGGCGGCCGGGCTGGACGACGACGTACCGTACTTGGTCAAGAGCCGGCGGCGGGGCGCGCTGATGATGGCCCAGATCGAGGTGTCCCGCGCGCGGCTGAAGCGCCGGGTCGGCCAGGACCTGGAGGTCATGCTCGACGACTTTGTTATGGCCGACGGTTCCGCTCCCGCCGGCGTCTTCGCTTTCGGCCGCACCCGCTTGGAGGCGCCCGAAGTCGACGGCCTGGTGTACCTCCGCGGCTCCGAACCCCCGGACCTTGCACCCGGCGTGCGGCTGCAAGCGCGTGTCGTCAAGTCCTTCGACTACGACCTGGTCGCCGAGCCGACCGCCTAAAAATCCGCGGAAACCTGCCAACAAGGGGCCTGTTTGCCGGCATTGACAACCCGCCACCTGCCGCGCATAATAGGATGTGTGGGACCGGTCCCTATCGTGGGCCCGGTGCACGCTCGGTGGGCTGAGCCGTTGCAGATAGGAGGAGTACACCCATGGCTGGGCGGACAAGACGGGGCATGGCAGCGGTGGCAACGCTGATATTGCTGCTGACGGTTTCCATCGCCGGGGCGGAAGAGGCCCTCCTCCGGAATCCATCCTTCGAGGACCCCATGGATCCCGTGAACGCGCAGTGCGACATCGCGGCGGCCTGGATCCGCTGGGGACAGTGGATGAACCGCGAAACAGGCTGGTTCCCTACGAAGACCGGCGATTGCCTGGTCGGCTACCATCACTGGAAGATCAATGGCCCTGAGAACTCCGGTTTCGCGCAGGATGTGCCGGAGGCGCAGGGCGGCAAGTACTACACGTTCAGCATCTACACCTACCTGGACCCGGGCACAGACGCCCAGGAGATCAAGGTGCGCATGGAAGGCTACCACGGCGGGGCGACCCTGATTACCCAGACCTACTCGGTCAAGGCCCTGAAGCCGGGAGAGTGGGTGCCGCTTTCTGCCGCGGCGGTGGCCCCCTCCGGCGGTATTCGAGTCATCGTCTTCGTCGAGCCCAAGAAGAAGGGCGACCGGCGCGGCGCGATCAAGTTCGACGACGCCAGCCTCGAGGCCTCCAACTAGGGCGTCCGCGAGCTGCCGGCACGGCGCGCAGCCGTGCCGCTTGCACTTGACAATCGCATCCCCCGGACCTTCAATACCCAGCAAGGACTACGTCTGCATACCGTCCCCGGGACGGGTGCGGTCGAAGGGAGGGCATCATGAAGATGTTGTCGTGGTTGGTTGGCGTGCTTGGCGTCCTGGTGATTCTCGCCGCGGTCTATGGGAGATTCCATGGGCCGCCCAGCGTCATCCTGGCCGGCTACTCGTTCGCTGCCCGCAGCGTACTGCTGGCGGGCAACTCGATTCTGCTCGTCGGCCTATGGCTGGGTCTCGTGGACCTTCAGACCAAGAAGTAAGCGGGCAACCCGGATGGGGTCTTGCCGGGAGTGAAGCTTGGCGGCGGGGTCGCGCCCTGCGACGGGAGGCACTCTAGCGGGCTTGGGTCATTTCCCGCAGGAATTCTGGCGTTCGCTGGATGGCGTCGGCCACCTTGCTCGCGTCCTTGCCGCCGGCCTGAGCTTTCTGCGGCTGCCCCCCACCCCCACCCCCCGCCAGTTTCGCGAGCCGGGCCATCAGCTTGCCCGCATGAAGGCCCCGCGCCACGAGATCGTCACTGACCGACGCGACAAAGCACGCCTTCCCTTCCGCCCGGCTGCCGAGCACGATCACGCCGGAA
>JAZDKK010000024.1:0-22606 GCA_043803015.1 Verrucomicrobiota bacterium
AAACGGGGAGCACCGTGGTAGGCAAGTGCATAGGCCCCCACGACGATGTACTCAATCTTGCGCTCGTTGAATAACGCGAGCAATTCTCTGAAGTCTGGCTGAACTTCCATGGGTTTGTCTGCGCAAAGTCTCCACCGCATCGACTCGTTCCGATGCATCACGCTTGCGCCAAAACGCCAAATCATCACGTCCGGACGATTCGCGCAATCTCTTGATTGTCACGGTCTTCTGAATCACACGATTAGTATATCAATTCGATGGGGGAAACGCATCCTCTTCTTTTGCCAGACGTTACGGCTCAGACTCGAGCGACCCGCCGGAGGCGGGTTGCGAGTAGTCTGAAGCCGCGGGTTGGGTGTCTCGCTTCATTATTTCATCAATTCTGGCCTGCTTCTCCTTTGTGTATTTGGAGAGCAGAACGTCTGGAAACGCGGGCGAGTGCAGCCACGTGAGATACGCATACTGTACTGCGACAGCCATCAGGAAAGACAGACCAGCGCGAACCCACGCTTTGCCGCGAGTGTTTGCTCGTGAGGTCCAAGACCAGGAGAATACAACGACGGCAACGGGCAAGATGATCTCAAGCACGGTGGAATGAAGGTGGCAGCAATGACCATTCCCCAGAACCATGACAAGGGCCGTGAGAACGACTGCGATGGTCGCCGGCATATTCGATCTTGGCCTTGGATCATCCATCTCTGGCACCCAACCATTGATTACGAGGAAAGATTTCCTTGATATCAGCTATTAGCCTTGAAAAGAGGAATTCTTTCCGGTTGCCAATATCAACTCTGAACCGTCAGCCCTGAGCAATCCTTGCGCGCGGGTCCAGACGGGTCAAACAGAATCCTTCCCGGGCCGTTCGGGCGATTCCCTACCCCTCGGGCGGACATGTTCAGACCCTAGACGAACGGTGTAGCGGCCGTTCGAAGAACGGCATCTTGAGCCCTTCTTGCGGTTCTCTCGAACCGCCCCTACACCGGGTGGCGCGCGTTGTCCCTTGGTGCGCCGAAGCCGCGAACGTCACGGACGGCCGAGCTTGGAGTGCTTGATCGGACAGCCGGGATGGACGGTCTGTCCGCCCGCTGCGGCGGACTCGTAGAGCGCCGTGAGGATCGCGATGTTCCTCTTGCCTTCCTCGGCCTCCACCAGCCCGGGCTTGTCGTGCAGGATGGCGTCCGCGACGTTGCCGAGATACGGGATGTGGCCGTGCCCGTAAACATTCGGGACCTGCTCGGAATGCTCGTCCCGGATCCCCGCGTCCTCCGGCCGCTCCTCCAGGAACTGCCAGTGCAGGATATGGTTCACCGCGTGGCCGCCGATCATGACGCTGCCCTTCTCGCCGAGAAGGCTCAGGGACCCTTCCAGGTCCTTCGGCCGGGTCGCCACCGTGGCCTCGAAAGCGCCCAGCGCGCCCGACGTGAACTTCATGATCGCGACGGCCGTGTCTTCCACCTCGATGTCCAGGAGACGGGTGGCGATCTGGCACTGCATCGTGTCCACGGGCCCCATGAACCACTGCAGGAGGTCCAGGTGGTGGCTGGCCTGCTGGGCCATGACACCCCCGTCCAGCGCCCAGGTTCCGTGCCAGTCGTCCTGCTCGTAGTACTTCTGGTCCCGGCTCCACCGCACGCGCACGGTGCCGAGCACCAGCTTCCCGAACCGCCCTTCCTCGAGCGCGCGCCGCGCCGCGACAATGGCGCGGTTGAAACGGTTCTGCTTCACGACGAACAGCCGGCACTTGTGCTTCCGGCAGGCGTCCATCATCGCGTCGCAGTCGGCCACGGTCAGGGCCATGGGCTTCTCGACGACGATGTGCTTGCCGTAGCCGGCCAGATCGATCACGTGCTGGGCGTGGTAGCCCGTCGGCGTGAGGACGTCGAACACGTCCACCTCCGGGTGGCGCCGGGCCATCTCGTGGAAATCGGCGTAGTGCGGCACATGGTGGCGCTCGCCCTTGCCGTGCGCCTTCTCCTCAGCGACGTCGGCCACCGCCACGACCTCCGCCGGGATGAGCCCGGACGAGAGGGCCGCCAGGTGGTTGCCGGAGACGCGCCCGCAGCCGACCACGGCGAACTTCAGCTTGGTGGATTCCGCACTCACTTCCCGTCCTGCTCCAGCCCGTCTTCCTGGGCCTCCTCGCGGACTTCCGCGAACAGCCGCGACCGCCGGGCCAGGACCCACATCCCGCCCCACAGCAATACCAGAATCACGATCGCCCCGAGAACATAGGCTGCGCTTTCACCACCACCCATTTTGACGGCGCCGCTGGCGACCAGTGTGAAGGGAATGGCTTCCGGGATCAGCCCGATGGCCGTGCCCACGAGGAACTGCACATGCCCCACCGGCGAGACGCCCAGGGCGAGGTTGATCAGGAGCCCGCTGATGGGGAGCTGCCGGATCAGGACAATGGCCGGGACGGCGTGCGTTTCGAAGACCCGGTGCGGCCGCGCCAGCCTGGGCCAATGCCGCAGGACGAAGTCCCGCCCGCCCCAGCGGACGAAGAGGAAGATCACGTAGTAGCCAAGCAGGGTTGGAAAGAACGTCCACAGCAGACCCCGAACAAACCCGAAAGCCATGCCGCCGATGGGGCAGAACAGCAGGCGCGGGAACCCCATCGAGATCAGGACGAACACCACGGCCATGTACACCACCGGCCCGAGCACGCCGAGCGCCGCCAGCCGCGCCTTGATCTGCTTGACCTCGTGGAGGTAGCCGCGCAGGGGCGAGAAATAGACCACCAGGATGCCCAGCGCCAGCACCGCCAGCACGATCAGCGGCTTCACCGGGATCACCACGCGCCGCCGGGCTTCTCCGCCTTGGTCCTGGTCATTCATGATGATGGTCCGTCCCCAGCTGACGCGGCTGCACCGACGCCCGGTCGCCCCGCACGCACCGCGTCCGGAACCAGCGCATCGCCAGGCAGTCCACGATGCCCCGCCACGCGCGGTTGCCGACGCCGTACTTGGACTTGCCGCGCGTCCGCGGCCGGTGGTTCACCTTGATCTCGTCCACCCGGTAGCCTTGCAGCCGCAGGATCGTGGGCAGGAACCGGTGCATGCCGTTGAACACCGGGATCTCGTGCAGGGCGGTCCTCCGCAGCGCGCGGTACGTACAGCCCGCGTCGGACACGCGGTCGCCCGTCACCGCGTTGCGGAAGCCGTTCGCGATCCGAGAGGACAGCTTCTTCACCCAGTCGTCCTCGCGGACGCTCCGGACGCCGCAGACGGCATGGACGTCGTCCCGGAGGGCCTCCAGGAGGGCCGGGATATCCGCGGGGTCGTTCTGCTGGTCGGCATCCATCGTGATGAGCACGGCGCCCCGCGCGTGCTCGAAGCCCGTCGCCTGGGCAGCGCTCTCGCCCGAATTGATGCGGTGGCCTACCACGCGCAGGTAGGGCCGGTCCTTCTGCAGGGACTTGAGGACCTGGAGGCTGTCGTCGGTGCTCCGGTCGTCGATGCACAGCACCTCGTAGCTCCCGCCCACGCGGTTCAGTACCTGCTGCAGTTCCTTGAGGAGCGGCTCGAGGTTGTCCCGCTCGTTGAAGACGGGAATGACTACCGAGAGGTCAAGCTGCGGTTCGCACATCGGGGGCCCCTTATCTCTTCTCCGCGAAGTACTGCCGGATCGCGTCGCAGACGTGGTCTACTTCGTCCTTCGTCAAGACCGGCGACATCGGGAGGGACAGCATGTGCGCGCAGTCGTGCTCGGCTTCCGGGAACGACCCCACGCCCTGGTCCAGGTAGGCGTAGGCCGGCAGCGTGTTCAGCGCGTGGGGGTAGTGGATGCCGGTCTCGATGCCCCGGTTGCTCAGGTAGGACTGCAAGGAATCGCGGTCCGGGACCAGGATGACATAGACGTGGTATACCGGCTCCGAGCCCTCCGTGACCCGCGGGCGAACAACCTCAGCGATTTCGCGGAGCCTCTCGCCGTACCACTTCGCGACGGTCCGGCGCAGTTCGTTCCAGCGGTCCACGTGGGGCAGGCAGACGCGCAGGAGCGCCGCCTGGATGGCGTCCAGGCGGCTGTTCATACCTTCGAACTCGTGCAAGTACTTGCTCGTCCGCCCGTGGTTGGAGAACATGCGGACCTTCTTGAGCACGGCAGGGTCGCGCGCCACGACGGCGCCGCCGTCGCCGAACCCGCCGAGGTTCTTCGAGGGGAAGAAGCTGAAGACCCCAAGGTCGCCGAACGTGCCGACCCTCTGCCCGCGGAAGCGGGCGCCCTGGGCCTGGGCGCAGTCCTCGACCAGCGGGATCCCGTGTTTCCTGGAAAGCGCCACGAAGGCGTCAACTTCGCAGGGCTGGCCGTAGAGATGCACCGGAAGCAGGGCCTTGGTCTTCCGCGTGATCTTCCGCGCGGCCTCGCCGGGATCGAGGTTGAAGTAGCCATGTCGGACCTCGCAGAAGACGGGCCTGGCGCCGGTCAGCGTGACGGCCTCGGCCGTGGCGATCGCGGTGTGGACGGTGGTGATCACCTCGTCGCCCGGGCCCACGCCGAGCGATTTCAGGGCCGCGAACAACCCGCTGGTCGCGCACGCCACGCCGACGACGTCCTGCACGCCCAGCCACCGGGCCATGTCCTGCTCGAAGCCCTTGACCTCTTCGCCGCCGATGTAGTGACAGCTGTCGATGACGCGGCAGGCGGCCTCGTGCAGCTGCCGGCGAATAGGGTCGTGCTGTTTTTTCAGATCAAGAAAAGGGATCTTCATAACTCGCTTGTTCTGGGGTCCGACACGTCCTCCCACCAGGCCGAAACACCGCAAAAAACCGCGTTACTTTGAGTTGTTAAGGGTCAAACTTCAATGCTATTTTTCGGCCCTAAAACCCGCATGACACAGCGTTTGAAACAACCTCTTATTCTCCTGGTTCTGTGTGCCTCCGTGCTCCTGCCCGGGCTGGGCCGGCTGACCATGCTGCGCCAGCAGGAGTTGCGCGTGGCGCTCGCCGCCCGCAGCATGGCGGAGACCGGGAACTGGTTCGTCCCTCAGTTCCGCGATCAGCCCCGCCTCAAGAAACCGCCGCTGATGTACTGGATCGTATCCGCGTTCTTCCGCGCGGCGGGCACCACCACCTCCCCGCTTGTCGCCCGACTTCCGTCGGCCCTCTTCGGCGCGGCGCTCATCCTGGCCATCTACCGGGGAGGAGCGATGCTGGTCGGGCGCCGGCCGGCCTTCCTGGGGTCGCTCGTAGCGGCAACCTCGTTCGTATTCATGCGCCATGCCCGACTGGCCGAGACCGACATCGCCTTGTGCCTGTTCACCAGCCTGGCCGTCCTCTGCGGCTATGCCGCCATGACCGGCCCGCCGTCGAGGCCTCGCTGGATCTACACCGGCCTCTTCGCCGGCCTGGGTTTCCTCGTCAAGGGCCCGGCCGCGCTGGCCCTGCCCCTGCTCGCGCTGGCGACGTTCGCCGCCCTGTCGCCCGCGCATCGCAAGACCTTCCTGTCGCGGCGCGCCCTGAGCGCCCTGGGCGTGTTCGCGCTGGTCGCCGCTCCCTGGTACATCGCGGTCGTTTTCTCCTCGCTGACTCACGCCGCCGCGGACCGCGCCATCACGACCGAGCTGCAGGCCACCTTCCTGGGAGAGAATCATCCCGGGCCGATCTACTACTACATGTTCAACCTGCTGAAGATGATGCTGCCGTGGAGCGTCCTGCTGCCGACGGCGATCTGGGCGATCTGGCGGTACGTCCGAGTGCACAGGCGCATCAAGTTCCTGCTGATCTGGTTTCTCACGACCTTCGCCGCCCTCAGCCTGGTCGGCAACAAGCAGGACCACTACTCGGCCCTGCTTCTGCCCCAGTCCGCCCTGATGATCGGCTGGAGCCTCTGCCACCGTTTCAAGCGGCAGCCGTCCTGGATGGCCCGCCTGCCGACGTGGTTCCTGCGCGCCATGCCTCTCGTCTACGCCTTTGCCGGACTGTGCCTGGTCTTCTACCCCTGCATGCGGCCCGGCCTCCGGGCTTCCTCCTTCTGGGCGTTCGGCCTGCTGTTGCTCGCCTCCGGGATCCTTCTCGGGCAGGTCCGGCCTTTGCCGACGCGCAACGGCCTGATGGCCGTGACTGTCCTGATGACGGCGGTCGGCCTCCACAGTTATGTGTTCCTCCTGGGCGACCTTCATCGGCCCCCGGCCCTCATCCCCGTCTTCGCTCGGTACGCCGAGCCCTACGTGGCGAAAGCCCGGCGGGTGTACGCGATCGGCGCCCGCGGCAGCCAGCTCGAGTTTTACCTGGGCAGCAAGGCCTCGTTTGCGACGAACTTCGACCGGGCGTGGCGAGAGGCGGAGTCGGGCGACCTCATCGCCGTTTCCGGAGACAGGGCCCGCCCGTTTCCCAGCAACGCGCTGTTCAGGACGCCCGTGGTCGACCTGTGGCGCCAGGATCTCCGCTGTGCTTTGTACGTGAAGTCGGCCGAACCCAAACCGGATGACGCCCCGTGAACCCCCGCTGGTCCCTTGCACTGCTCCTCCTCTTCGCCGTCCCGGCCCTCTCCTGGCAATTGGGCTCGCGCGGGCTCAACGAGCCCGACGAGGGACGCTACGCCACGATCAGCTACGAGATGTATGCCGGCGGCGACTGGATGACCCCGCGGCTGTACGACCGCGCGCACTTTGATAAGCCGCCCCTGACGTACTGGCTTATGGCCTCGGCGTACCGGGTCTTCGGCGTGAACGAGTGGGCCGCGCGCCTGCCGGCCGCGCTGTCCGCTCTCGGCACCCTCCTCCTGACGTGGTCCCTGGGCCGGCGGCTTTTCGGCCCAATCGAGGCACTGCTCGCCGGGCTCGTTCTCCTGACCTCGCCCATGTTCTTCGTCGTGGCGCGCCTCTGCGACTGCAACATGCTGTTGACCTTCTGGACCACCCTCTGCTTCTGGGCGCTGGTCGGCTGGTTCGCCGACGGCCGCCGGTGGCAGCTCCTGCTGTTCTACGCGG
Organism: Verrucomicrobiota bacterium; assembly: GCA_043803015.1. Classification (GTDB taxonomy): domain Bacteria; phylum Verrucomicrobiota; class Kiritimatiellia; order CAIQIC01; family JAGNIJ01; genus JAZDKK01. The sequence goes on from JAZDKK010000024.1 coordinate 6,932, forward strand.
CGGCCGGCGTCTCGTTCCTGGTCAAGGGCCCGGTGGGCCCTCTCGTGGTCCTTCTGTCGATCCTGGCCTTCCGCCTCACTCAGCCCGTGGGCCTGCTCTGGCGTCCGTTCGCGTCTCTCGGCGGAATCCTCCTCGCCGCGCTGATCGCCCTTCCCTGGTTCATCTTGGCCTGCCTTCAGCGCCCCGAGCTCTGGGATTTCTTCGTACTGCGGGAACTGCTGGGCCGATTCGCAACGACGGTCCACGGGCGGGTGGAAGCTCCCTGGTACTACCTGGTGATCTTCCCCGTGGCGGTGCTCCCGTGGCTCCCGGCCGCGCTGGCGGGCCTGCTCGACGCCCGCCGTCACTGGCGTGCCGCGCCGGCCGTCCGGCTCCTCGTCTGCTGGGTCATCGTGCCGCTGGTTTTCTTTACCCTCAGCCGTTCGAAGATCCCGAGCTACATCCTGCCGATCCTGCCCGCCGTGGCCCTGATCGCGGGCCGGCAGATCCCGTCGCTGTGGTCGAAGCGGGTCGGGGCCTGGATCCAGGCCGGGTTCACGGCGGCCTGCGTGGCGGGCCTGGTGTTCGGTTTCCGTGCCTTCGGGCGCGAGCGTGAGTGGTCCACGTTCTTCGCGGCAACCGATCTCTGGTGGCTGCTCCTGGCGCTGGCCGCGGCCTTCTTCGTGTTCCGGTATCACGGCTGGCGGAAGGCCGTGGCGTGCGCCGCGCTCCTCGTCGTCGGCTTCGAGTTCTCGTTCGATCTCATCCGCCGCCACGACCACGAGCTGGGCCACTACACCGCCATGCGGCAGGTGGCGACGGCGATCCGGGAGCAGATCCAGCCGTCGGACAAGGTCGTCAGCTACCACCGGACCCCGATGGGCCTGGGCTTCTACCTCCAAAGACCCGTGATCAACGACCGGAGCGAGTTCCCCCTCCAGGTCGGCATCGATTCGGAGCGGATCGTGCCGCACACGTACGGCAGCGAAGAGGAGCTGGACGCCCTCCTGGATTCGCCGGAGACCGTGTACGTGATCATGGACAAGAAGCGCCCGTACGCCTTCTCCATGCCCCGCGATCATGGCCTGCAGGAGATCTACCGGGGTTACTCGCTCCTCGTCGCCGTCAACCGGCGCTGAAGAATGGTTGATGGTTAATGGTTCATGGTTGATGGAGAAGAGGAGGGCAACAGGCCGCAATGTCTCTCGGCCCTCTTCTTCATTACCCATTTACCATCAACCATCAACCATTCTTCCTAGTTCGCCCGGTAGATCAGGTAGAATCCCGCGAACTCGGCCAGCAGGACCGGTATCCAGACGATGATGTCCGGACGCCATTGCGGGCGGTCCACCAGCGAGTTCGCCAGGATGATGAAGAAGTAGAAGAAGAAGACGAGGAGCAGGCTGATGCCCACGCCGACGGACGACTCGCGCCGGCGGGACCTCATGCCAAGCGGCACCCCCAGCAGGGCAAACGCGAAGCAGGACAGCGAGAGCGCCAGCCGCTTGTTTGACTCCACGACCATGGACATGCGCTGCCTGCGCAGGTCGTCGTACTGCAGGTGCGGAAACGCCCCACGGATGTCGCGGATGGCACGGATCAGCTCCAAGTAGGTCATGTCCGCCGTCTTCTGGCTGACCTTTCCCTTGTCCAGGAGCTCCTCGTAGCTGAGCTTCACGGGGTAGTGCTTGGCATTCACGTACCGGGTGCGCGTCGGGTCCATCGGCCGTTCCGGATCGGGCTGGTCGATCCGGACGTCGTACAGGTCGATCACGAGCGCCCTGGCCTTCGGGTCGTTGCGGATCGTGCCGGTCTTCGCCCGCACATTCCGGACCACCCCTTCCTCGCCCAGTTCGTACACCACGACGTCCGTCACCTGCTGGCGGTCTTTCTTGGCCACGTAGACCTGGAGGCCCGGGAAGTCGCGGACGAAACGGCCCTCCTCGAGCAGGTTGATCGGCTCCTCGACGCCGATCTTCACCAGCACGCGGCGCTGGGCCCAGTGGCTCCGCGGAGCCAGCGAATCGTTGAGGTAGACGCAGACCATCGAGAGGACGATGGAGATCATGATCACGGGCGAGATGATCTGCCAGATGCTGAGCCCGCTGGCTTTCATCGCAGTGATCTCGCCGTCCAGCGACATCCTGGAGAACTGCAGGAGGACGGCAGTCAGCACGCTCATCGGGATCGAGAACGTCAGGATGAACGGGATGTTGTAGGCAAAGACCTGGAGGATCAGCCCGCCGGATACGCCCCGCGCGAGAAGGTCGATGGCCTTGAACACGGCGCCCACGCACATGACGAAGGTGAACACGAGCACGGCCGGCACCATCGTGGCGAGGAAGTCGTGAGCGATGTATTTGTTGATGACTCGCAAGGGCGCCTTCCGTCCTACGCTTGGAGCGTGCCCCGCGCGGCCGCGACCGTGTTGTAGAGCAGCATCGTGATCGTCATCGGCCCCACGCCGCCGGGCACCGGGGTGATCGCGGAGGCCTTCTCCTTGACCTGGTCGAAGTCCACGTCGCCGATGAGCCGGTAGCCGGACTTGGTGCCGGCGTCGGGCACGCGGTTGACGCCCACGTCGATCACCACGGCCCCCTCCCGCACCATGTCGGCGCGTATCGTGTGCGGCCGGCCCGCCGCCGCGACGATGATGTCGGCCTGCCGGGTGAAGTGGCCCACGTCCCGCGTCGCCGTGTGGCACATCGTCACCGTGGCGTTGCCGAGCTCGCTCTTCTGGGAAAGCATGTTGGCCAGGGGCCGCCCCACGATGTTGCTCCGGCCGACGATCACGACATGCGCGCCCTTGATGACGATGCCCGAGCGCTTCAGGATCTGGATCACGCCGTGCGGTGTGCAGGGCAGGAAGGTCGGCAGACCCATCATCATCCTGCCGACGCTCACGGGGTGAAAGCCGTCCACGTCCTTGTCGGGGTTCACGGCGGCGATCACCGCCCGCTCCATCGAAGGGTCGGGCAGAGGCAGCTGCACCAGGATGCCGTGGATCTTGGCGTCCGCGTTGTACTCCTCGACGACCCCGACGATCTCCGCCTGCTTCGCCGTCGCCGGCAGGCGCACTTCCTGCGAGAAGATGCCCACCTCGACGCAGGCCTTCTCCTTGCCCGTGACGTATGACCGGGACGCCGGGTTGTCCCCCACCAGGAGCACGCCAAGGCCGGGCGTCACGCCTTTCTTCTTCAGCGCGGCGATCTCCGCCATCAGCTCAACCCGCATCTGCTGGGCAATGACTTTTCCGTCCAGGATTCTCGCGGTCATGTTCCACCCTGCGTTCGTCCGGCTTCCGTAAAGCTCGCTCACTTTACCTGTCGCGACCGCCAACCTCAAGCTCCGCCGTTCTGGCGAACGGCCCCTACACCGCCGCACCCATGCGTGGTGGAGCGGCTTGCCCCCAAGCCGCTCATCGCGCTCGCCTTCCGCCCGTGCGCGTTAGGGACAACGCGCGCCACCTAGTCATCCGTGTATGGGCCGCTTCCGGTCCTTCAGGTGCTGGGGCTTCCGGCCCGACCACACGGCCAGCAGCTCCGCCACGATGCTCACCGCCACCTGGTCCGGCCCCTCCGCCCCCAGGTCGAGGCCGATGGGACCGTGGATGGCGTCCCGCTGTTCCGGCGTCAGCCCGCGCATGATCTCCTCGCGCCGCGACTGCGAACCCAGCACGCCCACGTAGCGAGCGCCGGAGGCGACAAAACGCTCGACCCACCCCCGGTCGTGGACCAGAACGTGCGTCTTCACCACGGCGAACGTGCCCGGCCCCGACGGTATCTCCGGCGCCGCCTCCTCGGGCCTGGCAACGACACGCTGGAAGGCGGTCGGGAATCGCTCCTCGGTCACAAACGCCGGACGGTGATCCGCCACGGTGACCCGGAATCCCGCGTCCGTGGCCAGGCGCACCAGCGGCATCGTGTCGTCGCCGGCGCCGCAGATCACCAGGCTCGGCGGCGGCACCAGGATCTCCGTGAACACGCCCGTGTCGCCTGATTCGCGGAACACGGACTTCTCGGCCCTCAGCTGGTCGGCGGCCGTGGCCGCAATCTGCCGGTCCAGCTCCGCATGGCCCGTGCAGCCGGCCAGGACCCCGGTGCGCGTGTGAACGACGACCCGCCCTGCGGACGGGCCCGACACGACCGTGGATAATGCAAAAGGTTCATTCCCCTTGAGCAACCCCCGGACCGGTTCGACGATGTCCCCGAGGCCCGCAGCCGCGCACGACTGGACCAGGATGTCCACCTTGCCTCCGCATCCGACGCCCAGGCCCCACACCACGTCCTCCCGGCCGGTCGTATCGTAGTGAAGCCGCTTGGGCGCCTCGCCCTTCATGATCTTCAGCCCGACTTCGCGGACGTCGGATTCCAGGCAGCCTCCGCTGACGTTCCCGACCAGCGTCCCGTCGTCGCGGACGAGCAGTTTCGCGCCCGGCTGGCGGTAAGCAGAGCCTTCGAGGCGGACGATGACTGCCAGGGCGCAAGACCGCCCCTGGCCTTTCAAGTGGGCGATTTCCTCGAAGACACAGTGGCTTTCGCGCCAGTTGTTCATGATGGTTTGATTTTTCCAGAAACCGTCGGATTATAGCCACAAACAGGCCGGCTTCGTCACGAAAAAGTGAAAACGACCAATCCTCGGATTATCGTCATCACCGGCGCCACGCGCGGGCTCGGCCGCGCCATGGCGGAAGGGTTCATCGAACTCGGCCACACCGTGCTGGGCTGCGGCCGCTCGAAGGACCGCATTGCGGAACTCCGCAAAGCCTTCGGCAAGCCGCACGACTTCGAGGTCGTGGACGTTGCTTCGGCCGACGAGGTCCGCGCGTGGGCCCGGCGGCTTCTCGCCGAGTACGGCGCGCCGGATCTGCTGATCAACAACGCCGGCCTCATCAACACGCCGGCCCCGCTGTGGCAGGTCCCGGCGGACGAGTTCTCACAGGTGGTGGACGTGAACATCAAGGGCGTGACGTGGGTGATTCAGAGTTTCGCCCCAGCCATGATCGCGAGAAAACGCGGCGTGATCGTGAACCTGAGCTCCGGCTGGGGCCGCACGACGGACGCGAACGTCGCGCCCTACTGCGCCACCAAGTTTGCCGTGGAGGGCCTGACCCAGGCCCTGGCGCAGGAATTGCCGAAAGGCATGGCCGCCGTGGCTCTAAGCCCAGGCATGATCAACACGGACATGCTGAAGCAGGGCTTTGCCGACGCGGCGGATAACTACCCTTCACCTCGCGAGTGGTCCAAGCAGGCCGTTCCGTTTCTCCTCTCCCTCGGCCCCGAACACAACGGCCAGTCATTGAACGTTCCCCACGTCCCTCACGACTGAAGGCAAACAGGAAGGCCGCGAAGCGCGCGAAGGGAACGTAGGCCTAACCGCGGATTTCCCGGCTTCGCCCTTCCGGCTCCGTTCTGCGAACTCCGCCGAGACACGGCGGGCTACGCCGTGGCACGGCGCGGATAGCGCGGATGGTAACGGAACGGAAACGGCCGGAGAGGGTAGAGAGACCGTCGGTCCGCGCACCCTCACCCCATCAGCGCAATCCGCGTAATCCGCGGTCGCCTTGCCTTCCGTTCACTCCTCACCCAAACCACTCGGAACGGAGTGGGCTTCCCAGAAGTGTTCGTTCGCCACGGTGCCGTGAGAGAAGATGATCTCGAACTGGTCCCACATGGCGTAGCCTCCCTCTTCCCAGCACGGACTGTTCTCGAGCTCCGGACCGACCCACACGATCTTGTAGTGCCAGACTTCCCCACTACCGCCCGGCACCTGCCCGTTCCACTCATCCTCCACCCAGGCCCCACACGTCCACTCGGCCCCGTGGTAGCGGGCATCGTCCCACGCTTTCGACCACTTCGTCACCAAGTGGTCGTTGGCGCCGTAGGCACTGCCCCAGACCATTCCATCGAAGATATGGTCTATCCCATCGGCTTTTCCCACAAAGACGCGGGCTTGATAGTTGTACCCGTACTCGTCGAAGCCGCCCTTGCCGGCCAGAGCGACGCCGCTGCCAAAAGTCATCAGCGCAAAGACCCCCACAACAAGCACAATACGCACAGCCAGTAGCTTCTTCATTGCATCTTCCCCTGTTGCTGAATGTCACACGGGTCCGGTAACCCGTCTGCCCCTGAGCCATCCTTGCGCGGGGGCCCGGACGGGTCAAACAGAATCGTTCTGAGGCGGTTCGGGCCGTTTCTTCCAAGGGTTGGAAGAACCGAGGCCGGATCTTCCAAGCATTGGAAGAATTGCCGCGGTCGTCCGGCTTCGCGATGCTACGCCGCGACAAGCCGCCCGCGGCTACAAGTCATGGCGCCGCAGTCATCTGCGTGGATCTGCGCCGTGCCCCGAACCGTGCCGCAGGCTCTGGTTCGGGGTGATCTGCGGTGGGTCGTTCCGTCTTCGTCACGCCGCCGGCGGGGAAAGCGCATCGATCCTGGCCCGGTCGGCCGAATCCAAGCCAAACGAATCGAGGAGTTCCGTGAGGACCTGCTCGGGAAGAACGGTCTTGCTCTGGACCCTTTCGAGTGCGGCCGAACGGCTGACCAGGCTCTCGCGGATCATGTTGCTGAGGATCTCTTCCTCTTCCCCGAAGCCGACCATCTTCCTCAGAAGATAGGTCTTCAGGACGCTGATGTGGCAGTCGAACCGCCAGGCCGCCCTGCTGTCGGCGGGACGCTCCCAGTTCAGCTCCTTCTTGATCGTGGCGATGATCTGCTCCGGGTCCCACTTGATGTAGCGGAACAGGAACACCAGGCGCTGTTTGGGATAGAACAGCTTCTGCATCGTCTCGTAGCCGAAGAAGTACAGGTACTCCTTCACGAACATCACCGCCCGGGCCGGGTTCAGGAAATAGCGAGGATTCCGAAACATCTCGTACAGGAGCCCGAACAGGAGGGAGAGCCCTCGGTGGTTCCTGATCCACTTCATGCTGCCCCAACGGTTTCGCGCCAGGAACTCCACTTTGAAACGGCATCGCTCGATCGCGGAGCCAGCGCCGAGGACGACGAGGGGAATGTTGTTCTTCTTTGCGAACCGAAGGAGGCCGCGGAACATGCCCAGCCTGCACCCGCAGCACATCATCTGGACCATGCCGGGAGACGGCCTGCGCAGCCAGGTGGAGATGTTGGGCCCGATGCTGTTCTTCAGCAGGTCGTGCGGCTCGATCACCAGCTCGAGATTCAGCGACTTGACGATCTTCCGGATGTTCTCCTTCGCCGCTTCGGCAACGAAACCGTTGTCCACCGTGTAGGCAATCACCCGCAGTCCGCAGACCCTCACCAGGTAATACAGCGCGAACGTGCTGTCGCGGCCCCCGCTGACCCCCACCACGCAGTCGTACTTCTCTTTTCCGTTCCGAAGAGAATCGAGAAGACTGTGCAGCTTCTCCTTCCCCTCGTAGCCCTCCTTCTCGTAGGTCCGGCAGTAGTTGCAGACCCCTTCCTGATCAAACGTGATGCCCGGATAGGTATCCGGCAGGATGCAGCGGCTACATCGGTTCACTGTATTCTCCGTCATGATGATACCGGCTTCTCGAGAGCCATCCTCGAATACTGGCTGGACCCCCGAACGTCAACACTGCCTTTACGGAGAGGCTTGGCACACGAGCTTGAGCTTGTTCTCGCCCGCCGGCTCTAGGGCGATGCCCTGGTGTCTCAGGGCGGCGCGAATGAAGACGTCCACCTGCTCCTGCGTCAGCCGGTCCTCGCCGAACAGGGTGACGGTGACATGCTTGCATTCCTCGCCCACGCTGACTTCGACGCCCATCAATTCCGAGTAGAACTGCGCCAGGTGAACGATCGGCGCATCCCGGAAGTTGATGGAGATCATCTTCTTGGTTGCGGGTGCCGGGCTTTCAGCGCCCGGCTTGAGGCGGGCAGTCGCTTTCGGCCGCCGCGTCACGTGCCGGACCGAGCCGTCCGGGCCCAAGCAGGCCTGAATCGAGTCCGAATACCTGATGAGGATGTCGCCGGCCGCTTCCTCCCGCTCGGAACTCTTCAGGTGGAGATTGATGTACGTGTTAGTCTGCGTGTCGCCCCTCTCGTCCGACGGCAGACGGACGCCATCCACGACGAGGTCACCGGGCGCGATCTCGGCGTAGCGCTCGCGGACCGCCTCGCCGCCGAGGACGCCCGCGCGATCGCGGTCCAGCTCCTGCGCCCCAGCGGGCAGAGCGAGAACCAGCAGGACGAGAAACGGGATCCGCATAAGGCCTCCTTTTGCGTCATCCTTGCGCCGGGGTCCGAACGAGTCAAACGGAAAGGGCGCGGGCCGTTCGGGCGGTTTTTTCCAAGCATTGGAAGAAAAGGTGTAGCGGCCGTTCGAAGAACGGCATCCTGCCGCGCTTTTGGCGAACCGCCTCGTCACCCTCACCCTAGCCCGGATAAACCGGGCTCTACCACCCCTTCCCGTAGAGCCCGCTTCACGCGGGCTGTTCGCCGTTGTAGCCCGGATAAACCGGGCTCTACCTGCCTCTGTCAGTCGCCCAACTGCGCCCGCACGAATCCGGGCTTGTTCGTGGCGAGGTAGTCGACACCCAGTTCGCGCATGCGGCGGGCGGCCGGCACATCGTCCACGGTCCAGATGAAGAGCCTCATCCCGGCCGCGTGGACCTTCTCGACGAACGCGGCCGTGATCCCGTCACAGCGGCGGATCCCGAGGCCCCGGATACCCGCCTCCTGCGCCCTGGAGATCAGCTTCTCCGCGGGCGGGGCCCACGCACCCGCCAGGCCCTTGCGGTACAGCGTGAGATTCCAGATCGTCAGCGCTCCCGGGAGCACCATGAGCGTCTCGGCAAGGACATCGCGGTGGAAACACAGGAACATGAGCTGGTTCCGCTTCACCGGCGAAGCCTCCACGGTCCGGCAAAGCTCGGGCAGGATTTCGGAGCCGCACTTGATCTCGATCATCGCCAGCTTGCCCGACGGTAGCGCGCCCAGGGCATCCTCCAGATCGGGGATCCGCTCGTTGCGGTACTTCGGGTCCTTCCAGGAACCTACGTCCAGGTTCCTCAACTCCCAGAAGGCCAGCTCGCTGACCTTGGCGTCCCTGCCGCCGGTCCGGAGCGCGGTTTCGTCGTGGATCACGGCGACCTTGCGGTCCTTCGTCTGCCGGACGTCGAACTCAATCCCGTCGGCACCCTCCTCCCACGCGAGCTTGAACGCCGCCAAGGTGTTCTCGGGGGCTGCGGACGAGCAACCACGATGCGCGATGATCTTCATGTCGTCGTGTCCTCGGACTCGTGCTCGGTCTCGATGTGTTCGAGGCCGAGTCCGAGGCCGAGACCGAGGACGACTACTGCCCCGGGTGGGTCCACCTCAAGCTCGAACGAACATCTTCAGCAGGTCGCGAAGCTCACCCTCCAGGTCCCGCATCAACTCCGCCTGGATGCGGTTGCCCTGCCTGTGCAGGATGTCCACCCGCAGGTCCTCGTCCGTCAGCACCAGGTGGATCAGTTCGGCCAGTTCTCGCGGCGCCAGCTCGTCGTACTGCACCCCGGTGCTGTCGAGCGCTTCCGGCGTGCCACCGGCGTTCCGGCTGATCACGGGAATCCCCTTGTACATGGCTTCCACGAGCGGCAGGCAGTACCCCTCGTGCTCGCTCGTCGAAACGAACACGTCGGCCACGCAGTAGTACGCCGCCAGCCCGGCCGGCGACGCGAACCCCTCAAAACAGATGTTCGCCACGTCCAGGTCGCCCACCAGCATCTGGAGCATGGTCCAGTACCGGGGCGTGCTGTGGACGGAGCCGACGATCACCAGGCGGCTGTACGGGTTGATGGACTTGTTGTACCACCCGAAGGCCTGGATGAGGTCCTCCAGCCGCTTGTTGGGCGCGACGCGGCCGACCGCGAGGATGGTCTTCAGCGGAACGTCGAATCTCTTCAGGACCTCGGGGTCCGGCGCCAGGTCCAGCGTGGCCGCTGAGAACGTCAGCGGGAGGACGCTGACATTCTTCGCGCCGGCCGCCTTCAGCTCCGCCGCGTTGAACTGCGAAACGGCCCATGCCGCGTCAGCCTGCTGGCCCAATCGGGCCAGGTCGGCCCGCGCCTGACGAAGCTCTTCCGCCAGCGCGTCGTCGAAACCCCGGAAGTACTCGGGCGGAGTGATGTTGTGGTAAACCAGGATTCTCTTCACGCCGCCGCCGGCCGCTTCGAAGGCTGCGGAGGCGGGCGACCGGATGCCGTAGTGGTGCAGGACGATGTTGCCGCCGGCGCCCGCGAATTCCGAGAGCGGGCGGAACTGGCCTTGGAGCGTCGGCGACGCGCGGTCCGGCGGAACGAAGAGGTCGGACGGATGACCCCAGCGCCGGAACACGTCCCGCAGGACCACGGCCATCTGCGACGTGGCGTCGCCGTCCGCGAAGCCGGCGAGCAGCTGGTCTATGCGCTGTTTCCCGCTCATGTACGCTGTCCCAGCCGGCTTTCCAGGTCGGCGACCCTCTTCCTCAACTCGTCGAGTTCCTGCTTCCTGAGGCGGTGTTCGAATTCGATCGCTCCGCTGAGGGTGCTGTTGATGAGGTTCTGCCGTGAGGTGACCCGGTCGTGCTGGTACCTCAGCAGCTTCCACAGGAAGACCCGCACCCGCGCCATGATCGCGCCGAGGAAGCCGGGCCGCCGCGGGATGTCGAACGGGAGCGTGTCCACGTTGTCGCGGTAACGCATCAGCCGGAGCAGCAGCTCCTGGTACTCGGTTTCCGACTTCGCCTCCTGGAGGCGGAGAGCGCCGATCTCCGGAGAGATCTCGCCCGGCTCGGCCCCGCTCTTGCGGCTCCGGATGCCTTCCCGGATCTTCGCCTCGATTTCCGGCGTTTTGTCCTGACCGTTGATCTGGATTTTCATTCTTGTGCTGATCCCTCGCCTGGGTTGTAGCTGCGCGTCTGCGACGCGCAGATCGGCGCTTCACAGAAGCGCCGCTACATCGGCTTCAACTCCCACTTGCTCGAAAGCTGAAACACGCCGAGCGCCTCCGTAGCGTCCTTCACGGTAAATGGGTGGAGGTCCTCCTGGCGATGATACTGCACCGCGTGGTCCCAAGAATGGACCGACAGCGACAGGAAGAACTTGCCCTGCATCAGTGTCAGCGGATCGATCCGCAGGCGCATGATCCCCTCCCCCTCGATCGCGTCCAGGGGATATTTCTCGATCTGCGTGTTCGAGCCGAACACGTAGAACCCGTTGCCGGTCTTGATGTTGAACCCGAAGACGGGCTTCTCGATCCGCTTGTGGGCGCGGTAGTGGATGTCCACGACCATGGCCTTGCCGGTGTAGAACGCGGCGGACTCCTTGTCCGTCTCGTCCCGCAGGACGACGTCGAGCATCTCGACTTCCCGGGTCCCGTGCTCCTCGACGTTCAGCATCCCGATGCGCACCATGTACGACTTCAGGTACTGGAAGATCACCTCCGACGGGTCGCCCTTCATGATCAACTTCCCGTCATGGATCAGCAGGACCTCGTCGCAGAATTCCTCCACGGTCTCCAGCGCGTGCGAGACAAACAGGAGCGTCTTGCCCTGCTTCTGGAACTCGCGGATCCGGTCGAGGCACTTCATCTGGAACGCCGCGTCGCCGACCGCGAGCACCTCGTCGATCAGCAGGATGTCCGGGTTCATCTCGACGGCGACGGAGAACGCGAGCCGGACGTACATGCCGCTCGAGTAGTGTTTCACCGGCATGTCGATGAACTCGCGCAGGCCGGCGAAGTCCACGATGTGGTCGAAGCGGCGGCGCACGTCCTCGCGGTGGATGCCCAGGATCGCGGCGTTCAGGAAGACGTTCTCCCGGCCGGACAGGTCGGGGTGGAAGCCGGCGCCGAGCTCGAGGAGAGAGGAGATCCGGCCCTCCGCGCGCACGGTGCCTTCCGAGGGGGTGATGGTCCCGGCCACCAGCCCGAGCAGGGAGCTCTTGCCGGAGCCGTTGGGCCCGACGATGCCGACGGTCGTTCCCTTCGGCACGGAGAAGCTGATGTCCCGGAGCGCCCAGAACTTCTTCCGCCTCCGGCCCCGCAGGCCGCCGGAGAGCACGCCGAAGAGCGTGGGCGGGCCCAGCCCCTGCATCCAGAACCACTTCCCCAGGTTGGTGGCTTCAATTGCGATCATATGACGTCCGAGAAATACCGCTGAGCCTTCTGGAAGACGATGTACGCGAGGACCAGGAAGAGCATCGGCCAGATCCAGCCGGCGACGGCGGCGTAGGACCACGGGAACGCCTCGCCGGGCACCTGAAGGGTCCGGTACCCCGTGATGATCACGGCGAGCGGGTTCAGCATGTACACGTCCATCAGCCACGGCACGTGCCGGCCCACGGCCTCCACGAACGAGAGGGGATACATGACCGGGCTCATGAAGAACCAGGCGCTGATCAGCAGGCTCACCACGTGCTGCGTGTCCCGGAAGTACACGTTGGCCGCGGACAGCAGCAGGATGAGGGCGAGGTTGAAGAGCGTCTGGTACAGGGCCAGCAGCGGCAGGGCGAAGGTCCACGCGCTCGGCGCCAGGCCCCGGAGATGCAGGAGGACGGCGACCAGCACGATCTGCACGACCACCGTGATCGCGAAGTTCACGAGCGCCGAGAACGAGACGGACAGCGGCAGGATGATGCGCGGAAAGTAGACCTTCTTCACGAGGTTGGCGTTGCCGGTAAAACAGTCCATCCCCGCATGGATGCAGTGCACGGTGAACTGCCACGCAAACACGCCGATGATGATGTCCTCGACGGCTACGCCGACGCGGCTGCCGGCGAGCAGGCGGAGGAAGAACACGTAGATCACCGCCATGAACAGCGGGTTCAGGACGGTCCACAGCAGGCCGACCGCCGACCCGCGGTACCGGCTCTTGAGATCGCGCCCCACGAGGTTGGCGATCAGGTCCCAGTGGTGCGTGACTGTCTGGATGATGTTCATGGCGCGAAAACCGCCGCAAACGGGGGGATGATCCCAAATCTCGCAGCCCGCATGCAATCCTAACGTTGAAAGCTTGGGCGCTTCGCAGAAGCGCCCCTACAGCACGCGCGCTTGCGGTGTAGGGGCGCTTGTGCCAAGCGCCCCTACAATCGCTCGGCCCGCGGATGGATACGGAGAACCCCGACGTTACGGCGAGGGCTGCTCCAGCCGTTCGATCTTGAGCACCTTGATCCGCAGGTCGTGCTCGCCGGCGTAATGGACGGTGGCGACGACGGGCAGGTCTTCCTTCTGCGCGAAGCCGATGGCCGCGGGCTCGCCCACTACGAAGTCCACATACTTGGACGGCGGGATGACGCCCCCGCCCTCCACCGTCAAACCACCGAGCCGGGTGCCCGCCGGAGCCGGTGATTCGAACTCGACGCTGATCCGGTACTCGCCCGGCGGCAGGGGCCAGTACGGGCCGGAAAGAACCGGGCCCTCGTCCGTGAACCCCGCGCGGGCCAGAACATCCCCCGTGCCCGGCTCCGTCTGCCCCGTGTGGAAGCAGCAAGCCGGGGTCAGGCTGACCGGCTCGCCCGGCTTGACCGTCAGCGCCGGGCCGGCGGCCAGGAGCAGTTCGTCCACGTCCACCAAGCCTTCCGCCTCGATCTTCACGAAGGTCGGTCCGAAGTTGCCGCCCTCCGGCCGCAACGGCACCTCGGTCCATATCCACGTATCGCTTTCGATCCGGACGCTGACGGGCTCGGCCGCGGCGTTGGTGCTCGTGAACACCAGTGCTTCCCCGTGGCCGCGGAGGCGGATCATCCATCGGAGGTCGGGGAACGCACCCACTTTGAACTGCCTGGTGTGGATGGACGAGCCGGCCGCGGAGAGCCGGACGAACATGTGCCGGCCCGCCGCCTGGTCTTCCATCACCGGCGCCTCCTGGCGCTTGAGCCCCTCGGCCTCCAGCAGCCAGGCCGGCAGGTGGTACGGGCACGCGAGGGCGACCGCCGTGCCCGCACGCGCCTGCTTAAGAATCCGGAAGGCCCAGACCGGTCCGTCGCTCTTCAGCAGTTCCAGCCGCGGATGCCGCAGCAGGCGGCTCAGCGTCACGCCCGTGGAGAACGGACTGACCTTCTGCGGGTAAAGGTCCTCGTGGAAGACCAGGTAGTCAACGCCCATCCCCAGCAGGTCGTCGAGCTGGCTGTCCGCGACGAATCCCTGGTTCATGCTCTCCAGCCGGTCGAACACCTCCGTGCGGTACTTCCTCGAGAACAGCGGCCGGTAGCCGTTGACCATGCGGACGTGGTACAGCGAGGCGTAGTAGAGGTAGACCGAAGCGTAGTGCGAGTCGCCGGGCCAGAGCGTGATCGCCAGCGCGCGCGGCACGGCGCCGGACTTCGCCGCATCCTGCGCCACCGCCTCGTAGGCACCTTGGCGGTCCGCGAGGCGGCACAGCATCGGGCGGAAGATCCTCAGGTAGTCCCAGCTCACCGCCGCGACGACCGCGACCGCGACGACCAGCCCCACCAGCTTCGACCGCGCCCGCGAGAGGAGCCCCCCCCAGCCCACCGCGACGGCCATGGCGAGCAGCGCGGGAAGGATCACGTAGATCTTGCCCGTCTGCCGGATCATCCGGTACGGCGGGATGAACTTCCGGGCGGCGACGAAGAGCCGGCTCTCGAAGGGGCCGAACGGACCGAGCGCGAGGACGACGACCTTCGCGATGGCGACCAGGAGCAGCGCGAAGACGATGAGCGCCACCACATCGTCCCGCCGCCGGTTCCGGATCGCGCGGAACAGCGCGGCGCCCAGCCCGACCGCGAGCAGGACGACCGTCGCCCAGCCAAGGTATACCTGGTTGGAGACGCCCAGGCTGCGCGCGGTGAAAAGGCCCTCCGGACGCGGAGAGAAGAGACCGATCTCCCAGATCTCGCGGCCCTTCGAGACGACAGACTCTTCGATCGGGAGGGCAATCCACTTGGTGAAAGCGTACGTGCCGAGGACGCCGAGGGCGAACAGGGCCAGCGCCCCCGCCCGCCTGGCCAGAAACCGCGGACGATAGAAATCGCGCGGCCACGAGGCGATCGCCGCGAGGACGCACACGAACGGCGCCGCAAGGACGGTGAAGAGCAGGACGTGCGAGTCCCCGAAGCACGCCAGCAGGATGCCCACGCCGGCAAGCAACCCGCCCCGCCACGACCCGGACCGCGTGGCGAGGTCCAGCCCCAGGAACGTCATCGGCACCCAGGCCATCGCGAAGCCGGCGGGGCTTCCCCCCAGGAGACTGATCCAGCGGTACGGGAGGGCGATGCCCAAGGCGGCCGCGAGGAGGCGGACCCAGCCCTGCCGCGTGTACTGCGCGGCCAGAAGCCACGTGAAGTACGCCGTCATCCACAGCGCGAACAGCAGGGTCAGGTTCCAGCCGACGGCCGGACCGCCGAGCGAGGCGAAAAGGGCGTACGCCGGCGAGAACGGGAAGAAGTACAGCCCCGGCTCGTACCGCGCCGTATCGTCGCCGGTGTTGAACTCGTACGGGTTGTGGAACCAGGGCGTCCCGCCGCGGATCATGTCCTGGACGAGCCAGAAGTGGTAGAGCAGCTGGAGCTGGTCGCCCGGGAACATGAAACGGTCGCGCTGCTGCCCGGCCATCTCGTACGACGCCGGGATGCTGGAGCCGAAGTGCCGGACGAGCGGGTACGAGAACACCGCGCCGAGGGCGATGGCGATCGCCAGGCCGGCGGCCAGTATCCCGAGATGCTGTTTCCAGGAGAAGCCCTCCGCGGCGAGCCGCGGGGCATCGCTGGTAGGGCCGGGC